>CAVYXU010000001.1:0-7838 GCA_963772565.1 uncultured Chloroflexia bacterium
CGCGGGCGCCAGGCTCGCCGATGACGGAGCCCTCGAGGCATCGGTCGTGCCCAGCGTGGTGCCCGCCGACTCGCCGTTCGGTCGCTGCGACGGGGTGCTCAACCGGATCGAGGTGGATGCCGACCCGGTGGGCCGGGTCGCGTTCGAGGGCCCGGGCGCCGGCGGTCCGGCGACCGCTTCGGCGGTGATGGGCGACCTGGTCGCGATCGCGCGCGGCCTCGGATCGACGTGGGCCGGGCTCGGCCCCGGCGACCGAGCGAACGGGGATCTCCGTGCGACCATTGACCGCAGAATGCGTCGTCGCGCCGTCGGGCGCCTGCTACCCCGTGTCAGATTGAGGCCGATGGAGATGCCGACGCCGCCCGCCGCCCGCCCGCGACTCGTCGACCGCTACCGGTCGTTCCTGCCGGTCACCGAGGCCACGCCCGTCGTCTCGCTGGGCGAGGGCGCGACCCCGCTGGTCCACGCCCAGCGCCTCGGCGCGTCGCTCGGGCTGCGCAACCTGCACCTCAAGATCGAGGGCCAGAACCCGACCGGCAGCTTCAAGGACCGGGGCATGGTCCTGGCGGTCGCCAAGGCGCTCGAGGAAGGGGCGCGGAGCGTGATCTGCGCGTCGACCGGCAACACCTCGGCCTCGGCCGCCGCCTATGCCGCCGCCGCGGGCCTCGAGTGCGTGGTCGTGCTGCCGGCCGGCAAGATCGCCGTCGGCAAGCTGCTCCAGGCCATGGTGTTCGGGGCGCGCGTGATCTCGGTCAGCGGCAACTTCGACGAGGCGCTGCGGGTCGTCCGGGCGCTGTCCGAGCAGGACGACCACCCGGTCACGCTGGTCAACTCCGTCAACCCGTTCCGGATCGAGGGCCAGAAGACCGCCGCGTTCGAGGTCGTCGACGACCTGGGCCGGGCGCCCGACGTGCTCGCGATCCCGGTGGGCAACGCGGGCAACATCAGCGCCTACTGGCGCGGGTTCCGCGAGTACCGCGATGCGGGGCTGGCGACGTCCGTGCCGCAGATGTGGGGGTTCCAGGCCGCGGGCGCCGCGCCGCTCGTCGCCGGGCACCCGATCGAGCACCCGGAGACGGTCGCCACCGCGATCCGGATCGGCAACCCGGCGTCCTGGACGCTGGCCACCGACGCCCGCGACGCCTCCGGCGGCCGGATCGACGCCGTGTCCGACGACGAGATCCTGGCCGCGTACCGGGAGCTGTCCCGGCTCGAGGGCGTGTTCTGCGAGCCGTCGTCCGCGGCCTCCGTCGCGGGCGTCACCAAGGCGGCGCGGCGCGGCGAGCTCGACCCGGACGCGACGGTCGTGTGCGTGCTGACCGGGAACGGGCTCAAGGACCCCACGACCGCCGAGGCGGGCCTGACCGTCGAGGTCGTCGAGGCGGAGCCGACGGTCTCGGGCGTCGGTCGCGCGCTGGGCTGGCTCTGAGGTGGCGGTGATGCCGGCGCCGGGGTCCTGGGCCGCGCTGGTCGGGCGCCGCCTGACCATCGATGTCCCGGCCTCGTCGGCGAACCTCGGCGCCGGCTACGACTGCCTGGGGCTGGCGCTCGAGCTGACCAACCGGGTGACCGTCGAAGCTGTCGAGGACCCGGGCGGGCCGGGATCGATCGAGCTCGAGGTGACCGGCGAGGGTGCCGGCGAGCTGCCGGCGACCCGGGACAACCGGTTCATCGCCGGTCTCGAGAGCGTCCTGGAGGCGACCCTGGGCCCGCGACCCGCGGCCATCGGCTGGCGGGTGGCGATGCACAACGACGTCCCCCTGTCGCGCGGGCTCGGCTCGTCCGCGGCCGCGACGGTCGGCGGCGTGGTCGCGGGCAACGCCCTGGTGGGCGACGTTCTCGCACCGGATGCGCTGCTCCAGATCGCGACGGTGATCGAGACGCACCCCGACAACGCCGCGGCGGTGCTGCTCGGCGGGTTCGTTGTTTCCGCGCATCTCGCTGATCGCGTGGCGGCGGTGCGCTTCGATTCGCCTGCCGGGCTGCGGTGCGTGCTGTTCATCCCCGAACGCCGGCTGTCCACCGAGGTGATGCGCCGGGTGCTCCCGACGGACGTCCCGCTGCGCCACGCCGTCGAGAACCTGGGCCGGGTCGCGATCGGGGTCGCGGGGATCGCCAGCGGCCGCTTCGAGCTGCTCGCGGACCTCACCGTGGACCGGCTCCACGAGCCGTACCGATCGGCGTCATACCCGGAGCTGCCGCGGCTGACCGGCGCGGCGCGCGAGGCCGGTGCGCTCGGCGCGTTCCTGTCCGGCGCCGGGTCCACCGTGCTCGCGTTCATCGCACCCGGCGCGGACACTGATCCGGTGGAGGCGGCGTTCCGCGACGAGGCTGCCGCCTGCGGCCTGGCCGGACGCACGGCGATCGTGCGATCCCCGAAATCACGGGCCGGAGGTCGTGGCCGGCTAGCGACGCTTTCCAGCGCGGATCAGCCGGGGAGGCGCGCCTCGGGGACCGGGGTTCCGGGCGCCACGTGCGGATCTGGCTCGCGCCTCGCCGCCAACCGTGCGCATCGGGATCACGCCCGCCCAGGTCGGCCAGGTCTCGTCGCCCGGGTCGTCGTGGTTGATATCCGCGCGGATCTTGGCCGACGCCTCGGACAGGTCCATCCACATCACCGAGGTCGCCTTGCGCTCCTTGGGCGTGATCGGGCGGAGCTCCGCCCAGCGGCCCGGATAGACGTGCTCGATGAACGTCTCCAGCGCCGCGTCTGCCTCGGCGTCGTCGGTCACCAGGTGCGCCGTGCCCAGGGCCATGACCGACCGGTAGTTGACCGAGTGGTTGAAGCCCGACCGCGCGAGCACCAGGCCGTCGAGGTGGGTGACGGTGACGCACACGAGCTGGCCATCGGTCGCCCGCAGCATCCGGCTGGCTCTCGAGCCGTGCCAGTACAGGCGATCGCCCTGGCGCCACACGGATGTCGGGGTCACGAACGGCTGGCCCTCGTGGACCCAGCCCACGTGGCCGACGATTGCGGCGTCGATGATGGCGTCGATCGTGGCCCGGTCGTAGCGGCCGCGGTCGGGCAGTCGCCGGGTGCGAGTTCGGTCGCTTGGCGGCGCGGCGCGCGGGGCTTCGGCCGGTTCGTGTGCGGTCACCGCCGGTACAGGATCCACATGGCGACACCGGTCATGGCGACACCGGCGCCGTATGCCATGCCGACCGGTGCGCCCGCCACCTGCGTGCCGACCGCGCCGATGTTCGCGATTCGCCAGCCGTCGGGTGCGCGCCGAGCGGCGTCGGCGGCCACCCAGTCCCAGAGCGCATCCCCGATGGTCGTGTCAGCCGTGACCAGCATCTGGTCGTCGCCGATGAGCCGTTCCTTCATGGCCCTCTCCGTCAGTTGGATTTGCTCCCAGCGTACGCGTCCCGGCGGCCGCGTGGAGCGCGAATTGGATCTGCCCGCCCGACCGAGCACGCGCCACGTCACGCCCGACCACGTTCTCGAGCGGCGGTTGGCGCGGTGTCCCACACTTCGGGTCGATGGACGGACTCGTGCGCGCTGTCGGCGACGGCATCACCGGGCTTGTCGGCGGTTCGATCGCCGCGATCGGCGACGCGATCGGCGGCATGGTGTCGGCGCTCGGCGCGGCCCTGCCGCCAGGGGCGCTCCCGGTGATCGGCGTCGTGGCCGTGCTGCTGTTCGCCTGGGTGATCCTCAGGCGGTAGAACGCGGCTGGAACGCCGACGCCGGGACATCCGGCCACGAGGCTCGTCACTCGGCGCGGTCACGCCGGGGTCGGGCGCTCAGTCTTCGGGCGCACCCTCTTCACCCGAACGCTGACTGCTCCCCTGCGTGGGCGGAACCCACGATCGATCGGCGTATCGAAGCTGGCGCTGGATGAGCTCGTCATCGAGCCGCTCGGCCTCCTCGCGGACCAGCTCACGGTCCCGGGCGATCTCGTCCTCGTCTGCCGTCGCGGCCTCGTCCCGGCCGCCGTCCGCCGGGGCGCCGGTCCCCGCATCCGGTTCCGGGTTGCCACCGACCAGCCGTCGCAGGAATCCCATGTCAGCCCTTCGTGTGTCCGCGAACGAAACCGAGCACCTCGTCCCATGCCTGTGCCGAGGCGGAGGCGAAATCCTCGGCCTTGCGATCGAAGAAGCTGTGCGGGGCCTCCGGATAGGTCACGATCCGGTGCTCGACGCCGGCCGCCTGGAGCGCGTCGTCGAACGTCGCAACGGCGTCGCGCCCGATGCCCTCGTCCGCGCCGCCGAAGATGCCGAGGACGGGGCTGGCGAAGGTGGTCGCCACATCGGCTGGGGCGGGAGTTCCGTTGGATCCCTCGCCGACCGGCCAGCCATAGAAGCCGATCACGCCGGCGAGATCGAGCCCGAAGGTCGCCGTCAGATATGCCAGCCGACCGCCCATGCAGAAGCCGATCGTGAACAGGGACGCGGGCTCGGCCTCGGTCCGGAGGTGGGCGGCCGCGGCCGTCGTGTCGGCCCGCAGGCCCGCGAGCGTCGTCTGCTGGACGTGCTCCCGGTACGAGAAGCCCGCGCCGCGATCGCCGATGCCGGCGGTCCGCCCGAAGTAGTCGATCGCGATCGCGTCGACCCCGTGCTCGGCAAACCGCAGGGCGAGCTCGCGGTAGTAGTCGTGGAGCCCGCGGACATCGGGCAGGATCACGATCCCCGCGCCGGTTGGCTCGGCCGCCCGCGCAACGTAGGCGCCGTAGTGGTTGCCGTCCGCCGCGTCGAGCTCGAGCTCCCGCGCATCGAGCGCGCCGCCGGCGATGGGCGTGATGGGCGGCCGGGAGTCGTGGTCGAAGCACATGCGGGGCGCCTCCGGTCGGGGGTGGGTCGGAGGCGTGATTGTCGCGCGATCCGGGGAATCCGTCCGGGCGGATGTCCGGCGACCCTGCTCGTCGGCGTCGCACCGCCCACACAACGGCGGCGAAGCCCGGCCCGACGAGCAAGACGAGCGGGAAGCCGAAGAACGCGAACGCGGGTCGCTCAGCGGCCCTCCGCTAGAATGCGCGCGATGTCCGAGCCCCTTGTCGTGATGAAGTTCGGCGGCTCGTCGGTCGCCGGCGCAGAACGGATCCGGCGTGTTGCGCGCCGGATCGTCCGCGAGCGCGCGAGCGGCGCACAGCTGGTCGTCGTCGTGTCGGCGATGGGCGATACCACCGACGAGCTCCTGGGGCTCGCGGCGGCCATCACCGACGACCCGGATCCGCGCGAGCTGGACGTGCTCCTCTCGACCGGCGAGCACCAGAGCGCCACCCTCGTCTCGATGGCCCTCCACTCGCTCGGCGTCCCGGCGATCAGCCTCACGGGCCCGCAGGCGGGGATCACCACGGACGGCCGGTATGGCCGGGCGCGGATCGCGGGGATCGACCCGCGACGTGTTCGCGCCGAGCTGGAATCGGGCAAGGTCGTGATCGTGGCGGGGTTCCAGGGGATGAGCGCCGCCGCACTCGGGCCACTCGCGGCGAGCCCCACGGCAAGCGACGTCCACGCCGCCGAGATCACGACCCTTGGCCGCGGCGGCTCGGACACGACCGGCGTGGCGCTGGCCGCGCAGCTGGGTGCCGATCGCTGCCAGATCTTCACCGACGTCAAGGGGATCTACACCGCGGACCCGCGCATCGAGCCGGCCGCCCGCCAGCTGTCCGTCATCGGCTACGAGGAGATGATGGAGCTCGCCAACCAGGGGGCGCAGGTCATGCAGACGCGGGCGGTGGAGCTCGGCTGGGTCAACGACGTCGTCATCGAGGTCCTCAGCTCGTTCGAGGACGCACCCGGAACGCAGATCAGGGAGGACGCGCTCGTGGAGCAGCGGAACAAGGTCCGGGGGCTGGCCCACGACCGCAACGTCGCCAAGATCACGCTGGTCGAGGTCCCGGACAAGCCGGGCGTCGCGCGCAGCGTGTTCGGGCCGTTGGCCGACGCCGGCATCAACGTGGACATGATCGTCCAGAACGTCGGCCATGGCGGGGCGACGGACCTGTCGTTCACGATCCCGCGGGTCGAGCTGGCCAAGGCCAAACGGCTCCTGGAGCCGCTCATCCACGACCTCGGCTTCCGGGACATGACCACCGATTCGTCGGTCGCCAAGGTGTCGATCGTGGGGGCCGGGATCCAGAACGCGCCGGGCTACGCGGCCCGGATGTTCGGCACGCTGGCCGATGCCGGCATCAACATCGAGATGATCTCCACGTCCGAGATCCGGATCACGACGATCATCGCCGAGGACCGCATCGAGGATGCGGTCCGCGCCCTGCACGCGGCGTTCGAGCTCCAGCAGCCCGAGACCATCGAGGCGGCCGGCGCGGTCGCCGGCTGACGCCAGCGTGACCGACGCCCGTCCCGCCACGGCCTTCCTTAGCCGCGTCGAGCGCTTCGCACGCGTCGGCTCCACCAACGACATCGTGCGCGGCTGGCTGTCGTCCGGGACTCCCGAGATCTGCATGGCCACGGCAGACGAGCAGACGGCGGGACGCGGTCGCCACGACCGGGTATGGCAGGCGCCGGCCGGTGCGGCGCTCCTCGCCTCGATCGGGTTCCGTCCGGACTGGCTGCCCCCCGACCGGGCCTGGCGCCTGGCGGCGACCGTCGCGCTGGCGATGTGCGACGCGGCCGAGGATGCCGCCGGCCTGCCCGTCGGCTCGATCCGGCTCAAGTGGCCCAACGACCTGGTGATCGAGCTACGCGGGCCCCACGCGCTCCTCGTCGGCGCGGTCGACGCGGCCGATGCCGCGGCGCGGCTGGGCGGGCCGCTCGAGCTGCGCAAGCTGGCGGGCGTGCTGGGCGAGAGCGAGGGGCTGGGCACGCCGGACGCGCGCGTCGTCGTCGGGATCGGGATCAACGCCGGCTGGGACGAGGCCGACTTTCCGGACGACCTCGCCCCGACGATGACCAGCCTGGCCGCGGCGTCGGGCGGGCGTCCGATCGACCGGGACTCGCTCCTCGCCGGATTCGTCGAGCGGCTCGAGGGCCGGATCGAGGCCCTGCGCGCGGGCTACTTCGACATCGCGACCTGGACACAGCGCCAGGCGACGACGGACCGGCTCGTGGTGCTCGAGGGATACGAGCGATACGCGGACGAGCCGCTGGCGGCCGTCGGGGTCGATGCAACCACGGGCGCGCTCGTCGTCCGGCACCAGGCCGCGTCCAGCACCCCGTGGCTGGTCCACGCCGGAGAGGTTGTCCGCGTCCGCCTCGCCCGGGACGTGGTGTAACACCATGGCCCGTGCGGTGTTTGGTAGGCGAGAGCAGGCGACGCGCGGGGGCGTCGTTGCGCTTGATCGCGACCGGGCCCTCGTCGAGGCAGCCAGACGCGATCCGGCCCGGTTCGACCCCCTGTACCGGAAGTATGTGGCCCAGGTGTACGCCTACGCGCTCTACGAGCTCGCCGATCATCACGCCGCCGAGGACGCGACCGAGCGGACGTTCCTGCGCGCGCTTGCCGCGCTGCCCAGGTTCCGCGAGCAGGCAGCGGCCTCCGATGGCCCGGAGGCGTCGACGTTCCGCGTGTGGCTGTTCCGGATCGCTCGCAACGTGATCGCAAACGAGCGGCGCAGCCGGCGGCGGCGGCCGGAGGCCTCGCTGGACGTGGCGCTGGGCGCCGGGCTTGCGATCGCGGATGGGCTGGATCTCGAGGACCAGGCGACGACGCGGGACGAGGCATCCGAGGCGCTGCGGGCCCTTCGCCGGCTGCCCGAGGATCGGCGGCGCGCGCTCCTGCTGCGGTTCGTCGACGAGATGAGCACCGCCGAGATCGCGGCCGTTCTGGACCGTTCGGAGGGCGCCGTCCGGGTGCTGATCCATCGGGCCCTGGGCGCGGTTGCCCGCGAGCTCGGGCGGGATCGCCGGGACGGGCGGCCATGATCGGACGC
>CAVYXU010000002.1:0-14143 GCA_963772565.1 uncultured Chloroflexia bacterium
CTCATCCCCGGTCTTCCTCGACGTCGAGCTCAAGGGGACGGGCCACGGAGCGGCGACCGCGACGGTCCTTCGCGAGGCCCGCGGCGAGCGACCCGACCGGGCTGTGATCTCGTCGTTCGAGGACGCGACGCTGGCCGCGATGGCGACGCACCTGCCGGGATGGACCCGCTGGCTCAACGCCGACGACCTGGAGCCGGCGACCATCGCCCGGGCGGCCGGCCTCGGCTGCCGGGTGATCTCCGTTCGCTGGGGCGCGATCACACCCGCGTCGCGGCCGCGACTCAGCGCGGCCGGGCTGGAGCTGCCGCCTGGACCGTGCGCAGTCGTGCGACGTTCGAAGAAATGGCCGCGCTCGGCGTGGCGGCCGCGTGCGTGGAGGGCGAGGCGCTCGGATGAGGGGCGATGGCCGTGGCGCCGAAGGGATCGAAGCTTGCCGGCTCCCCGGGAATGATCGGGTACCGTGAACGGCAACGGGAATCACAATGGAAGCCAGCTGGTGGTGACACGCGCTTGAACCGGATGAACGGACCTCTCGGCGCCGCTCTGCTTGCCGGCGCCATGCTCGTCGTCGCTGCATGTGGCGACAGCACGGCGACCCCGACCCCGTCTCCGGCAGGGTCCCCGGCAACGGCCGGATCAGCGACGCCCGCGACCGGCGGCACTGTCGGGATCGCGCTGCCGGCCACCTCGTCCCCGCGCTGGACAGCGGATGGCGACAACCTCGTGAACGCGCTGTCGGCGCTCGGGTACGCCACCGACCTGCAGTTCGCGGGCGACGACGAAGCGACCCAGGTCGCCCAGGTCGAGCGCATGATCGCCGAGGGCGCCAAGGTCCTCGTGATCGCGCCCGTCGACGGCGGCACGCTGACCGACGCCCTGCAGAAGGCCTCGGACGCCGGCATCAGGGTTCTCGCCTACGCCCGCCAGATCCGGGACTCGCCCAACGTGGACTACTTCACGACCTTTGACGATTTCAAGGCCGGCGTGCTCCAGGCCAGGTCGATCGTCGACGCCCTCGACCTCAGGAATGCCGCAGGCCCGTTCAACATCGAGCTGTTCGCCGGCTCGCCGGGCGACGACACGGCCGCGCTCCAGTTCGACGGCGCGATGTCGATCCTCCAGCCGTTCATCGACCGCGGCAAGCTCATCGTCCAGTCCGGTGAGGTGGACTTCCCGGCGCAGGTCGGCACGCTCGGCTGGGACGGCACCGCGGCCGGCGCCCGACTCGGCAGCATCCTCGCCACCCACTATGCCGACAAGCGGCTTGACGCGGTCCTGGCACCGTCCGATGGCATCAGCCGCGGGATCATCGCATCGCTCAAGCAGGCCGGCTACTACACCGCCGACCAGCCGGCCCCCATCGTCACCGGGCGGGACGCGGAGCTCGTGTCGGTGAAGTCCATGCTCGCCGGCGAGCAGACCTCGACCGTGTTCGAGGACGGGCGCCTCCTGGCGACACAGACCGCAGCGATGGTCGACCAGCTGGTCCAGGGCAAGACGGTCGACGTGAACGACACGACGACCTGGCAGAACGGCGTCAAGATCGTGCCCTCGTTCCTGGTCGACGTGGTCGGCGTGACCAGCGACAACGCCCGGCAGGTGCTGGTCGACAGCGGGTACTACACCGCAGATCAGCTCGCCGGCTAGCCGCCTCGACCGGAGCACACGATGACGAGCAGCGGAGCCCGCCCGTTCGCTGATGGCCGCGGAGGGGACGCGCTGGTCCTTGAGGCGGGCGATGCCCGTCTCGTCGTGCGGCCGCACGAGGGCGGCCGGCTCGGCTCCGTGATCGTCGCCGGTCGGGAGCTGCTGGTGACGGACCGCGAGGCCGGCCCGATACGATGGGGCGCCTATCCGATGGCCCCATGGGCGGGTCGGATCCGGTACGGCCGGTTCAGCTTCGCGGGTCTCGAGCACCAGCTGCCGCTGGGCGCGCCGCCCCACGCCATCCATGGCGTCGTGTACGACCGGCCGTGGCGCGTCGTGGACGCCACGACCATCGCGATCGATCTCGACGAACGCTGGCCGTTCCGGGGCACGGTGACCCAGCGATTCGCGCTGGACGAGGGCGGGCTCGAGGTGGGGATGACGATCGAGGCCGAGGAGCCGATGCCGGTCTCGATGGGCTGGCATCCCTGGTTCCGGCGCATCCTCGAGCCGGGCGACGATCCCGTCACGCTCGACTTCGTCGCCGGCGAGATGCTGGTCCGCGACGCGGAGGGGATGCCCAGCGGCCGGCGCGTGCCTCCGTCAAGCGGCCCCTGGGACGATGCATTCACGGGGATGTCCCGCGACCCGGTCCTCGTCTGGCCCGACCGGCTGCGGCTCGAGCTCACCTCCAGCTGCACATGGTGGGTCGTGTACTCGGAGCCCGAGCACGCGATCTGTGTAGAGCCGCAGAGCGGGCCGCCGGATGCCCTGAACTCGGACCCGGAGGTCGCGCGCCCCGGGTCACCGCTGACCCAGGTGATGCGCTGGCGCTGGATGCGCGGCTGAGGCTGACGCCGCACCACGTCGTGTCCGCCGCGGCCTACCCGGCGGGCAGCAGCTCCGGGGGCAGGAGGTAGCGCAGGATCCCCCGACCCGCCGCCGGGACGCGCCCGGACACGTCGACTCGCGCAAGCGCGCCCTTGCGCATCGGCAGGCCGGGCAGACCCAGCAGCTCGCCCAGCAGATCCGAGAAGTCCGGGTCGTGGCCCACCAGGCATGGGCGTGCTGCCGGACCAGCTGCGAGCAGGATGTCCTCGAGCATCGATGCATCGAGCGGGCCGGTCAGCCGGTCATCGACAACGACCGGCACCCGGACGGCGGCCGCGACGATCCGCGCCGTCTCGTCGGCGCGGACCTTGGGCGAGGTGATGAACAGGTCAGGCGCCTCATCGATGGCGGCGAGCAGCCGGCCCAGTCGCTCCGCCTGGCCGCGGCCCTTGTCCGAGAGGGGGCGCTCGGCGTCGTCGCCCTCCCAGCGCAGCGGGTTGCCCGCGTGCGCGTGGCGGAGCAGGAACAGTGCCGTCACGCCGGCTCGGCCGGGTGGACCCGGCGTGCACGGCATGCAGCCGATCGTGGAGCCCACGTGCCGCGACGGGTGGCGGTCACGGGTTGAGGTCCTCGACCTCGCCGGAGGCCAGGAACACGATGTCCTCGGCGATGTTGGTGACGCGGTCGCCGATGCGTTCGAGGTAATGCGACGCGAACAGGATCCGGGTGCCCGGATCCACGTTCGCGGGGTCGTCGCGCATCAGGACGAGCACCCGGTCGAAGATCCCGTGGTACAGATTGTCGACCTCGTCGTCCAGCTTCGCGACCTCGCGTGCCCGGGTCTCATCGATGTCGACCAGCGCGCGGATGATCCCGTGGACGAGCTCGGCGACCCGCTCGCCGAGTGTCGGAAGATCCACGAAGTTCCCCATCGGGGCATGCGGCGCCAGCTTGCGCGCTTGCTTGGCGACCGACCCGGCGTGATCGCCCATCCGCTCCAGCTCGTACGAGACATGGTCCAGGGTGAGCAGGTAGCGCAGGTCGCGCGCGACCGGGTTCTGGGTGGCGATCACCGCGGCGATCATCGCGGTCGCCTTGCGCTGCACCTCGTTGATCTGCCGGTCATCGATGATCACCTGCAGCGCCGCATCCGCGTCGTGCGCGATGAGTGCGGCGATCGCCGCCCGGATCTGTGATTCGACCAGCGAGCCCATGCGCAGGACGTTGTCCTTGACCTCGCCGATCTCGCGATCGTAGGTCGATCGTATCGGGTGCCGCGGTTCGGCCGGCAGGGGGAGGGTCGCGTCGCGGGCCGCCTCGGCCAGGGCGGCGACCTCGGCCTCGAGGCGAGCCCCGATCGGCGTGTCGTTCTCGGTCATCGTCGCCTCCCGTCTCAGCCGAAGCGGCCGGAGACGTAGTCCTCGGTCAGCTGGTCCGCCGGGTTGGTGAAGATCGTGGTCGTGTCCGCCATCTCCACCAGGTAGCCCGCCCTATCGTCGCCCATGTTGAAGAACGCCGTCTGGTCGCTCACCCGGGCGGCCTGCTGCATGTTGTGGGTCACGATCACGATCGTGTAGTTGGCCCGCAGCTCGTGCATCAGCTCCTCGATCCGCAGGGTTGCGACCGGGTCCAGCGCCGACGCCGGCTCGTCCATGAGCAGGACGGCGGGGTCCACCGCGAGGGCGCGCGCGATGCACAGCCGCTGCTGCTGACCGCCGGACAACGACGTCCCGGGCTGCTTGAGCTTGTCCTTGACGTCGTCCCACAGCGCAGCGGACCGGAGGCAGCGCTCCACCGTCTCGTCGAGAAATGACCGCGGATGACGCCCGGTGAGCCGCAGCCCCGCCACCACGTTGTCGTAGATCGACATCGTTGGGAACGGGTTAGGACGCTGGAACACCATCCCGATGACTCGCCGGAGCTGGACCGGGTCCACGTCTGCCGCGTACAGGTCGATGTCGTCGAGCAGCAGCTGACCCTCGATGTGGGCGCCGGGGATCAGCTCGTGCATCCGGTTGAGGCTGCGGAGGAACGTGCTCTTGCCGCAGCCAGAAGGCCCGATGATCGCGGTGACCGCGTGGGGCCGGATGGTCATCGAGACCTCGCGCACGGCCCGAAACGTCCCGTAGTACGCCGACAGGTCCCGGATCTCGATCCGGCCGCTCGTCGCCTCGGTGGCTTCCGCCGCCCTCGCCTCGGGCGGCACCGAGCGCCGGACGGTCGGCCCCTCGGGCGGGGGCCCGGGGTCGGTCGCGGGCTCGAGGTTCGGGGGTGTCGTCAGGTTCACGGTCATGGCTCCCTCAACCGGCCCGCTGGCCCCAGGTGCGGAAGCGCACCAGGACGTTGATCACGAGGACGAATGCCAGCAACAGGAATGCCGCACCCCAGGCCTGCTGGTTGAGGGCCTCGTATGGTTGCCGGGCGTTGACATAGATGAAGATCGGCAGGGCGTCCATCGGGCGGCCGAAGTCGCCGACGTTCACCAGGCGACTGCCGAGCGCCGTGAACAGCAGGGGAGCAGTCTCGCCCATCGCGCGCGCGATGGCCAGCATCAGGCCGGTCAGGATCCCGGACAGGCCCGTGGGAATGACGACCGAGAGCACGGTTCGCCACACGGGGATGCCCAGCGACAGCGAGGCCTCCCGCAGGGTGCCCGGGACGATCTTGAGGATCTCCTCTGTGGTGCGCATGATCACGGGGATCATGATCACGGCCAGAGCGACGGCGCCCGCGAACGCATTGAACTGCTTGAACGGCAGCACCAGGAACGTGAACACGAAGATCCCGACCAGGATCGACGGAACCCCGACCAGGACGTCGGCCGCAAACCGGATCACGCGAGCAGACCGCCGGTCGCTGAACTCGTTGACGTAGACGCCGGCGAGGATCCCGAACGGGACCGCCAGCAGGGTGGCCAGCCCGACCAGCTGGAGCGAACCGAGGATCGCGGCAAGCGCACCCCCGCCCACGCCCAGTGCCCGTGGCGCCTTGGTCAGGAGATCGAGATTGAGCGCCCCGATCCCGTTGATCGTGACGAACGCGACGATGAACAGGAGGGGCACGATGCCGCCGATCGCTGCGACCATGCTCAGCGACCGGAACACGCGATCGACCAGGCTGCGGCGCCGGTCCGATGCCGACCGGATGAGCACGCTCCGGACGGGGATGGCGGGCGAAGCTGAGGTCACGGCATCAGTCCGTACCGACCGCGCCGGCAACTCGCCAGACCAGCAGCCGGGCCACGATGTTGAGCCCGATCGTCAGCACCAGGAGGATCAGGCCGAGCGCGATGAGGCTCGATGTCTGGAGCCCGACCGACGCCTCGTTGAAGGTCGTCGCGATCTTGGACGCGATCGTCTGCGACTGGTCGAACAGCGACGTCGGGATGTCCTGCGCGTTGCCGATGACCATCGTCACGGCCATCGTCTCGCCCAGCGCCCGGCCCAGTCCCAGGATGACCGCGCCCGCGATTCCCGACCGGGCGGCCGGCAGGACGGCCTTGGTGACCACCTCCCAGCGCGTGGCGCCGAGGGCGAACATCGCCTCGCGCTGGGCCATCGGCACCGACGTGATGACCTCGCGGGAGACGGACACGATGGTGGGCAGGATCATGATCGCGAGGATCACGCCTGCGGCGAACAGCCCGATCCCGAGCGGCGGGCCCTCGAAGATGCTGATCGAGCCGCCCAGCGTGCTCACGAAGAACGACTCGACCGTGACCTTGAGGAAGGGCGTCAGCACGAACACGCCCCACAGGCCGATAACCACGGACGGGACGGCGGCGATCAGCTCGACCAGGAACGTCAACGGGATCGCCACCCGCCGGGGCGCGAGCTCCGCGAGGTAGATCGCCGTGAGCAGCGCGATCGGCGTGGCGATGACCAAGGCGATCGCCGCCGACAGCAGGGTGCCGACGATGTAGGGCAGCGCGCCGTAGATGCTGTTGACCGGATCCCAGGTGGTGCCGGTGATGAAGTCGACGATCCCGAAGTGACTGAACGCCTGGGTGCTGCTGAAGGTCAGCATCGCCGCCAGCAGGATGAGGATCCCGATGACCGCATACGCTGCGAAGCCGGATCCGCCGCGGAACAGGCGGTCGGCGACCTTGCCCGAGCCGGAGGCAAGTCGCCGTCCGGGGTCGGAGAGCGTTGTCATGCAGTGATCCTCGAGGCGGGGGGGCGGGTCACGTGGTTAACAGTAGTGGTCCCGGCACAGGGCGACAGGACGACCGACCGGTCCCGCTCCGAGATGCGGGACCGGTCGGCGGAGGAGGGGGCTGCGGCGGCTGGGCTCAGGGCCAGACGGCGGACCCGTTGGCCATGACCTTGTGGAGCTCGTCGAGCGACTTCTGCTGGATCGGCGCGGGCAGCGGTGCGTAGCCGAGCGCGTCCTCGTCGGCCTGGCCGTCGGTCAGCGCCCAGTAGGTGAAGGCGACCAGCGCCTGCGCCTTGGCCGCGTCCGTCCAGTCGACCGGGATCAGCAGGTAGGTGTACGACGCGATGGGGTAGGTCGAGGCGCCCGCACCGTTGATGATCGGGGCCTGGCGGAAGTCTGCCGGGAAGTCCGCAGCGGCGGCTTCGGCGGCTGCGGTGACGCCTGCGGTTGATCCGGCGACGAACTGGCCGTCGGCGTTCTTGATCTTGGCCGATGTCAGACCGGCCTGCGCGGCGTAGTTGAGCTCGACGTAGCCGACCGTGCCGTCCGTCTGCTTGACACCGCCGGCAACGCCGTCGTTGCCCGGGGCGCCGATGCCGACCGGCCAGTCAACCTCCTTGCCCGCACCGGGTCCGGCGTGCCAGTCGGGGCTCACCGTGTCCAGGTAGGTCGTGAACGCATTGGTCGTGCCCGAGCCGTCGCTGCGATGGACCACCGTGATCGCGAGGTCGGGGAGCGTGACACCGGCATTGAGCGCCGCGATCTTCGGGTCGTTCCAGTTCGTGATCGTGCCCAGGAAGATCCCGGCAATCGCGTCGGCGTCGAGGCTCAGATCCGTCACGCCGGGGACGTTGTAGATCACCACCACGGCGCCCAGTGCCGTGGGGACGTGGAGCAGCGTGACGCCGGCCGGGAGGGCTGCGATCTCGCTGTCCTTCATCGCCGCGTCGGAGGCACCGAAGTCGACGGTCTGCTCGGTGATGGCCTTGATGCCGCCGCCGGAGCCGATGGCCTGGTAGTCGAACTGGATGTTGCCGTGCTTTTCGGTGTACTTCTCGAACCAGACCTGGTAGAGCGGGGCCGGGAAGGTGGCGCCGGCACCCTGCAGCACGAGGTTCGCCGAGCCCGGCTCGGGTGCGGTCATCGCGTCGCCGGACCCCGCGGGCGTGCTCGCGGCGCCCTGGTCCGTGGGCGCGGTTGTGGCACCGGATCCGCCGCATGCGGCGACGAGGATGGTCGCGGCGAGTGCGACGGCGCCCAGGCGCCTCGATGGGGTGAACGTCACTGAGGACTCCTCCATGAGATGGTCGGCGAAGCACGCCGTGGATCCTTGCTTCTCCTTGTTGCGGTCCTCACGTTCGAGCGTGGCCGTCAACGGCTGATGTGTGTGGTGTTAAGGCGGCGTTAATTCACGAGCTCGCGCAGCGGCGTGGATCCAGAGGGCGATCACGGTCGAGTCCGGCGGCCATGCGTGGCGGACCTCGTGGCAAAGACTCGCGGCCACGGCGCGAGTGGAGCAGACTTGTCGTGTGGGTGATCGAGACGGCAGCGACTGGCACATGAGCGGTGGGACGGGCGCTTCCGAGGACCCGTTTGCCCGTACCCCACGAGCACTCGATGTCCCCCCGGGTGTCCTCCCGGTCGAGCCTGCCGATGCCGGGTGCGAGGCCCCGGTTGAGGAACCCGCCGACCCGCCGGCGTCAAAGCGGGAGGCGAAGGCTGCCAGGCGCAACGCGAAGAAGGCGAAGGCCGCCCGGAAGGCGGCGCGCAAAGCCGAGCGCAAGGCCGCAAGGAAGGAATCGAAGCGGCGCGCCAAGGCCGCACGGCGGGAAGCGGCGGCGGCGACCAAGGCGGCCAAGCGAGCGGCCAAGGCGGCCAAGCGAGCAGCGAAGGCTGCGCGCCGAATCGAGCGCACCGCAGCCGACGTTGCCGCGACGGCAGTCGACGTGCATGCGGACGCCAAGCGCGTCAGGAAGGTCCGTGCGGCGCGCGTTGCTACCGTCGAGCGGGCGCCGGAGTTGCCGCCAGGGCCGGCGCCGGAGCCGATTGAGCACGTGGGCGAGATGACCGCTGCTGCCGAGGCGGTGCTCCAGGAGGTCGCCGACCTCGTGCGCCAGACCGCGGAACCCGCCGCGTCGCGGATCGTCGACCGTGTAGGGCGCCGGGAACCCGAACCTGCGCCGTTGCCCAAACCGGAGCCCGAACCCGAACCCGAAGCCGAACAGGAACCGGAGCCAGAACAGGAACCGAAGCCGCCGCCTGAGCCCGAGCCGGAACCGGAACCGGAGCCGGAACCGGAGCCACGACCCGAACCGCTGCCTGAGCCCGAGCCGGCGCCCGAGTGGCTGCCCGAACAGGAACCGGAGCCCGAACAGGAACCGGAGCCCGAACAGGAACCGGAGCCCGAACAGGAACCGGAACCACGACCCGAACCGCTGCCCGAACCCGAGCCGGAGCCACGACCCGGACCGCTGTCCGAACAGGAACCGGAGCCCGAACAGGAACCGGAACCACGACCCGGACCGCTGCCCGAACAGGAACCGGAGCTGCCGCCTGAGCCCGAACAGGAACCGGAGCTGCCGCCCGAGCCCGAACCGGAACCGGAGCGGCCGGTCTGGACGCATCCGGATCCGTGGCCGGTCGAGGCGCCGTTCGCGGCGTCCGCCGATCGAACCGGGTTCGCGTTCGACGCCGGTATCGCCCCGGCATACGTGCCCGATGCCGACCTCGACGCACCCGATGCCGCTGATGCGCCCGCCGCCGAACCCACGGCCGAACCCGAACCGCAACCGCCGGTGAGCGTGACGGAGATTCCGCGCCCGCTGCTGACAACCGGTGCCGAGCTCGTCGTCGGGGCGTCCATCGACATCGGCGCCAACAGCGTCCATCTCCTGGTGGCCGCGTGCGGGGGCCATCAGCTTGACCCGCTGCTCGACGAGTCCGTGTTCCTCGGGCTCGGTGACCGGGTGGCGACGGACGGCTACCTCGGTTCCGCCGCGCGCGAGGACCTCATCGCAGCCCTCGCGAGCTACGCGGAGGCTGCCCGGAACCTCGGCGCTCGCGAGATCGTGCTGATGGGCACCGAACCCATCCGACGCGCCGCCGACGCCGCGATCCTGGTGCGCGATGTGGAGGCGCGGACCGGCCTGCCGCTGCATGTCCTGGACCATCACGAGGAGGGCATCCTCACGCTCGCCGGCGTCACGATGGGACGGACCGCCGGCCGCGAGATCATGGTCGTCGACATCGGCGGCGGCAGCTCGGAGATCGTGGTTGCTGCGCCGGGCACCCCCGCTCGGACCATCGGGCTGCTGCTCGGCTCCGCCCGGATGACGCAGGATCACGTTCGCTCGGATCCGGCCACGATGGATGAGATCGACGCCATGGTCGTCGAGGCGCGACGCGTCATCGCGGAAGCACCGGACGCCAGCCCCGAGGAGATGATCGCGGTCGGCGGCACGGCCTCCAACCTCCTGCGGATCCTTCCGGGAACCGTGTCCGATGGCATCCTCACCAGCCGCCGGGTCACGATCGCGCTGGCAATGCTGACCGTCGAGTCCAGTGCCGATATGGCGGCGCGACACGGGCTCCGTCACACGCGGGCCCGGATCCTGCCCGCCGGAGCGGTGATCGTGGACGCGATCCTCGATCGCTACGGCATCGACCGCCTGCGCGTCTCCGAGGCGGGCATCCGGGAAGGAGCGATCCTGGTCGCTGGGGTCGCCGGCCCGGCGTGGCGGGATCGCCTGGCCGCGCTGGCCGAAGGCTGGGAGACCTAGGGCCTTCTAGCTGCGGACCAAAGGGCGTAGAGGCGGCCCCTGTCGGTGCGGCCACTTGCCTCACGGCTTCGGAACGACGACGATGACTTGAGCGTCTCGGGCGCGGAGGTGTTCTTGATGTCGAACCGCGGAGGGTTGGCTCGCGCAGTGCCTATCTTGGCGACCATGATGCTTCTCATCGGGTGCGGATCCGGCTTACAACCCTCGTCAGCCGGGGAGTCGGCCAGCCTTCACATCGTGAACGTTGATGGCCCAGATGTAGTCGTCATACTCGGCGGCGAGACTGTCGCCACCGTCCAGTGCGGCGGGAGTGCGACGCTCAAACCCGGCGGATCGATCCCAGGGCTTCCTTGGGAGTTGTCCGTTCGTTCGGCGGATGGCAAATCTCTGCGATCAGTGTCGATCACCGGCCCGCTCCCGCAGGGGATGTTGGTACGAGGGCGATCGGTCCTGACTGGCCCATGGCCGATGTCGTACGGGCCGGCCCCATCTCCCCTCAATGCACCATGTGGGAGCGCGACGCCGTCGTAAGTCAGCCGGCGAGGAGCCAGGCCTCGTCGTAGAACTCGCCATCGAGTTGCCGACGCTTGGACCGGGGCGTGCGGACCTCGGTCGATAGATGCTCGACGAGGATCTCCTCGTAGCGGTCCTTGCGGTCCTGTCGATTCCAGTTGAGCGCGAGCAGGGCAAGGCGAACGTCCAAGCGGGAAAGGTTGCTGATCCGGCCACGGCCGATGTTGAGGGCGCGCCACACTCGACCCTTGAGGAACGCATCGACATCGCTCGTGCTGGTCGCCGCCGCGGTTTCCAGCCGCGCCTGAACCTCGTCGCCCTTGATCCTGAGCCACGTTTTGACCTTCGGCGGTCCCCAGAGCATCGCCCGGACGCGGAAGACGGCGAACTTGTGCGGGTCGGCGAAGGAGTCGAGAGCGTCGGCCGCGAGCGGATGGGTGGTCGGATACCAGCCGGACGCGACGAACTTCTCCTGGACCTTGTTTCGGTAGTGCCAGGTCGAGAGGACATGGCGCGGTCGCGATCCTGGCGGCCATGCCTCCCGGATCGCGTAGGCGATCTGCGGATCCGGGTCGGAGATGATCGTCGCCGGCGTGCCTGGGAGACTGCGGAAGAACGCCACCCACTGCGGCTTGTCGTCGGCCGGGAACGCGCGGACGTGGAGGATCTTCAGGTCGTGCCGCCGGCGCTTGGATCCACTCGGAAGGCGGATGCCAGCGGCAAGGACCGCGAAGGCCGGGACGCCGTTCGGCTTGGGACGCCCGGCAAGCGGGTGCTTCTTCGGGTAGTAGGACTTGGCCCGGAACGGCTGCGAATCGACGACGATCGTCGCGCTCGGCCACTGCTGCGCCATCAGGTCGCGCGTGACGAGGTAGCCGTAGCGATCCAGCCGGTCCACGGACGATCGGCCGTCTTCGCTGAGGCCTCGGTGAGGCGGCGCGCCGTGGCCCGTCTTCTTGGCCCGCTCGCTGGTGAGTGCGGCCGCGTCGGTCCGGGTTCGCTCAGCCGCGAGACGCAGGCTGTCCCCGCGACCCATGTTTCGCAGGAAGTCAGCGATCACGGGAACGACGAAGCGCGATCGACGTGCGGCTGCAAACCCGCCCGCCCAATCGCGTTGGCAGGTCGTGCAAGAACCCACGAGATCGATGACCACCGGCTCGAGGAAGTCGTGGAAGTGCTCGAATGTCGGGTAGCAGCGATACCGCTGCCGACGACCACCGGCTCGGCGGCCGGCTTTCACGATCTTCGGACTGTCCGGGTGCTTCGGGCACCGGACCCCTTGGCTCATGCTCCCATGCTGCGTCCGAACCCAGCCTGGGGCAACGGCCCGGAGGTCCTACATGGGTCCGCCATACGCCCTTTGGTCCGCAGCTAGGGCCTTCTAGGTGGCTGGTGTGAAACGCGCGTTCTGAGGGGCTGACGGGCAGGCGCGGGCGCGAACTGGCCGACAATCACGGGGCGCATGCATCGGCGCCTGTTCCGGGTGCCGATCGCCCTCTCGCCTGGGTGCGCCTGGGACCGCTGGACGCCCGCTCAGCCTGGCCGCACCGCCCAGGTCCCGCCGGATCGACTGACCCCGAGCCTGGCGAGCCGCGCCAGGTTGACGGCAGCGGCCAGGAGCGAGAAGTCGGCGCCCACCTTGAGCCGGCCCCGGACCCTCGCCCGTCGTCCGCCGTGTCGGCGGCGCATGAGATGGGCGAGCTTGCGCTCGACCTTCGGTCGGGTGGCCCGGTAGTCGGCCAGCCAGGCGGGATCGCGACTGGCGAAACGGCCCGCAGCGAGATGCGCCTCGTGCGGGTTGATCTGGATCGTCCGGCCGCGCGGGGCGGTCGTGCAGCGCTCGGCGAGGGCACACGTGCGGCACGCCCGACCGAACTCGGCATACGACTCGCCACGGCCGCGGATCGGGACCGTCCGTCCCGCCGGGCAGGTGACCGTACCCGCGGCGAGGTCGATGGCGAAGTCGTCCTTGGTGAAGTGGCCGGGCACACCGGTCGCGGGCTGGACCTTGAGGCGGCTGACGGCACCAGCCTCGTCGAGCGCCTCGAGGGTCGGGCCCGTCCCGTACGCCGCGTCGCCGTACACGATCGGCGGAGCGGCCGGTGCGGTCGCCGCCAGCTCGTCGGCGAGCAGTGCTTGCACGACCGACGCGTCGCCCGCGTTGCCCGGCGTGACGGCCGTGGCGGTGACGAGCTCGGCGTCGGGGTCGAGCGCGACGCGGCCCTTGTACCCGTCGAAGCCGCGGGCCTCGGTCTTGTGGCCGTGGCGGGTGTCGGGATCGACCGTGCTGATCACGCGGTCCGGGGCAACCCTGCGCGCGATCCGGATCCGGCCGTCCGGTCCGTCCTCGAGGTCCTGGCCGAGGACCGTCGCGAGGAGGGTGGCAGCCTCGGCGAGCGGTCCCGGGAGCGGGGCACCTTCGAGGGCCTCGAGCAACTCCTGGCCGTCGCGGGCGAGCGCGTCGACGAGGGCCGCCCGGGCCTCGGCGTCGTCCCAGTCGGCGGCGGGCTTGCCGCCGGTGCGGTAGTCGTCGTCGCGGCGGAGCCGGGAGCGGAGCGTCGGCTCCCGCTCCCCCGAGGCGGCGAGCACCCCGCGGATCGCGCTCCGAACCAGGGTGACGGTGTCCATGGTCGCGACCGCGTCGTACAGCGGGGTCGAGTCGAGCACCCGTCGGACCCCCACCAGCCCGGCCCCCTTCGCGACCTCGAGCGTCCGCTCGAAGATCCGGTTGGGACGCTCCGAGCGGGCCAAGCGTGCCCGCATGTCGACGAGCACGGTGTGGGCGAAGCCCGGCGCATCGAACGGCAGCCCGCCACAGGCGTACTTCCAGCGGGCGTCGAACGTGAACCGCTCGACCGCCTCGCGGTCGGACAGGCCCTCCAGGCGCTGGAGGACCATCACGACCGCGACGACCAGGGGCGGCACCGAGCGGCGGCCCACCCCCGTCGCGAACAGGTCGCTGAACAGGTCGTCGGGGAACAGCGCGTGGCACTCGCGGGCGAGCAGCGCATGGATCGAGTCCGATCGGACCAGTGGCTCGACGAACGAGCTCGTGTCGCGGAAGAGGTCGGCCTGGCGGGGTGCGGATCCCTGCGACATCGGGTGTGCTCCTGGCGATCAGCTCGGGCAGCTCCTGCCGGAAGAATTGTAGCTGCGCCCGTGCCCGCCCGTCAGCCGGTCAGAACGTGCGTTTCACACCAGCCACCTAGAGCCCCGCC
>CAVYXU010000003.1:0-37191 GCA_963772565.1 uncultured Chloroflexia bacterium
GTCCGGGGTGGGGCGCGTCCGTCGGGACAGGCTTGCCTACCTCCTCGCGTCCAGCGCGGCCTCACCGGCGGTCCGCGCCCTCTCCAGTAGCAGGTTCCGTTCAGGAACGTTGCGCGTCATGGAGGCGGCCCTTGCCAGTTCCAGAGCGGCATCATCGAACCGACCGACCTTCATCAGCAAGTCGCCGCGGACGGCGGGCAGCAGGTGGTACGCCTGGAGAGAGGGCTCGGTGGCGAGCGCGTCAACGAGCTCGAGGCCGGCTACCGGGCCAAACGCCATCGAGACCGCCACGGCTCGGTTGAGCTCCACGATCGGCGACGGGGCCCGCTGGGCGAGCGCGTCGTACAGGGCGACGATCCCGGGCCAGTCGGTCTCGTCTGCGGTGCGAGCGCGGGCATGACAGGCGGCGATGGCCGCCTGGAGGACATACGGGCCATGCGGTCCCTCGAATGACTCGGCCCGCGCCAGGGCGTCGAGGCCGCGATCGATGAGCAGCCGGTCCCATCGAGCGCGGTGCTGTTCGAGGAGCGGGATCGGCCGGCCGGTGGGATCCGTGCGCGCCCGCATCCGCGACCCCTGGATCTCCATCAGGGCCACGAGGCCGTGGACTTCGGGTTCATCGGGCACCAGCCCGGCCAGCACCCGGCCGAGGCGCAGGGCGTCCTCGCACAGGGCGGGCCGGACCCAGTCGTCGCCGGACGTCGCCGAGTAGCCCTCGTTGAACACGAGGTAGATCACCTGGAGGACGGACGCGAGCCGGGCGTCGAAGTCGGCGCCTTGCGGGACTTCGAACGGGACGTGGGCCTCCGAGAGCGTCCGCTTCGCGCGAACGACCCGCTGGCCGATGGTGGGTTCCGAGACGAGGAAGGCCCGGGCGATCTCGTCCGTGCGCAGACCGCCGAGCAGACGCAGCGTCAGGGCGACCCGCGCATCCACCGAGAGCACGGGGTGGCAGCAGATGAAGACGAGCCGGAGCAGGTCGTCGCCGATCGTGGCGTCGTCGATCGCGGTGTCGAGATCCGGGGTGACCCCCTGCTCCAGCTCCAGGTCGCGGCCCAGCTCGTCCGCCTTGCGCTGGAGGGTGGTTCGCCGGCGCAGGGCGTCGATCGCCCGATGCTTGGCCGTTGCCATCAGCCACGCGGCGGGACGATCCGGGATCCCTGCCTCTGGCCATTGGCGGATCGCCGCTTCGAGGGCGTCCTGCGCGAGGTCCTCGGCGAGGCCGACGTCCCGGACGATCCGGGTCAACGCGGCGATCAGCCGGGGTGACTCCATCCGCCACACCGCGTCCAGGACGCGATGGACGTCGTCGCCCCGCCCCGGGGCGGCCTGGTTCGAGGAGTCGGTCAACCAGCCGTCGGCTGATCGAAGATCTGCCGGACTTCGAACTCCCCACCGTCGTAGGGGGCCCGCTTGAGCCATTCGATGGCTTCGTCCATCGACCGGACCTGCCAGATCCAGAAGCCCGCGACGAGCTCCTTTGCCTCGGTGAACGGGCCGTCGGTCACGGTCCGGGATGTCCCCTCGAAACGGACCCTCGCACCCTCCGAGCTCGGGTGGAGACGGTCACCGGCGAGCAGGATCCCGGCCCCGACCAGCTCCTCGTTGAACTTCCAGAACGCCTGCATGGCCTCTGGGGTGGGGTTCGGCGGGTTCTCGGCTCCGGGCTGAGACTTGGCGAAGATCATGACGCGCATTGGCTGACTCCTTTCGGTCTCGGGACGGGTCGTGCCAGCGCGGGTGCGAGCCCTCCCATGGACGAGTCGAACGAGCGACGAGCAAGCCGGCGTCTGCGCGCCCTCAACGTGATCGTCTCACTACATCTGCATCGCCTCGTAGAGCTGGACGCTAGAGATGATCGGGCAGCCCTCGAGCAGGCGCTCGGCGTCTTCCCGGCTCTCGACCGAGATGATCGAGTAGCCCGTCGGGGCCCCGGCGTCCGGCGACAGGTCGCGCTTGGCGGTCTTCGTGACCTCAAGGCCATTGCCCAGCGGGCTGCCCATGTCGGCGAAGTGGTCGCCGACCTTGGCGAACCAGCCCTCCCAGGCGGCCATGATCTCCGGGGTCGGCTCCTCGTAGCCGTAGTGGAGCATCAGGAACTTCTTCACGGTCTCTCCCTTTCCGGGGCCCCTCTGCGAGACTCCCGTCGTTCCCGGGCGGGTCGAGCCCTCTGCGCGGCGCGACCTCTTCCCATGCACTTGTCGAACGAGTGACCGCTATTTCGACATAGTCACACGCCAATAGGCTGCATCGTACTGATGCAGCCGCGATACCCGGATCAGGGCCGGCACGGGGCCGGTCCGGGTGGGGCTCTCGTCGCCCTGTTCGTTGCCCGCGAGTCCTAGACTTCTCCGCCTGGGCCCCGTGCCCCGGACAACGGAGCAGCATTCCGTCCGCGCTTCATCGACCGATCGCCGAGAGGGGACCGTGAACCTGCAGCATGAGGACGACGGCAGTCAGCTGTACTGGCGGCTGACCGAAAGCCTGCTCGCCGATCCCAGCGTGAGCCGCGGGACGATGATGGGGCTCCCGTGCATGCGTATGGACGGGGCGTTCTTCGCCTCGCTCGATCGGGGCTCGCACCACCTCATCGTCAAGCTGCCGGCGGCCCGCGTCGCCGAGCTCATCGCCTCGGGCACAGGACTCGTGTTCGCGCCGAGCAACCGCCCATTCCGTGAATGGGCGGCCATCCCACGCCCGGACGAGGCAATCTGGGCAGATCTCCTCGACGAGGCCAGGGCGTTCGTGGGCCCGGGGTCGATGGTCAGAAGACCGGCTCGCCGGAAACCTGAGCAAGCAGCAAGGTCCGTCTAGCCCAGCTCCAGGCCGGGCACAATCAGCCATCCCTCCGCCCGTCCCCGATAGATCAGCTGCTCGGTCGTCAGGCCCGACCGCGCCCGCAGGTCCGCGAGGTGGCGCTTCGCGGTACTCGGCCGGACGCCCACTCGCGCCGCGGCCTCCGCCACCGAGCCGCCGGCCGCCACGAAGGCGGCGAGAACGTCGACCTGGCGTGCGGTCGGCGTCCGCGGGAGCACGCCGCGCATGTACCCGTCTCTCATGACGCCGGGCTGACCCGGCTGCGCGTGATGAGCCCCAGGATCACCGCCGTGACGGCGAGGATCGCGCCGATCTGGTCGGGTGCCAGGCTGAGGCCGAACGCCACGACCAGGGCGATCACCGCCTGGACGAGCGCGAGCAGCATCGCGGGTTCCCGGCCCCAGATCGTGCCGGGCTCGGTGTCCATGACTCCTCCGCTCACTTCACGCGCACGATGTCGCCCGGGTGGATGAGTCCGGGCTTGGCCCGGTACTTGGCGTTCTCCGGGAAGGCGAGCAACGCCTTGAGGGTGAGCCCGTGCGCGGGGGCGATCCCGCCCAGCGTGTCGCCGGCCTTCACCGTGACTGTGGTGATCGGCGGCCGCGGGATCGCGTTCGCCTTGGCGATGACATCGCCGAGGAACGCCTCGCGGCTCGCCTTGGAACAGGGGCAGGACGCCCGGTTGACGCTGTTGAGGTCGCTGTGGCCATGGACGGTCGTGCGGTTGACCGGCAGCCCCGTCGCCTTGGCCATCGCGGCGATCCGGGTGGCGCAGAACTGCTTCTGGGCCACGGTGATCGGGTACGTCGAGCCGTAGCCGACGCACTCGAACTCGAGCCAGTACGCCTCGTTCGCGTTGTAGCCCTTCGCGCGCAGGGCGAGCACCTTCGCGACGCCGGCGTTGGCGGTGTTCGGGCTCGCGACGTCACCGTTCGACCAGGCGGCGTACTTCGCCGGGTCGATCGCCTCGATCGCCCAGCCGTCGCGGGCGACGTAGTAGTGAGCGGACGGACCATTCGAGCCGGCGCGGTTCGCGTAGTTCCGCTCGTCACGTGCTGCCTCGTGCCGGTCGGGGTTCGCGGCGGTCCGGCGGTTGCCGGTGATGTGGATGCAGGCGAGGATCGGCGCCTTCACCCGACGCTGGGCGCCGCGCGTCGGGAAGCCGTACGCCTTGTTCGTGAGGAGTGCCGTCACCGTCGTCATCTCATGCCCTTCCAGAAGGCCGAGGCCTCGAGCCCGAGGAGCGCGAGGATCGCGCCCAGGAGGGGCAGGAGGGTTCCCGGCGAGACGTCGTAGCCGGGGACGACGACGTCGAGGACGAGGAGCACGACCAGGACGAGCGTGAAAGCGGCCGCGGCGCCGATCCGGGCCGAGCTGTACGCGTCGGCCCGGACGCGCTCCGGTGCAGCGTCGTCGCGATGCTCATCGCCCATGCCGGCGGAGTCGATCGATCCACGCATCGACGAGTGACGGGAGCAGCCAGCGGTCGAGGGCGATGCCCATCCCGACACCGGCAAGGAACGCTGCCACGAGCTCGATCCCGCTCACTGGGCAGCCGCCGCGGGGTTGACGGCGCGGACGTACCCGGTGGGGGGATCCGGGAGTCGGTGTGGATCGGACCAGCGCGCCGTCATGGCCAGTAGCGTCGGGCCGCGGCGGGCGGATGACTACTTGGCCGTTTGGGCCATGTCGTCGGGATCTGTCGACGAGTGGCCGTTCCCGCGAGGGAACTTCGCCGGCTACTCCGCCGGCGCCCGCAGCCGCTCGAGGCCGCTCAGGAGCAGGTCCAGCGCGAACTCGAACTCGTACTGGTCGTCGCAGCCGCGACCCACGAAGGACGGCTGCTCATGGAACACCGCGGCCATCATCACGGCGATGTTCGGGAACGTTGCCGCCAGGGCGCGCACGGCCGCCGACTCTGGGCCTGGGCCCGGGTTCTGCGCGTCGTTCAGGACCTCCTGGGTGAACCCGTAGATGCGGCTTCCGATGGCGTGGAGGGCGTGGTGGGTGAGGTCGGGGGAGAAGCCACCAGCGAGGAACATCCCGATCAGGGAGTCGACATAGGCGATCGCCGCCGGGGTCAGGCTCGTCCGCGACTCGATCACCGCGGGCGCCCAAGGGTGGCGGCGGAGCACCCGACGCGCCGACAGGATTCGCTGGCGGACTGCGGTCTTCCAATCGTCGCCTACCGTGGACGGATCGATCTCGCCGATGACCACGTCGACCATCCCGTCGAGGAGCTCCTCCTTGTTGGCGACGTGCTTGTACAGCGCCATCGGGACGACGCCGAGCTCGTCGGAGAGCCTGCGCATGCTGAGGGCGTCGATGCCGACCTCGTCGGCGAGGGCGACCGCCGCCCGGAGGACGCGCTGCCGATTGAGCCGGGCGCGGCTCGACACCGGCATCCCCTCCGGTGGCGCGACGAGCGCCGCCACGGGGCGGGCCGCATCTGGGTTCACGGCATCTGAGTTCATCTTGACAAGTGTACGACATACACCTAGTCTTTGCGCATGGTGTACGCCGTACACCCGAGCGACCCAGAACCGGGATCGCATGTCGAGGCAAAGGAGCCGAGCGAGATGGATTCGAATCGAAGGACCGCTCTTGTTGCCGGGGCGCTGTTCGTCCTCGCGACTGCTGCCAGCCTGATGGGATCGGCGCTCGAAGCGCCGGTCGGCACCGCAGCCGGCTATCTGGCGCGGGGCGCGGCGAACGCCGACCGGGTGTCCGCCGGCGTACTTCTCGAGCTGATCGCCGCTGGCGCGAGCGCCGGGATCGCCGTATCGCTTTTCCCAGTCCTGCGGAGATGGGGGCCAGGCCTCGCCGTCGCGTCGGTCGTCTTCCGGGCCATCGAGGGGGTCATGTACGGAGTCGGCGCGATCGGCCTCATCGCCATCCTAGGTGTCGGCCAGCAGTACGCTTTGGCTGCGACCCCTGACCGAGCCCTCCTGCCGGCCATCGGTGACGCGTTCCTCGCGCTCCGGGAGGGAGCGGTGCTGGCCGGCGTGTTCGGCTTTGCCGTCGGTGCCCTCGCGTACTACGCGATCTTCTTCCGGTCGCAGCTGGTTCCGCGGTGGCTGTCGGGCTGGGGCATCGCCGCCGAGGTCCTTGTGCTGTCCGCCTGCGTGGCCGCCCTGTTCAGCCACAATGCGATCACGTCGTACGCGATCGTCATGCTGCCGATCGCCGTTCAGGAGATGGTCCTGGCGGGCTGGCTGCTTGTCCGGGGCTTCGATCCCCGGGCGGTCGAACCGGCGACCGACGCGGTGCTCCCGCTCGCGAGAGCAGGCGCCGCGTCTTGATCCGGGCCGCGCAAGGGGCCGACTGGCACACGTTGACGGGGCGGCAGGCGCCAGGGTAGGCGTCACAGCGCGGCATCCTCCGTCTGGAGTGGCGTTTCCGCTTCCCGCAGCCGAGGCGCCAGGATCCACACGAGCTGCGCGGTCGTCGTCGCCCCGACCTTGGACCGCGCGTTCGCCAGGTGGTGCTTCACGGTCGAGTGAGAGAGGCCGAGTCGGTGGGCTGCGGCCTTCTCGGACCCGGTCGTGTCGCTCCGTTACAGACACCGCACGCCGCCATAGAACAGCTCGTAGGCGGCCACGGAGGCGCCGAGGCTGATGGCAGCTGCGAGGACGATGCCGGGCAGGGCCGTGGGCGCGCTTCGGGATGAGACGCCCGTCACGAGAAGCCCGGTAGCCATGCCGACCCCCGCGAGACCCCCGACGACCAGGCGACCAAGGAGGTAGCCCATCGGCACGACCGGCAGGTTGAGCCAGCAGGTGTACTGCCCGGTGCCACCCGCAGGGAACAGCGCCACGACGAGACCGACCACCAGGCCGAGGCCAAGCGCCGCGCGGAGCAACTGGCGATTCGCGGAGCCGCGGGCAGCGAGCCCACCCGCGATCGGCGCCGCAACCCAGAGGCCCATGGCGAGGCGGTCCGCCGTGTCGAGATCAAGCGGCCCGAAGGATTGGTGCTCGCCCGCCCGCATGACCACGAACAAGGCGACCAGCAGGACCCCGAGGGACACGCCGACCGAAAGCCACCTTCGGTCAACGGTCGCGGGTGTCATTCGAGCTCCCCCACTGTCGACGGCCCGTTCGCACGGCGTAACGTCAGTCTATGCGCCTGAGAGCCTTCGCGATCGCCGCCGTCGGCGCGGTCGCGGCGCTGGACTGGCTAGTTCTGATCCTCGCGAGCGTCCACCACGCGTTCGGCTGCGCCCCATCCTCAGGCTCAGGCAGCCGCTCCGCCAGGATCCACACGAGCTGCGCCGTCGTCACCGCCCCCACCTTGCCCCGGGCATTCGCCAGATGGTGCTTCACGGTCGAGTGCGAGAGGCCGAGGCGGTGGGCGGCCGCCTTCTCCGAGCCAGCCGCGATGACGGCGGCGACCACCGCGATCTCGCGGTCCGTGGCGGTACCGCCGAACCCTCGACGAGCCCGAGCTCGTTCCCTCACGCCAGCCGCCTCGCCGCGGCGAGCCACGCATCGCGCCCCTCGATCGGGATGACGTAGGTTGCTAACGCGCGCCCGACACCTGTCGGGCGCGCCACTGCAACCTTTTGGGGTAGCGCGAGCGCGAATCCGTGGGCGTAGGCCGACGGAGTGAGCCTGACGGAGACAACTCCCGCAGCCACGCCACGGCCCGCTCCGGCGAGATCGAGCGCGGCACGCTGAGCACGGCGCATTGCGGCGACAGGTGCACCGAGATACCGTGGTATCGTGGGGCACCGCTCCAATGGAGGCCGCCATGACGATCAAGTCCCGCACCCTACGACTACCAGCTGATCAGGCTGAAGCCCTGGAGGCGATCGCCGGCGTCGACGACGTGTCGGTCAACGAGGAGATCCAGCGGGCGATCGCTGCCCACATCGAGGCTCGTCGTTCCGACCCCGACTTCCGACGGCGCCTGCAGGCCAGCATCGAGCGCAACGGCGAGATCCTCGAACGCCTCGCTCGGTGACCGCCTACCTCGAGCTGGCGGACTACCTGCTCATCGCAGAGGCAGTCCTCGGGGTGCCGGCCGAGCTCATCGCGGACTTCAACCGGATCGGTCTGGCGGATTCGGCGCTGGCCGCTCCGCAGGCCGGGTTCGGCGGCCAGCCGCCTCGCCGCGGCCAGCCACTCGTCGCGCCCTCGATCGGGATCTCGTAGGTTGCTAACGCGCGCCCAACGCCTGTCGGGCGCGCCAAGAAACCGCTTGCGTAACGAGCGAATTACTTCTATCATCCTCGTGATAGAAACCGCTCGTGTGCCAAGCGAATGACCCTCCACTTGACCTACCTGCCCAACATGACCGTTCGAGAACGGCTCGACCAGTGGGAGAACGCTGCCCGCCGCGATGCCGAACTCGGCCCCGGAAATTGGCGAATGCTCGCCGTCTGGCCAACTGCCCGAGATGCTGCGATCTCAGGCAGCACAGGAATCGAGGGCAACCCCCTTTCGCCGAATCAGGTTGAAGAGATCCTGGCCGGCGCAGCTGTCGATGCCGACTCCTATCACATCCGGGAGGTCGAGAACTACAATCGCGCGCTCAACCTTGCTCGCGACGCCGCAGCGCGGCCGGGGTTCGGCTGGTCGCACGAGGTGGTCCACCTCATCAATGCGACCGTCATGGAAGGGCTCCCGCGAGACACCCACGGCAATTACCGGGGCCCCGGCGAAGACGTATTCGTTGGGATCTTCACAGGACCAAGCCCGCTCCTCGTTCAGGGGCTGATGGACGAGCTGATTGCCTGGCTCAGGCTCGCGGACCGAACGCCGCCGCTTGTTCGCTCTGCGTTGCTTCATCTCAACATCATCGCCATCCATCCGTTCAATGACGGCAACGGCCGGACGGCCCGGATCCTCGCCGCGATGGAGCTCGTTCGAGACGGCATTCGATCGCCCGAGCTGATCAGCGTCGAGGCGTACCTGCGTCGAAACCGGGACGAGTACATCGACGCCCTGCGCACAACGCTCGGGCCGACCTACGATCCAGATCAACACCCGGTCACAGATTGGCTCGATTACTACACGCGGATCGCGCTGGATCGACTCGAGGCTCGCAACCGGCTCCTCGATTCGCTCCCGACCGACATCGGGGTGCTGGTTTCCGCGCTTGCCGACGCCGGCGAGCCACTCGAGTGGGCCCCGACCCTTCTCGCCGCCCGGATCGGTCGGCTACGCACTGCGGCACTCGCCGACCTCACCGGCCGCTCGATGCCAGCCGCTCGGGCTGAACTCGGCCGCCTGACGAGGGCTGGGTGGCTCGAGCCGCGTGGCGCGACGCGAGGGCGCTGGTACGCTCCGTCCGAACGATTGCGTGCGTTGCCGCTTCATGTCCCCGGGCTGATGGAACTCATGGTGGCTGGCGAATAACTGCGTCTCTATCGGGCGCGGCACGTTCGGTGCGATCCGGCCGACGCAGTCGGACGCCGAGGGAGCATCGGCGGCACTCACCCTTTCACCGGACCGATTGGCCTCCCAGGTAGTAGACGCAGCGTCTTGAGGGAGGGCTACACCTGAACGAGCGGTTGCTCGTGGCCGAGCTTCGCCAGGGCCATGTGGATGCCCTTGGAACCCTGCTGCGCGAGTATGGAGGTGAGATTCAGGCTGTGGCGTACCTGACTCTCCGGAATGAGCATGACGCCGAGGAGGTTCTCGCGGACACCCTCCTGACGGCGTGGCGGAAGATCCGCACACTGCGCGATCCAGACCGGCTTCGCCCGTGGCTACTCACGATCGCCACGCGCCTCGCCCTGCGACGCCGCCGAAAGCTGCAACCACGGATCGTGAGCCTGGATCCGAGCGCAAACTTGCCAAGCACCACTCCCGCCGCGCTCGACGAGCTCGAGCTTCGTGATGCCATCAACCGCTTGCCGCCGCGGATGCGGGCCGTGGTGGCGCTCAATGTCGTTGCCGACCTTCCGGTCGCGGAGGTCGCGCGTGTCCTCGGTACAAGCGAGAACACGGTGAAGTCGCAGCTCCGCGTTGCGCGGGCTCGCCTGCGGGTAGCGCTTGGCGCCCCCTCCTCGTCTAGCGGAAGTCCTGGAACTGAGACGAGCCATGAATGAGGAATTCGATGACGCACTTCGCTCGGCTCTCCGCCGAGAGGCCTACCGGTCCGAGGTGCGGATCGATGGAGATGTGCTTCGCTCGCGGCTCGAGGTCGATGAGCGCCGCCGGCATGACCTGCTTCGGCGGAGGTGGGTGTCTTTCGCCGGTCTGGCAATCGCGGCTGTCGTCGCAACCGCGGTCTGGTCGTCGGCGGTCACCCGTCCGTCGGTCGGTCCGGCGGCATCAGCAGCGTGCGCCGTCTCGTCCCCGACCACCCAGGGGACCTGGTGGGTCGAAATCGGTGGTCCGCATGCCTACTTCAATGTCGAGCCCGGCACCATCTACGCGACCAACAACGCTTGGCTGATCATCGCCCGCTTCGACCCCGATGCCGCAGCTGGCCAGGACATCTCGATGTGGGCCGAGGCAGTGCCTTCCGGCCAGCGCGTCGATGCCGCGTTCAACTCGCGAATGGACCCGACGAACATCTACCGGTTCTCGTCGCCCGCGCCCAGCCTCCCGGGTGGCTGGTATCTGTTCGAGCAGCGCATACCGTCCGCGGGCTGCTGGCGGCTCGTCGCCTCCGTCGATGGAGAGATTGTCGGTTCGGCGGTGATCGAGGTGCCCCTCGGCGCGGCCTCTTCGCAGCCGACTGGGTCGCTCGCCGCACCGACCCCTCGACTCGCTCCTTCGGGCTCGACCGGCTCCACGAGTCGCCCGTAGCCTGCAACGACGGCCGTTGGCCGGTGCGGGCCGACAATGGGATTGAAGAAGCAGCTGCGGCGCGACGCTACGTCACCGTGGGTAGGGCGCCGGATAGCGGAGCATTCCTGAGCCGGCGGCGACGAGGCCGAGGCCGGTCAACGGTCACAGCCAGTCCCGTCGGGCGTCTGGGAGCCCTGGGCGCCCATGAAATGATCATCTTGTTCCCAGATGTGCGGCTCCGATGACGCCGTTCAGGAGAACGTCGAGCACCGCAAGTAAGTCTTCCTCGATGCCTGCCTGCGTCTGATCGCGGCCCACCCACCGGTAGAGCACACCGAGGTACGCATCGAACAGGACGCGTCCGGCACGATCGGCATCAATGCCGGGCAAGACATCGCCGCGTCGCTGGATGTCGCTCGACCGGGCGGAGATCGCGATGCCGACCCAGATCGACCACACCGCCAGGAGCGGGGTGAACAGCACCTGGGCGAGCAGGTCCGGCACCTGGATCAAGGCCGAGGCGATTGCCGGTTGCGCGAGGAGTCCGATGCAGGCGAGGAAGAGGGCGAAGACCGTGTAGGCGACGACGAGCGAGGCCAACAGGGCCGCCAGCGCCTTGCCAGTAGGAACTCCTCACGCAGGATGCCGCCTACCGGATGTCGCCCTTCACCCACGGCGTGGACATCCCCGCCGTGTCGTCGCCATACGTGGCGGCGACATCGACGCCATACCAGCCCGGGATGTCCACCGGCATCGTGCGGCTCGTCACAGCCGCTCGACCCGCGTGCGGCCGGTCGCGTCGCCGAAGGCCCAGAGGTCGATCTCGGGCGGGGTCAGGCCGAGGCTCGTCAAGGCCGTGCAGATCTGGCTTCGGTGATCGGTGCCGTGGTGGACGACCTGCGCGAGTCGGAAGCCGAGCGGCGAGTGGAAGTCCCAGCCGTCGCCGTGCTCGACGATGTCGGCCTCGCCGTCGGGTGCCGCCGCGAGCAGCTCCTTCCACGCCGCGCCGTTCTGGCTGATCGCCGACCGCAGCTCGGCAAGGGTCACGTCGGCCTCCTCGTCGATCGGCGCGGGCTGGTCGCGGAGGAACGACAGGTACCAGCCGTCGCTGCTGACGAGGTGCCGGAACGTGTCGCTGATCGAGCCGTAGGTGCCCGGCGCCGGGGCTGCCAGCTGCTCGGGCGTGAGCGCTGCACACGCGTCGATCAGTCGCTCGGTCGCCCAGACGTGATGGGCGAATACGTCGTCGAGCAACGAGGCGGTCATCGGGCACCTCCGGCCTTCATCGCGATGTCGCCGATGATCGCCGCGGTCTCCGCCGGGCGCGACCACATCGGCCAGTGGCTCGTCGGCAGGTCGATCCAGGTCACGTTGCGCAGCTCCGGGATGCCGGCGAGGAACGCCCAGTCGGGGTGCTCCCTCGCGTACGTCTGGTAGTCCTCGGAGGTGTAGCCGGTCGCGATGATCGTCGAGGGGATGTCCCGGCGGGCGTCGTTCGTGAACGCGTGGCCGTCGCGCAGGAGTCCGGCCGGCTCCGGGACCGCCCGCTCGCGGAAGGTCGCGAGCTGCGGCTCACTCAGCCCGTCGAGGTTCTCCCCCGCCTTGATCTCCTCCCAATCGAAGGGCTTCTCAACGCCCGCGAACTCGGGGTCCAGCGCCCCAACTCCCGGGGCCGTGTCGACGTAGACCACGGCGGCGATCCGGTCCGGAATGACGTCGCTCGCGGCGTAGCCGGAGAAGCCGGTGGCGCTGTGCAGGGCGAGCACGACCGGCGCGCCGGCCGCCTCGACGGCGTCGACGATGGCGTCGACATGGTCCTGGAGCGTGACCTTGGACCGGTCGGCGTCGGCCAATTCGAGCCCGGGCAACGTCAGCGCCGTGACGTCGTGGCCGCCGGCGCGGAGCAGGGCGGCGACCTCGTCCCACGCCCAGGCGCCGAGCCAGAACCCGGGGACGAGGATGATCGGTGCGCTCGTCATATGCAATTCCTCCCTGTGCTGGTTTCTGGTTCCTGTGCGTCGATCCGCGGCACGACCGTCGAAGCTGCTGCGGGTGCCAACGTGCCTTGAGTGGCTTTCGTGCTGAGCAGCAGGCTGGCTACTCGCGCCGAACTCGCGCGGGCTCAATGTAGTCGAGCAGCAGCCGGAGAGGCCGAGGCAGCCTTGATGGATCGATCGTGTCGACGATCGCTCGGATGTATCGGCTGTTGCGGCCCGACACGCTCCGGATGAAGCGGCGAAATTGATGATCCACGGGGCGACCACGCCACGCGTGCTGCTTGCGGAACGTGCGCCATGGCTGCGCGTCGCCCTCGAGCTCGATGAGCCTCGAGAAAACGGTCGCGCCGGCGGCCCGAACCAGCTCGTCCTCCAGGTCAACGCTGCAGGCGAAGAAGCCAGCCCCTTCCAACCCGCTGCGATCAAGACCTGGACTGTATCCCGCGCGCTCCAGCGCCGCTCGGATGACTCGCTCTTCGCCCTCGTCATAGAGACCGGCGAGGTTCGCTCGCGGTTCCTCGGCAGCCAGCCGCTGCAGGAACCGGCTCATGGCGTGGGCGCCATTGATCGGAACGACGGACACGCCTTCGGCCTCGAGATCGCGTCCCGACCGCCGGGCGGCCAGCGTCAGGGCGAGCTCGTCGGTCACCCCTTCAACCAAGACGATTGTGCGCACAGCGGAATACTGCCCTCGCCGGTATTGGCTCCACAACCTGCGGCGAGACGAGGACCATGAGCAGCCCTACGAGCCGCTGTCCTACGGCCGCGAACCTTCGAGGCTGCGCTCGAGCATTCGCTCCAAGCCGAACGTGATCAGGTCCACCGTGTTCCGCCACCAGTGGTTCGGGTCAGTCAGCCACACCTCCGCCGTGTCGTCCGCGCTCTCGACCAGGTTCGGGAACTCGTCGCGAGGCAGGCTCAGTTGGTTGAGCACGAAACGCCGTCGCAGCAGGTCCATCTGGTGGGCGTCGAGCAGGATGGCGTCCGAGGGAGTGCCCTGCTGGAGGAGCAGCAGGTAACCGGCGAGGAGGTTGGAGACCATGCGGATCAGGACGATCGCCTCGCGCCGCGCAAAGCCCGCATCGAGCAGGATGGCCAAGAGCTGCTCGAGCACCCTCCAGAAGGACGGGGGCCCATCGCCCGAGTACGCAATGCTGAGGGGAAGGGCGAGCGGACGGGCGTCGAGCTGCTCCTTGTACTTGTCGATCACGAGGCGCAGGCCCTCGGTCCAGGGCAGATCGGGTCCGATCCCGACGGTAGGGTCGATTTCCTCGAGGACGACTTCCGTCATGGCGTTGATGAGGTCCTGCTTGTCGCGGACGTGGCGGTAGAGGGCCATCGGCGTGACGCCGAGTTCCTGCGCGAGCCGTCGCAGGCTGACGGCTTCGAGGCCTTCGGCGGTGCCTATCTCAAGCGCACGAGCTACGACGGCCTCGCGCGTGAGGGCGAGGCGCCCAGGCGCCTGCACGTGTTCTGTCGGGGTTTGCCGCATCGCTTGACAAGTATACGCCGCATACGTAGAGTGCGGACCGCAAGTATACGCCGTATGCATATGGCGGTAACACGCTGGATCAAAGCCAGGTTCACGCGAGAAGGGAGAACCAATGACGGCAACCCAGGACCAAGGGCCTGCGGTCCATGCGCAGGGCCTGGAGAAGTCGTACAAGGAGCTTCACGTATTGCGCGGCGTCGACTTCGACGTCGCGCGGGGCAGCATCTTCGCTCTGCTCGGTTCGAACGGGGCCGGCAAGACCACGGTCGTGAGGATCCTGTGCACGCTGCTCAAGGCCGACGCGGGGTTCGCCAGCGTCAACGGCTTCGATGTCGCCACGCAGGCTGCCAACGTGCGGGAGTCCTTCAGCCTCACTGGACAGTTCGCGGCTGTCGACGAGATCCTCACCGGGCGGGAGAACCTCGCGCTGGTCGCCCGCCTGCGGCACCTCAAGGATCCGGGCTCGATCGCGGATGGACTGCTCGAGCGCTTCGCGCTGACCGACGCGGGTGGGCGGAGGGTCTCGACGTACTCGGGTGGCATGCGCCGCCGCCTGGACATCGCGATGAGCCTCATCGGGAATCCGCCGGTCATCTTCCTCGACGAGCCGACAGCCGGGCTCGACCCCCAGGGGCGCATGGACGTGTGGCAGGCCGTCAAGGAGCTCGCCGAGCAGGGCACGACGGTGCTGCTCACGACGCAGTATCTCGAAGAGGCCGAGCAGCTCGCCGACCGGATCGCGATCCTGCACGAGGGTCGGATCCTCGTAAACGGCACCCTCGCCGAGCTCAAGCGGCTGCTCCCGCCCACCAAGGTCGAGTACGTCGAGAAGCAGCCGACGCTCGAGGACATCTTCCTCGCACTCGTCGGCGGCAGCGGCGGCCAGCGCTGCGGCGCCGGCCTGGACAGCCATGTCAGCGAGAGCAGGTAGGGAAGCACGATGACCACGAACTTCTTCGGCGACACCTCGGTCCTGACGGGACGATCCCTGCGCCACATCACGCGAAGCCTGGACACGATCATCACGACCACGATCATGCCGATCGCCTTCCTGCTGCTGTTCGTCTACGTGTTCGGCGGAGCGATCAACTCCGGCTCGGATTCGTATGTCACCTACCTGCTGCCCGGCATCATGCTGATCACGATCGCGTCGGGCGTCTCCTACACCGCATTCCGGCTATTCCTGGACATGAAGAGCGGCATCTTCGAGCGGTTCCAGTCCATGCCGATCGCGCGGTCGTCTGTGCTTTGGGCGCACGTGCTGACCTCGCTGGTCGCCAACCTCGTCTCGCTCATCGTCGTCGTGCTCGTCGCGCTGCTCATGGGCTTCCGCTCACCGGCGGGGGTGGTGGCATGGCTCGCGGTCGCCGGCATCCTGATCCTGTTCACGCTGGCGTTGACGTGGATGGCTGTCATCCCGGGGCTGACCGCGAAGTCTGCGGATGGCGCCAGTGCGTTCTCCTATCCGCTCATCTTCCTGCCGTTCGTCAGCTCGGCATTCGTGCCTACGGCCACCATGCCCGGCCCGGTGCGCGCCTTCGCCGAGAACCAGCCGGTGACGTCGATCGTCAACGCGATCCGCGCCATGTTCACCCAGCAGCCGGTCGGCTCCGATATCTGGATCGCCCTCGCCTGGTGTGTTGGGCTCGTCGTCGTCGCGTACGCGTTTGCCATGCGCGCCTACCGGCGGAAGTTCGCCTAGGAGCGACGACGACCACGGCGCCGCTCGTGTGGATCCTCGCACCGCGTCTGTCCGAGCCCGAGGGCATGGCCCGAGCGGACGTGTAGGGGGCCTGCTCGACGAGGTCGTGGGGCTATTGGGATAGCCGCCCGCTGGTCGTGGCCGTCGGGCGCGACCACGGGTAGGTCAGCCCGATCGCTGCGGCCAGGCCCGCCAGAAGCGCCGCGCCGTGGATGTCGGCGCCGGCGAGCAGGACCAGTACCGCGACCACGACGACGGCAGCCACGAAGTACGGCGCGAATCGCGGGTCGTGGGAACGACGTCGCGAGACGAGCAGCACATTGATCAACACGGAGACGACGATGACGCCGACCACAATGCCGGCCGTATCGCTCGCGTCGAGCCTCGCCAGGGCGGCCACCGTCCCCAGGATCCCGGCCATGCCGATCGTGAAGATCGAGGCGGCCAATCGGACGTGGCGATCCAGGGTTTGCGCGACGATGAGACCGCCGACCAGCCCCATGAGGGCGATCGATGCACCGGCGCCAGTCGGATCCCAGGCGTACCCCGCGATCTCTCCTGCGAGGGCCCCGGCCATGAAGAGCGCGAACCAGCGAACGCGGCCGAGGCGCAGCTCGACGACGCTCCCAACGAGCAGCAACCCGACGGCGTCCGTGGCGAAGTGGATCCAGGGGTTGCCGTCGAGTACGAGTAGGGGTGACGCGACGCGCCACCACTCGCCCGCTGCCAGTGCGGCAGGATCGCGACGGAGCGCCGCAAGCACGTCTGGATCGAGCAGCTGGGCGATCGCTCCGATCGCGGTGATGACGATCGCCGTGATCGTCAGCAGGGGTAGGCGAGCGGGGTCATGACGGGTCCACAGGCCAAGCTCGGATCCTTGCGCGAGGCGCCTTGGCTTATTGCGCTCCTTGCCTGTGACGGCGCTCGAAGTCTGCCGAGATGGCATGGACGACCTCCTTGGGTACCCAGGTGATGCTGGTCCGATGCGCGGATGCCTCCACGACGCGACGACGCCATACGACGCCATGTCGAGATCCAGTACCGGCTCGTCTCGGTGTGGCAGGCCAAAGCCGGCGAAGCTGAAACCGAAGGCCGAAATCGACGGTCTCGGTGTCGTAGATCTTCATCAGCTCATGGAAATAGTGCCCGTCGCAGCGCACCCGAGGCGGGTGCGCGCCGACATCCCGCCCCGCGACCCCGTCCAGGTCCGCCCGTGTGCGCCCGCGTTGGCCCGGGTGCCGAGATGACCACGAGCGTCGCCACCAGCGCCACCGCCCCGGCCATCCGGAAGCGCTACTCACCGCGCTACCTGTCCGAGGACGAGCGCATGCGACTCGCGGACCTGCCCCAAGGAGCAGCGTCCGATGCGCGAGATTTGCGATGCTCGTGGGCAGGTGGCTCTCGACGTTCAGCCGTGGCGAATCACGGATCCGGGTCGAATACCAGTTCGATGGTCAGGCCGAAGATTCGAGCAATGACGAAGGCCAGGGGGAGGCTCGGGTCGAACCGGCCCGTCTCGATCGCATTGATGGTCTGCCTCGAGACTTGCGCGGCATCTGCCAGTTGTGCCTGGGTCCAATCCCGTTCGGCCCGGAGCACACAGAATCCGGTTCTTCATCCCCCAAACCGTCGGATCCCGATGAGCACCGACAGCATATAGATGGCCGAAGTCACGACCAGGACCCAGACAATCCCTGCCTGGACCAGTCCGGCACCGCCCAGAAGTATGAGCGTGAACCCGGCGACGAAACACCCGCCAAGTGCCAGGGCCATGGCGTCGAGTTGGATCTTGCGCATCAACTCGTCGGCGTGTCGCAGGAAGCGCATGTACGACACGATCCAGGCCAGACCGACAAGCGCCGTGCCGATCGACGCCACAACGACTCCCGCGTCACCCTCGATCCATCCACGATCGATGGCAGCGTCGGCGACAAGGAAGGCCCCGACCCACAGAAGTGACCAGATGACGATCGACCGGCGATTTCGCCGGTCGAGGTCGGTCGACGACCAGGAGCTCTTCTGGTCGCGCTCGTTCACGAATTCTCTTCCCGGCCGGCCCGGCCGGCGCTGGACGCCGTCCCCAGCATCAAGAACCCAGCCGTCCCCGCCACCAGGCCGACCTCCATGGGGACCGTCCCCAAGACCATCCCCAGTGCGGCCACCACGGTGACTACCCAACCCACGAGCAAACGCGTCTTCCGATCCATCAGTAAACTCCTCTTGTCATTAAGTCAAGTGTCTTTGACACTGGGAACGATGACACGAGACACCGGCCATGTCAAGCGCACTTGTCATTTGGTGCGCCACCCGGCGTTGCCGTGACGCATTTCGGGATGTGTGGCCGGGAGAGTGGCGCTCGCCGCGCTCCTCGTCGCGCGAGCACCGCTCTCGGTCGCCGACATCGCCACGTGGACGCGCTTCGGCAAGCGCACCGTTGCGGGCGCCGTCGCCGACATGGCCCTCGCGGGGCTCGCCGAGGTGGAGCGCACCGGGAACGCGGACCGCGTCCGGCTCGCGGATGGAGCCCCACTCCAGTCCTGGCTTCCGGCCATGGCCACAGCGGCCCGCGACGAGGCCTCACGGTGGCGGTGCGTGCTGGCCGCGCTCGACCTGGCCGAGCGGACCGAAGGCGCCCCGGACTCCGTCCGAGCCGTGGAGGGCCGCGCCTCGACCGACGAGTTGCGGGCCGCCATGAGGGCGAGCGGCCTGCCGAGGCCGGACACGTCGGTCGTCGGGCCCGCGTTCGCCGCGTCGCTTGACGCGTGGCTCGAGGCGCTGGCGGAGGCGATCGCTCCGTAGGGCACCATCTCGTCGAGCCGGCAGGCGTTGGGCACCGGCGCCTCTACGACGAGGCATTTCCTCGGTGCCGGCGCGACGTTCCGAGATCACGGCCGTCGAGCGATCGGAACCTTCACGAAAATGATGGCGAGGAGCTCGACGAGAGCATCGACCTCCTGCGGTCGCCGATCCGCCGGACCTGTGGTCAGAACTCAAGTCCCTGGGATTGCTGGCGCCCGATATCCCCGTGCCTGCCTGACCGCGTCTCCGATGGCATCGCGGTCGGCCCGATCGCCGGTGCGTCGCGTCACCAATCGCATTGACACCCGGGGGCCGGGCGACAAGGATTCGGGTCCGGCCCGCATCGGGTCGGCCACGCTTCATTCGCCGGGTGCGCTCATTCGGGCACCGGCATGCATTCAAGGGCGGTATCGCCCGGCCCCGGGGAACGGACCACGGCCAGTCGTTCACGCTTCGACGCGTACGTCGCGGCTGCTTTCTTGCGCGAGCCACCGCGGCGATTCAGGTTGTCCGCCGCCCGGGAATCCAGGGAGAGGGTGGAACGATGAGACTCCGACCTGCGCTGCTCGACGGGTCCTGGTACGCGGATATCGAACCGATCGGGGACGATCGGGGGTTCTTCGCCCGGATCTGGGATGAGGAACAGTTCGCCGCCGTGGGCGCCGCTATCCGGAACGTCCAGACGAACGTGTCCCACAACCGTCACAGGGGGACGATCCGGGGCCTCCACTGGCAGGTGGAGCCATACTGCGAAGCCAAGCTCGTGCGGTGCACCCGGGGCGCCGTCTTCGATGTTGCCGTCGATCTTCGCCCCGGTTCGCCTACCCTTGGCCGATGGCAGGGCGTGACCCTCAGCGCCGACGAGCGCAACCAGGTCCTGGTGCCCGCCGGCTGCGCGCACGGCTACCAGGCGCTCGAGGATGACGCGGAGGTCAGCTACCAGGTCTCGCACGTCCACGTTCCGGGTTCTGAGCGGGGACTCCGCTGGGACGACCCGGCGCTCGAAATCGCATGGCCCATCAATGAGGGCGTGATCGTGTCCGCCAAAGATTCCGCGTGGCCGCTGCTCGAAGGGATTCCGGCGTGATGAGCGTCCTGCTGCGGGCCATCGAGGAGCGTCGTGCCCGCGGCCGGCCGATCCGGGTCGGCCTGGTCGGGGCCGGGTATGCGGGCCGTGGGTTCGCGGCGCGAGTGATCCGCCGGCAGCCTGGCTTCGAGCTCGTGGCCATCGCGAACCGCACGCTCTCACAGGCCGAGCGGGCATACCGCCAGGGTGGGGTCGAACGCGCACGGCGCGTCGATTCGGTCCGGGGCCTCCAGGCTGCGATCCGGGCCGGCGAGGCCGCAATCACCGACGATTTCGCCGTGCTGACGGACACCCCTGAGATCGAGGCCATCGTCGAGGCGACCGGGGAGGTCGAGTTCGGCGCCCATGTCGCGGTGCGGACCATCGCGGCAGGCAAGCACCTGATCCTGATCAACGCCGAGCTCGATTCGATGCTCGGCCCGATTCTCAAGACGCGAGCCGACGCCGCCGGCGTTGTCCTGACCGACATGGCCGGCGACCAGCCCGCGGTGATCGTCGAACTGGTCGACGAGGTCCGGATGCTCGGCTTTCGCCCCATCCTGGGGGGGAACATCAAGAGCCTGCTCGACCATCGGCGAACACCGCTGACCCAGGCCGAGTTCGCGAGAGCCCACGGCCAGCGACCCAAGATGATCACCTCGTTCGCGGACGGGACGAAGATCGCGGCCGAGATGGGCGTGGTGGCCAATGCGACCGGGTTCGGCGTCGCCGCCCGGGGCATGCTGGGTCCGCGCGCCGAGCGCGTGGAGGAGGCGCCCGGCAAGTTCGATATCGAGGCGCTGCTGGAGCAGCCGATCGTGGACTACCTGATCGGCGCGGAGCCGAGCTTCGGGGTGTTCGTCCTGGGCTACGAGGAGGACCCGGTCACCCGCGACTACATGAAGTTCTACAAGATGGGCGATGGGCCGGTCTACACGTTCTACCGGCCGTTCCACCTGGGGCCGCTGGAGACGATGCAGTCGGTGGCCCGCGCCGTGCTCCTCAACGACGCGGCCGCCGCGCCCCTGGGTGCCCCCGTCACCGAGGTCGTGGCCCAGGCGAAGCGATCGCTGGCCGTGGGCGAGACGCTGGACGGGATTGGTGGGTTCGCCGTCTATGGGATGCTCGAGAATGCGTCGACGGCACACCGGGAGCGGCTGCTGCCGATGGGCCTCGCCGAAGGGGCGACCCTGGTCCGTCCGGTCGACATCGATGCCCCGCTGACGTTCGACGACGTGGCCCCGGCAGCCGACCGGCTCGCCCTGCAGCTGTGGACCGAGCAGGCGGAGCGTTTCAGGCTGGCCACGCCCGGAGCGCCTGCCGGGGCCGGCTGAGCGGGACCGCGGCCCTCGGCCTGCCGGGGCCAGCTGAGCGGGACCGCGGCCCTCGGGTCGCGGTCTTCATGGACCGTGGTCGCTGATCCGGTGCGCCGGGACGGTTCGTAGACCGGACCCCGGCCCCTGTAGCTCGCCGGACAGAGCAGCCGCCTTCTAAGGCGGTAGGTCGCTGCGAGACGGCATTCGATCGCCCGAGCTGATCAGCGTCGAGGCGGCGATCGCTGGACGCCACGCCGCGTTGGAGATGCAGAACTCGGCCGGTGGCGTGGACGTCCATCTGGCACCGGGGGCGGGAGACGTTTCGAGACCGCAAGCCGCCGGCAGCTACCCCGTCTGGTCCGCCCGCTGCCACCACAGCAGGGTCGCCAGCAGACCGAGGAACGCGGTGACCGCAACGATCGCGACACCGCCGGCGGAAACGACCTCCGCATCGGGGCCGGCCAAGCCCGACACGAGGGCCGGAACGGACCAGGGGAACCACGCGCCCCACCCAAGAACCGCGAGGACCTGGGCGAGGAAGATCGCAAGAACGGCCCATGCGAGGGCCGGGATGTAGCCCCGACCGACGCCTGCGAAGAAGGCGGTGAACGACTGCAGGGCGATCGTCATGACCGCGGCCGCGGCGGCACCCGCGAAGCCGTGCAGCACCACGTCCCCCGACCAACCAGGCAGCCCGACCAGCCCGTCGATCGCAAGCCCGATCGCGAGCGCGAGCACGAGCGTCCAGCCGATGATCGCCATCGACCACGCCGATCCGACGGCGAGCTTGGCGACGACGATCGCCGAGCGTGAGGTGGGGATGGCGACCAGATCGCGCACGGTCCGGTCCGCGAACTCCCGGCCAAAGAGCCAGGCGAAGAGGAACGCAAACAGGACCGCGCCGCCGATCGTGATGGCCTGGGAGATCAGCGCCACGAACGTCGGCCAGTCGGCCGTCCCGGCCGCCAGCTGCGCCTTTGCGCCCAGCAGTCCGAGCTGGCGCGCCCGTGCGGGGTCCTTGAGGATCAGCATGAACAGGCCACCGACGATCGGGAACATCGAGAAGCCGGCGGCGATCCCCCAGGGAACCCTCGATCGACGAGCCTTGAGCAGCTCGACGGAGACGGCAGCTGCGAGCCCGTTCATGCCGCTTCCTCTGCTCGCTTCGACGGGGCGGCTGACTCCGTGGCGGCATCCGTCCGGGCGGTGAGGCGGATGAAGTGGTCCTCGAGGGTTTCGCGGGCGAGCGCAAGGTGCGTCGGCGGCGAACCCGCCTCAACCAGGATCCGCGCGATCTCGTCGGGCGCGGCGATCGCGCGTGGCTCGCGAAGCTCGAGGAACGCCCCCGGGGCGTCCCGTCGATTGGGAAGGAAGCCCGCCTGCCGCAGCGCGGCTTCGGCGACGGTTGGCACCCGGGCGCCGATCTCCAGCCGCACGTCGCGATGCCGCTCCAATGCCTCGCTGTCGAGCTCCTCGATGAGTCGCCCGCGATGGATGATGCCGACGCGCGTGGCGAGGCGATCAATCTCGGCGAGGATGTGGCTCGAGATGAGCACGGTCATGCCGCGTCGCTGCGCGAGATCGCGGAGGAGCTCGCGGACCTCGATGACCCCCGCGGGATCGAGCCCGTTCGCGGGCTCGTCGAGGATGAGCAGCTCCGGCTCGTGGAGGAGCGCGCGAGCAAGGGCGAGGCGCTGCAGGTTGCCGAGCGAGAGCGTCCCGGCCCTGCGGTCCGCGTACTCGCCGAGACTGAGCTGATCGATCAGTCGTTCGATCGACGCTCGATCGTCCACGCCCTGGAGGCGGCGGGCGACCTCGAGGTTCTCGCGAACGCTCAGCTCGGGATACGCGGTCGCACTCTCGACGAGGTGACCGACGCGCCGCCACAGGTCGGGCGCCTCGGCCCGCACCCGTTCCCCGAACAGCTCGGCGTGGCCGACCGTCGGCGCGATCATCCCCAGCAGCATCCGGATCGTCGTCGACTTCCCCGCGCCATTCGGTCCCAGGAACCCGTAGATCTCGCTCCGGGCGACGCGCAGATCGACGCCGTCGACGGCGAGGACATCGCCGCGATAGCGCTTCGTGAGCCCGAACGTGGCGACCGCGAGCTCGGTCATCGAGATCCATCTCCCAAATGGCCGAGCCCGCGGAGGATGAACGCGTTGAGCTCGGAGGCGACCTCCCTGACATCGGCTTCATCACCGACGAGATCGTGGAGCGACGTGAACGTCGCGAGCACGAAGCCCGCGGCCAGGTGCGGGTCCTGCCGGGCGAACTGCCCCCCGGCGATGCCGTCGGCGACGATCGACTCGACCGTGGCGATGGCACGGACGAGGACCCGCTCCGAGAGCCGGTCGTGGATCGCCCTGTTCTCGGGCCGATGGTAGATGTCGATGAGCTCGCGCTCATTGCGCGCGCTGCCGACCCGGCCGACCGATCGCCCGAGCGCGAGCAGGCGCTCGACGGGGGAGAGGCCCGGTGCGGCGGCGGCTGCCTCAAAGACCTGCACGACGCCATCGACGATCCGCTCCGCGACCGCGTTGACGACGTCGTCCTTCGTCTTGAAGTACAGGTAGAAGGTGCCCTTGGCGACGCCCGCCGCCTGGACGATGTCGTCCACCGACGAGGCGGCGACGCCCTTGTCCATGAACACGCCGAAGGCCGCGTCGATGAGCGCTCCGGTGCGAGACTCGCGGCGCTCAGCCGACCGTGCTGCCGTGGTAGCCACTGATCTCCAATACATGACTGACGGTCAGTCATGCTACCACGTGTCGTCGCCAGATCCGGGCTGCCCCCCATGTAGCGGACCCGCGTGTGACCCTGTTCCCCGGGCGCCGGACGCACCTACCCGGGCAGGTCCAACCGGAGCGGGCTCCGTGGGGTCATTCCAGCGGCACGATCGCAGCGATCGGCGGGGCGGCGACGATGACCTGCAGGACGACGACCGGACGACTCGTCGCGACGGCGCTCACGCGTGGCTTCGTTCCTCGAACCGCCGGCGGTCGGCCGTCTCGAGCTGGAAGGTGGAGTGCGCGATGTCGAAATCGTCAGACAGGCACTCGCACAGCGCGTTGAGGGTCACCGCCGGGTCCGCGCCGTCGGCAACGATGACGTGGGCCGAGACGACATTCATGCCCGACGTGATCGTCCAGGCATGCAGGTCATGGCAGTCGATGACCCCGGGCGCCTCGAGGATGTGCTGGCGGACGTGGTCCATGTCGATGCCCTTGGGCGTTGCCTCCAGAAGGACGTCGGTGGCCTCGCGCAGCAAGGCGAACGTCCGAGGCAGGATCAGGAGCGCGATGGCCACCGACGCGACGGCGTCTGCCTGGGCCCAGCCGGCGACAGCGATGACCACGGCGGCGGCGATGACCGCCGCGGAGCCCGCGAAGTCGCCCATGACCTCGAGATAGGCGCCTCGCATGTTGAGGCTCTCCTGCTGGGCGTGACGCAGCAGGTAGAGCGAGACACCGTTGGCCGCGAGCCCGAGCAGCGCGACCGCGAGCATCAGCCCCGACGCGACCTCGGGGGGTGCCGACAGCCGCTGCCAGGCCTCGAACAGGATGAACGCGGCGACTCCGAACAGCAGCACGGCGTTGGCCACGGCCGCGAGAATCTCCAGGCGCAGGTAGCCGAACGTGCGGCCGGTCGTGGGCTCGCGGCGCGCGAACCAGATGGCCAGCAGCGCGAGGGTCATCCCGGACACGTCGGCGAGCATGTGCCCGGCGTCCGCGATCAGGGCCAGGCTGCCCGACGCGAGCCCGCCGGCGACTTCGACCACGAGCATCACGAGGCTCAGCCCGAGGACGGCGACCAGCCGGTTCCAGCTGGTCGCCGCCGCGGAGCCGTGCGCGTGGGTCATCAGGCGACCTCGGCGACGTGGGTCGCCGCCCCGAGCACGAGGTCACGAAGGTGTGCATCGACCAGCCGGTAGTAGGCGATCCGCCCGACCTTTCGTCGCTCGACGGCGCCACGCTCGCGCAGGAACCGGAGCTGGTGCGAGAGGGCCGAGACGCTCATCCCCAGCACGAGGGCGATGTCGCAGACGCAGAGGTCCTGCCCGGTGATCGCAAGCAGGTGGACGATCCGGGCCCGGGACGGATCGGCGAGTGTCGCGAACAGGTCGCTGACGGCTCGCGCCCCGTCGGTTCCCAGCGACCGCCCCAGCAACGGTGCGATGGCTTCCGGGTGGAGGCATTCGGTCGAGCAGACGTCGGCGTCGATCTCGGACGCAAACAGTTGAGCCATGGCTCAAGTATAGCGGCATGCTCGTGGGACCGGCGCTCAGCCGGCCTTCCAGCCTTGGCCGGCAGGCCTTCGTCGGACATCAGTCACCGGTATATACTGCTGACATGTCTATACGAACGATGCAGGAGGCAAGCTTCCTCATCCTGTCGGCTCTGGCATCGGGCAGCCAGCACGGCTACGGGATCATCTCCGTCGTCGACCGGATTTCGGAGGGGCGGGTGCACCTGCGGGCCGGAACGCTGTATGCGGCACTGGACCGTCTGCGCGAGGAGGGCCTGATCTCGGTCGATCGGGAGGAGATCGTCGAGAGTCGCCTGCGGCGCTACTACCGGCTCAACCCCGAGGGGGCTGAGCAGCTCGCCACCGAGGCGGCGCGGTTGCGGGCGAACGCCGCAACGGCCTTCGAGCGACTGGGTGAGGCACGGAGCACGGCCAGGTGACCCCCTCGGACCGCCTGCAAGGGCGGCATCGCCTGCTGCTGTGGTGGTATCCGAAGCAGTTCCGGCGAGAGTTCGGGTCGGAGCTGATCGACGTGTTCCTGGAAGGCGCCCGAGCGGGCCACCGCCGGGCTGGGCTCGCGGACTACCTGGACCTGGTGATCAGCGGCATCCGGATGCGCGCGCGGCCCACGTCGCCGCTGTCCGAACGGCCGGCGGCAGGGGTGGTCCCGCTGATGTACATCGGCGCGCTCCTGGAGCTGGTGGCCGCCGTCACGATCCTCGCGACCGCAGGCGACATTCGGGCGATCCTGGTGAGCCAGAGCCCACGGTTCACCGAAGCCCAATGGGCCGCGGTCATGGCGAGCGATCTGGAACCCGTCGCCGTCGCCGCGTGCGTGGCGGCGGCCGTCTGGCTCGGCCTGGCCTGGGCAATCGCCCATGCGTATCGCTGGCCGCGGTTTGTCCTCCTGGTCTTCCTCGGCGTGAACGTCCTCGGGCTGCTCAGCGGACTTGCCCAGGGTTCGGCTGCCGCGGCGCGCGCGGACCTCGTCGTCGGCGCTGCGCTCTGCCTCGTTCAGTGCGTCGCCGTCGGCCTCGTCTTCCCCTCGACGTTCGCCACGCTCGCACGACTGAGATCCACCGCAGGTCGGACCCTGGCGCTGCGCGACCGCTGAACCGGAATGAGCGAGCTCACCTTGTCATCGCCAACCAGTGAAGTCCGCGAGCCGGCCCTGTCCGTCGACCACCTGTCGAAGCGATTCGGCGACCGGATCGCGTTCGACGACATCTCGTTCGACGTCGGGCGCGGTGAGGTGTTCGGGTTCCTCGGCCCCAACGGCGCCGGCAAGACGACGACCGTGCGGACGCTCGGCAGCCTCATCGCACCGACGTCCGGCTCGGCCACGGTCGCCGGCTATCCGCTGACCCTGGAGAACGGCGCCGAGATCCGCCGGAGGATCTCGATCATGCCCGAGACGCCGGGCCTGTACCTGCACCTGAGCGTGTTCGAGAACCTCGAGTGCTTCGCCGATTTGTACGAGGTGGCCGACCCGCACGATCGCATCGAGACCGCGCTGCGGGCGGTCAATCTCGCGGATCGCGCCGGTGACGCATGCGGCACGCTGTCGAAGGGGCTTCGCCAGCGGGTCGCCCTCGCGAGGGCACTGCTCAACGATCCGGAGGTGCTCTTCCTCGACGAGCCGACCGCAGGCCTCGATCCGGTGGCCGCTCGGGAGGTCCACAACCTTGTCGACACGCTCCGCAAGCGCGGTGTCACCATCTTCCTGACGACCCACCGGCTCGAGGAGGCCGAGCGCCTCTGCGATCGCGTCGCGATCCTGAACACGACCCTGCGCACGATCGGCCGGCCCGGCGAGCTCCGCGACCGGCTGTTCGCCAGGACGCTCACCGTGCGGACGCTCGAGGCGCTTCCCGAGCCGGGGAGGGTCTTCGACGGTCTGCCGGCCGTCGACGGTTGGCGCCTCGACGATCGCAACTACGTCCTGGCGGTCTCCGACCCCGAGGTTGCCGCGCCGGCCGTCACCAGGGCGCTCGTGGCTGCCGGTGGCGACGTGCTGTCGATCAGCGAATCGCGCCACTCGCTGGAGGATGTCTACCTCGAGCTGATCGACCAGGACGCGGAGGCCTCGCGATGACGATCAGCGCGCGGCGGGTCCGGGCCATCGTCCGCAAGGAGCTCCGCGAGTTTCGGCGCAACCGCTCCCTCATCTGGTCGATGGCCATCTTCCCGCTGATCTTCTGCATCCAACCGCTGATCGTCGTGTTCCGGCTGCCCGCATCTGCGGCGGGCCAGCTCACCAACGAGCACGTGCTGCTCTACCTGCTTGGGATCCCGGCCCTCGTCCCGGTCTTCGTCGCCGCTTATGCCGTGGTCGGCGAGCGCCAGCAGGGCACGCTCGAGCCGGTCCTCACCACGCCGATCCTGCGTGAGGAGTTCCTGCTCGGCAAGGCGCTCGCGGCCCTGCTGCCGTCCCTCGTCGTCGCCTACGTGGTGTTCGCCCTGTTCCTGGCCTGCATCGAGCTGTTCGCGCAACCGGGCATCGCGTCGGCCGTGATCCAGGCACCCGATCTCCTCGCCCAGGTGCTGTTCACGCCGCTCCTCGCCGCGTGGTCGATCTGGGTCGGCATCACGATCTCGGCCCGGTCGAGCGACATCCGGGTCGCGCAGCAGCTCGGCGTCCTGGCGAGCCTGCCGGGGGTGCTCGTGGTGGTGCTCATCGCACTCGACATCATCACGCCGACGCTCGGCCTGGCCGTCGGCCTCGCGGCCGTGCTCATGGTCCTCGACGTACTCGGCTGGCGCGTGACGTCGCGCCTGTTCGACCGCGAGCGCCTCGTCACGGGCAGCAGGTGACTCGATCCGAGCTTCCGTGAGGTGGAACGTCAGTCGCCGGCGGGGACGTCGCCATCAAAGAGGGCCAGGCGCGGCGCGGACGGGATGAAGTAATAGCCGCCGGAGACCGGATGCGTGGCAGTGGTCAGCTGGTCCGGCGGGCCACCGCCGATGCCGACCATGCTCTCGAGCATCGACCGCAGGATGCCCTGGTCGCGGCTGAACCCCACGAAGATCGTCCCGTGGCGGGTGAGCGTCCCGTAGCCGATGTTCCGCCGGAAGATCTTCCCGAACTGATCCTGGTCCGTCCGCGCCACGTGGGATGCGGGCGGCCGAGGGTCGAGCTCGACGCTGTCGGTCTTGCGCCGACCGATGATCGCCTCCTGGGTGGCGATCGGCAGTCGCTCCCAGGCGACGGCGTCGTGCTCCCATTGCTGGAGCAGCAGGATCGAGCCGTCTTCGCCCGGTTGCCCGGTCGGGATCAGCGCGACGCCCATCGCCTCGACGAGGGACGGGTTCTCGGTCCCATCGATGAACCCGGTGAGGTCGCGATCGTGGTGGTACGGCCAACCGACGATTTCGTTGGCGAGGATTGCCACCTCGGCGAGCTCGCCCACGATCCCTCGCGAAACGTCGAACACGGCGTCGTACCCGCTCCCCGTCAGCCACAGCACGACGTCGTGCTGCGTCGCGGGGAGGACATAGCCGCCGGGGCCGATGATCGACTCGTTGAAGCCGGCGACCTCGGCCGGAGCCGCGTCGGGTGCGACGGCGGCCCACAGCTCGGGCCGGAAGCCGGTAACGAGGTTGACGCCACCGATCGTCGTCCGCGGCTCACGGAGGGCGGCGACACGAGCGACTCCCGACTTCGCCACAACGTCCGGGGCCAGGTCGAACTCGAGGTAGGCGTGCGACGCGGTGCCAAGGGCGAAGATGCCGGTCTGGGGCGACGCCATGTCAGGTTGCCGACTCGGTCGGACGCCGCGCGATCAGCTCCGCGGCCCACTCCCGCAGCCGGTCGAGGTGCTCGGCGAAGTGCTCGGCGGCACCTTTGCGGATCCACCAGGCTGCCTCCTCGCTCGGCTCACGCAACGCGAACCACTCCTCGAGCATCAGGGTCCGGCCTGCGTTGGCCTGCAGCCAGGCGACCTCCCACGGCTGATCGGCCATCCCGTCGAGGAGCGCAGCGTTCAACGCGTCGACGTCGATATCGTGGCCCTCGTACGTGCCGGCGCCGATGCGCTCGAACTGGACGTGGGCTTCTGCAAGCCAGCTGCCCAGGTGCGCCACGACGTCGCGGACCGTCCATGCAGGGTCCCGGTAGTACCCGGGCACCAGCCACTCCTCCGGCGTCAGTGATCGGACGATGCCGACAAGCTCGTACCAGCCGTCGCGTTCCGCGTCGATCTCGGTGTGGTAGTGGTGACTGGCGAGAGTCGCGTGGGGAGTCGTTCCGGGCGTGCTCATGGCGTAACGAACTCCCCCTCGAGTGGAAGGCCGGCGTCTTCCCAGTCCAGGAGCCCGCCGGCGTAGCGGCGCACGCTCGAATAGCCGCGCCGGACGAGGTCACGGTAGAGCGCGACGCTCGACAGGCAGTCGACGTGCGAGCAGTACACGACGACATCGTCGCCCGGCGCGACCGCCGCGTACAGCTCGTCTGGCGTGTCGAAATGGAGGGAGCCCGGGATGTGCTTGGCGTCAAAGGCCCAGTGGTTGAGGGCCATGATGAGCTTGAAGTCGTCTCCCCGGTCGAGCTTCGCCTTGAGCTCCTCGCGGGTGATCGTCAGGATTGGGTCGCCGCCGAGTGCGGCGCTGGCTCGAGGCTGGTCCATGGTCGATCCCAGCATCTGCCATCGGTCAAGTTGTTGACGCCGTGGTCCGCGGGGCCGCGGGGCGCCTGCCTACACGGCGTGTCGGCGCCGGTCGTGCAGCTCGTCGTGGATCTGCGCGTGCGTTCGCCCATCCCGGCTATGACGGCTGTGCGGCGGACCGGCCTGACCAAAGGCAAGGACAAGCTCCGGATCATCGTCGTGCGCGTGAGGCTCCTCGGGCTCCCAGGGAACACCCGCTTCGAACAGGATGGCGAACACCTCCACGATCTCGGGATCGAACTGGATGCCCGCCTGACGCCGCAGCTCGGCAATCGCCTGATCATGGGTGATTGCGGTCCGGTACGGACGCCCGGCGATCATCGCCTCATAGGCGTCGACGACCGACACGATCCGGGCGCCGACCGGGATGTCGGGGCCGCTGAGACCAAGCGGGTAGCCGCGCCCGTCAAACCACTCGTGGTGGTGCAGGACGATGGTCGCCGCGTCCCGCAGCGCGCCCGCCTGCTCGAGCACGACCTGGCCGATCTTGGGGTGCTCGGCGACGACCCGCCACTCGGAGGCTCCGAGATCGGTGGGCTTGGACAGGATCTCGTCCGGGATCGCGAGCTTGCCCAGGTCGTGGAGCAGGCTTGCGGTCCGGATCCGGTCCAGCTCGCCTTCGGGCAGACCGATCGCCCGGGCCACCGACACGGAGGCCTCGGCGATCAGCGTTGATGGCTTGCCCGCCCAGCTTGCGCGCTCGGTCAGGGCGGTGATCAGGGCGTCGCGCGCGGCCGCCATCGCCGCCCGGCCAACATCCAGCGCCTGGCTCCGGGCCTCGGCGGTGATCGGCGCCCGCCGGATCGTGCCGTCATCGCCGGTCTCGCGGAACACGTACACCTGGTCCCGGCCCAGCGCCTTCGCCGAGTACAGGGCGGCGTCCGCGTCTCGAACGAGGGCGTCGAGACGGAGCACCTGCCCCATGCCGCCCGCAACGCCGGCGGACATCGTGATCCGCACCCGCTCGCTGTCGCCGATCTTCACCTCGGCGCCACTGACCACCCGTCGCAGCTTCTCCGCCAGGGCGGCCGCCGCGTCCACGTCGGTCTCGGGCAGCAGGATCAGGAACTCCTCGCCGCCGTAGCGCCCCGCCACGTCCACCGAGCGGACATTTGCCGCGAGCAGCTGGGCGACGCAGCGCAGGACGGCGTCACCGGCTGCGTGGCCATGAGAATCGTTGAGACGCTTGAAGTGGTCGAGGTCGACCAGGATGACCGACAGGGGGCGCTGGTATCGAACGGCACGCGAGAGCTCCTCCTCGACGCGCGACAGCACGGCCTGCCGATTGGCGATCCCCGTGAGTGGATCGACGGTGGCGAGGCGCCACGTGTCGGCGACGCGGTCGCCGAGCTGGCGGAAGGCGTCGCGCAGCCGAGGATCCCGAATCCGGCCCGCATCGAGTGCGACGAGCTCTCCCTCGTCGGCCGCGTTGACCAGCCGCTCCGCGAGGGAGGCCAGCCGATGGTTCTGGCGCCTGACGATGAGCAGGGAGAATCCCGCGGAACCGGCGAGCGCGCCGATCAGCGCGATCACCACCAGCAGTGCCACGACGGACGTCTGGATGTCCAAGAAACCTCACGCGGGTACGCTGTGTGCAGGCCCGCGGCCGCACCATGTGTCGAGGCTACGCCGTGCCCGCCCGCATTCCATGGCGCGATGGTCCCGGCGATCCGGTCGGCGTGGAGGGTGGTTCCACCAGGCACCGATCGGGTCATAGCCCGATCGTCCTAGGGACCGGCCAGCACCCGGCCCCGGGCCAGCTCACGGTCGCCGTGACCCGTGAGACGCCATGCCCAGCCCGGTCGACCAGCGGAATCGTCCGGCCAGGCGGCGCCCACGAGCACCTCGCCGGCAGCCGCGGGCATCACGTACTCCAGGCGCGCCGACCGCGGCGTCGCCGCGATCACCCCTGCCGCAGGCGCGCCGGCCGCAACCAGCGCCTCCTCGAGATAGTCCAGGTAGGCGGCGTTGTTGACGTGGCCCATCGGGTCCAGGTCCTGGGGCCGCACGACAGCATGGGTGATCGCGGCCTCGGGCGGCGACGGCGGGAGCAGCACCCGGCCGGGCTCGAAGGTGTCCGGCGGCACCGAGAACGCACCGGGGAACTCAGGCGGGATCCGCGTCGGCAGCCCTCGGTCGTCGATCATCACCCAGTCCGTGTTGCCCCACAGCGCCAGCGAGCCACCGGGCAGACGGCCTTCGGTCCGGCGGCGTGCCCAGACCTTGCGAAACCCGGTGACGGCCGTGGAGATCTCGAGCGTCTGGCCGAGCAGGACGGGTTCGAGGATGGCCAGCTCGGCGGCCCTGACGACCCAGGTGAGCCCGCGTTCCCGATACCACTCGCGGTCGAACCCCATCCGTTCGGAGTGGAGCCAGGCGACATCCTGCGCGTAGCGAAGCAGCGTCGACGACCGGGCCGCCCCGTCGGGGCCGCATTCATCGAACCGGACCCGGTACAGGACGGTGACTCCGGCGACCGGCAACGTTGTCCGCTCCGTCATGCCGGGGGTCGCCCGGCGAGACGGTCCAGACCCTCGAGCCCGATCAGCTTGAGGCCCGCCAACGCCACGGGCCCTCGCTCCCTGACCAGCCGCACCTCGCACGATCGCCGCGCATCGAACACGACCAGGCCGACGAGCAGCCGCAGGCCCTCGTCGGTCGCGTGCCGGCGGGCATCGTCGAGCTGGTGGAGGACGTCAGACTTGATCCCGCGCGCACCCCACTTGCAGTCCCAGGCCTCGGCCGCCGCGTCGTGCTCGACGGTCACGTCATACGGGTGGATCTCGGCCGGAACGCCATCGAACAGGATCCGGCGCTCGCGGCGAACGGGCCCGGTTCGGGTCGCGAGGAGGCGCTCGGTGAGCGCCTCGACGATGGCGCCCCGGTACTGGCTCCGCGTCTGCTCGCCCCGGTCGGCGACCTGGAGGGCGGCGTCGAGCACGGCCTCGGAGCGGTCACGAACCGGGTCACCCGGCAGCGGCGCGGCAGCGCCGAACAGCGTCGGGAACATCCGACGCCACGTCGCGGGATCGGTCGACTCGCCGTTCATCGCGGCCCGGGCGAGCACCCGCTGGGTCGTCGTCGCCCCTGCGAGGAGCTCGGCGGCCCGCGCGACGAGCGGGTCTGCCTGGATCCGCGCATAGACGACCGCCCGTCCATCGGGCCGTGCGTCCTGGAAGCGCATCACGATCCCTCGCCGAGGGCCGCCAGCGCAACCTGCGGCAAGGTCGACAGCCAATCGATCGCGCGATGCGGATCGGCGATCAGGTGCACTTCGGCGACCATGGTGTCGATGGCGGTCTCGATGCCTTCCGGAGCCGGCTCAGACCCGCGAGCCTCACCGATGGCGACCAGCCGTGCACGCCACACGGTCCCGAGATCGGTGACGTACTGCCATTCGTCGTCGACCGGCTCGGCCGTGGTCGCGAGGGTGGCGAACGCCTCGAGAACGCGTGCGACCAGATCCGAGATCGTGACAGGCGCGAGCATGACCGCAGGGTACGACGGCGTGGCCGACGGCGCCCCCGCAGCCGGGGTGTCAGGCGGGTTCGGTGCTCGTTGCCAGGGATGGCCCGGCGACAGCGTGGGCCGAGGCGGCGAGGTGCTGCTGTGCCTCACCGTTCAGTCGCTGGAGCACCTTTCGACCACGATCGTCCCAGCTCGTCGAGTACGTCCGCACGGCGTCACGCCGGATCTTCCAGGCAAACTGCCGCTCGCCCACATGCTCCAGGCGCCCGATGGTATCGAGCACGGCGCGGTACAGGTTCGGCAGGTCCTCGGCCGGGGTCTGGTCGTCCACGCAGACAAGCGTGCCCCGCATCAGGAGCGGTGGGAATGGGCGGGTCGTCCGGGGTTGACCCCCCCATGAGTCCGGGAGGTGCCTCGAGGCACCAGCCGCAGGCTCCGCGCAGTCCGCGGCGGCGGGCAGTGGGCACGACCGGCGAGCGCCGTACGCGGGCGCGGGACCAGGGCGCGTCAGTCGCCGCGGTGAGCGCCGCTCTCGATACGGAACCCGCTGGCGATCCCGCGCGCCGGCTCCCAGCGCGCGATCACCCGCTCGACGATGGCGGCAGGCGGGCCCTCCTCGAGCCGGACCAGGAGCGAATCGAGGGCCGGGCGAGCACCCTCGGCGACCACCCGGACGCTCCCGTCGAGCTCATTGGCCACGAAGCCGGCGAGGTCGAGGCGGCCTGCCTCGCGCAACGCGAACACGCGATAGCCGACCCCGTGGACGCGACCGAGGACACGCGCATCCAGCCGGGCAGGGCCGGTCTGCCCCATGGCCTCGCTCACTGGCGGCGTCCGTTCACGCGGCCCGGGCCGGCCCCGGCCAATGGAGCAGGAGCACGTCCAGCAGCAGCTCGGGACTCACGTTCGCGTCGAGCAGCTCGCCGGCGCGCAGCAGGCGGGCAAGCGTCTCGCCACCGGCGCCGGGTGGCAGTCCGCGGGCCGCGGCGTCGAGCTCCTCAAGCAGCGCGACCTCACGGACCTCCTCCGCCGCTCCGGCCTGCGTAAGGGCGAGGTCGCGGGCGAGCTCTCGCCATGCTTCGAGCAGTGTGGCGAGCGCGCGACGACGCTCCGCCGCCGGGGTCCGTGCCGCTGCGGTGCCAGCATTCGTGGACGGGCTGTCGGCGGTGCCGACACGTGCCGGATCGGGGCCATCCGCGGCGACGTCCGATCCTGTCGGGCGCCGCCGGGTCGAACCCCCGCCCCGGGTCCGCGGGGGAGGCTCCGCGCCCTGGCCGGCCGGCGGAGCCGCGAGCAGCGCGGCGAGCTCGGCCGACCGGCTCATCAGGTCTCTGGAGGCGTGCAGCCGCGGCCCGCTGCCGCGGCCCGCGAGGTCCAGCAGGGTTCGCGAAAGCTCCCCGCGGATCCGCTCGGCCTCCGGCGCGGATGCGTACGCAACGGCGAGACCCGGGCGGCCCGCCGCGAGGCGGGCCAGGCGCGCGGCCGTCGGTGCATCAACGAGGCCGCGCGATGCCAGCAGCAGCTCGACGTCACGCGCCCCGACAGCGCCCAGCCGGATCCGCGCGCACCGGGAACGGACCGTCGGGAGGAGCCGTTCCTCGTCGTCCGCGCACAGGATGATGGTTGCGCCCAAGGGCGGTTCCTCAAGCGTCTTGAGCAGCGCCGACTGGGCATCCTCGTTCATGCGGTGTGCGTCACGGACGATCGCCACCCGGCCCCCGGCCTCAACGGCCAGCAGCGCCAGCTGTGAGGCGAGCCACCGGACCGTCCCGGGCTCAGGCTGATGGCTGTTGCCGATCCGGACCTGCCCACCGGGGCCGTCCGGGACCAGCCGATGGACGTCCGGGTGGTTCCCATGCTCGACCATCCGGCAGCCCCTGCATGTGCGGCAGGGGCGACTCGCACCCGTCGCGCCGGTGCACAGCAGGCCCGCCGCGAGGTCGAGCGCAAGCTGTTGCTTGCCCACCGAGGCCGGCCCCGACAACAGGATGGCATGGGGCACGTGCGCGCCGAGCATCGCGCGGACGGCCTTGACCGCAGCCGGCTGGCCGACGGTCAGGAAGCCGTCCATCCTTGGGGGCGTGGCTGGGACCCGGTCCGGGATCAGTTCTCGGCGGTCTCGGCGGCCTTGCGGCGCGTCGGGCGTCGCTTGGGCGCCTCGGCGACGGACGTCGCCTCGGGCGTCGCCGTCGTCGTGTCCGCGGTCGCGGCCGCCGTGCGCCGGGTCGTCCGTCGCTTGGGGGCGTCGGCCACGGGCTCGGTCGCAGGCTCGGCGGTCTCGGCGGCCTTGCGGCGCGTCGGGCGTCGCTTGGGCGCCTCGGCGACGGACGTCGCCTCGGGCGTCGCCGTCGTCGTGTCCGCGGTCGCGGCCGCCGTGCGCCGGGTCGTCCGTCGCTTGGGGGCGTCGGCCACGGGCTCGGTCGCAGGCTCGGCGGTCTCGGCGGCCTTGCGGCGCGTCGGGCGTCGCTTGGGCGCCTCGGCGACGGACGTCGCCTCGGGCGTCGCCGTCGTCGTGTCCGCGGTCGCGGCCGACTTCGGGCGGCTCTGGGCGAGCTGGGCGCGGAGGAGCTCCTCGACCTCCGGCGGAACCTCGCTCCACGGCTCAGAACCGCCGCCGCTCCGCGGCGCACGCTCGAACCGGTCGGGACGATCCTGGCGCTCGGGCCGGGGTCCACGTGAGGGCTGCTGAGACCGGCCCCCACCGCCACCACCGCCACTTCCGCCGCTGCGGCGTGCCGGCTGGTCGGCGAAACGATTGACGCCTGCTCCCCGGCCACCACCAAAGCGCTCGCGCTCGATGGCCGCCGCGTAGGCGCCCCTCGCGCCACCACGTCCCTGGCCGCCGCGTCCCTGGCTGCCGCGTCCCTGGCTGCCACGACGCTGCTCGGTGATCAGGTACTCCGGGATCTCCGGCTCCTCGAAGTCGTCGTCGTCCTCGGGGAGCGGCGTGAGGCCTCCCGTCGCGGGTCGGGCCGTCGGGGTGCCGAGCTGGCGATCCCAGACGGAGCCGAACGGCGTCGATCTTGGTGCCGGACGTGACGGCGCCAGGGCCTCGATGTCATCGAACGGAGTCGGCAGCTCGCCATCGGCGGCCGGGCGCGAGGCGCGTGCCCCGCGTGCCGCGCGTGGCGCCCGCGGAGCCGGCTCGGATTCGGCCTCGGCCGTCACAGCATCGTCGGCATCGTTGGCGTCGGGGGCCTCCTGGCCCTCGCCGTCGGCGACAGCGTCATCCGCACCCGCCTCGAGACCATCGCGTCGTCCGCGGCCACGACCGCGTCCGCCACGCCGCCGGCGACGGCGGTGTCCCTCACCCGTCTCGTCCGGCGCGTCACCCTCGACCCCTTCGAGCGCGTCCTGTGCCTCGGCGTCCTCGTCGGGCGCCTCGGCCGGCGCGGCAATCGCGGCGGCTCGCGACAGCCGTTCGCCCGGAAGGGCCACGAGGCCCGATGCGCCGGCGCCGGCAGTTGCGGCGACCGGTGCGACCGCAACGGGACGAGCGGTCCCGCGTCCCGATCGCGACGCAGCCACGGGTGACTCATCCCGATCCGTGCGACCACGGCCACGTCCGCGGCCACGACCACGACCCGTGCCTTCGGACTGCTTCTCGGGCACTTCCGTCATCGACAGGTCTTCCTCGTCGTCCGCCACCCGGCGGCCTGATCGCGTGGAGCCCTTGTCGACCTTCGCGATCTGGGTGATGTCCATGAACAGGTCCGCCGCCTCGATGAGGTCCGACGACGTGTTGCCGCGGAAGCTGATGACCTCAACGCGGACGCCCATCTCCTGGACCGCACGGATCGCGGACGCAAAGTCGCCGTCGCCCGACACGATCACCGCGACATCGAGATTGCGCGCGGTCTTCATCATGTCCACGACG
>CAVYXU010000004.1:0-71557 GCA_963772565.1 uncultured Chloroflexia bacterium
TCACGTGCCGGGCGGCCCGACGGCGGCAGGGTCGGGCGGTAGCATGGGGCGACGTCCGCCGCTCTCCGCGAGGCAAGCTCGCGCCCGCACCGAGGCCCCCCAGACCGTGATCGACTTCACCCTGACCGACGAGAACCGCCTCGTCCGCGACGCCGCCCGCGCGTTCGTCGAGGCCGAGATCCTGCCCAACATCCGCGAGTGGGACGAGAAGGGCGAGGTCCACCGCGAGGTGTTCTCGACGATGGCGGAGCTCGGCTTCCTGGGCGCGCCGGTCCCGGAGCAGTACGGCGGCTCCGGCATGGACTACATCAGCTTCGCGCTGCTATGCGAGGAGCTCGAGCGCGCCGACACCGCGTTCCGGGTCATCCAGAGCGTCCACGTCGGCCTGAACAGCCTCACCCTCCTGCAGTGGGGGACCGAGGAGCAGCGACAGCGATGGCTGGTGCCGCAGGCAAAGGGCGAGAAGATCGCGACGTTTGCGCTGACCGAGCCGGGCGTCGGCACCGATGCCGGGAGCCTGGAAACGACCGCCCGCCGCGACGGCGACAGCTACGTCCTCAACGGCCACAAGATCTGGATCTCGCTGGCCGATATCGCGGACCACTTCCTCGTGTTCGCGACCGTTGACCGCGCGAAGAAGCACAAGGGCGTGACCGCGTTCGTGGTCGAGCGGGGGATGGCCGGCCTCACGACCGGCACGCTCCACGGCAAGATGGGCGTCCGCGCCGGCAACACCGGGCTGGTCGACTTCGAGAACGTCCGGGTCCCGGTCGAGAACCGGATCGGCGAGGAAGGCGAAGGCTTCCTGGTCGCGATGAGCGCGATCGACCAGGGACGGTTCACGGTCGCGGCCGGTGCCGTCGGGCTCGCGCAGGCGTGCCTGGACGCGTCGGTCCGCTACGCGCACGAGCGCGAGACGTTCGGCCGGGAGATCGGCCGCCACCAGCTGGTCAAGCAGATGATCGCCAACATGGTCCGCGGCATCGACATGGGCCGGCTGCTCGTGTGGCGCGCGGGCTGGCTCAAGAACCAGGGCCTGCGCAACACCCGGGAGACATCGCTCGCCAAGTGGCATGCGACGGACCATTCGGTCCAGTGCGCGCTGGACGCGATCCAGGTCCACGGCGCCAACGGCTATTCCAACGAGTTCCCGGTTGAGCGCTACCTGCGCAACGCCAAGGCGGCGGTGATCTACGAGGGGACGAGCCAGCTCCACACGCTGATCCAGGCGGACTACGCACTCGGCTACCGCGAGGACCGGCCGCTCCGGTGCGAGCCGTGGCCGGCCCAGGGGTTCGAGCGCCCGACGGCCTGAGCGCGGCGTCCCGCGCCGGACACCCTGACCACGGCGTCCCGTGCCCGCCGGCCTGACGGCGGCGTCCCGAGCCTGACGCCCTTCGTTCGCGGGATCAGGTGGGGTAGGCAGGCTCCACGGCGGGGACGAGCTCCTCGACGGGCACCTGTTCCTGGCTGCTCGCTGCGCGCCCGCGGGCCGTGACGATGAGCGCGACGGCCGCGACGATCACGACGGCGGCGATCCCGGTCCGCGGGGTGAGCGGCTCCCCCAGGATCAGCCAGCCCAGGAACACGGCCACGATCGGGTTGACGTACGCGTACGTCGCGATCCTGGACAGCGGCGCGACCGTGAGCAGCCATGAGAAGGTCGTGAAGCCGACCAGGCTGCCAACGACCAGCAGGTAGACGACGCCGATCCAGCTGTCGGCGGAGACGGTCGAAGGATCGAACGTCGCGGCCTCCCCGGTCGCGATCCCGGCCAGCAGCAGGATCAGTCCGCCGGTGACCATCTGGAGGCCGGTCGCAAACAGCGCAGGCGCCGGGAGCACCGCCCGGCGCGCGGAGTACAGCGAGCCGAGCGCCCAGAACATGGGCGACGCGATCAGCGCGGCCAGACCGGCCGGGTCGAGGGCGGCGATGTCGCCCGTGGGCCAGGCGAGGATCGCCACGCCGGCCACGCCGACCACGATCCCGACCACGACCGCGACCGGGAGCCGGTCGCGGAAGAACACCCACGCGAAGATCGCGAGCCACATCGGGAGCAGGCCGATCAGCAGCGCGGCGATCCCCGACGCGACGGTCTGCTCGCCCCAGGCAACCAGGCCCATGCCGCCCAGCATGAGCAATCCGCCGACGATCGAGGTGTCGAGGATCTCGCGGGGACTTGGCCGGCGGATCGTCGCCCGGTGGCGGATGGCGATCGCGCCGGCGAGCAGGACGCCCGCGGGGACGAACCGGAGGGACCCCATCACGAACGGAGGGATGGTCTCGACGGCGACCCGGATCCCGAGGTAGGTCGACCCCCACACGATGTAGAGGACGATGATCCCTGCCCACACGGCGACGGGGCTGGCGGACGGACGCATGGCTGGGGGCTCCTGACGATCGATTGGCGGAGTGTAGCGAGCGACCCGGACTTGCGCCAGCCGGATAGTCCAAGTCACGCCCGGCGCCGAGCGCCGATCATGCGGCGTGGCGCCGGGATCGCCTATGCGGCGGTGTCGACCGCCGTCGGCCGGCACACGCGGCAGGGTCGATACCCGGACTGTGCCGCCTCGCGGAGCGACCGGAACGAGACCCGGTACCGCGCCTGGGTCCGTCGCGCGTGGCGACAGGTCGGCCAGCACACGATCCGGGTGGTCGTCGACCCGCTCAGCCGCTCGCCGCGCCGGGCGGCGCCCTCCAGCGCGTCGGGGTCCAGCCCCTCAGCGCTGAGGATCGTCCGCTTGTTGTGGGGCCCGCCCAGCGAGTACTGGCCGATCGTGCCGTCGGTGCGGACGACACGGTGGCACGGGACGATCAGCGGCACCGGGTTGTGCCCGAGTGCCGTGCCGACCGCCCGCACGGCCTTCGGCCGTCCGATCTCGGCGGCGATCCAGCCATACGGTCGCACCTCGCCGCGAGGGATCTCGAGGGCCTTGGTCCACACGGCGACCTCGAACTCGGTCCGGCCGCGGAGATCCAGCGGGATCCGCACCCGCCGCTCACCGGCAAGGCGTCGTGCGACCGCATCGGCGAGCGATCGAGGGAGGGCCGCGGCCAGCTCCGTCCGCCGGCCGACGCGGGCCTCGTGACGGGCGGCCGCGGCGGCGCCATCGTCCGCCTGCTCGACCTCGGACACGCCACGCCCGTTCCAGGCGATCCACAGGACGCCGATGGGGGAGTCCATCGGTGCCATCCGGTCGACCAGGCCGACCTCGACCAGGACGTCATCGGTCAGGTGGGCGGGCGCAGGGGTGGCGAGGCCGGCGAGCGATCCCGGGTTGTCGACATGCTGGTTCGATCGGGTCATGCGGTCAGCTCCTCGAGCTCGGTTTCGGTCGCAGACGCTCGGAGGAGCGCGAGACCCCGGTGAACCTGGGCCTTGAGCGTTCCCTCGGGCCGTCCGAGGACCTCCGCCAGCTCGGCATACGTGAGGTCATCGACGTGGCGCAGGACGACGGGGACCCGGTAGCGCTCCGGGAGTGCCGACAGCAGCGTCCCGAGCCTTGCCGTGACGGCCGCCCTGGCGGCGAGCCTGGCCGGATCGGTCGACGCGTCGGCGGCCGGCTCGCGACCCACCTCGACCAGCGGTGCCAGTGGCGTCGTCGGCAGGGCGTGGCGACGGGCACGGTTCCGGCACAGGTTGACGACGATCGTCGCCAACCACGGTCGGAGGCGCAGCTCCCGGATCCGGTCCGGCTCATAGTCGCCCAGGGCTCGATAGGCACGCACGAGCGCGTCCTGCGTGACCTCCTCGGCGTCGTGCGGGTTGCCCAGCACGCGGAGTGCGATCGCGTGGCAGCGGTCGACGTGCGTCCGGACCAGCGTCTCGAACGTTCCGTCGAGGTCGCGGGCGAGGTGCTCGGCCAGCTCGGTGTCGTCCATCACCACCTACAACACGCTCAGCCGCGCGGGGGTTGCATGCCTCATCTCGCGACGGGCCGCTCGCCGCCCAGCGTCCGTGCGACCACGGTGACCTCGCCGGTCGGCCGGATGAGAATGATCCACAGGTCCCACGCAACGTGGCTGACGACGAGCGCACCCAGGGGTACGCCGGCCGCGTACAGGGCGCACCAGTGCGCCCCGGCCACGCCGGCGGCGCCCACGAGCGTGAGGTTGCCGGACACGACGTGTGCCGCCGCGTAGGTCGTGGCGGCCAGGGCGGCACCGGTCCAGCGCCCGTAGCGCGCCATCAGTACCTCCTGGATCAGCCCGCGCCAGAACAGCTCCTCGGCCGGCGCGATGACGGCGGCCAGGCGGATCGCGATCTCCGGCTGCGGCCGCAGGGTCCGCAGCGCATAGAGCTCGCGAATCTGCGCATCGCCGCCCGGAACGAACCGCCGGGCGAACCTGTCGCCCGCCCGGAACGCGACGTACAGCACGGCAGCGGACGCGAGGCCGAGGACGATGCTCCGCGAGCCGATCCGCGTCCGTCGGGCCGCGCCACTCCGCGTGAGCGCCATCGCACCAAGGCCTGCACCGGTCCGGGTCATCCGGGTCCAGAAGCGGTCGCGCGGTCCGCGGAACGTCGTCGCGATCGCCGCCTCGGCGATGATCACTGCGATCAGGAGCGACAGGGGCGTCCGCCCGGCCACCGGTTCACCAGGGGTGTCGGCGCCGGGGTCGCGGGCGCGGGTGAGCATGCGCGTGAGCATGTCACAATCGCCGGCATGAGCCTCGACGACCGCTTCGATGACATGGTCGCCAGCCTCGGCGGCTTCTACAAGACGTGGTACGTGTTCGTCGGGCTGGAGCTCGGGTTGCTCGCGCGCCTCCGGGAGGCCGGGGCATCGGGACTCACGGTCGACGACCTGGCCATGGCAACGGGTACGACGGCCGACCTGGTCGGTCGCTGGGCGTGGGGTGCCGACGCGCACGACCTGGTCGAGATCGCGGATGGCCGGCTGCGTCTCCCCGACGACGTCGCGGCCATCCTGCTGGAACCCAATCGGTCCGAGTACCTGGGCGGTCAGTTCCTCCACGCGGCGACCGGGAGCCTCGACTACGCCGCGCTGCTCGACGTGTTCCGTTCCGGCCGGCCGGTCGCGAACCGGCCCGAGCGGTACCGCGTCGCGATCGAGCGGCTGACGGTCCAGGACATCGCGGTGTTCTTCCAGGAGGTTCTCGCCGCGCTGCCGCAGCTGGTCGTGGACCTCCGGGGCGGCGCCAGGATCCTCGACATCCACTGCGGCGGCGGCCGCTGGCTGATCGACATGGCGCGCCGCTTCCCGGACGTCTCGCTGATCGGCGTCGAGTTCGAGCCGGACTCGGTCGCCCGGGCGCGTGCGAATGTCGAAGCGGCCGGGATGTCCGACCGGATCTCGATCGAGCAGGACGAGGTCACCTCGATCGACCACGTTGGCGAGGTCCAGCTCGCCTACTACCAGTACGCGCTGCACCAGCTGGCGGATCCGGCCGCCGCGCTGCGCGCCGCGTGGGCCGCGGTCCGGCCCGGCGGCTGGCTGATCGCGCTGGACTGGTACCTGCCTTCCGATCCCGACGAGCTGCGCACCCGCCACGGCGAGCTGATCGCCGGCGTGCAGCTCGACGAGCTGCTCCAGGGCACGCGGCTGGTGACGCGATCCGAGGCGCTCGGCTGGTTCGCCGCCGCCGGCCTGCCGACGCCAGAGCTGCTGGACCTGCCCTCGGGCGCATCCGCGATCGTCCTCCAGCGCGACTGACGCGCGCCCGATCCGCCTCGCCTCGCGAGGGGCGAATGCCGCTGCCGGACCAGCGGTCGTTGCGCGTGGTGCGGCATCCGAGCAGGCGTTGGCTATCGTGGACGAGGTGACCAATACACTGCGCCTCGACGACGCCACGATCCGCCGCATCGAGCGGCACGAGACCGATGCCCACGCCATCCCGTCACGGGAGGTGCGCGACCTCGGTGATGCGCTGTTGCTGCTCGATCCACGCGACGTGGACCCGTTCTGGAACCGCATGGTGAGCATCCGCTGGCCCGACGACCCGGCCGCCTTCGACCGGCGCCTGACGGAGGCCTTGGCGCTGTTCGGGCTGCTCGCGCGGCGACCCCACATCTGGCCGCCGCCGGACCACGCGCAACCATTCGATCTCGTCCAGCGGCTCCAGGCAAACGGGTTCCAGGACGTGGGCGGGGGACACGTGATGGTGCTCCAGGAACCCGCGGCATGCGGGCCGATCGCCCAGGGGGAGCTCGACCCGGGCGTGTCGATCCAGGCGATATCGCGACCGGCCGACGCGACCACGGACGATGTCGTCGAGGCGGCAGGCGTGCTGGTCGATGCCTTCGGGGCTCCGCCCCAGCGCACCGACGAGCTGGCGGGCGATCTCCGGACCACGCTCGATGACCCGCGGATCGCGCTTGCGCTCGCACGCGTCGACGGCGTTCCGGCCGCCGTGGCCAAGGCGACCACGTTCGACGGCTGCACCTACCTCTCGTCGATCGGCACCCGCCCGGGGTTCCGCGGCCGCGGGCTCGCGAGCCTGGTCACCCGGCAGGCGGTTGCGAGCTCCGCGCGACCCGACCTGCGGCTGACGTACCTGGGCGTGTTCAGTGGCAACGTCGCGGCCAGGCGGATGTACGAGCGGCTCGGCTTCGCCTCGATCGGCGAGGCGCCGGACCTCCTGCTCGAATGACGTTCTGGGCGCGCCTGACCTGGCAGGTCCCCGACCCGGCAGCGCTGGGCGAGGATCTCGCCCGGCGTCTGGGATTGTCCGTCACTCCCGGCGGGCTGGTCCCGGAGGCGCTGACCGTGTCCCTGGGCAGCGCCGTGATCGAGCTCCGGCCGTGGCGGGCCGAGTCGGCTGGCGAGCGGCCGCTGCCATCGGGACGGCTGGTGTTCGAGCCGGTCCCGGGCGGCGAGGAGGCGCCGGCGCCGGGCGGGGACGAGGCGACCGGACCGGGCAACCCCGGCATGCCGGCCACGCGGGAGCTGCCATTGACGCTGGCCGGCGTGGGTTGGGCGACCGTCGAGCTCGACCGCGCGGAGGAGGAGCTCGATCCGTGGCTCGCGCCGCGCGCGACGGCCGTCGGTGGGGACGAGGAAACAGGCGACGGAACGGAGCCGCACCTGGGCGGGCGGTCGCGCCGGCGTGGAGCCGGCGGCCTGCCCGCGGGCAGCATCGTGCTCCTCGAGCCGTCAACCGAGGGCAGGCTCGTGGTGTCGCTCGCGCGCAACGGAGAGGGCCCGTGCGCCCTGTACCTCGCCCCGCACGAGCGGCTCCGTGCCTGGCTCCGCGCCGCCCGTGACCGCGGCGTGCGGACCTCGGCCATCCGCCCGGGACCACTCGGGCCATCGGCGCTGGTGCTCGGCGGCGCCACCTCGGGACCGCATCTCATCCTGGTCGACCCGTCGTGGCCTTCCTCCAACAGGTCGCCGGCGGGTACCATCAGCGCATGAACGACGCCGCCCAGATCCTGCTCCGCGACGCCCGGGAAGGGGACGCCGAGCGCCTCGCGACCCTGCTCACCGACGAGGGGTACCCGGCCGGTGAGACCGACCTCGCCGGCCGGATCGAGCGTTTCTCCGTACCCGGGTCACGCGTCGTCGTCGCCGAGGCCGGTGGTGAGGTGGCCGGGTTCATCGCGTTCCACGTCATCCCGCGCTTCGAGACGGACGATCGCTTCGTCCGGATCGTCACCCTGGTCGTGGGCCCGGGCTTCCGGGAGCGAGGGGTCGGCCGCCTGCTGATGACCGAGGCGGAGCGCGTTGCCGGCGAGGCGGGCGCGGTCTACCTCGAGATCACGGCCGGGCATCATCGCCCCGAGGCGCGCCAGATGTACGAGTCGCTGGGCTACGACGCCGGCGTCACGACCTACCTGCGGAAACGGACCTGAGCAGGCCCGACCTCCTGCGCGTCCCACCGCCGGTGGCCGGCTGATGTTTCCCCGCCTCCGCCTCCGTGACGAGGTCGCCGGCCTGCTCGACCTGCCCTGGGAACGTCCGCTCAGCCAATGGACGGCCGACACGCACCGGTTCCGCGAGCTGCCCGTCGGCCCCTCGCGGCACCTGGTCCGGTTCCTGGTCTCGGAGGGGATCATCTACGCGCTCAAGGAAGAGCCGGTGGGTGTGGCCGAGAAGGAGTTCGCGGTCCTGCGGCACCTCGAGGACGCCGGGCTGCCGGGCGTGCGAGCGGTCGGGCTGGCGGGTCGGCCGGATCGGGGCGACGCCATCCTCGTCACCGAGTACCTCAAGCATTCAATGCAGTACCGCCGTCTCCTGATGCGGTTCCGGGTCGTGGGCCGCGCCGACCGGGATCGCCTGCTCGACGCGATGGCGCTGCTCCTCGTCGACCTTCACCGGGGCGGCGTCTACTGGGGCGACTGCTCGCTGGCGAACACACTGTTCCGGCGTGACGGTGACCGGATCCAGGCCTACCTCGTCGACGCCGAGACGAGCGAGATCCATCCGTCGCTGTCCGACGGCCAACGCGGGTTCGACCTCGACATCCTGGTCGAGAACGTCGCCTTCGGCCTGGCGGACCTCGCCGCCTACCAGGAGCGTGCCGAGGACATCGACGACGCGATCGATGCCGCGCAATCCGTCCGCGACCGTTACGACGCCGTGTGGAAGGAGCTTCACGACAACGAGGAGCTGATCCCGGGCGACCGCCAGGCGATCCGTTCCCGCCTGCGTCGGCTCAACGACCTCGGCTTCTCGGTCGATGTCGAGGTCGATCCGGTCGGAACGCTGGGCGCGGTGCGGCTCAGGACCTCGGTCACGACGCGCCGCTATCACGCGAACGAGCTGGAGCGCCGGACGCGTCTCCGGACCCTCGAGGGGCAGGCACGGATCCTGCTCAACGACCTCAACGAGTACGGCGCGTGGCTGGAGTTCAACGAGCAGCGCGCGGTCACCCCGGAAGAGGCGGCCGAGCGCTGGCTTCGCGGCGTGTATCGACCGACGCAGGCCCGGATCGCCGGTGCAGTCGGGACACAGCGGGACCTCGTCCAGGCGTACTGCGACGTGCTCGAGCACAAGTGGCTGCTGTCCGAGCTGGCCGGCAAGGACGTGGGCCTGGAGGCCGCGATCGAGTCGTACCTCGCGGAGGGGGCTCCGGCGCCCGAGCCTGCGGTCACCTCGGCGGACGGGATCCTGGCGACGCTCGACGTCGAGGCGGACGATCCCGGCTACGACGGGGCGACGAGCTAGCCTCCCGAAGCGGTCGTGCCGGCTCCCCGTGGCGACCGCTGCTCACCACGCCGCAGTCCGGTTACGTGCCGCCCGGTTCGTCCCGCCAGTGATCCTCGTGGACGAGCCCCGCCGCCGGCCGCCGGCCACCCGGCCGGTTGGGTCGGGTCATGACCGACGGGTCGCGCGGGTACCCGAACGACAGGATGTATTCGCAGTGCATCCCGGCCGGGTAGCCGAGCAGGTCCCGGGCACGCTCCGCCTCGTACACCGTCGCGGGACAGCTGCCGATGCCGAGCTCCCAGGCGACCAGCATCATCTGCGCCGCGGCGCCGCCGATGTCCCAGACCACGCTGAGCGGTGCGTCCGGACCGCGGGGATCGGGCGTGACCAGCGCAACGGCGACCGCGGCACCGGCCAGGTGTCCGGCGAATGGGCCGAGCTCCGACAGCTCGCGCAGGCGCTCACGATCGCGCACCACGATGAACGCCCAGCGCTGCTGGTTCTTGGAGCTGTGGGCCCGCCGGCCGGCGCCCAGGATCCGCTGCAGGCGGTCCGGCTCCAGTGGACGGTCGTCCGCAAACTCGCGCACGGCCCGCTTGGCGTGGACGGCCTCCCAGACGGTCATGCGGCCGGCGCCCCCGGATCAGCCGGCGATGTTGTATCTGCCGGCGGCACGCGCAGCGCACCGGGTGGCCGGAGGTCGCGGTGGCGGATGATCCGGGCGAGGGACCGGAACCCGCCCGGCTCCTCGTCGAGCGTCGTGAGGCGCTCCGGATCGGGCAGCCGTTCGGCCGGGACCGCCTCCGCGAGCGCTGCAGCGACGTCGGGGGCCACCGGGCCGCCCAGGGTCGTGGCGAGGAACCGGGCGATGGCCGCTCGATAGGCGGGATATTCGTACAGCCAGGAATGATGGCCGCCCTCGACGACCATGACCTCGGTCACGGCGTCGGGCAGGGCAGCGCGGCGAGCCTCGGCCAGTCGGGCGACGTCTCCCACCGGGACGACGCCGTCCTCGCTGCCATGGGCCAGCATCACGGGCACCGCGATCTCGCGGATCGCGCGGCTGGCACTGATCGACGACACGGTGTGGCCGCGCGGCTTGAGGTACACGCGGGTCGTCAGCCAGGCGAGCGGCCAGGCGATCGGGCCGGGGATCGGCAGGCGGGCGAGACGGAACGTCTGGCGGGTGAGCCGGTACGGGTCCGCGGGTGCGGCGACCGCGATCACCGACGCGATGTTTGGGTCGGTTGCTGCGGCGACCAGCGATCCCGCCGCTCCCATCGAGTGGCCGAGCAGGGCAGCGCGCGAGACCTCGGGCCGGCGGAGGATCGCCGCGACGCCGGCGCGCGCATCGGCGGCGTACTCGGCGACCGACATCGGCAGCGCCTCGGGGCCGTTCGCACCGTGGCCGCGTACGTCGAACGTGAGCACGTGGAAGCCCGCGGCATTGAGAACCTGCGCATGCGGGAGCGTCCGGTCACGCGCCGACTCCCAGCCGTGGACGAGCACAACTCCGGGTGCCCGCTCCGTTCCCGCGGGGATGAACCAGCCCGGCAGGAGGAGGTCGTCATCGGTCGGGACGTCGACGTCCTCGAACGGCAGGCCGAGCGCCGCAGGCGTGCAGGTGGGTGGGTGGCGGCGCGGGTACCCCGCGCGGACGCGGTAGACGAGCGCGAAGCGGTACGCGGCAGCCAGCGGCAGAGTGGCGAGCGCCGCCACGAGACCGGCCCGGCGCGAACGGAGAAGCGGGAGCATGAGCCAAGGGGACCCCGAGCCGTGCCGGTTGTCAAGCGAGCCGGGGCTACACTCTGGACGTGGCCCCCAAGAACCCGCACGCGGTGCTCGGCGTGGAGCACGGCGCGACCCCCGACGACATCAAGGCCGCATGGCGCGCGCTCGCCCGCCAGCATCACCCGGACCTGACCGGCGACGATCCCGAGGCGGTCAGGCGCGCGACGCGGCGGATGGCCGAGATCAACGCCGCGTATGCCGCCCTCACCCGCGCCGGCGAGACCGCCGAGGGTCAGCGAGACCGCGGCGCGCGGCGTCGAGCGGGTGACGCGACACCCGGCAAGCGCAACGGCCGGGCCGCCGGGCCGCCGCCCCCGAGGAAGACCCGACCGGTCACCGGCCGCCTCGACATGAGCGATGTCGTTCGGCCGCGCAACCAGACGACCACACCGCCCGGCATGCGCATCCCGCTGACGGGCCAGCCGCCGCTGCGCTGGGACCGATCCGCGCCGGAGCTGCGCGCGTCGCAGCCGTCGGGACCGATGGAGCGGGGTCACCTGGCCGGCCATCAGGCGCCCACGCCGCCGTCGCTTGACGACGCGCTCGAGATCGAGGTCGAGTTCGGCAAGTTCCACGGGCACACGCTGGGCGAGATCGCCGCGTTCGAGCCCTCGTACATCGACTGGCTGGCGACGACGGTCACCCGCGAGCCCGAGATCGCGATGGCATCCAGGGTGATCCGCGACGACCTGGATCGACGCGGGATCCGCCGCGTGCACCGGCCGTCCCGACCGGGCTGGCACTCGAACCCGTTCGGATAGGGAAACGGCCGAGATCCTGGTTGTCGGCCCGGCGTGATCGTCGCCGCCACGGTTCCGATCGGGGCTACCGCCGCCGCCCAAACCGCCGACATGACTGCGCCCCCGGCAAGAGTGCCGAGGGCGCCGATGAAGGACCGATCAGTGCTGCCGCCCCACGACCGGGCCTGCTGGCCGGTCGATCCTTGGTTACTCGGCTCGTGATCGCGGACCCGGAACCCTCGTGCCGTCGAGCGTCCCCGACGATCGAGTTGTCCGGCCCTCGATCCGTGGCCGACGCCCCAGGTGTTCCCCCGGTGGTTCGTGGGGTCGGCGCGTATCGAACGCGAACGTCAACGTACGACCGTCCTGCGCGATGGGCAATGGGCGTCAGGTCATGGGGTGCCCATGCGCGATCGTCAGGCGCACGCTGGCACCGCCCGGACCATCAACCCAGCATGTCCGAGACCATCGGCGGCGAACGGGGCGCGATCTCGGCGCCGCCTGGTGCGGGTCACGGCCAGCGGTCATGCGTCGGAGCGGCGCACCAGCCCCATCGCCGGTAGGCTCTGCGCATGCCCCGACACTCCCGCCGATCGTCGGTCGCGGCCGGCTCATTCCTCGTGCTCGTGGTCGCCACGCTGTTCGCCGCCTGCGGCGGCTCGAAGATCCCCGTCTCGACCTTCGACCCGACAACGCCGTGCACCACGGATGGCCGCCAGCCCGGTGCGTATCCGGACCTCGAGGCCGCACTGCCGAAGACATATGAGGGCCAGTCGCCGGTCAGCGTGGACTCGGGCCGCAACTGCACGACGGGTGCGCTGGGGACCCTCGCCGACGAGGGGATCTCGGGCGTGCACTTCGCCGGTGCAACGTGGGATCTCGGCGGAACGACGGCGCTGACCGTCGCGCTGTTCGAGGCGGACGGGCTCGACGCGTCCGCGATGTTCCGCTTCTACCGGGATGGAGCGACCCAGAACAGCAAGACCGAGAAGCTGGCCACGAGCGAGCTCACGGTCGGCGGCGCGAAGGCCTACCGGCTGGACGTCCTCCAGAGCGATGGCACTGGCCAGACCGTGGTCGCATGGCCCGCCACGGAGCCGGGTCGCGTGCACGTGCTGCTCGCCGCGGACCTTGGCGATGCAAAGGTCCTCGAGGCGCTGGCGATGTTCGGCGCCTCCTGATCGATCACCGGCGCGTCTCGGCACGCATTGCGATGCCAACCGGACGTGATCACAATTCCGCTCCATGTGCGTCTCGATCGTCACCACGACGTCCATCACCAGGCCAGAGGGAGCGGAGCCGTGCGGCGTTCGATAGCGATCCTGCTCGATCTCGATCGCTGCGACCGGCTGCAGTCTCGCTGGGGCGTCCCCAGAGGTACCGACAGCCGAGTCGCCCTCTTCGTTGAGGACGCCGGCGACTACCTTCGCTCCAGCCACCTCAGCGCCGGCGACCGCCGCGGTCGGTTCGGAGGTGCCAGTCCCGTCCATGCCGCCATTCACCGGCAACCCGACATTGCACATCGGGAGCGGTCCCGCAGTTGAGCGGACCGGGGATGGCGGCTGCACCGACGTGTTCTACCTCGCCGCCGAGGTCGGCGGATCGAGCTGCGGTCCGGGCGCCTTCGTCCTCGACGCACCGGCGCAGCCAGTCCAGCGTGGTCAGATGCTCACGATCACCGCACCACCCGGCTGGCTGTTTTCCGGGGCGGCCGTCGGTGTCCCAGAGGCGTGGTCGATGACGATCGCCCCAGTCAGCGCGCTGGCGAACCTCGGCGCGAACGACCAGGCCGAGATCCCCGCTGAATTCGGGACGGTCCTGGGTAGCGGCCACGGACCGGACGAGGTAGCAACCGCGGCCGCGCCGACATCACCTGGCGAGTATCTGCTCCAGTTCCGGGACGAGTTGACCCAGGACGGCTGGACGCTCGATGGCGCCACCTACTTCTGGCGGCTCTCGATCAAGTAGGAATCCGGACTCGGCAGCGGGTGACATTCTCGACACACATTGCGAGAACATGGCGACCGTACGCAGGATCTTGTCCGTGATTCGCCGTCGAGTCACCATCCAGCCGATCCCGGGCTTCACCCCGGGCTGATCCCTGCAGTCCAGGGCGGGATGCCCGCTCGCGGGTCCGTTCTGGGCCGCGAGACCGGCGCACGAGTTCGTACAGCGGATCTACGGGGTGCCGTTCGCGGTGCATGGCGTCGGTCTGTCCCCGATCCCCGCTTCGTCCTCGCCCTGTCCGTCTGGCTGCGCGGCAACCCGACGATCATCGAGCAGCCGGGCGCCTGATCAGGGCGTGACGTACATCACGCCGTAGGGCCAGGAGCTGTACGGCGGCCAGCGATAGATCGGGCCGACCCTGCTTCCGGCGAGGCTCTGGCTGAGGTTGAAGAAGGTCGGGATCACCCAGGCATTCTCGACCGCCTGCTTGTCGAGGGCCTGCCACTTCCGCGCCTGCTCCGCCCGGTCGAGCGTGGAGACTGCGACCTGAAGCGCGGCCTCGAATGCCGGATCGTCGACCTGCGAGAGGTCCCAGCCACCCTGTTGCATGAACAGTGCGGGGATGACGGTCGAGGCGTTTGGCCAGTCGGCCCCCCAGCCAGACATCCCGAAGTCGCCCGGGTCCTGGAACGCCGTGCAATAGGAACCAGCTGGACAGGGCACCCATCGCTCGACTGTGATCCCGGCCTTGCCGAGCGAGTCGATCACGATCGCTGCGGTCTGCTCGTTGGCCGGCGTGTCGGCGTAGCCGAACCTGACGGTGGGGTTGGGCTGACCGGAGTCGGCGAGCAGCTTCTTGGCGAGGTCCGGATCCCCTTGGGGCGGGATCGCCTCGCCGAAGAACGTGTCCCAGACGCCCGTCGGCGCGTAGTCGACGCCGATGTTCGGCTTTAGCACGCCGTCTGAGAAATCAGCCCACGAATCGCCGCCGAGGTTGACTCGGATCGCCTCGCGATCGAGAGCCACCAGCATCGCCTGGCGGACCTTGAGGTTCGCAACCTTTGTCACATCGATCCAGAGGTACCGCGTCCATGGGTCGAAGTCGCTTATGGCCCGACCGACGAACCGCACAGTTGGCGTGTGCGCGTCCCCGAAGACGGTAGGCAGGTTCTCCGGCTGAATTGGGCTGTACCCGATCGCGGTTGCGTCGTTGCCAGACGATGCCATCAGGCGCTGGTCGACAACCTTGGGATCGATACCGAAGTCGACTTCCCACTTGTCGGGGTACGCCGCCCGGATCGGGTCGCTCGTCTCGTTCCAGCTCGAGTTCCGGACGAGCACCATCTTGCCGCCCTGGCCGGTGGTGTAGCTCTGGATCCGATAGGGGCCCGACGAGATCGGCGGGTGACCGGGCTGGCCATACGTCGCGCCGGAGTCGACCCCTGGGTGATCCTTCGGGTTGGGGACCGGCGAGAAGCCCAGGGTGGTCGTGTAGTTGAAGTCGCCGTGTGGCGAGTTCAGGCGGAAGGTGATGGTCTTGTGGTCCGGCGAACACACCACGGCCTTGTCAAAGAGGGCCTGCTGGTTCGCGGTCGCCTTGTACGGCCCCGGGTACTGCGAGGTTTGGCCGTCCGGCTCGTAGGGGATATCGAGGTACGAGATGGCGTACGTCGGGCCATCGTTGATGACGTCGGTCGCGAACGTGCGCGAGGCACCGTACTTGATGTCCTCGCATTGGATCGGCGAGCCGTCCTGAAAGGTCACCCCGTCGCGCAGCGTGAAGGTCCACGTCCTGCCGCCGTCGCTCGCGGTACCAAGGTCGGTCGCGAGGTCGGGAACCAAGCGGGTGCCGGCGACCGGGTCCGGCGAGTATGCGAAGGACTCGAGCGACCGGTAGAGGGTCGCCCCGAAGAACGCGAGGTCCTGGTAGTTGTAGACGCGCTGCGGGTCGACCTGGTCCCAGCTGGCCTGCGTCAGGAGATAGATCGTGCCGCCCTTCTGGGCGACCGGCGAGGGCGAGGGGGAGGGCTCGACACTCGGGGCGGCGGAATTGCCCGGATCACTCGGCTTTGGGCTGGGGCTGGGACTCGGGCCGCACGCCGCCACGATCAGGACGATCGTTGCGACGAGCGCCATGGCCCGATGAGCCGCCGCGACGCTCGCCATTCGCGACCCTCCCGCGGGTGAATCACAGGCTGCCTCATCGACTGCGAGGCGAGCGCATGATCTCGAGCGGATGATACGCGTGCCCCTCGAGAAGGCGCTGATCACTCGTCAGGGCTCGTCGGAAGGCGCGTCGCGGTGTCGCTTGGCGTTGCGACATCGGCGCACCAGGGTAGGAGCAGCTCCTGCGGGCCGACCACCGCCACAGGGTCTGACCGGATGACATTGCCGGCACACATTGCGACGGCGACCTTCCCTCACCCCGACGGAGCGCTCGGGCCTACCATGGCTGAGTGGTTCGCCTCGTCCTAGCCTTGCTGGTAGCGATGACCGTCGGCGGCTGCGGCGCCGCGACGGGCAGCCCATGGCCGGCCCGTACACCCTTTCCGCTGCCGGCCGGCGGGAGCACGGTCCCCCTGACTACCGCGCCGCCGGCTTCGCCGCTCCCACCGAATGAGGGCTGGGCGTGTCCGGCCTCCCTGATCCTGCCCCTGCGGATCATCTGGGATCGAGCAGCAGGGACCATTCGCTTCATCGGCGTTGATACGGGTGGGGTCGTCGAGCTCACCTGGCCGCGAGGGTTCTCGGCGCGTGTGGTCGCCGATCGGCTGGAGATCGTGGCCCCCGATGGCACGGTCGTGGGTCGCGACGGCGGGATCCTGTCCGGGCTCGGTGGTTCGACGAGCGACATCTGTGAAGTGGGGGGCACGATCTATCGACCGGCCAGCTAGGATTTGCCGATCAGCATGAGTCATGTGACATTGCCGGCACACATTGCGAGGCAGCCGCGATCTCCGCACGGGTTGGGTCGAGGCGGCCACCGAGCGTACGCACTCCACGCGGACGGCCCACCCGGCGCGTCTATGATTTTGATGTCACAGAAGGACGTTCGATGAGCGAGTCTCGGCCCGGATCCATGGCCTCACGCCCAAGCCGTATCCGTCCCGATTTCTACCAGCGGCCCAGGGTGTTGCTCATTGCCGATCTCAGCCTGATCGCGCTGTTCGTGGTCCTGCTGCGCTGGCTGGTGGGTGGCCTGTTGTCCGCGGACTTCCTGACCAACCTGGGTGGCGTCCCGCCCCTTATCGCCGACGCTCACCTGGACGGCCTCCATGCCCTGCTGGCGTTCGCCCCGGCGATGGCGCTGGTGGCCCTCACTGCGATCCGCCTGTGGCTGCCCGGTCGGTTGACCTGGCCGTGGTCTCCGCTGATCGCCGCGTGGGTGGTCATTGCGTTCAGCGAGACCATCATCGCCACGCCGGACGTGACGGCCGCAGCCTTTGGGGCGGGCCTGATCCCGGCCGTGCTCATCGGCACGCATCAGCGCTATCTCCGCCGGGCCGCCGGCCAATCTCCGAACAACCCGCCCTGGACACGGCTGCATCGCAACCTGACGCTGATCGGCTCGTTCGCGGTCACGATCTGGGTCGTGGTGTATCTCGTGGCCGGAGTGATCTCCATCATGCACCTCTTCGGCCCCTTCCCATTCGAGGCATTCCCGCACGGGCCGTAGGCCACCGGGACCGGGCGACCCAGCGCCCGCGTGCTAGAGTCGCGGAACGATGAGCGACCGTCCCGACGCTTGGGCCGCGCGCCGGCGAGCCTGGCGCATCGAGCGCCTCGCGCCTTCCCTGGACCGACTCCCCGAGCGGCGTCCGCATTTCGCCACGCTCGGCGACCTCCCGGTCGAGGGTCTCTATGGGCCGTGGGACGCGGATCCCGCCGCCGACGGCGAGCCGGCGGGTCCCGGCGGCCCCACCGAGGTCGACCATCACGGCGATCCCCTCCGCGGAGGCGCCGGCCCCTACGCGGATGTCGATGCCCTCCGCGACATCGGGCTCCCCGGTGAGCCGCCGTTCACGCGCGGCATCCACCCGACGGGGTACCGGTCGCGCCCGTGGACGATGCGCATGTTCGCTGGTTTCGGGAGCGCCGAGGACACGAACGCCCGGTTCCGCCAGCTGCTCGATGCCGGCCAGACCGGCCTATCGATCGCCTACGACATGCCGACGCTGTACGGCTACGACACCGACGATCCGGAGGCGGACGGCGAGTTCGGGACCTGCGGCGTCGCGGTCAGCAGCCTCGCCGACATGGAGCTGCTGCTCGAGGGGCTGCCGCTCGACCGGGTGAGCACGTCGATGACGATCAACGCCCCGGCCGCGCCGATCTGGGCGATGTACATCGCGGCGGCCGAGAAGGCCGGGGTCCCGCGTGGGGCGCTCGAGGGCACGACCCAGAACGACATCCTCAAGGAGTACGTCGCCCAGAAGGAGTTCCTGTACCCGCCGGACCCCTCGATGCGCCTGGTCGTCGACACGATCGAGTTCGGTACGCGCGAGCTGCCCAAGTGGAACACGGTATCGATCAGCGGCTACCACATCCGCGAGGCCGGCTCGACCGCCGTCCAGGAGCTGGCGTTCACGATCGCCGACGGGATGGCGTACGTCGAGGCGACGATGGCGCGCGGGCTGCGTGTTGACGAGTTCGCGGCGCGGCTGTCGTTCTTCTTCAACAGCCACAGCGACTTCTTCGAGGAGATCGCGAAGTTCCGGGCATCGCGCCGGATCTGGTGGAAGCTGATGAACGAGCGCTACCGCGCCGAGAACGAGCGCTCGACCTGGATGCGGTTCCACACCCAGACCGCGGGCGTGTCGCTGACGCCGCAGCAGCCGCTCAACAACCTGACCCGGGTCGCGACGCAGGCGCTGGCGGCGATCCTGGGCGGGACGCAGAGCCTGCACACCGATGCCTACGACGAGGCGCTCGCCGTGCCGACAGCGGGCGCCGCGATGCTCGCGCTGCGCCAGCAGCAGATCCTGGCCGAGGAGACGGGCATCGCGTCCACCGTCGATCCGCTGGGCGGCTCGTGGTTCGTGGAGTCGCTGACCAACCGCGTCGAGCGCGAGGTGTGGCGCTACCTCGACGAGATCGACCGGCGCGGCGGGATGGTCAAGGCGATCGCCGAGGGCTACCCGCAGCGCGAGATCGCCGATTCTGCCTATCGCTTCCAGCGCGAGTTCGACGCCGGCGAGCGGGTCATCGTCGGGGTCAACCGGTACCAGAACGCGGAGCCGATCACGGTCCCGGTTCTCCAGGTCCCGGAAGGGTCGCAGGAGCGGCACCTCGCCCGGCTGGAACGGACGCGCGCCGAGCGCGACGGCGAGGCGGTGGGGGCCGCCCTGGAAGGCTTGCGCGAGGCGGCCGCGCGGCCCGGCACCAGCGAGACCAACCTGATGCCGCACTTCCTGCGCTGCGCCGAGCGCTACGCGACCCTGGGCGAGCAGTGCCAGGTGCTGCGCGACGTGTTCGGGGAGTACCGGGAGCCCGTGGCGGTCTGAGCCTGCAAGGCTGCGCGGCCCTCGGGCCGACGTCGACGCCCCCCGGTGTCTGACGCCCCCGGACGCCGAACCTGCGTCCATCGGAACCCGGTCGGGTCTACGATGCACCCATGTATCTCGACGCCCTCTCCTTTCTCGAAGACGAGCGTGACGCGTTCCGTGCCTACGAGGCCCTCGGCGCGCTGACCGACGAACAGCTGGATCAACCCGTTGAAGCGGCCGGCGGCTGGTCCGGGCGCGACCTGATGGGCCACATGGTGGTGTGGCAGGAGGCCGCCCTCGCGACTGCCAAGGAGCTCGCGATGGGGGAGACGAGCGCCACGATGGCGCGGCTCAACGCGCAGTGGGATATCCCGGGCGAGGGCGACCGGATCAACGAGGAGGCGATGGCCCGCTTCCGGGCGATGTCGATGGCCGAGGTTCGCGAACAGTTCCGCAACGTGTCGGGCGAGCTGCGCGGCTATCTCACCGTGGTCCCCGAGGTCCGCTGGATCAAGAACGCGGACAACCAGGAGTACTTCTTCGGCGAGACGACCGAGCACTACCAGGAGCACCTGCCGGCGCTGCAGGCGATCCTCGAGGCTGCCTCGTGACCGACGTGTCCGGCAACGGGCACTTCAACCCGAACGACGACGGCGAAGACGACGACCGTCCGCTCGATGCGTCGGAGGAGGCCGCGGCGGCCGCCGAGGCCCTGGCGGAGGGCGATGAGACGCTCGACGAGCGGGTCGAGGGCGTGATCGCCGACCTGGACGGGGTGGAGCGGCGGCGCGACGGCGAGTCGGTGACGTACCTCGTCGGGCGGGACGGCCTTCGCGGTGCTGATGGAGGATGTGCTCGAGGTCTCGCTCGACCCGGTCGTCGCGTCGGCTGCGCTCAAGACCGCCGACACGATGCAGTCGACGCGCGGCGCGGGCTGGGTCGCGTTCACGCCCGAGGCGATCGATCGCTTTGCCCTGGACCGCGCGGAGGCGTGGGTGCGCAGCGCTCACCGGCGAGCGGCTGGGCGCACGACGTAGCGCTGGCGCGGGCGCTCCGCGGCCGCCTCCACCACCTTGACTCACGCAGCGCATCACCACGGTCCCGGGACACGGGTTTCGCGGTGATCTCGCGTCCATCTGGCCCGGAGCCGCCACGCTGGGTTCGCCATTGATGCACCCGGTGAGTCAGGGCCTGGTGCGGCGGGCGAGGCGGCGTGCAGCGCGCACGAAACGACCCCGGTCGATGACCGGGGTCGCGTGCCGTTGGAACGACGCCGGGTTGGTCCCCGGCGAGCCCGTCTAGGCCGTGGCCTTGGGGGCCGCCGCGAGGCTGGTGAGCCCGAACGCCGTCTCGAGCTGCTCGAGCGGCCGGAAGCCGACGACGCCCTGGGGCTGCGCGCCCGGCTTGAAGTACGCGATGGTCGGAATGCTCATGATCCCGAACGCCTGCGACAGGCGCGGATTGGCGTCCACGTCCACCTTGACGACATCGACGACGCCGTCGTACTTCTCCGCGAGCTTGATCATCTCAGGAGCGACCATCTTGCAGGGTCCACACCAGGTGGCCCAGAAGTCGACCACGACCGGCTTGTCGTTGTTCAGCACCAACGCCTCGAAGGTGTCGTCGGTTGCCTGCTTGATCTCCGCCACGCGGCGGCTCCTTTCTCCCACCTGACGGTGGGACATCCCGACCCGGTCAGCGGGCGAGCGTCTGTAGTAGCTGGTAGGCCTCGACGACCCGAGGGTCGGCAAGGCGGTAGTAGACCGTGTTCCCGTCACGACGAGCCGTGACGAGGCCGGCCGACCGGAGCACAGCGAGATGCTGGCTCATGTTCGGCACCTGGCAGCTGACCCGCGACGCGAGCTCGCCCACCGAGGCCTCGCCACCGGCAAGGGACTCGAGGACGCACAGCCGCTTTGGGTCACCAAGGGCCCTGGCGACGGCGGCGGACCGCTGTCGCTCGGTATCCCGGTCTGCGTCGATGTCGATCACGTGAGAAGTGTGTCACTAGTTGCGCAAGAACGCAAGTGCATTCGGGGGATGATCTGACTCGAAAATCGGGAGCGAGGTGGCGGCCGGCGGCGGCATACTCCCGATCGTGCGCGACCATCCCGTCACCCTCGCCGCCATCCGCGAGACCCGCGTGATGCTGCGTGACCGTGTCCACCACACGCCGATGCTGTCATCGGCGACGGCGGCGAAGTTGGCGGGCGCGGCCGTCGGGGTTCGCCTGGGCGATGGCCGGCTGTACCTCAAGGCGGAGCACCTCCAGAAGACCGGCTCGTTCAAGCCGCGGGCGGCGCTGGCCCGGATCCGGTCGCTTACGGCCGCCGAGCGCAAGCGCGGGGCGATCACGATCTCCGCCGGCAACGCCGGGCAGGCGTACGCATGGGCCGGCCGGGAGGCGGGCGTCCCGGTCACGGTGGTGATGCCGGTGGGCGCCGTCGCGTCCAAGGTCGCGGCCTGCCTCGAGTACGGCGCCGATGTCGTGCTCCGGGGCGCGCACGTCGGCGAATCGATGGTCCATCTCGAGAAGCTGCGCGAGGAACGGGGGCTGACGCTGGTCCACCCGTACGACGACCCCGAGGTCCTGATCGGCAACGGGTCGTGCGGGCTGGAGATCCTCGAGGACCTGCCCGAGGTCGACGTCGTGGTCATCGGCGTGGGCGGCGGCGGGTTGCTGGGCGGCGTGACGGTCGCACTCAAGGAGAGCCGGCCATCCGTGCGGGTCTACGGCTGCGAGCCGGTCGGATCGAATGCGATGCGCAAGGGGCTCGACGCGGGTGAGCCCGTCCGGATCACGCCCGTCAGCGTCGCCGACGGGCTCGGTGCGCCGACGGCGGGGCGGCTCGCGCTGGCGGTCGCGCAGCACTATGTCGAGGACGTGGTCCTGATCGAGGATGCGACGATCCTCGCCGGCATGCGGTTCGCCGTCGAGCGCCTCAAGCAGGTGATCGAGCCCGCCGGGGCTGCCGCGCTCGCCGCGGTGCTCACCGGCGCGGTGCCGATCCGCGACGGGGACCGGGTGTGCGTCATCCTGTCGGGCGGGAACGTGGCGGTCGAGGGCCTGGGCGAGCTGCTGGCGGATGCCGGTCCATTGCCGGGCCAGCGCTGATGGACGAGACGCCTGCGGAGATCCCGGCCGGCCCGCCGCCGGCGCACGAGCCACCGGCGAACATCCCGGCCGGCCCGCCTCCGCCGCCACCACCACCGGCATCGGCCGCCCGCCCGGAGCTCCGGTTCGACGGCAGCTTCGTGGGGCCGCTCCTTCCACCTGCGCCACCAACTGTCGGCGCGACCTCGGCGCTCGGGGGTGGGTTGATCGCACTGCCGCCTGTCACCGACGACGTCCTCGCAATCCCGCTGGGAACCCGCAAGCTCGTCTCGATGGCGCTCGACCTGCTGACACGCACGGATTCGGGCCTGCGCTCGGCATCGTTCTACATCGGGCTCGTCATGCTCATGACGGTCGGCCCGGCGGTGACCCTGTTCGGCCTCATCTGGCTCAAGCTCGGCGATGCCGCCTTCTCGTGGTACGTCGAACCCGGGTACTCGTACGGCGATCCCGGTCCATGGACCGGCTGGCTGGTGCTCTCGGCGCTGCCCGCGATGCTCGGATATCTCGTCGCGAGCGTGGAGGCCACCGCCCTCGCCGCTGCGGTCATCGGGGGACGCGCCGAAGGCCGGCCCCTCCGACTGCGCGAGTCGATCGCTGTCGTTCGCCGTCGGTTCTGGCGGGTGCTCGGCGCCGGGATCCTGACCGGTATCGTGACCTCGATCGCATCGTTGATCGTGAGCTCCATCGTCCATGCGGCGATCGGGACGGTGGATTCCATCGACTTCGGCGTCTCGCTGGTCGTGGGCCTGGTCGTGGGTGCCCCGTTCGTCTATGTCACGGCCGGGATCGTGATCGGTGAGGTCGGTGTCGGGACCGCGATCGGGCGCTCGCTCGCCCTCGTGCGCGCGCGCAAGCAGCTGGCGGTCGTCGTCACCCTGTTCGGCGTCGTGTCCCAGTTCATCGTCGTGTTCGGGCTGAGCGAGGGCCTCGACACCGTCTACCGGCTGGCGGCCGGAACCGGGCTTGCCGACACCTTTCCGCCCGTGCTCGCCATCCCCGTCATTGCCGCGTTCGTGTTCGCGCTGGGAACGTTGACGTTCATCGTGGAGGCCATCGCCGAGGCGCCAGCCGTCTACGCGTTCGCCGCGCTGACGCACTACACGCGCGGGCTCGAGCTCGGACGGCGCGCGCCGCTCCGCGTCGACCATGTCTGGGACCCGTACATCACGCCGGGCCTGGCGATCGGCGGGGCGATCGCGCTGCTGGCGCTGCTCGCGGGGATCGCCTCACTCCCGGGCTGACGTCGCGTGCGCCGATCTCGTCCCGCAGCGCGACGCAGCAAGCGGCCGCAACCATCCATAGAATCGACGTCCGGCTGTAGGAGCGGGGATCGCGTTGACCACTGCCACCGACAATCGCCCCGTCATCGAGGTCGCGGGGCTGCACAAGCGATATGGCGACGTGCTCGCCGTCGACGACATCAGCTTCGAGGTGCGCCGGGGGGAGATCTTCGGGCTGCTCGGGCCAAATGGCGCCGGCAAGACCACGACGGTTGAGATCCTCGAAGGGCTCCGCAAGCCGGATGCCGGCAACGTGCTCGTGCTGGGCATCGATGCCGCCCACCAGCCGGTCGAGATACGGGAACGGATCGGCGTCCAGCTGCAGACCGCGGCGCTGTACCCGTACCTGACCGTCTCGGAGCTGATCGACCTGTTCCGCAGCTTCTACCCTCGGAGCCGCTCGACCGAGTGGCTGCTCAAGGCGGTGGATCTCGAGGAGCGGCAGGGCGCGCAGACCCGCCACCTGTCGGGCGGCCAGCGCCAGCGCCTGTCGGTCGCCCTCGCGCTGGTCAACGAGCCCGAGCTCGTGTTCCTTGACGAGCCGACGACCGGCATGGATCCGCAGGCGCGTCGCTCGCTCTGGGACCTGGTCCTCCGACTCCGAGACCAGGGTTGCTCGGTGCTGCTCACGACGCACTACATGGAGGAGGCGGCGCAGCTGTGTGACCGGGTCGCGATCATGGACCACGGGCATGTCCTGGAGCTGGGGACCGTCACGGAGCTCGTCTCGCGCCGATTCAAGGAACGGGCGGTCCACTTCGACACGCTGCCGGAGCTTGATCTCGCGCAGCTGGCCGCCCTGCCCGCGGTCACACGGGCCGTCATCGAGGACGACGCGAGCGTGCTCTACACGACCGATGTCGCGGCCACGATCGGCGCCCTGCTCGAGCGCACCGAGCAGCTGGGCCGCGAACCGGGGAACCTGGGCATCCGCCGGGCCACCCTGGAGGACGTGTTCCTCGACCTCACCGGCCGGGCGCTTCGGGAGTGACCGGCATGCATTCGCTCGTCACCCTCACCCGGGCCAACATCCGGAGCTTCGTCCGTGACCGCACGGCGCTGTTCTGGACCCTCGCGTTTCCGGTCATCTTCATCCTGCTGTTCGGGGCGATCTTCTCGGGTCCCGGCGGCACGACCTACAAGGTCGGGTGGGTCGACGACGATGGGACGCCTGCCGCCGCCCAGCTCAGGCAGGCGTTCGCGCAGGTCCCGCTGCTCGAGCTCGCAGACAGCACCCTGGACGATTCGCGGGCCGCGATGCAGAACGGCGATCTGCGCGGGATCATCGTCGTGCCCGACGGCTACGCGGCGGCGATCGCGGCCGCGGCAGAGGCGAGCGGCGCCCCGACCGCCGGTCCGGCGGTCACCCTGGACCTGTACACGGATCCGAGCCAGCAGACCAGCAGCACGACGATCACGCAGGTCGTGAGCCAGGTCACCTCGGCGCTCAACATCGTCCTCACCGGGCGGGCCCCCACGTTGGGCGTGTCGTTGCATTCGATCCAGACGCAGGACCTGACGAGCGCTGCATTCCTCGTTCCGGGGATCCTCGGCATGGCCCTGATGCAGCTGGGCATCTTCGGGGCGGTGCCGCTGGTGGCCCAGCGGGAGAAGCTGATCCTCAAGCGCCTGGGCGCAACGCCGCTGCCGCGCTGGACGCTGGTCGGGAGCAACGTCGTCCTCCGCCTGCTGATCGGCCTCGTGCAGGCAGCGCTGATCGTGGGGATCGGGTTCGCGGTGTTCGGCGTCCAGGTGCTCGGCGCTCTGTGGCTGATGGCGGCGGTGGTCGTCCTCGGCGCCCTCACCTTCATCTCGATCGGCTACCTGGTCGCCGCGTTCGTGCGGACTGAGGAGGCGGCGAACGGCGTCGTCCAGGTGATCCAGTTCCCGATGATGTTCCTGTCCGGCGTGTTCTTCCCGATCGAGATCATGCCCGGCATCCTGCGGCCGGTGGCGGCGTTCCTGCCGCTGACCTACCTCGGCGACGCGCTGCGACAGGTGATGGTCAGCGGGTCCGCGTTCGCCCCGCTGCCCGTGGACCTGTTGGTCCTCGGCGGCTGGTTCGTCGTCTGCCTGGCGATCTCGGCGCGGTTCTTCCGCTGGGAGTGAGCCGATCGCCGGCTGGTTCGGCGCCAGGCCATCTGCTCCGCGTGATGCGGTGGGGTGACAGCGACGCGCCGTGCGCCCGGCGACGCGGCCGGGTGGCACCGGTCCGCCCTCAGTCGATCCCGAGCTCCTCCAGTCGATCCTCGTCCTCGATCCCGAGGTGGTGCGCAAGCTCGTGGAGGATCGTGATCCGGACCTCGTCCGCAAGCTCGTCGGGGTCCGGGAAGTCCTCCTCCAGCGGCAGCCGGAAGACCAGGATCCGGTTCGGGAACGGCGCCCAGTCGGCGCCGTACTCGCTCAGCGGCACGCCTTCGTAGAGCCCGTACAGCGTCTCGTCCGGTCGCAGGCCGTTCTCGCGCAGCTGGTCGGGGGTGGGCTCGTCCGCGATGACCAGCGCGATCTCGTCGAGCGCGGCCCGGAACGGGGCCGGAATCCCGGCCACGGCGCGATCGACCAGGCGCTCGAAGCGCTGCTGGCGGACGGGATGCGTCCCTCGGGGCGCGGTTCGGGAGCCGCGGCGGCGCTTGCTCATCGCACCCGTATCCTAGCCGCGATGACCCACGATCCCGCCACCGATGACGACAGCGTTCACTCCGTCGACCCTGCCGCTGGCCGGTCCGGCGCGCTTTTCCCATGGTCGCCGGACCCGACTCGTGCGCCCGGCGCCGACCCCGACGCCGCTCCCGAGGGGTTCGTGGTCCTCGCCGACGGCGATGTCAGGCTGCACTTTCTGGACTGGGGCGGACCGCCCGACGCGGACGGCGTGCTGCTTATCCCCGGGCTGCTCCAGCCGGCCTGGTCGTGGGCCCCGGTCGCCCGACGCCTGGTCGCCGAGCGCCGCACTGTCGTCGCGGACCTGCGGGGGCAGGGACTCTCCGATGCGCCCCAGACCGGCTACGACCTCGACACCCTGGCCGACGATACGATCGCCGTGGCGGAGGGCTCTGGGCTCCTTGCGGCGGGCCGGATCACGCTCGCCGGGCACGGGTTCGGGGGGATCGTCGCGGCGGCGGCTGCGGCCAGGCTGGGCGAGCGCTGTGGGCGGCTGGTCCTGGTCGACGGCGGCTGGGAGCGGCTGGGCATGACGACAGACCTCGATGTCGAAGAGTTCCTGCGGGGCTTCGACGAGCCTCCGGAGGTGATGCGCTCGATGGAGGCGTATCTCGCGGACCGGCGCGCGTTCGACGCCGCCACCTGGGACGCCGACCAGGAGCGGGCGGCGCGGGATGCCGTGGTCGAGACCGCTGCCGGCCACGTCGTGCGCGCGGTACGTCCGCATGTGGTCGAGGAGATCGTGCGGACGATGTTCGAGTACCAGCCGGGGATCGTGCTGGCCGGGGTTGCGGCACCCGTTGTCGCGCTGGTCGCGCTTGCGTCCGGCGATGCGGACATGCGCCTGGGCGAGCTGCGTCGCACGGCGGAAATGCGGGTGGCGGCGGGTCCCGGTCCGATCCAGGCCGCGTCGTTTCCGGCCGCGCACAACCTGATGCGCTACCGGCCCGCCGAGGTCGTAGCCGCGGTCCTCGACGTCGGCGGCTGACGAGCCGCCGCAATCGGGTCGTCTTGGACCGCGCATCGACCACGACCGCGCGTGGTCGTCGAGCCGCCGTGGGGCGCCGGTGCCGCACGCCGCCGATCAGTTGATGATCTCGCCCCGTTCGTCCGCGCGGATTGCTGCCAGCCGATCCCGCCATTTCTGCAGCGCGGCAGGGGTTTGCCGAGTCCAGTCGGCCACCTCACCGACGATCCTGAGCGGCTCCCGGCTCCGGTAGGACCGGGTTGGGTTGCCGGGGAATTTCTTGTCGGTCACATTGGGGTCGTCCTCGAACGCCCCAACCGGCTCAACGACGTAGACGCGGGGAGCACCTTCGCCTGCCGCGAGTTCTGCGGCGAGCCCGGCACCGTCTCGCAGCGCGGTGAAGTAGATGTGGTTCATCACGACATCGGGCCGATAGTTCGACCGAAAGCCGGCCGTCAGGCGGTCGCCCACGCGCAGGACGGCTTTCGTGCCATGAAAGAACGGACCTTCGTCCAGCGGATGCTCTCCTTGCGGAAGCCGGAAACTACCCGACGTCGTTGTGGCGGACCGGGTCTGGCCCGCTACGGCTGATCTTGTCGTGGTTGTCCCGTGGCGGCAGGCGACCCGCCCATCGCCCGCGGGCGCGGACGGCCCCCCGATCGTCGCCCGAATTCATTCCAGCGCCGCTAGCATCGCGGCAACAACCGCCGCCCGGAGGGCCCCGATGCGCGTCGTCTATTCGCCGCTTCACCTCGGTCACGACATCACGCGCCAGACGGTGCTCGGCGTCCAGGTCCCGGCCAACGAGGTCGCCGATCGGGCGGAGCGGATCCGCGCGACGCTCGACGCGGACGGCGGGTTCGAGCTCGTATCGCCAGTCGAGCACGGCGAAGCGCCGATCGCGGCCGTCCACGATCCGGGGCTGGTGGCCTTCCTCCGCGACGCATGGGCCGAGGCGCGAAAGGCCCGGCATCCCTACGACTTCCTCGCGCCCGAGTCGTTCGCGCCGGCGGCCATGACCGAGGGCATGTCCGATCGGTTCCGGCACGAGACGCCGCGGATCGACGGGCGCGCGGGCTTCTGGGCGCTGGACACGTCCACGCCGATCGTCGCCGGGACGTACGCCGCGGCCCGTGCCGCCGTCGACGTGGCGCTGACCGCGGCGGACCTCGCGCTGGCGGGCGAGACAGCGGTCTACGGGCTGTGCCGCCCGCCAGGCCACCACGCGGCGCGCTCGATGTACGGCGGTTTCTGCTACTTCAACAACGCTGCGATCGCGGCCCAGGCGATCGCCGAGCGGACCGGCGAGCACGTCTCGATCCTCGACGTCGACTACCACCACGGCAACGGTACCGAGCAGATCTTCTGGCGGCGCAGCGACGTGCTGTACGTCTCGCTGCATGCGCACCCGGATCGCCAGTACCCGTACCTGCTGGGATGGCCCGATGAGGTCGGGGAGGGGCCCGGCGCCGGCGCGAACCTCAACCTGCCGCTTCCCGCCGGCCTCTCGAACGAGGGGTATCTCGAGGCGATCGACCGGGCGCTGGAGCGGATCGCGACCGAGCCCGGGTCCGTCGTGGTCGTGTCGCTCGGCTTCGACACCTATGGCCAGGATCCGATCGGCGACTTCGCGCTCACCACCGAGGTCTACCACGAGGTCGGCCGGCGGACGGCGGCGCTCGGCAAGCGGCTGGTGATCCTCCAGGAGGGGGGCTACTACCTGCCGGCACTGGGCGACAACGCGCGCGCCTGGCTGCGCGGCGCGGAGGGGCGCCCGTACGACCCGATGCCGGCCACCGGCTTCGCGCCGGGGGAACGGGCGCGTAGGCCTGGGGGTCACCACGCCGGCGAACCCACCGGGCTCGAGCTTCGGCGCCCGCTCGACGTTCGGCGCGTCCAGCGGGGCCGCCGCGCTACCATCGCCCGACCATGACCGACCGCACCGACATCCGCGACCTGCCCGACCACATCCGCCTCATCGTCGAGGAGATCGAGAGCGAGATCGGCGACGAGGAGCCCGGTCGGCCCACGCCGTCGCCTGGGACCAACGGCGGCATCGAGGCCGCCGTGCGCGAGATTCTGACCGAGATCGGCGAGGATCCCGACCGCGAGGGGCTGGCCGGCACCCCGAATCGCATGCACCGGATGTATTTCGAGCTCACCGCCGGCTACCACGTCGACCCAGACCGGCTGGTCAACGGCGCGATCTTCGAGGTCGACTACTCGGAGATGGTGGTCGTCAAGGACATCCCGTTCTACTCGCTGTGCGAGCACCACCTGCTGCCGTTCTTCGGCACCGCGCACGTCGCGTACATCCCCGACGGCCGGGTGATCGGCCTGTCGAAGATCCCGCGCATCGTCGAGATGTACGCGCGTCGCCTCCAGGTCCAGGAGCGGATGACCCAGCAGGTCGCCGACTTCCTGATGAACGCCGTCGAGCCGAAGGGCGTTGGCGTCGTCCTCGAGGCCACCCACCTGTGCGCGGCGATGCGGGGCGTCCGCAAGCCCGGGACCGTGATGACGACCGCCGCCGTCCTGGGCCTGTTCCGGCGCAACGAGAAGACCCGCGCAGAGTTCTACTCGCACCTCGCCCGGCCGACCACCGGAGCCTGAGCCGGGTCGACCGACGCGTCGCGGGGACCGGCCGCCTGCCGTTGGCCGCCGCGCCCGAACCTCCGCGCCTTCGACCTCTCGACCCCCGGCCGGCGGCGACCGTCCGCGGCGCCCGCCAGCCCGACTTCTTCGTGCGCCGCTATTCGTGCGCCGCGGGAGCTGGGCCGGGTCACCAAACCGCCTGCCGCCGACCATGTACATGCAGCCGCATACCTCCCAGGCGTACGAGACGTCTTTCGAGGCTCCGACGGCGCCACCCAGGTAGTTCCGCGTTCAGATTCGGGCCGCGCCGGGGTTTCCATGAACCGGGATATGCGTGGGAGGCGTGTTGCGACTGATTAGGGTCGGTTGAGGAGCAGCGCGCACAGCCCGGGCCGCTGTTTGCCCGCCCGCTAAACGTGACAGGTATGCGGCGGCAGGTGATCGCGCGTGGTTGCCCGTGCCTGGCCGTGGCCGGCGCCGCGGTCGCCCTCGCTCGGCCCCGGGCGGCGGCAGGCGGAGGGAGTGCGCTGCGCCGCGGCCCCACCGTCGCGCGACCGGATCGACGCCCTACAATCGGCACATGACCGATCGACCGCTCAAGGTGCTGATCGCGAAGCCCGGGCTTGACGGCCACGACCGAGGCGCCAAGGTCCTCGCGCGGGGCCTGCGTGACGAGGGTTTCGAGGTCGTCTACACGGGCCTCCGCCAGACGCCCGACATGATCGTGACCGCCGCGCTCCAGGAGGACGTGGACGTCGTGGGCCTGTCGATCCTTTCGGGCGCGCACATGACGCTCGTACCGAAGGTCTGCGCGCAGCTCAAGGACCGCGGCCTCGACGACGTGATGGTGACGGTGGGCGGGATCATTCCCGACGAGGACGTGCCGGCGCTTCGCGAGGCCGGTGTCGCCGCGGTGTTCGGACCCGGGACCACGATCCGCGAGGTGGCCGACTTCATCCGCGCGAACGCGAAGCCGCGCGAGTAGTGGCCGACGCACCCGAGGACCGCGCGAAGGTCGCCGAGGACCGCGCGAAGGTCCTCGCCGATGCCGCCCGAGCCGGCGACCGACGGGCGCTCGCCCGGTTGCTGACGGCGGTCGAGAACCGCACCCCGATCGCGGAGCACGCGATGCGTCGCCTATACCCGCTTGCCGGAGCCGCTCACCTGGTCGGGATCACGGGGCCGCCCGGCGCGGGAAAATCGACGCTCGTCGCAGCGCTGATCGCGGAGCTCCGACGCGCGGGCCGATCGGCCGCCGTGGTGGCGGTCGACCCTTCATCGCCGATCACCGGCGGCGCGCTGCTCGGCGATCGCGTCCGGATGCAGGCGTACGCCGCGGACGACGGCGTGTTCATCCGGTCGATGGCCTCGCGGGGGCATGCCGGCGGGCTCGCCTCGACGTCGACGGCGGCCGCGGCGGTGCTTGACGCGGCCGGGTTCGAGGTCGTCCTGCTCGAGACGGTAGGCACGGGCCAGAGCGAGGTCGAGGTGGCGGCCGCGGCGGACACGACGGTGGTGCTCGAGTCGCCCGAGATGGGGGACGAGGTCCAGGCGATCAAGGCCGGGCTGCTCGAGGTCGCGGACCTGGTCGTCGTCAACAAGGGCGACCGGCCGGGTGCCCAGCGGACCGCGGCACAGCTGCGCGCGATGCTGGTCCCGGCCGGTGCGCGCTCCGACGCGGACCCCGCGCGCCCAGAACCCAAGCACCCCGATGTCCTGATCACGACGGCCTCGACCGGCGACGGCATCCCGGAGCTGCTGGTCGCCCTCGATCGCCATCGTGCGGCCGGTGGGAGCGGTTCGACCTCGGAGGCGAGGCGAGCCCGTGCGGTCGCGCAGGTCCGCGCGGTGCTCGTCGAGCGCCTGTGGGAGCGGCTCGGCACGCCGGGCCTGGCCCCGGTCACCGAGGCGCTGGTCGCCGCGGTCGCGGGGCACGAGCTGGATCCATATGCGGCGGCCGATCGCCTCCTGGCCGCCCTCGGAAGCGAGGATCGACCATGAGCATCGAACGCGTCTTCGTCGCCGGTGCCGGCCTGATGGGGCACGGCATCGCGCAGGTCCACGCAGCGGTGGGCAAGCAGGTGACCCTGTACGAGCCGGACCTCGCCCGTGCGGACGCCGGCCGGGCGCGGATCGCCGGCAACCTCGATCGAGCGGTCGCAAAGAGCAAGATCGATGTCGACGAGCGCGATGCGATCCTGGCGCGGATCACGTCGACCGATGACCTCGCCGCGGCGGCCGGCGCCGATCTCGTGGTCGAGGCGGTGTTCGAGGACATCGACGTCAAGACCACGCTGTGGGCCGCGCTGGACGCGATCGCGCCCCCCGGTGCCGTGTTCGCCTCGAACACCTCGTCCATCTCCATCGACCGCCTGGCGGCCGCGGTGGGGGAGTCGCGCCCGGCGAGCTTCGTCGGGATGCATTTCTTCAGCCCGGTCCCGGTCATGCCCCTGATCGAGCTCATCCGGGGCTCCGCCACGGGCGATGCGGCGGAGGCCACGGTGCGAGAGCTGGCGGGCGAGCTCGGCAAGCAGGTCATCGTGTCCGCGGATCGCCCCGGGTTCATCGTCAACCGGATCCTGATGCCGCTCCTCGCGGAGGCGATGCGCGCGTACGAGGAGGGTCTGGGCACGGCCGAGGACATCGACACCGGGGCGCGGGTCGGGCTCAACCACCCGATGGGTCCGCTCCAGCTGGCCGACTTCATCGGCCTCGACGTGTGCCTGGGCGTGATGCGCGTGCTCGAGGAGGGGATCGGCGGCCAGCAGTTCGCGCCGCCGAAGGTGCTGGTCGAGCTGGTCGAGGCGGGGCACCTTGGCCAGAAGACCGGTCGCGGGTTCCACGTCTACCCGCGCTGAGGCCGTGCGACTCACCACCGGGCGCGGGCCTGTCCGGCTGCCCCTTGACCCCGGGCGAGCGGCCGGACCATGCTCTTGTCCGCGGTGGCCGGCTGAAGCGTACGCGAAGCGGCCGCGCGGACGTTGAGGCGATGGCCATGTTTCTCAATCAGGTCAATCTCCTCTGGCGAGAGCTCGGTCACGCTCGCGGAGGCGTCGCGCTGCTACTGGTGCTTGCGCCGCTGGTCATCTTCGGGTTGCTGGCGCTGCTCCTGCAGAACGCCGGGTAGCATCAGGCCCTCTCGCGGTTGCTCGGCGCGCCCGGCTGCGCCGGCCGCGCCGCGCCGGCCGCGCCGGGGCCGTGCCGCGGCGGGGTCGCGCCACGCCCTGCGCTCGCTGGCTGACGGCCCGGTGTAGATTGCGGGCATGGAACACTCAACCGGGCCCAACGGCCACGTCTACCTCGTCAGCGCCGCGCGTACCCCGATCGGCAAGTTCGGCGGCGCGCTCGCCGGCGTCCCCGCCACCGAGCTCGGTGCCACCGCGATCCGTGCCGCCGTCGACCGATCGGGCCTGCCCGGCGACGCGCCCATCGACGAGGTCATCATGGGCCAGGTGCTCCAGGCCGGCGCCGGCCAGGCACCCGCGCGGCAGGCGCTGCTGCGGGCCGGTCTCGCCGACACCACGCCCGCGACCACGATCAACCGCGTCTGCGGGTCGGGACTCAAGGCGATCATGCTCGCCACCGCCGGCATCCGCGCGGGCGATGGCGACGTGTACGTCGCCGGCGGCATGGAGTCCATGAACCAGGCGCCGTTCCTGCTGCGCAAGGCGCGCTTCGGGTATCGGTTGGGCAACGGCACGCTCGAGGATGCGACCCAGCTCGACGGCCTGTGGTGCGCGGTGGAGGACTGCCACATGGGCACCCATGCGGAGCGCGTGGCGATCTCCAACAAGGTCAGCCGCGAGGACCAGGACACGTTTGCCCTCGAGAGCCACCTGCGGGCGGTCGCCGCAATCGACGCCGGCCGTTTCGACGACGAGATGGCGCCCGTCACGATCCGCGACGCGAAGGGCCGCGAGACGGTCGTTGCCGTTGACGAGAGCCCGCGCCGGGACACCACCGCCGAGGCGCTGGCGAGGCTCAAGCCCGTGTTCCCGCTCCCGGACGGAGAGGATCGCGGTGATGCGACCACCGGAACCGTGACCGCAGGCAACGCGCCCGGGATCACGGACGGGGCGGCGGCCACCGTCGTCGCGTCGGAGCGCGCGGTCGAGCAGCATGGCCTCAAACCCCTCGCCCGGATCGTCGGATACGCCCAGGCCGAGGTCACGCCCAAGTGGCTGTTCCTCGCGCCGATTCAGGGGGTGCGCGGCCTCGAGGCGAAGACCGGGCTCTCGCCGGCCGATTTTGACCTGATCGAGATCAACGAGGCGTTCGCCGCTCAGACGCTCGCCGACGGGCGGGAGCTGGGCTTCGACTGGTCGAAGGTCAACGTCAACGGCGGCGCCATCGCGCTGGGGCACCCGGTCGGGGCGTCCGGTGCGCGCATCGTCGCCACGCTGCTCCACGAGCTGCGGCGTCGCGAGGGCCGCTACGGGATGGCGACGTTGTGCCTCGGCGGCGGAGGCTCGGTCGCGATGGCGTTCGAGCGCGTCTGACGCGACGGTCTGTCGTCAGCCGCGCCGTGCGACGAAGCACGGGTGGCGATTGCCGGCCCCGCGGCGACGGCGCCATGCAGCCTCGACAACGCCCCGCGGCGACGGCGCCATTGCCGGCCCCGCGGCGACGGCGTAGAACGAAGGTCACGGACCGCGGTCGCGCAGCTTCGGATGATGGGGCAGCAGGTTGTGCGTCCCGCATGCCGGACACCCGACCCAGCTCAGCCGTGACCCGAAGAACAGCTCGAGGACCCAGCGGCTGAAGCGGGTCCGGCAGAAGGCGCAGGTCGCCTCCCAGCGCACGAACACGTAAAGCAGGTTCGGAGGGAAAGCGCCGATGCGGATGGGATTGATCGCCTCGATTTCCAGGGCCACGCGCATGTCCTCCTCGTCGCGATTCTTGACCACGGAGGCGACGCTGTCGAACCGTCTTCCGGGCTATCGCACTGCCTGCGACGGCACGGTCGAACAGGCGGGCTCAACGCCCGACCCCGTCGACCCGCCCCGCGCAACACCGTCATTGACGTAGCAGGCCCGCACGGCTGACGATCAACCAGCCTTCCGACCACCAGCCCGAGGACCCCGATGCCCGAGGCAGCCACCACCACCGAGACCTTCCGCCTGTTCATCGCCGGCCGCTGGGTCAGTGGCGTGTCCGGCGAGACGTTCGACAGCGTCAACCCCGCCGACACGCGAGATGTCGTCGGGCGGTTCCAGGCGGGCTCCCCGGCCGATGTTGCGATGGCGATCCGCGCCGCCGACACGGCGCTGCCCGAGTGGAAGGCGACCCCGGCGCCCAAGCGGGGCGAGCTCCTGTACCGCTTCGGGGCGCTGATGGCCGAGCACAAGGAACGGCTCGCCCGGGCGATGACCCGGGAGATGGGGAAGGTGCTGGCCGAAGCGCGGGGCGACGTCCAGGAGGGGATCGACATCGCGTTCCTGATGGCCGGCGAGGGCCGCCGGATGTTCGGCGACACGGTTCCGTCGGAGCTGCCGGACAAATGGGCGATGAGCATCCGCCAGCCGATCGGGATCGCCGGGATCATCACGCCCTGGAACTTTCCGATCGCGATCCCGTGCTGGAAGATGATGCCCGCGCTCGTGGCCGGCAACACGGTGGTGTTCAAGCCCTCGAGCGACGCGCCCCATTGCGCCACCCTGCTGGTCGAGCTGATGGCGGAGGCGGGGTTCCCGCCGGGCGTCGTCAACCTGGTCACGGGGTCCGGCGCGGCCGTCGGTGATCCGATCGTGGACAACCCGGAGATCGGCGTGATCTCGTTCACCGGCTCGTCGTCGACGGGGCGCACGATCGCGGAGCGCGCGGGACGGCGGCTCAAGCGGCTCAGCCTTGAGCTGGGTGGCAAGAACGCCGTCGTCGTCCTTCGTGACGCGGACCTCGACCTCGCGGTCGACGGGATCCTGTGGTCGGCGTTCGGGACCACCGGCCAGCGGTGCACCGCTTGCTCACGGGTGATCGCGGACCGGGCGATCGCCGATGACCTGGTCGCGCGGCTGGAGGCGCGCACGAAGGCGCTCCGCCTCGGGTCCGGGCTGGACGAGACCGTCGACGTGGGTCCCCTGGTCAACGCCAGCGCCACCGACAAGGTCGAGCGGTACGTTGCCATCGGCCGGCGGGAAGCCGACCTCGTGACCGGTGGTGAGCGGGCGACGGGCGGCGCCCTTGACCACGGCCATTTCTTCCAGCCGACGATCTTCCACGGCGTGGCCCCCATGGCGACCATCGCCCAGGAGGAGATCTTCGGCCCGGTCCTCTCGGTCGTGCCGGTCGACGGCTACGACGAGGCGATGATGGCCGCCAACCAGGTGAAGTACGGGCTGTCGGCGTCCGTGTACACGCGTGACGTGAACATGGCCTTCCGTGCGATGCGCGACTTCGAGACCGGGATCGTGTACGTCAACGCCGGTACCACCGGCGCCGAGACACACCTTCCATTCGGCGGCTGGAAGAACACCGGCAACGGCCATCGCGAGGCGGGCCACGTGGCGCTCGACACGTTCACGGAATGGAAGGCTGTGTACGTGGACTTCAGCGGCCACCTGCAGCGAGCCCAGATCGACAACCAGCCGGCCTGACGAGCGAGAGAGCGGACGCCACGATCGGGTGGGCCGGCGCGATCCTGTGCGCCGAAGTCGCCAGCGCGCCGCGCGCGTGACTTGCGCTATCCTTCCGCCGGTCCGGGCGCGTAGCTCAACGGTAGAGCAAGTGACTCTTAATCACTAGGTTCAGGGTTCGAATCCCTGCGCGCTCACCACTCTCCCACGCACGAAACAGCCCCTCCAGGCGGACCCGGAGGGGCTTTCGATTATTGGGTCCTGCCGGACCCCTCGGCCGAGTGAAGACGGGTCGCCCAGCCCTTGATCGCCGGTTCGCCTGGCCCCTCGTTCCATCGACCCCCGGGCGTACTCTTGGGTGGTGACCCTGAGACACGAGCGCTTCGCCCTCCATGACGTGACCTTCGCGGGGGTTCCGTTGCCCAGCGCGACGATGGACTGCTGGGATGACACCCGCGGTCAGCCGCAGTGGCTTGCGCGCGTATCGACACGGACATGCCCGGTCGTGACCGCCGGAGAGCTGTCCGGCCGGACCGCCAGTGGACGCACGTTGTCCGGTCACGCCGTGGTCGCCGATCAACAGGTCGGTTCCGGCAGCCGGCGAGAGACGATCGTCGTGTTCCACGGCGCCGGGGCGCTGCACGGCTAGAGCCCCGATCGATCCGCCGCGGGCAGCGGAAGGGCCCCGGCGATGCCGGGGCCCTTGCTCGATTGGCCGTCGTGAGACGATCCGCTACTTCTGGAAGTCGAACAGCACCTCGTGTGATGTCCCATCCACGAGTGTGAAGCTCAGCTGCTGGCAGGTCCCGGCCAACGCCTTGTCGGTCTTCCAGGTGTAGACGTACTGGTCGGCGATCGGGTCATACCGGAGGCTGCCCGTTGCGGCCACGGCGGGGCCGGTCGGGGTCCCATCCGTGCACGAGATCGGCGTCGCCGTCGGTCCGCTGGCGAAGATGTCCGAGCCGCGATCGCCGCCGAGGCTGAACTTGACGGGCACGGTCCGGCCAGCCTTGGCGGCGTTGAATCCCGGCGCCGGGTCGACCGGAGGCCGGAACCCGCTGAACGGGAACGGGATCACGAACGTGGCGACGCCCGGATCGTGATCGCTGGTGCCGCGCGCGACGTCGCCGGGGTAGTCCGCCGGGAAGTCGCTGTTGATGTGCGCAATCCTGAACTGGTCGAGGTTCGCGAGCATCGAGGGCGTCACGAACATCTGGTCGAGCGTCTGCGCCATGCCCTGGTACACGTAGGAGTAGGCGGACGCAGGCGCCTGGCCGAGCAGGACCTCCCACAGGTTCTTCAGCCCGAGGGACGGATCGTAGAGCGCGCCGAGCTGGTCGCTCGAGCCGGCCTGCCCGATCGGCGCGAACGGGTCATCCGGTCGCGGATAGACGTTGAGGTCGCCGCCGACGACGACCCGGGCATCCGGGTTGGCCTGCTCGAGATAGGCCACCAGCGCGGCGTTGTAGTTGGCCTGCTCGGTGCGGTGGTCGACGCACGCGTCAGGGCCGCTCTTGAAGTGGTTGTTGACCACGTACACGTCCTGCTGGAGATCGGCGTCGATCCCGGTGCCGTGGATCCGGAACAGGGCGACGCCGGGCGCGCGCGGGAAGACCCACGCGGTCTCGCACGCGGAGACGCCGGCCGGCAGCTCGGCGTTGAGGGTCTTGGGGTTGGACACGTCGGCGTCGTACGGGACAGGCGTGTAGCCACCGATCGCGGGATCGCCGCCCAGGACCGGGTCACCCGCCGGTGGCAGGAGCTCGACCCGGTCGGTGCGGTAGAGGAAGGCCGGGGCGATGCCCCGCAGGTCCGAGCTGTCGCGGTCGAACGCGGCGTCGTAGGCGGGACCGCCCAGGGCGCTGATCCGAAGCGCGAGCTCCTGGAGCACGTCGGGCTTGCCGTCCGCGTTGTTGGTCGTGCCGCAGGCGAGGGCTCCGGCCGACACGGTACAGATGTCCTGGTTCTCGACCTCCTGGACCATCAGGATGTCCGGGCTGTGGAGGTCGGTGATGACCTGGTGCGCGATGTCGCCGAGTCGCGCCTGGTAGGCGGCGTCGCTCGCCGGCACGTAGTCGAACGGCGAGGACACGGCCGCCAGGAACGGGGCGACCCTGGGACACCCGCTGTCACCGGTGAAGTCGCAGCCGGAGAATGGGTCGTCGCGGTAGTCGTACAGGTTCTCGAGGTTGTAGTCGGCGATGCTGTAGCGCAGGCTGCGATCGAAGGCCTGCGGCGGGTTGTCGGCCGAAGGGTCGACGCCCTCGTTGAACACCGGCTGCCCGGTGATCTCGATCCGGTACTTGCCGAAGGTGTAGTTGAGCCCGCCCGATGGGGCGTTGGTGAGCGTATCGAACGTCCGCGCCGGATCGATCAGCGCCTGGCCGTCGGCCTCGGTCGCCTTGATGCCGAGGCTGCCCAGCAGGATCCGGTATCCGTTGCCATCCCAGCTGGTCGGGTCGTAGTTGTCATCGAGCAGGTGGGCATCGCGGAAGGCACGACGCCAGAACGGGTTCGCGCGCTGCGCGATCGTGCTGTCGGAACGCGCAACCCAGATCTCGGCATCGGCCGGGTTGAACACGTTTCGACCACCGAGGACGACGCTGCCCGCGGGGGCCTCCACGCGGCTGCCCTGGAGGCGCTCCCAGTAGCGGTTGGCATCGTCGAGCGCGACCGGCGGGTCCGCGACGGCGGCCGGGACCTCGGCGTCGACGTCGACGCCGGTGCGCACGACCTTGAGCAGCCGCAGGCTGCCCAGCTCGGTCATGTTGTAGTACTCGCTGACCCGCCCCGACATGACGACCTCGTCGCCGACCTGTGGCACGTAGTAGCCGCCACCCGAGACGAGGATGTCGCCGTAGGCACCCATGAACGCGAACAGCCCGTCGGACGTCGTCGCGTCGCCGTCAGCCGTGGCGGCCGTGTTCTGGAGGAAGAGGCCCTTGTACGTGTTCGCGGAGTTGCTGATCGCCTGCAGGGTGTTCTCGTAGATCACGCCCTGGACGGTCACCGTCTGGCCGACGTACGGGGACAGGTGCGCGGTCCCGCTGTCCGTGTCGAGGACGGGACCGTTGACCGTCCCGATCGGAAGGATCTCCAGCACGGTGAGCGCGATCGTCGCGCTTCCGGTGCGCGCCTGGGCGTCGTCGAGCGTGCAAGCGAGGCTCGTCTCCCCGCCGGCCGTGCCGTCGGCGATCGAGGCCTGGAACGAGAACGTGAGATCGCCGGCGACATCGTCACCGTTGGTGCCGTCGTCGAACAGCGCCTGCGTCGCGGAGCCGCCGATCGCGGTCAGGTCACATGTCACGGCAAGGCCGGTGCTTGTCGGGGACGACCCCGGCGTCACGGCGACGGTCAGCAGTGTGGTGTCGCCGGCGAACAGGCTGTTCGGGGTTGCGGCGCCGACGCCGTTCGGGTCCGTGGGACCGGTGCAGCTGTGGAGCGGCGAGGCCGAGTTGCGGGGCGCCGGGGCGTCCGCCGCGAAGTCCGCGCTGTTGTCATCGGTGTCCGTGCAGCCGCCATTCGCGCGGAGGTCGGCCGTCGTGTTCGACGTCGCCGGTGCCGCGGCCCCGCCCTCGAAGAAGTTCGCGCTGCCCCAGCCGATCAGGTCGACGATCTGGGCGAGCTGCGACGGAGAGCAGGGGTTGTTGCTGCCGTTACAGCCGAGCGAGTCGGCCGTGTTGGCGAGCGCGACCTTGCCGGCCGTCCCCGACATCGCGATCGGGGACGTGTCGGTGATGTCCGGCGTCGGGAGGGCCGTCGTGCCTCCGGATCCCTGCGCTTCCTCGACGAGGATGTACTGGCCGGGCCCGATCGAGCCGGCGAGCGGCGTGAGCTGGGTGCTGCTCGAACCGAGGTTGCCGGTGCCCGTCGCCGACGCGTACTGGACGGACCAGCCGCTCAATGAGACCGTGGAGGTCCCGCGGTTGAACAGCTCGATGAAGTCGTTGGTGTACGTCGCACCGCTGTTGCCGCCACCGCCATACACCTGGCTGATCACGACATCGGGTGATGCGGCAGCGGCCGGGGCGGGTAGTGCCGCCCCTGCCGATCCCGCTATCAGGGCTGCTGCGACGGCGAGAATTCCCGCACGCCTGTAGGCAAGCCGCGCATTCGGCATGAGTGCCCTCCTCCATTCGCCGATGGTCGGTCGGCCGCAGGGGACGCGGTCGATACCCCGATCCTAGCCCTCAGCGACAACCCTGGCGATCTCGCGACGTTGCACCTACGCGGCAAGTGCACGGCCCTGTGTTGCGCTTCCCTGCTGTCGCCCCCGCGCCGGCTCCCCTTGCGTCGATCTCCTCGCATCGCCACCGACCCACGTCGGGCCCGACCCTGCCGTCCGACCCGCCTCTCGTAGCCATCCGGGCCCCTGAACCATGCCCTTGGCAGGGCCGGACGGCGACCAGTGGCACGCCCACCAGGTCCACGCGTCGCCCATAGTCGACACCGGCGTCCCTTGATCACGCTGTGGCCGATGTGGGGCCCCCGGCACCCGCCCGCCGCGGCGAACGAGCGAGTTTGACGTGATGGCTGACGACGGGCTCTACGCTGCGCTGGTCCGGCGCGGGATGACCCGGCGCTCATTCCTCCAGTTCTCGACCGCCATGGCGGCCGCCCTTGCGCTGCCAGCCGCATACGCCCCCCGGATCGCGGAGGCCGTGGCCAAGGCGCCCCGGCTGCCGGTGATCTGGCTCCGCGGCCAGGCCTGTGGTGGCGAGACTGAGGCGTTCCTCCGCGCGTCGGACCCGACGGCCGGATCGCTGCTGCTCGACCTGTTGTCGGTCGAGTACCACGAGACGTTGATGGCCCCGACCGGCGCCGCCGCCGACCTTGCGAGGACCAGCGCGATGGAGCGCTACCCGAACGGGTACCTGGCGGTGGTCGAGGGTTCGATCCCGACCGGAGCCGGTGGCGCCTACTGCATGGTGGGCGGTCGCGCGATCGCCGACATCGTGCGCGAGGTGAGCGACGGTGCGCTGGCCACGATCGCGGTCGGCGCGTGCGCGTTCGATGGCGGCGCCCCTGGCGCCGGCGGCGGCGTGACCGACGCCCGCAGCGTGAGCGAGATCATGTCAGGCGGTGGTCCGCTGATCGCGCTGCCGGGCAGCCCGCTCAACGTGGACAACCTTGTCGCGACGATCGTCCACTACCTGACGTTCAACGACTGGCCTGCGACCGACGGCCGGGGCCGCCCCCTGTTCGCCTACGGCCCGTTGATCCACAACGAATGCGAACGTCGGCCGCATTTCGAGTTCGGGGAGTTCGTGCAGGCATGGGGCGACGAGGGCGCCCAGAAGGGCTGGTGCCTGTACAAGATGGGCTGCAAGGGTCCGGAGTCGTTCGGAAACTGCGCGACCCAGCGGTTTGCTGAGGGCACGAGCTGGCCGATCCAGGCCGGGCACGGCTGCATCGGCTGCACGATGCCGGACTTCTGGGACGCGATGAGCCCGTTCTACCGGAGGCTCCCGTCGCCGGTGCCGTTCTTCCCCAACGTGACTGCGGACGGCGTCGGAACTGCCCTGGTGGGCGGGATCGGGGCTGTCGCGGCAGTCCACGGCGCCGGCATGTACCTGCGGACGCGCCGCAACCGTCGTGCTGAGCGGCGAGCCGCCGCAACAGCCGCAGCAACAGCCGCCACCGCAACAGCCGATGGGACGCCGGTGGCCGTGTCGGTCCCGGTCGACACAACAGCCGCCCGGGTTCGCGCGGTCTCGCCTGCACCGGCGACGCCCGAGCCGGTTGCCCCCACCGAGCTGGTCCCAGCCCCGCCGGCCCCGGCCACGCCGGATTCCAGTGATCGCCCCGAGCCGGCAACGGTCGAGCCGGCAACGGTCGAGCCGGCAACGGTCGAGCCGGTCCTGGCCACGCCGGAATCCGGCGATCGTCCTGATCCCGCGACGCCCGAGCCGGCCCCGGCCACCGGCGACGATCCCGAGGCGCGCTGACATGGCCCGGATCGCCATCGACCCTGTCACCCGCGTAGGCGGCCACCTCCGGATCGAGGCGGACGTCGCCGCCGGCGAGGTCCGGGATGCGTGGAGCGCCGGGACCATGTTCCGGGGCCTGGAGCTGGTCCTCCGCGGCCGCGATCCCCGCGATGCGTGGATGATCGCCGACCGCGTCTGCGGCACCTGCACGGGCGTGCATGCTCTGGCGTCCGTGAGGGCCGTGGAGGACGCGCTGGGCATCACGATCCCGGACAACGCCCGGCTCGTCCGCAACATCCTCGCGGCCACGCTCGCGGTCCGCGACCACATCGTGCAGTTCTACCTCGCCCAGCTTCCGGACTGGGTCGATGCGACGGTCGCGCTGGGCGCGGACTCCACCGCTGCCTCGACCCTCGCGCGCTCGATGAGCGACTGGCCGCAGTCCAGCCCGGACTACTTCAGCGGCGTCCGCGACCGGCTGGCCACGGCAACCTCGTCCGGGCAGGCGGGCCCGTTTGCGCCATCGTTCGCCGGTCATCCGGGCTACCAGCTGTCGCCGGAGCTGAGCCTGGTTCTGCTCGCACACGCGATCGAGGCGCTCGACTGGCAGCGCGACTTCATGCGGATCCACACGCTGCTGGGCGGCCGCGACCCGCACCCGCAGTCGTACCTCGTCGGCGGCGTCTCGCTGACGCCGCCCTGGGGCGGCCCGCCTGCACGGCGCGCCGGCGAGCATCCGCAGCTGCCGGACCGCAACACGCCGTCGGCGTTGAGCGATGCGGGCCTCACCCTGATCGACAACCTGATCAGCAAGGCCCAGACGTTCATCTCGTGGGTCCTGATGCCCGACGCTCTCCAGCTGGCGCAGGCGTACCCGGACTGGGGCAAGGTCGGCCGGGGGACGGGCAGCTACCTGGCCTTCGGCGACTACCCGGGCGCGGCCGTCGAGGCCGGCAAGCTGTTCCTGCCGCGAGGTCGGATCCTCGGTGGCAACCTCGCGTCCCTGTCCGAGATGAACGCGACCTCGGTTGCCGAATCGGTGGCTGCCTCCTGGTATGCCCAGGACGACAGCGATGCCGGCCCGCGCCAACCCGTCAACGGGCGCACCGACCCGGTGTACTCCGGGCCCCCGCTCCCGCTGGTCTCGCTCGAGGGATCCACCCGGTACAGCTGGCTCAAGGCTCCGCGCTACAACGACCAGCCGATGGAGGTTGGCCCGCTGGCGCGGATGGCGGTTGCCTACGGCGACGGGCAGGTCGATGTCCGGGCAGCCATGAACACGGCGCTCACCACGTTGGGGCTCGAGCCGGCCGCGCTGTTCAGCACCCTGGGCCGGATGGTCGCCAGGGCGGTCGAGACGCGGGTCCTCGCCAGCCAGGCAGGCGACTGGCTGATCGAGCTGCAGGGGAACCTCGCCGCAGGCGACCTCGCGCTGGTCGATGGCGGCCACTGGGATCCCGGCACCTGGCCCGCGTCGGCAGAAGGCTCGTCGCTGGGTGAGGGGCCGCGGGGTGCCGTGGGCCACTGGGTGTCGATCCGCGACGGCGTCATCGGCGACTACCAGATCGTCGACGCGACCACGTGGAACGCTTCTCCGCGTGATGCCACGGGAACGCGCGGCCCGCTCGAGCAGGCGCTGATCGGCACGCGCGTATCCGACCCGGGCCAGCCGCTGGAGATCCTGCGGACCGTCCACTCGTTCGATCCGTGCATGGCCTGTGCCGTCCACGTCTTCGATCCGCGCGCCGGCGGCCCGATCCAGATCCGCGTCAACCGCACGGAGACCGCCCGATGACGACCGTCCAGAAGCCGTTGCCGGGCCGTGTCGAGGCGGGGCCGACGCCGCCCGTCCTGCCGGTTCCGTCACCCGCGAGCGGGCTCGACCCTGTGAAGACACCGCCGCCGGTCGCCGAGGCCGCCCGCCCTGTCGACCGGCCCCACGAGCGCGTTCAGCTGTACGTGTGGCAGATCCCCGTGCGCTTCACCCACTGGCTGACCGCCGGCTGCATCGTGGTCCTCAGCGTGACCGGCGGCTATATCGCCGATCCGTTCCTCATCGCGCCCGGCGGCGGCGTGATGACGACGATCCGGTTGATCCACATCCTCACGGCATTCACCTTCCTCATGTCGGGACTGCTCCGGACCTACTGGCTGCTGGCGGGAAACCGCTTCGCTCGCTGGTCTGCATTCATTCCGACCTCGCGCTACCAGGCGATGGAGCTGTTCCGCCAGGCCGGGTTCTACGGCTTCATCCGCAAGGAGATCCCGAAGGTCCTGGGCCACAACCAGCTGGCCGCGACGGCGTACCTCGCGCTGTTCGCGCTCCTGCTCGTCGAGACCGTCACCGGGTTTGCCCTCGACGGCCTGATGGGGTCGGAGCCCGGTGCGACGCTGTTCGGCTGGCTGCGCGAGCTGATGGGTCCGCAGCTGCTCCGCCTGATCCACCACCTCGCGATGTGGGCGATCCTCGCGATCGCGCTGTTCCACGTGTATAGCTGCGTGCTCGTCGATCACATCGAGAAGAACGGGCTGATGTCGAGCATCTTCAGCGGCTTCAAGTTCCCCACCAGGGAAGAGGTCGTCGAGTCGCGCGACGGCGGTGCGGACCTCCTGGAGCGCATCGAATGACCCGCGGCGACCGCCCGATCGTGGTCATCGGTATCGGCAACGTCCTGCTCGGCGACGACGGCGTCGGCGTCCGCGCGGTCGAGGCACTGGGCCGGATGGCCGAGGCCGACCCCGGGGTGCTGCCTCGCGGCACTCGACTCCTCGACGGTGGGACGCTCGGGCTCAATCTTCTGAACGACCTCGACGACGCACGGGCGCTCATCCTGGTCGACGCCGTCGACCTTGGACGTGCGCCGGGAACGGTGAGCGTGATGCGGGGCGATGAGCTCGCTGTCGCGGACGGTTTCCGGACCCCGTCGCGCCAGGGTGGGGTGGGGGAGCTGCTGGCGACCGCGCGGCTGCTCGCGATCCTGCCGCCTGACGTGCTCCTGGTCGGTGTCCAGGCGGGCGCGATCAATGTTGGCCAGGCATTGTCGCGCGAGGTCGCGGCGGCGATGCCTGCGGTGGCCGAGGCCATTCGGCGCGAAGCCCATGCGCTGGCGGGCTCGAGTCCGTCGTCATCCCGGACCCCGGAGCTGGCAGGAGCGGTCTCATGAGCACCAGGCTCGACCGGGGGCTGCGCGCCCTCATCGTTGCGAACTTCGTGGTCGTTGCCGCGCTCGCGGGCCTGATGGTCGGCGGGTGGCTCCAGATCCTCCCGGACCTCGATGCACAGCCCAGCCCGAGCGCGTCCGCGGCGCCATCGATCGAACTGATGCAGATGGGGCTGGCCCACATCCCGACCTCGAACGACTGCCTCCTGTGCCACGACCAGGGCGGGGAGGGGGGTCTCAAGCCGATCCCTGCGCTCGGGCATCCGCTCGACGGCTGGGGCGCCTGCCTCGTGTGCCACACCAACGAGGACCTGGGTCGCGCGGCACCGGGCCATGAGGACATCGCCCAGTCCGAGTGCCTCAACTGCCACACGGTGGCGCAGCCCGGGCCAGCGATCACGCAGGCGCACTCGGAGCTCAACCAGCCCTGCCTCGACTGCCACGGCAGCGTTGCCCACCTTCCGTCGAGCATGGTCGGGCGCAACCAGGACGATTGCTGGCTGTGCCACAAGCCGGCGGCGGAGAAGCCACCCCAGGAGCCGCACCCGAACAACCCGAACCTCACCTGCCGGTCGTGCCACCAGGCGTCGAATGTCGGCGGCCTGCCGATCGACCACGCGCTCCGCGCCGACGACACGTGCGTCCTGTGCCACGACATGGACCGCCTCGGCGCGACGCCGACGCTGCCCGGCACGAGGCCGACCCTGCCCGCAACGACGCCTGTACCGCCCGCCGACGGAACCTAGGCAGGCTGCGGTCCATACCACTGTTCAGAGTGCACGTGCGCGCACTAATATCTGGGGATGAACGGATCCTCGGGCAACCTCATCCGGGTCGGGCAGGCAGCCGAGATGCTCGGCGTGACCGTCGAGACGCTGCGTCGATGGGAGGCCGAGGGCCGTCTCCGGGTTGAGCGCTCGCCGGGTGGCCAGCGGCTGGTGCCGGTCGCCGAGGTGACGCGCCTGCTCGCCGAGCGTCGCAACGAGACGGCCGACCGGCCCATCGTCGCGCAGTCGGCGCGCAACCGGTTCGAGGGCATCATCACCCGCGTCGAGAAGGACCGGGTCGCGGCCGTGGTCGAGGTGCTGGCGGGACCGCACCGCGTGGTCAGCCTGATGACGGCCGAGGCGGTCGACGAGCTCGGTCTCAAGGTTGGCGACGAGGCCGTGTGCGTCGTCAAGGCGACGAACGTGGTCGTGGAGATCCCGTCGAGGCGCGAGACCCGCGGATGATGCCGCCTGCCAACCGGGCCGCGCGCGCGGCCCGGGTTGCCCTCGTGTCGCTCCTCGCCCTCGGTGTCGTGGCGGGGTGCACGCTGGCGACCGGTGGAGACGGCCCCGGGCGGCCGGGCGCCGGTCGAGCTCCGGGTCGCCGCCGCCGCGTCGCTCCGGACCGCCATCGTTGCCCTCCGGGACGCCTACCTGACCTCGCACCCCGGGACCACGATCACGATCGCAACGGACTCGTCGGCCGCGCTCCGCACCCAGATCGAGCAGGGCGCCCCGTTCGACGTGTTCCTGTCGGCTGACGAGGAGAACCCGCAGGCCCTCGCCGACGAGCACCTGGCGGCCGGCGACCCGATCGCGTTCGCGGGCAACTCGGTGGCGCTCGTCGTCCCGGCCGACAACCCGGGCAGGATCGCGACGCCCGCCGATCTCGCCCGTCCCGGGATCCGCCTGGTCGCCGCCGGGGCGCGCGTCCCGATCACGACCTACGCCGATCGGGTGATCGCCAATCTCGGCTCCATCGCCGGGTACCCACCGGGCTACGCGGCGGCGCTCGGGGCGAACACGGTGAGCCGCGAGGACAACGTGGCGGCCGTGCTGGCGAAGGTCGAGCTGGGCGAGGGCGATGCCGGGTTCGTGTACGCCACCGATGCCGCGGGCAGCACCAGTGTGCTGACCATCGAGCTCCCCGAGGGAGCCGACGTCCCGGCGCGATACGCGGGCGTCGTGATCGCGAACGGCCACGTGGACGCTGCTGCCGGCTTTCTCGGATGGGTGGCCGGTCCGGCCGGCCAGGCGATCCTGCACCCGCTGGGGTTCCTCGCGCCATGACCGCCGTCCCGGCACCTGGTGGGTCGGCGGCACGAGGTTCGCGCCGGGCCGGCAGATCGTCGCTCGCCGTGGCGTGGATCCTCGGGTTGGTGCTCGCGCTGCCCGTGGTCGTGCTGGTCGCGAGGGCGGTCGCGGGCGGATCGTTCGCGGCGATGCTCGGCTCCGCTGCCGTCGTCGACGCGCTGGCGCTCAGCCTGGTCACCACGACGTGCAGCCTCGCGGTGACGATCGTGATCGGAATGCCGCTGGCGTTCGTCCTCGCACGGCGTCGCTTCCGCGGCTCCGCGCTGCTGGAGACCGTGGTCGATCTGCCGATCGTGCTGCCCCCGGCGGTCGCCGGGCTTGCGCTCCTGCTCGTGCTCGGGCGGCGCGGGCTGCTCGGCGGACCACTCGACCTGCTCGGCCTCACCATCCCGTTCACCACCCTCGCGGTCGTGATCGCCCAGGTGTTCGTGGCCTCTCCGTTCTTCATCCGATCCGCGCGTGCCGGCCTGGCGGCGGTGGACCGCGACGTCGAGGATGCTGCGCGGGTGGACGGCGCGACGGAGGCCGACCTCATCCGCTGGATCACGGTTCCGCTCGCGGCGCCGGCGCTCGCGGCCGGGCTGGTGATGGCGTGGGCCCGGGCGCTGGGCGAGTTCGGCGCCACGATCATGTTCGCGGGCAACGTCGAGGGGCGGACCCAGACGCTGCCGCTGCTCGTGTACGGAGAGTTCCAGGGCGGCGACCTCGATGCGTCGATCGCCGCGGCCGCCGTGCTGGTCCTCGCCGCGGCCGGCGTGCTGCTGGCGGTCCGGGCGCTCCACTGGGGCCGCGCGCTCGATACGGCGTTCGGCTGAGCTCGCGCCCGCGCTTGTGCGCGACCGGTCTGCGCCCGTTGCGACCGCCCCACCAGCTGCGACCGGCTGAGCTCGCGCCCGGGATTGCGCGCGGCGGCGCCGGGTAGGCGATGATCTGGCCATGCCGGAGACGCTCGTGGTCAGCTGGGAGGCGCTCGATGCCCTGGTCGGGCGCCTTGCCGAGGGCGTCGGTCACGACCACGACCTGGTCCTTGCGATCACCCGCGGCGGCCTCGTCCCGGCCGGGATGCTGGCGTACCGTCTCGGCTTGCGCGAGATCCTCGTTGCCGGCGCGGAGTTCTACCTCGCCGACGGGCGGACCCACGAGGCACCGCGGATCGGCCATTTCCCCGATGCACAGCTGCTCGCCGGGCAACGAGTCCTGGTGGTCGACGAGGTCTGGGAGACCGGCGAGACGATGACCGAGGTGCTGGCCCGGGTTCGCATCGCCGGAGGCGTGCCGGTGTCGGCCGTCGTCCACTACAAGCCCGGCCGGTCGCGGGTGGACGGGAGCCCGGATCACTACGCTGCAACCGTTGAGGAGTGGGTGACGTACCCGTACAAGGCTGGCGGCTGAACGAGGCCACCGACCGCTCGGTCCGGCATGCTGCCGGAGCGTCTCGCAGCGTCGTCCCAGGAGCGTCCAATGCAGCACCATCGATTGCGCACACGCTGGCCCCGGCTGGCTGCGATCCTCGCCCTGGTCGCGCTCATCGCCGCCGGCGCGGGCGTCTGGTACCTGTTCTTCCGGCCGGCCGGGCCTGCGCCGGTCTCGCTGGCGAGCCTGCCACCGATCGGATCGCCGGCTGCGGGATCGCCCGCCGGGTCGGGTGGTCCGGCTGTCGGGATCACCGGGACCTGGCGGGTGGATCCCTCGATCGGCTCCGTGGCCGACGGGTCTGGTTCGTTCGTGGGCTACCGGGTGCGCGAGGTGCTGGCGACGATCGGCGCCGCCGAGGCGGTTGGCCGGACGCCCGACGTGACCGGGACGGTCACCATCGAGGGCACGACGATCACGGCGGCGGAGCTCACGGCGGACCTGACGACGCTTCGGAGCGACGAGTCGAAGCGCGACCGCCAGCTCTCGCGCCAGGCCATCGAGACCTCGCGGTTCCCGACCGCCACGTTCACCCTGACCGCCCCGATCGAGCTCGGTTCCATCCCCGCAGAGGCGCAGATCGTCGACGCCACCGCGACCGGGGGCCTGACGCTCCACGGAGTGACCAGGTCGGTCGACATCGCGCTGCAGGCGCGCCTCCAGAACGGCGTGATCACGGTCGCGGGCTCGCTCCCGATCGTGTTCGCCGATTTCGGGATCGAGCGGCCGCAGGCGGGGGCCGTGCTGTCGGTCGAGGACCAGGGCACGATGGAGCTCCAGCTCCAGCTCACCCGGGGCTGACGGCTCTCAGCGACTTCTCAGGCTCCAGCGCTTGACTATGGGCAACCGCGGCGCTCTGGGTGGTCTCCTCCCCACCGAGAGGGCCGCGGACGTATGACCGGGACGGCGGGCCGACTCCGGCAGGTTGCCCGGCATCGCTCTCGGTCACCCACCTCGCTCGCGCCTGCCACGGTTTCGCCCAGCTCGCTCGCGCTGACTCACGCGGCGAGTCAGATTCGCCCTTCGCCTTGGGCGCCGACGCCCGATGGGCTCCAAATCGCCGTGGGCCGCCAGCCGGGATGCGCCGATGATGCGCCCGGTGAGTCGCGGCGAGTCACGGCACCCGACGAGGCCCGGACAGGCGGGCGGCCGCACAGTCGGGCCAGATCAGCCGGTTCGTCGAGCCGAACCGCGTGGTGTGGACGCCGATGGCCATGGCGCTGCGGGCGCGCACGAGCGGCGGCTGATCGTGGGCTCGGGCGGGGTCCGGCAGCTCTCACGTCGCTCTCAGGTGGCGGGCGTTGACTGGGGACCAAGACAACGACCTCCTCGTCAGGAGCCCCGACCGATGATCCCTCCGTTCACTCCCGCCGACCCCGAGCCGGATCCGTTCGGCCCTTCCGTCCCGCCGCCGCCGATCGCCGCCGGCATCGCCCCCGACGCGGACCCGCGGGCCCCGGCTGGCCCGGCGTTCCCGCCGACCCCGGTGCCACCGGCAGACCCGATGCCCACGCCGCATCCGGCGCAGCACGGACCCGGCCGCCGTGGAGCCGGCCGCCGGCTCGGCCCCATCCTCGCCGCGTCGTTGCTCAGCGCGACGCTGGCTTCGGGCGGCACGGCCCTCGTCGTGCAGCAGCTTGTCCCGCCGGTCACGGCCTCGCCCGCGGCAACCATCGCGACCGGTACCGCGACCAGCACGACGACGCTCCAGACCGCTGACCTCACCGCGATCGTCGCCGCCGCACAGCAGTCGGTCGTGACGATCACGGCGGACGGCCTGTCGGTCAGCCGGTTCTCGCCATTCGGCCAGCCCACCTCCGGCGTCGGCTCGGGGATCATCCTCACCGGCAACGGCTACATCCTGACCAACCGCCACGTGGTGCAGAACAGCACGAGCCTGAGCGTCGAGCTCTCGGATGGGCGAACCTTCCCGGCCACGATCGTCAAGCAGTTGACCAACAACGACCTCGCCCTGATCAAGATCGACGCGACCGGCCTGACCGCGGCCCACGTCGGCGACTCGGGCGCGATCCAGGTGGGCGAGACGGCACTCGCCATCGGCAGCCCCCTGGGAACCTATACCGAGACGGTGACGCGCGGGATCGTGTCCGGTCTGGGCCGCCAGATCACCGTCGCCGACGAGACCACGCGACAACCCACGACGCTCACCGGCCTGATCCAGACCGACGCCGCCATCAACCCCGGCAACAGCGGCGGACCGCTGCTGGACGGAACCGGTGCGGTGATCGGGATCAACACGGCGATCGACGCCAGCGCCCAGGGCCTGGGCTTCGCGATCCCGATCAACGCCGCCTCCGACCTCATCTCCATCGCCACCGCCGGCCAGGGCGCCTGACGGCGGGATCCGGGGGCGACGCTCCTCGTGACGACGCCCCTCGGATGGAACCGCCACTCCCGCCACGTTCGGGAGCGGAGGCCGCCATTTCCGGCAGAATGCCTCTCAGCGCGCTCTCAGGAACGCGATCGACGCTGGGGAACGCCATGCACCTGCTTCTGGTCGAGGATGACGAACGCCTCGCCCGCGCTCTGACCCGTTTGCTCGAGGAGGACCGGCACGTCGTCGAGCACGCTCCTGACGGGCGAACGGGGCTCGAGCTGGCAACCGCCATCGACGGACTCGACGTGGTGATCCTCGATATCGGCCTGCCGGACATGTCCGGCCTCGACGTCGCGCGACGGTTGCGCCGCGACCGGGTGGACGTCAACATCCTGATGCTCACTGCTCGCGACACGGTCAACGATCGGGTCACGGGCCTCGATGCGGGCGCCGACGACTACGTGGTCAAGCCGTTTGCGTACCAGGAGGTCGCGGCCCGGCTTCGGGCGCTCGCCCGGCGCGCCGAGCCCGGCCCCCGGCGCGCGGCCCCGAGGCTCGAGTGCGGTGCGATCGCGCTCGACGAGACCGCCCGCCGCGTGACGGTCGAGGGTCGCACGGTGGACCTCAGCCCGCGCGAGTTCTCGCTCCTGGAGGCCCTGCTTCGCCATCCGGGCCAGACGCTGACTCGCGACCAGCTTCTCGATCACGCTTGGCCGTTCAGCGTGGCCGTGACACCCAACGCGGTCGACGCGTACGTGCACTACCTCCGGACCAAGCTGGGCGATGCCGGGTCGCAGATCGAGACCGTCCGCGGTGTCGGCTATCGCCTGTCGGATGCCTGACGGCACCCGCGTCGATCCGCTCGACGACGGCGCCGAGCAGGTTGCGCTGGCAGGTGAGGCGCGGCTCATCCGGCGCGTCCGCTGGCGCCTCGTGGCGTGGAGTGGGGCGTCGACGCTCGTCGTCCTCGTCCTGCTCGGCGCCGTCCTCTACGCGGCCGTGGCCAACACCCTGGCAGGCGCGTCGGTCCAGCAGCTGTCCGACCGCGCCCGCCCGCTCGTCGACGCCCTCGAGGGTCCATCCGCCGGCGAGCAGGACCGGCCGACGCTCGGGTTCGTGTTCGGTGGCGGGAACACGCTGCTGTTTGCGTTCGACGACCAGGGCGCGCCGGTCCAGGTGGGGCGCGGCCCCGTGGTCGTGCCCGCGGGCCTGCCCGAGGACGGCGGCATGGCCGCCGCGCGGATCGCGACCGACGGCCGCGACGTGCGCACCGCGACCCTGGACCTCAGCACGGCCGTCGGGCAGTCGACGTCGGTGCCGATCCGGGTCCTGACCTGGAAGGTCGTCGCGCAGCAGGACGGCAACACCTACTTCCTCCAGGTGCTCCAGGACCGCACGACCGAGGTCCAGACGCTCAACGCGCTGCTCGCGGTCCTGCTCGTCGGCGGCGTCCTGGTGGTCGTTGTCGCGTTTGGCTTCGGGACGGTGTACGCGCGGCGGGCGCTGGTCCCGATCCGCGACTCGCTGGTCGCCCAGCGCGATGCGCTGCGTCGCCAGCGCGAGTTCGCGGCCGACGCGAGCCACGAGCTGCGCACTCCGCTGACGGTCATCCGGTCGTCGGTGGAGCACCTGTCGCGTCATCGCGACCGACCGATCGGCGAGTCGAGCGAGGCGCTGGATGACATCGATGCCGAGGTGAGCCATCTGGCGTCACTGGTCGAGGACCTGCTGCTCCTCGCCCGATCCGACTCGGGCGCCGTCTCGCTGGCGTCGGCGCCACTGGACCTCGGGGACATCGCGTTCGATGCGGCGTCGACGCTCGGCCGCGCGGCCGACGCGCGCGGCGTCAGGGTGACGGTGGACCCGGAGCCGGCGATGGTCGACGGTGACCCGGAGCGCCTCCGCCAGCTGGTGATGATCCTGGTCGACAACGCGGTTCGTCACAGCCCGCGCGGAGGCGAGGTCGGCGTGACTGTCCGCGCCGCCGGCCCGATCGTGTCGGTCGAGGTCGCCGACCAGGGGCCGGGCGTCCGCCCCGAGGACATGCCCCACGTGTTCGATCGGTTCTGGCGCGCACCCGGTGCGCCATCCGGTGGGACCGGTCTCGGGCTCGCGATCGGGAAGTGGGTCGTGGATCGTCACGGCGGGCGGATCGGGGTCGCCAACGCCGAAGCTGGCGGGGCCGTGTTCCGTGTCGAGCTGCCGGCGTCGGGGGTCGTCGCGCCGTAGGGGATCCGGGCCCTGCGCCGGGGAGATCAGGCTCCGCGCCCCGGCGAGATCCGGCCCCGCGGCCGCGATGTCGATCCGGCCCGCGTGCTATCGTCAGGGCCATCCTGAGGGCCGGTCCTGTGAGGCCGGTGTACCGGTCCAGAGAGGCCGGCGAGGAGGCCAGATACTCGTGCGCATGCCCGCCTGCGGCGCTCGCTCGCCGCGGCCCGCCGGGATCCCGTGATCGCCCCACTGTCCGCCGGCCATCCGCCGTTGCCGCGTGCCGACGCGCTCGTCGACCCGCGGGTCGGTGATTCCGGGCCAGCGCTCCTCGTGCTCGAGGACGGCGCGATGTTCCCCGGGATCGCGTTCGGGGCGCCCGTTGCCTCGGGCGGCGACCTGGTCGTCAACACGTCCCAGACCGGGTACCAGGAGATCGCCACCGATCCGTCGTACGCGGGCCAGGTCGTCGTGATGACGTACCCGCTGATCGGCAACTACGGCCGCCTCCTCGACGAGGACCAGTCCGAGCGTCCCTGGCTGCGAGGGCTGGTGGTCGCGCACGCGACGGCCGCCGTCCTCGACGATGCGCGCCAGCTGGCCACGATGCTGCGCCGCGCGTCGATCCCCGCGATCGCCGGCGTGGACACGCGCGCGCTCGCGCGACACCTGCGCGACAACGGCTGCCTGCGCGGGATCATCACCGAGCCGGGAGTCATGGACGCCGCCATGGCGGTGGAGCGTGCCCGTGCCGTGCCGCGCTGGGAGGACCAGGACTTCGTCGCCCAGGTCTCGCCGGCGGCCGTGCGCGAGGTTGGCGACGACCCGTCGATGCCGCTGGTCGCGATCGTCGACTTCGGTCTCAAGACCAACATCGTGGCCTCGCTGCGACGGCGGGGCGTCAGGGTTCGCGTCCTGCCCCACACCGCCGATCCGGCGGCCGTCCTCGCACCCGACATCGCAGGCGTCGTCCTGTCGCCCGGGCCGGGAGATCCCGCGCGCCTCGCCGGTCCGGTCGCGCTCGCCCAGGCGATCATCGATGATGGGCGTCCGCTGCTGGGCATCTGCCTCGGACACCAGATCGTGGGGCGGGCGGCCGGCGCCGAGACCCGGCGGCTCCGGTTCGGGCATCACGGCGCGAACCACCCGGTCCAGGACCTGGACACCGGGTATGTGCAGGTGACCGCCCAGAACCACGAGGTCCAGGTGGTCGGCGACACGCTGCCGGCCAGCTCCGGCTTTCGCGTCAGCCAGATCAACCTCAACGACCGCTCGGTCGAGGGTCTGCGGCACGCCGACAAGCCCATCGAGACGGTGCAGTACCACCCCGAAGGCGCACCCGGACCGCTCGACGCCCTGGCGGTGTTCGACCAATTCGTCGACGCGTGCCGGCGCGGCGCGTGATGCCGGCATCGCCCGCGGACGCCCGGCCGGAGCGCGCATGACGGCGCCCCTCCCGCAGCCGCCGGTCCACGCCCACCGGCCCAAGCCGACGTCGGTGCTGATCCTTGGCTCGGGGCCGGTCGTCATCGGCCAGGCCGCGGAGTTCGACTACGCAGGGACCCAGGCGTGCCGCGCGCTGCGCGCCGAGGGGGTCAGGACCGTGCTCGTCAACTCCAACCCGGCGACGATCATGACCGATCCCACGGTCGCGGACGTCGTGTACCTCGAGCCGCTGACGGTCGACGCGATCGAGGCGGTCATCGCCCGTGAGCGACCCGAGGGCCTGCTCGCGGGCCTCGGCGGGCAGACGGCGCTCAACCTGGCCATGGCGCTGTCCGAGGCGGGCGTGCTCGAACGCCACGGCGTCCGGCTGCTGGGGACGCCGCTCGAGGCGATCCGGATGGCCGAGGATCGCGAGGCGTTCCGCGACCTGCTCGACCGCATCGGCCAGCCGTACGCGCCGTCGGCCATCGTGGAGGGCGCCGACGAGGCAGCCCGCCTCGCCTCGGCGGACGCGGCCCTGGCCGAGATCGGGCTGCCCGCGATCATCCGGCCGGCGTTCACGCTGGGCGGCACGGGCGGCGGGATCGTCGGGACCGAGGTGGCCTACCGCGAGCGCGTTCGATCGGGGCTGCGGGCCAGCCCCATCCACCAGGTGATGGTCGAACAATGCCTGGTCGGGTGGCAGGAGGTCGAATACGAGGTGATGCGCGATGCCGACGACACGTGCATCGCCGTGTGCTCGATGGAGAACGTCGATCCGCTGGGCGTCCATACCGGCGACTCGATCGTGGTGGCGCCCGTCCAGACGCTGACCGACTCGGTCCACCAGCGGCTGCGCAGCGCGGCGCTCGCGATCATCCGGGCGCTGGGCGTCGAGGGCGGCTGCAACGTCCAGTTCGCGCTGTCGCCGGACTCCACGGAGTACGCGGTGATCGAGGTGAACCCGCGAGTCTCGCGATCGAGCGCGCTCGCGTCGAAGGCGACGGGCTACCCGATCGCGCGGGTTGCGGCCCAGATCGCCGCTGGGCGGACACTGGCCGAGATTCCCAACGTGGTCACCGGGACGACCGTCGCGGCGTTCGAGCCGGCGCTCGACTACGTCGTGGTCAAGCTGCCACGCTTCCCGTTCGACAAGTTTCCGGCGGCCGACCGGCGGCTCGGGTCGCAGATGAAGGCGACCGGCGAGGTCATGGCGATCGACCGGACGTTCGGGGCCGCGCTCAACAAGGCGCTCCGCGGGCTCGAGCAGGCGGGTGCCGGGCCGCTCGGCGAGGACGCGTCGTGGCAGCCGACCTTCGACTACCTGTCGGCGGTCTATGCCGGCGTTCCGGCTGCCGATCCGGCCGACACCCTCGACGTCGTGGAGGACGGCGTGATCCGCTGGATCGACGAACGCGGCCAATCCTGCGAGAGCACCCGGTTCGCGCAGCGGTCGGCGGCGCCGATCGTCATCCGGCAGTTCCTCGAGCCGTCCGACTCACGGCTGTGGCGGGTGCTCGGGCTGCTGCGCCGGGGCGTGCCGCAGGAGGTGGTCCGCGCTGCCACCGGGATCTCGCCCTGGTTCCTCGCAGAGATGGGGCGCAACATCATCCTCGAGCACGACGTGCGGGCGATGGGCCCGCGGCTCGCCGATGCGACCGACGCGCAGGCGGCCACGCTGCTGGCGACCGCCAAGCGCGCGGCGTTCGCGGACCGGGACCTGGCGGGTCTCGCCGGGGTGGACGAGGCGGAGCTGCGGGCTGCGCGGCGCGCGCTGGGGCTGGCGCCCGGCTACGCGATGGTGGACACCTGCGCCGCCGAATTCGCCGCCGAGACCCCGTACTTCTACTCGACCTACGCGTCCGCCGGATCCCCGCCCGAGGCGCCGCCCGTGCCGCGGCCGGGCGCCCTGGTCATCGGCAGCGGGCCGGTCCGGATCGGGCAGGGGATCGAGTTCGACTACTGCGCCGTCCAGGCGGCCGACGTGCTCCGCCGCGAAGGCTGGAGCGCGGTGATGGTCAACTCCAACCCCGAGACCGTGTCCACCGACTTCGATGCGTCGACCCGGCTGTACTTCGAGCCGCTCGATGTGGAGAGCGTCGAGGGCATCCTCGAGTTCGAGGGTGGGCTGCTGCCCGCCGTGGTCGCGTTCGGGGGACAGACGCCGCTCAACCTCGCAGGCCCCCTGGTGGCCCTCGGCGTGCCGTTGCTCGGCTCGAACATGGAGGCGATCAACCAGGCCGAGGAGCGGACGCGCTTCTCCGCTCTGCTGGACCGCCTGGGCATCCCGCAGCCGGAGGGTGGGATGGCCGAATCCGTGGAGGAGTCGCTGACGCTCGCCGAGCGGATCGGCTACCCGGTCATCGTGCGGCCGAGCTTCGTCATCGGCGGCCTCGCGATCGACTTCGCGTACTCGGCGGAAGACCTCGTCCGCCACCTTGCGGCCGCGGCGGTGGTCGACCCGGATCGCCCGGTCAGGATCGATCGCTTCCTGGAGGGGATCGAGGTGGACATCGACGCGGTCAGCGACGGCGAGCGGGTCCTCATTCCGGGTCTCCTGGAGCACGTAGAGCGCGCCGGCGTCCACTCCGGCGACTCGATCGCGGTGTTTCCGCCGCAGCACGTCTCCGAGGGCGACCAGGCCCTCATCGTCGGCACGATGGAACGCATCTGCCTCGCCCTTGGCGCCCGCGGCCTGGTCAATGCCCAGTTCATCGTGCGCGAGGATGGCGTGTACCTGATCGAGGTCAACCCTCGCGCCAGCCGCACGGTGCCGTTCCTGTCCAAGGTCACCGGCGTGCCGATGGTCGAGCTGGCGGTCCGGATCTCGCTGGGCGCCACGCTCGGCGAGCTCGGCTGGCCGGACGGGCTGCTCCCGGAGCCCGCGTTCGTGGCGGTCAAGGCGCCGGCGTTCTCGACCGCGAAGCTCAAGGGCGTGGACCCGTCCGTCGGCCCGTTCATGCAGTCGACCGGCGAGGTGATCGGGATCGCCGAGGATCCGCGCGTCGCGATGGCCAAGGCGCTCACGGGGGCATCGCTCATCCCGCCGCGCGCGGGCGATGGCGAGCCGCCGGTGGCCCTGCTGTCGATCGCCGACCGCGACAAGTGGGGGCCTGCTCGACCTCGCGACCGCGCTGGTCCGCGCGGGCTACCGGCTGGCGGCGACCGCCGGCACGCGCGCCGCCCTTGAGGCCGCGGGCCTCGCCGCAGAGCCGGTGGCAAAGCTCGGCGCGGCGCCTGTGGACGACGAAGCGGGGATCCTGGACCTGATCGCCGGTGGCCGCGTGCGCCTGGTCGTCAACACCCCCACACCTCGGTCCGGCGCCGTCCGCGACGCGGCCGAGATCCGGCACGCAACGATTGCCGAGGGCATCCTGTGCCTGACGGCGATCGAGACGGGGGTCGCGGCGGCCGAGGCGCTGGACCCGGCGCTCGCTCCCGGGATCTCGGCGGTGCGGCCGATCACGGACTGGGTGCCTCCGCACTCGGGGCGGGGCTGGGCAGGCCGGGACTGACGGCTGAGCCGGCCGGGACTGACGGCTGCGGCGGCTACAGCGGGCGGGTGAGCGCCGGGACGACGCCCGAGGGCGCCTGCACCTGGACGATCGCCTGGCCGAGCGACCAGAGCGTCAGCGTGGTCAACGCGATCATGACCAGCGCCAGCGGGACCTCCCGCACCCGCATGTTCCTGTCCCGGAGCGACCGGACCCCCGGCAGCTTTCGATGGCGCATGTCGCGTGGCTCGCGCGCGTTGGCCTGGGCCTCGACGTCACGGGCCGCGGTCACGTGCCCCGACCACGCCCCCAGCATGTGCCCGCCGACCACGGCGGCCAGCTGCACGGTCCACACGAGGCCGGCCGGCAGCAGGCCCGTGTTCACCTGGTAGAACGCGGTCCCGAACAGGTCATCCCCGCGCTGGAGGGGATCGGAGACGGCGATGATGATCCGCTGCCCGTCGATCACGAGATAGGTCAGGTAGTGGGCGACGAGGTACCCCACCGATATCGGCAGCAGCCCGGCCCCGATCGCTCCCGGGCTCACGGTCCGCGAGACGGTCAACGCCGCAATGACGATGAGGCCCAGGAACGCGATCAGGATGAGCGTCTTGGGCAGGATGGCCGGGGCGCCGAATATCGACGCGAACGCGACGGTCTGAGACAGGCCGTCGAACAGGATCGACCCGGCCCCGATGGCGACCAGCGCGATCCGCGGTGCCGTCCACGACGACTCGAGCAGCGCACTCGCGAACGGACGCCGCACGACGACGCGCGTGTCGACAGCATCGGGATCGATGTCCCCATCGCCGTCCTCGCCGCTGTTCTCGCCGCTGTTCTCGCCGCCGGCCGCGGTTTCCTCGAGGTGGACGATCCCCGCCGGTGCGAGCCGGTTCAGCGTCCGGAACCAGACCGTGAACGCCTCGCCCTGGGCGCGCCATTGGTCGCGCCCGAACTGGGCCATCAGCGCGAGGGTCACCAGCGTGTACCCGGCAAGCACGACGGAGAGCGTGGCGTTGCCGGCGATGGCCACCAGCTCGAGCCACACGAAGAAGGTGAGCCCGGCGACGGCCGGCCAGACGCCGACCCAGCCCGGCAGCTCGCTGGGCACCCAGCCGCGCAGGCCGACGCGCCGGAGGATCCAGGCAAGGATGTCGTGGATCGTCGCGAACGGATCCAGCCACTCCCACACCGGTCCGACGAATGCCGACAGGGCGGCGACGCCGACCCAGCCGTAGACCCACAGGAACAGGGTGGCAACTGCGGCGTCCGACGACCCGCCGGCGATCCCCTGGGCCATGATCCAGATCCAGCCGGCCAGGCCGATCACCCGGAGCCCGACCCTCACAGCGCCCGGGACGGCCGCGATCCGGGTCTCGGGCGGCGGCCCTGCGCGCATGTCGCGTGCGAGGACGAACACGAACGAGAGGGCCACCGTGGCCGCGGCACCTACCAGGTAGACGGCAAGCGGCAGCGGGCTCTCGTAGACGGGCGACAGACCATGGGCCGCGACCACGGCCGGCGCGCCCGCGACGAGCAGGAAACCGGCCAGGGCGCCGAGCGAGCGCGTGGAGACGAGCGGGTTGGGGACCCTCACGCCGTCAGCCTCGTCGGCTGCGTCGGAGGACGTAGACACCCACGCCCGCGACGAGGACGAGAGCGATCACGATCGGGAGCACGACGTCGCCCGGGCTGGCGGCCGGCTCGGCCGGTACCGGCGCGGGCGACGACGTCGGGAGGGCCGACGCGGCAGCCGACGGCTCGGCCGACGCGGCAGCCGACGGCGCAGCGCTGGGCGCCACAGGCGTTGGCGCCGGCGCGGACACCGTGAACGTCAGCGTGCCGCGGAGGATGTCCCCGTCGAGCGCCGCGGATGTCCACTGGATCTCATAGCTGCCGGGGTCGAGCGCGAGGCCCTCGAGCGTCATCACGAGCGGGTCGGCAGACACGGCGCCGTCGCCGACCGTGCCGGCCGGCCCGACGAGCTTGAACGAGCTCTTGCCGGGATCGAGATCCTCGGAGAAGGTGAGCGTGATCGTCGTCGGTGGCGTGGCCAGGACGGCCTTGTCGGCGGGATCCGACGACACGAGCTCGGAATGGGCAAGGGCCGAGCCGGCGACGGCCAGCAGGATGAGCAGCGCGAGGGCACTCGCGGCGAGCGTTCGTCGGCCGGTGCGGGTCGGCATGCGCCGTGGTCGCTGGGGAAACGTGTTCACGGGTCGGCAGTCTACCCGCGGGTGCTCAAACGCGCCGCGAACCGGAATCGGCGATCATCCGAACACCACCATGAACGGGGTGGACGAGCCGCACCCACCCCGGAAACCCGGAGGACAGATGTCAGGTCTCTTGCACGGTGCTCCCGGCGCACCGGCATCCGCGGGTGGCGGGTACGTTCCCGGCGTCTGCAACATCGGGCCGTGGGAGATCCGCCGGCGCCGCGCGTTTGCGATCGTCGGCCTGGCCGTCGCGGTGTTGCTGCTCGTTGCGCTGGTCGCCGCTCACGCACCCGCCGCCGCTCGACTGCTCCTCGTGCTTCCCCTGTGGGGCGGCATGTTCTCGTGGCTCCAGGCCCGCCGCAGGTTCTGCGGCGCATTCGCGCTCGCCGGCATCGCCAACTTCGGTGATGGGACGGGGTCTCGAAGCGCCGTCATGGACCCGGCCGACCATCGCGCCGACATGCAGGCGTTGTGGTGGATGACGCGCGATTCGTTCCTGCTCGCACTCGTGCTCACCATCATCGCGGTGCTGCTGCCCGTGTAGCCGGATCGTCGCGCCGGCCGCCGGCGCCACCGATCGCGCCCGCCCCCCTACAATCGAGCCAACCCACCCACCCCTGTCCGAGGACTCGTTCCGCATGCCCGTTCCTGTTGTCGAGTTCAGCGATGAGCGCCTGGCCAACGGGCTGCGCCTCGTGGTCGCCGAGGACCATCTCGCCCCCGTCGTCGCGGTCAACCTCTGGTACAACGTCGGCTCCAAGCACGAGGTGAAGGGCAAGACGGGATTTGCCCACCTGTTCGAGCATGTGATGTTCCAGGGATCCGCCAACGTGGCCAAGGCGGAGCACATGGCGCTGGTCCAGGCGGCCGGCGGCACCCTCAACGGCAGCACCTGGCTCGACCGCACGAACTATTTCGAGACGATGCCGTCGCACGAGCTCGAGCTCGCCCTGTGGCTCGAGGCCGACCGGATGGGGACGCTGCCGGTCGCGCTGAGCCAGGAGAACCTCGACAACCAGCGCGAGGTCGTCAAGAACGAGAAGCGCTGGAGCTACGACAACCGCCCGTACGGGAGCTGGAACGAGAAGCTGCAGGGCCACCTGTTTCCGCCGGAGCACCCGTACCACCACTCGACGATCGGGTCGATGGACGACCTCGACGCGGCGTCGCTCGAGGACGTGACCGCGTTCTTCCGTACCTACTACGCGCCCAACAATGCCGTGCTGTCGGTCGTCGGCGATTGCGAGCGCGGCCGGGTCCGTGCATGGGCGGAGCGCTACTTCGGCCCGATCCCGCCCAACCCGTCGATTCCGCCGCTGCCCGACATGTCGCTTCCGGCGGTGATCGGCAGCGAGCATCGCGAGATCGTGGAGGACAACGTCCCGCTGGCGCGCGTATACATCGGCTTCCGCGCCCCGGTCTTCGGAGACCGCCGCCTGGACGCGCTCGACCTCGCCTCGCAGCTGCTGGCCGGGGGCAAGGGCAGCCGGCTCCATCGGCGGCTCGTCCGCGAGGACCGGATCGCCCAGGACGTGGCCGCGTTCACGCTGCCGTTCATCGGCGGCGGCTCGGTCTCGGTCGGCTGGGCCACCGCTCGTCCCGGGGTGGACGTGGCGACGGTCGAGGCGGCCTATCTCGAGGAGCTCGAGCGACTGGCGACGGAAGCCCCCAGCGACGACGAGCTCGCGCGCGCCAAGGCGCTCACCGAGGCCGACGAGCTGGGCGCGCTCGCGCGGGTCGAAGAGCGTGCGGACCGGCTGTCGATGTACGCGACCCTGTTCGACGACCCGGGCGTCATCAACACCCTCCTGCCGCGATACCTGAGCGTGACCCCCGAGCAGATCCGCGACGCCGCGCGCGACGTGTTCCGGTCTGACAACCGGGTCGTGCTCACCTACGTCCCCTCGGCGACGGGCGAGCAGACTGGCGAGGCGGCGGCATGAGCAAGCACGCACGCACGACCGGGACCGCGCCGGCCCTTCCGCAGATGGTGACCACCCGACCGGTGCCGGGCGCACCCAGGCCGTACGAGTTCCCCGATACGCACCGCACGACCCTGGCCAACGGGCTGCGCGTCATGGTCACCCCGATGCCCGGCCGCGAGCTCGTATCCGCATCGCTCGCGCTGCGGGCCGGCGCGTCGGACGAGCCGGATGCGGTGGGCGGGGCAACCGTGCTCCAGGCGCGCGCGCTGACCGAGGGCACCGAGGTTCGCGACGCGATCGAGCTCACCGAGGCCGCCGAGCGGCTCGGCGCGTCGCTGCATGCCGAGGCCGGCTGGGATGCGACCACGGTCGGGCTGGACGTCCCGGCGACACGGCTGGGAGCCGCACTCGAGCTCATGGTCGAAGTCATCCGCCGGCCGGCCTTCCCGGACTCCGAGGTCGGACGGCTTCGCGACGAGCGGCTGACGGACCTGCTCCAGGCGAAGGCCGATCCGCGCCGGCGTGCCGACGTGGCCTACATCGAGACGATCTACGCGCCCTCCAGCCCGTATCACCGCCCCGCCGGCGGGACGGCTGACACGGTGGCCACGCTGACGGCCGATGAGCTTCGCGGGATCCATCACACCTCGTTCTCGCCCGATCGAGCGGCGCTGGTCGTCGCCGGCGACGTCGACCCGGACGAGGTCGTGCGCACCGTCGAGGCGCAGCTCGGCGACTGGACCCCGGGTCCCGGTGCCGTGCGCCGCTCGATCGATGACACCGCGGCCGGAACCGGCCGTATCGTGCGCGTCGTCCACCGGCCGGGATCGGTGCAGACCGAGATCCGGATCGGGCATCCCGGGCTGCCGCGGCGGCACCCCGACTACCACGCGCTCTCGGTGATGAGCACCATCCTGGGCGGGCTGTTCAACTCGCGCCTCAACATGAACCTGCGCGAGGACAAGGGCTACACCTACGGCGCCGGTGCCGGCTTCGACCTCCGTCGCGGCCGCGGCCCGTTCACCGCCCGGGCCGCCGTGAACACCGAGGCAACCGTGCCTGCCATCCGCGAGTTCCTGGTCGAGCTCAATCGCATCCGCGACGAAGCCGTGACCGACGCCGAGCTCAGGGCCGGCCGCGAGTTCCTGATCGGCGTGTTCCCGCTCCGGTTCGAGACGCCGGGTCCCGTTGCCGGTTCGCTGGCCGGCCTGTTCGTCCACGAGCTGCCCGACGACGAGCTCACCCGGTACCGCCGCGCGATCGAGGCCGTCACCGGCGCCGACGTGCTGCGGGTCGCGCGCGAGCACATCCGGCCCGAGGCGGCCGCCATCGTGCTGGTCGGCGACCATGAGCAGTTCGGCACCGACCTCGACGCGGCCGCGTTCGGCCCGCTCGACGTGGAGCGGGAGCTGCCGCCGGGCGCCGCGGTCGCATAGCGCGCGGCAAGTTTCGCGGGGGTCTCGCAGGGCCATCCGGCAGCACGTCGCCGGCGCGGCCCGCCGGTCGCTGAAACCTTTGCGTCGTCAATCGCCTCGGGAGGGGTGAAGCGGGCCCAGCGAGGGGGCCGCACCCCACCGGAGAGACCACTACATGAAGCTCAACTCCAGGATGATCCGCCCGATCGGCACCTCGTTCGTGGCAGTGTTCCTCGTCGCGGGCGCCGCGTTTGCCACCAGCACCTTCGTCGACGGCAGTCGGCACGCGGACACCAGCACCGTCGGGCTCGACGCCTCGGCCAGCGACGACGCATCGGCCGGCCTCGAGACCGAGTCGGCCGAGCCGAGCGAGAGCACCAAAGCCGCGTCGCAGGACGCGTCGGCAAGCTTCGAGACCGAGTCCGCAGAGCCCAGCGAGACCCCCGAGGCAAGCGAGACGCCCGAGGCCAGCGACGACCACAGCAGCAAGAACGACAGCCAGCAGGCTGCCGCGACCGACAACCACGGCGACGATGCCGACGAGACCTCCGAGGCCGGCGACGACCATGACGGTCCGAACGCGAGCGCGGAGGCGAGCTCCAGCCCCGAGGACCACGACGGCTCGGGCGGGGAAGACCACAGTGGAGGTGGCTCGGACGACTGATCCAGTCATCGGTCCCAGCGGGGCACATGACATCCGTCACGAGATGGGAGCCGGTCAGGCAGGCGATGATGTCGCCGGGCGCCGGACCGGCACCCACCGGGTCGCCCGATCGGGCGCCGGACCCGGGAGACGCAACGGAGGCCGCCGTAACGGACCGGACCTGGACCGCCGAGCTACACGACAGGACGACGACCGATGACCGCAGCATCGTCGATGCCGTGCTGGGTGGCGACCGGGATGCCTTTCGCAAGCTCGTGGAGCGCGAAGGGCCCTCGGTCGTCGCGGCATGCACGCGCGTGCTCGGTGATCGCAGCGAGGCCGAGGACGTCGCCCAGGAGGCCTTCGTGATCGCGTACCGCTCGCTGGGGTCCTGGCGCGCCGAAGGCGCGTTCGGCGCCTGGCTGTCGCGGATCGCGGTCCGGCTGGCTGTCCGGCGTGCCGCGCAGCGCAAGCAGGTCGCCTGGCTCGATCCGATCGCGGCCGATTCCGATCAGCCCGGCCGCGAGCGATTCCGGACCACGAACCCTTCGCAAGCCGCCGACCCGGCGCACACCGTGCTTCGATCGGAGCGCGACGCGCGACTCCGGATGGCCGTCGCCTCGCTCGACGAGCCGTACCGCGAGGTCGTGGCCCTGCGCTTCTTCGCCGAGCGGTCGCTGATCGAGATCGCCGAGGCGACCGGCCGGCCGGTGGGCACCGTCAAGACGCACCTGCACCGTGGGCTCGCCCGCCTCCGCGGATCCGTCGAGGCGGACGACCGATGACCGAGATGCGCCCGGGCGGCCAGCCGCGCCCGTTCACCCCTGCCGAGCTCGACGGAGCCTCCGGTCTGCACGCCGACGAGGTTGCGAGCAACGTGCCCGTGGCGCGCGAGCTCGAGCGGCTCGCCGCCGGCACGACGATGGCGCCGTCCCCGGGCTTCGCGGATCGCGTGATGCAGGCCGTCGCCGCCGAGCCTGCCCCGTCGCCGGCGCGGCTGGCCGGGCTCGCCCTTCGACGCCTTTCGGTCAGCGCGTTCCTGCTGTCGCTCCGCGACGCATGGCGGGTGACCACGAGCGCAGGGTTCCCCGTTGCGGCGCGAGCCCAGGCCATGGCGCTGGTGCTCGTCGTCGCGGCCATGGCGACCGGATCGGGCATGGTCACGGCCGGTGCCCTCGGCCTGCTCGATGGCGACCATTCGAGCCCCAGCCCTTCGATCGAGCAGCCGGCCGAATCCGCCGAGCCGTCCGCGGACGCGTCCGATACAGCCGAGCCCAGCGAGGATGCTTCGACCAGCCCCGACGCGTCGCCTGATCCGTCGGAGAGCGCCGGCGATGAGTCGGCCGAGCCGGACGCTTCGACCGAGCCGTCGGAGACCCCCGACGACCACAGCGGCTCGGGCTCAGGCTCGGACTCGGGCTCCACGCCGAAGCCAACCTCGACGCCATCCCCATCCAGCTCGGATCACGAGGACCACACCGAGTCGCCCTCGGCCACGCCCAGGCCCAGCCAGACGCCGGGACCGTCCGAGACCCCGCGTCCATCCGAGTCGCCCGGCGACCACTGAGCTCCACCGCCACTGACCGTCACCGCCACGACCACCCGCCGGGCGCAGCCGGGGGGTAGGCTGATCCCGTGATCGTGGTCGTCGGAAACCCTGCCTGGCGTGCCGCTGACCCGGCTGGTCCGGCGGGTCGCGCCTGCGACATCGCGCTCGAGACGGCGCAACGAGGATCGAAGGTCGAGCTGGTGGGCCGCACCGGCGATGACCTGGCCGGGGATGCGCTCCTCCTCGCGCTCGGGAAGGCCGGCGTCGGGCACGTCGCGATGCTGCGCGATCCGGTGCGTGGCACCCCGGTCATCCCACCGGAGCCCGACGATTCGGACGACGCTGGCCCGGCCGACGTCAACGATGACCCAACCGTCTCGTCAGCCGCAGATCCGCCCGGCGGCGACGGACCGGGGATCAGCGCCATGGCGCCCCGCCTCGAGGCTGGCGACGTCTCGCTCGGGCTCGGCTACCTGACCGCGTTCAACGTGCTGGTGGTCGTCGACGGGGTCCCCGAACCGGTGCTGCCGGTGGCGGTCGAGGCTGCTGCCTACACTGATGCCCATCTCGTGCTGCTGATCGCCGCCGGGACGCTGGAGCCGGTCGGGTTGCCCGCCGCGGCGACCGTCATCGTCGCCCCGGCGGAGACGGACGACGGCGCGTTCGCGACGTTGGTGGGCGCCTATGCCGCCGCGCTGGACGGGGGCGCCGCACCCGGCCCCGCCTTTGCCGCCGCGACGCAAAGTGCCGGCTGGGAGGCGCTCGAGCCTTCGGCCTGAGCCCGGACCGGCGGACCCGCCCCAGCCTGGCCCCGCTAGCCGAGCCTACGCGAGCCCGAGCCCGTCGGTCGCCGGCCCCTCGAGCTCGACCCGATCGACCAGCGCCGCGCCGTCGTTGCGCACGTTGTTGACCAGCGTCGCGACCGGGTACGCATCGAGTGTCAGGTCGTCGTTGGGTTCGAGCAGGGCGCGCAGCTCGGCCGGGTCGCGGAGCTCGGGATCGAGCCAGATCGCCCAGGCGTCGGGCGGGACGACGACGGGCATCCGGTTGTGGATCGCGGCCATGAATGCGTTGGGTCGTGACGTCACGATCGTGAACGTCCGGTGCCACTCGCCGCTCTCCGGGTCCTGGCGCCCCGTCCACAGCCCGGCCAGTGCCAGCGGCTGGTCCGCCGGGTCCCGGATCAGCATCGGCTGGCGCTTCGATCCCCGTCGGAGCCACTCGTAGAAGCCGTCCACCGGAACCAGGCACCGTCGCGTTCGGAAGGCGCCCCGGAACAGCGGGCTGGTCGCAAGCGTCTCGGCGCGCGCGTTGAAGGTGCGGGCGGCGATCCGCGGGTCGTCCGACCAGGCGGGGATCAGGCCCCAGCCGTAGCGCCGCACCGCGCGGCGGTCCTCGCGCTGGACGACCACCGACGCCTCGGTCGTGGGCGCCACGTTGTAGTGCTCGCCGGGATCGCCCGCCAGGTCCTCCGCCTCGAAGATCCGGGCGATCTCTGAGGTCGGCCGCTGCTGCGTGAACCGTCCGCACATCGTGGCGCGAGTCTACGTGACGTGGTCGCTGTGCTCCCGCACCACCCCGAGCCGTCCGGCCTCATGTACGCTCGCGCCGTGACAGAACACCCCGACATCGACCTCCAGTCCGTCCTGTCCCACGACGGGCCACTGCCGCGCGATGCGGCACTGGCTGCGCTCGATCATGCGGCGGAGCTGCTCCAGAGCTCGGACTTCGTCGACGCCGCCCGCCTGTACCAGCGTGTGATCGGGTTCAACGATCCGGCGGTCACGGCCGCAGCCCTGCTGGGCCTCGGAGAGGCATGGAACCGCCTCGATGACGAGGGCAAGGCCATTTCGACATGGGAGGAGGTCACCCGGCTGCCGGAGACGCCCTCGACGTACCCCGCCTGGCGCAACATCGCCGCGGCCCGGGTGCGGGCGGACGACCTGCGCGGGGCCCTGGCCGCCTACCGTGAGGCGGACCGGCGCGCGCCGACGGAGGACAAGCCCGAGATCGCGTCGCGGCTCGGCTGGCTGTCCAAGGAGCTGGGCGACAAGGGGGCGGCCAGCCGCTACTTCGCGCGCTCGCGCGGCGACACCGGGATCTCGGTCACGGTCGCGCTGGTCGCGTTCACGACGATCATGTCGCTCATCGTCGACTTCGCCGGCCCCGACGGCGACGCGCTGGGCAACCTGCTGGCGATGGACAAGGTCGCCCTCGCGCATGGCGAGCTCTGGCGGTTGTGGACGGTCTCGCTGGTCCACGCGCCGCTCACCGTCATGCCGTTGCACCTGCTGTTCAACATGTACGCGCTGTGGCTGGCGGGTCCGTTCGTGGAGCGGTTGTACGGCCGCTGGCGATTCCTGGTGTTCTACCTGGTGTTCGCCGCGGGGGGCTCGCTGCTCACGTTCGCGCTGTCCACGGGTCCCGGCGCCCGCTACGGCGTCGGAGCATCGGGCGCCATCTTCGGCCTGTTTGGGCTCCTGTTCGTGGCCCAGCGCATCCACCACCCGATGCTCGACAGCCGCAGCCGCGCGTTCCTGGGCCAGCTCGGCGGGCTGCTCGTGATCAACCTCCTGTTCGGCGTCGTCGTTCCGGGCATCGACAACATGGCCCATATCGGCGGCCTGATCGCGGGGGCCTGGCTGGGACTCCTGCTGCCGCCGACCCACCTCCCGACGCTGAGCTCGCTGTGGATGCGCAAGGGCCGGCTGAGCGGCACGATGGAGCCGGCGTTCGGAGCGGGCGGGACCGTGCTGCTGCGGGTTGCGGGGATCGTCGCGCTGCTGGGCCTGTTCGCCGTGCTCTGGGTCATCGGCGTCAACGCCTGGACCTGACGGCCGATGTTCGGGACGCTCAGCGGCGGGTTACCGCGGATCACCGGGGACGGGGTCGACCTCGACGCGCTCGAGGACGAGGTGACGGCCGGCACGGCGACGCGGGAGACGTTGTCCGCGGCGACGGACCGGCTTGTGGCCGAGCTGGTCGGGTCGCAGGTGGACGCGGGCCTCGAGCTGGTCACCGACGGCCAGGTTCGCTGGCGTGACCTGGCCGGGGCCGTCCTCGCGAGTGTGGCGGACGAATCGCCGGACGCCGCAGCCGGCTCGTCCGTTGCGGAGCGTTCGCACGCGACAGGCCCGGCGGGGCTCCTGACCGACGCGTGGCGGTCGACCGCGGCGCTTACCGACCATCCAGTCGCGCAGGCCGTGCCCGGGCCGTACACGCTGGCTCGACGCGCTGGCCGCGGGTCGGCCGTGGCACGTCGCACGCGGACGCTGGCGTTCGCCGACACGCTGGGCTCGGCCCTGGCCGCGCTGGCCGAGGCTGGCTGTCCCGTGGTCGTGGTCGAGGAGCCCGACGCGGTGCGGATCGGGACGAATGCAGGGGAGCGCCGCCTGTTCACCGAGGCACAGGTCCGCCTGCTGGCGCTCGTCCCCGATCTCCACGCGATGCTCGCGATCTCCGGCGGGTCCGCCGTGGAGGCGGGGGCCGGGACGATCTTCGGCGCGCCCTACCACTCGCACCTGTTCGACCTGATCGCCGGTCCCGATGACTGGGTGCTCGTGCGCGCCGCACCACCCGAGCGGGGGATCGTGTGCGGAGCGCTGCGTGCGGGCCCGGCCGCGATCGACGACCAGGCGCCGATCCTCGTCTGGGCGGCGAACTATGCGGCCTCGACGGGACAGCGCGGGCTGCGAAGAGTCGGGCTTGCCAACGCGACGCCGCTGCGCAATCTCACCCGCGAGGAGGCGCTCACGGCCATCCGGGCGCTGGGACGGGCCGCGTCGTTCGCGGCCATGACGCCGGAGGACGCCATCGCCGCGGGCCTCGACCGGCGCACCTTCGGCAACCCGTCGTCGACGATGCCCGCCCGACGCGCTCGCCGCCGCGCCGTCCGGCCCACCGAGTAGCCACGCCCTCGCGCCGTGACGCGCCCCCCAACGCCGCGCGCCGCCCCGCGTGCCGCGCCCCAACGTCGCGCGCTCGCGGCGCCCCCGAGCCCCAACGTCGCGATGACTCACGCGGCGAGTCAGATCCAGCCCTCGCCTGGGGCCCCGGTGCCCTAAAGACCCGAAATCGCCGCGAGCTGCGGGTCTGGATGCCCGCATGACGCGCACGGTGAGTCAGCCACCGGGTGGCGCGCTCCGGCTGCGTGATCGATCGATCCGCGATGTCGTGGCGCGCGGCTTCTGCTGCCTGACGAGGCCGGCCGCCTCCGCATAGTCCCGATATGCCGGCCGCGCGCGCCGCCCTTCGAGACGTGACGACCTGAGCCCGAGACCGCGACGGGCCGCAAGGTCCGCAACGGCGATCGCCCGGCCGTGTGGTGGCGGCGACGTCGTTTCCTCCAGCCACGCGGCGAGCGCGCGAGCCCCGCCGGGGAATGCCGGCCGCAGCAGCCAGCGGTGCTCGTCGAGTTGATTCGCCACGTCCTGCGTGTCCAGACAGATGACGGCGGTCGCGTACCGCTCGGCCCGCCACCCCAGCCGGCGCGCCACCCACGGCGCGGCTCGCTCGTACCAGTCGACCTGCCGCTGCAGCCCACCGATGTCCGGCAGGCTCGTCTTGAGCTCGAATGTCGCCATAGCCGCGTCCGGGGCGCGAAACGCCACGAGGTCGACCCAGCCGCGCGGTGCCCCGGCGCCGATCGGGACCTCTGTTGCCACGGTCCAACCGCAGCGCTGCAGCCGACCGGTCATTGCCGCCATGAGGCGGGCGTGCACCAGATCTCGCTGCTCGCGGCGGTCAGCCAGGTGATGACCCTCGACGTCAAGCGTGGATCGCAAACCCAGCGCCGACAGCACGCGATCGAGGGTCGCGACATCGAGCGCGCTCGGATCCGCCCGTTCGATCCGCCAGACCTTCGTCTGGGATGTGCCGACACGGGCAGCGAGCTCGCGCTGGGACCAGCCGATCGTCGTACGAGCGTCTCGGACCAGCGTCGCAACGGCGGAAGGGAGTCCGCCGGCCGTAACTCGGATCCGTGCTTCGGGGGCCATTTGCCCGTTTTACTCGGGGCCGCTCACCAGGAACTTGCCACCCGTGCCCGACCAGTTGCGCGCCACGCCCTCGGCGACTCACGCGGCGAGTCAGATCAAGCCTCTGCCGGGAGCCAGGTGCGTCCTAAGGCCCGAAAACGCTGCGAGGCGGCGCTCGAGACGCGCGGTTGACGCGCCCGGTGAGTCGCACCCGGTGTGACGCGCCCGGTGTGACGCGCCCGGTGAGTCGCGCCCGGTGCGTCGCGCCTGGTGAGTCGCGCCCGATGAGTTGTGAGCGGCCAGTCGCGCCTCCCGGGTTGACTCGCACCGTGAGTCAGGGCCGCGCCCCCTGCGCGATTCTCGCAACCCGCGCGATACCCGGTTGCGTCCTTGCGGCGACGGTGGGACCATCGGGGCTCGCGCGCAACCCGGCCGGAAGCCGGCTCCGCGCCACTCCCAGCGTCGCCACCCCCGAACGGGGAAGGAGGTCGTCCCGGTGACCGATCTGCACGTCGC
>CAVYXU010000005.1:0-15334 GCA_963772565.1 uncultured Chloroflexia bacterium
GCGGTCGATGGAAAGCGGCGCTACGGCGCGCGCCGGACCTCGACCAGCTCCAGCTCCGCGGTGGGTGGCAGCGCCACCAGCTCGCCACAGCCCGGGCAGATCGCCATCGAGCCCCCCACCAGGTCGTCGTGGGCCGCAGGTCCGTCGAACCCGCAGCCGCAGCGGATCGCGATGTCGAACGGCTCGGTGACCAGCTTGGCTTCGCGCAGGGGGCCGTCCTCGACGAGCATCTCGAACGCCTGCCGCAGGACATCCTCCGGGATGGTCGTCGCGTGTCGCACGCGGAGCAACGTCACACGGCCATCGCCGGCGCGAGCCGCGGCCGCGTCGATCAGCTGGGCGACGAGCGATACCTCATGCACGAAGGGGCTCCGTTGCGTGCCCGGTTGCGTGCCCGGTTGCGTGCCCGGCGATGATCCGCGCAATCGCATCCGAGGCGTTCGGGAGCGCAGCGGCGACGGCCGGGGACAGGCCCTCGCCGGCGTCGAGCAATTCGGCGCCGATGCTGACCATGAACACGGGCGTTTCCCCGCCCCACAGCTCGTGCGCCAGCGCCACGAGCGCTTCCGGCCCGACGTGATGCGACGAGGCCGCCTGAGCGTCCTCCGCGAGCGCGACGCGGCGGACCGCGACCGACCCGGGCACGCCATCGACGCAGGCGTCCACGAGCACGACCAGCGAGGAGCGGCTGATGTCGAGGGCAAGCTCCGGGGTCAGCTGGTGCTCGATGCGCACCTCGACGCCGGACATACGCGGGTCGCCGGCAAGGCTGGCGGCGACCGCAACCCCCGCGCCATCGTCGCCCCGAAGGACGCTGCCGTACCCAATCACCAGCACCGCGCCATCCGCGGCCACGGTCACCGGGTGAGCTCGTCGAGGACCCGGCCGTCGGGCCCCAGCAGCTCCAGACGGAGCGCCATCTGACCCAGGGCGTGGGTCGAGCAGCTGAGGCATGGGTCGTAGCACCGGATCACGGCCTCGACACGGTTGAGCATCGACTCCTCGAGCCGGTCCGCCTTCACGTTGTGACGGGCGACCTGGAGCACGGCCCGGTTCATCGCCATGTTGTTGTGCCCCGTGGCGATGACGAGGTTGACCCACTGCACGATCCCGTCGTCATCGACGCGGTAATGGTGCATCAGCGTGCCGCGCGGGGCCTCCGAGACCCCGATCCCCTCATTGCGGTTGATCCCGGCGACCGAGCGCACGTGGGGCGACAGGATGTCCGGGCCGCGCAGCAGCTGCTCCACCCGCTCGATCGCGTTGAGGGTGTCGATGAGGCGCGCGTAGTGGTAATGGAACGAGGAACCGGCGATCCGGCCGACGCGCCAGCGGAACTTCTCGAGCTCTTCGTCGGCGCGGGGCGTTCCGGTGTGATCGGCCACGTTGAGCCGGGCCAGCGGCCCGACCCTGTAGATCCCGTCCGGGTAGCCCATCGGCTTCCAGTAGGTCGTCTTGAGGTATGTCCAGGGCTCGACGGTCTCGCCGATGTAGTCGTTGAACGTCTTGGGATCGACCTTGTCGGCGAGGTACTTGCCATCCGCGTCGACGACCCGCATCCAGCCGCCGTAGTGATCGACGTTGCCGCTGCGGTCGACGAGGCCCATGAACGCGCTGCGGAAGTTGCCGAAGGTCGACGCCTCCTCCTCCCAGCGCAGCATGTCGGTCTTGTACCAGGCGATCGCACGCTCGACGGCGGCGATCGCCTCCGGGACTCCGGCCAGGATCCGGTCGCGCACGTCCTCGGTGAGCTGGAAGGCGACGCCGCCCGGCACGATGCCCTCGGGGTGGATCCGCTTGCCGCCCAGCCACTCGATGATCTCCTGGCCCCACTTGCGAAGGGCGATGCCGTCCTTCGCGAGCTGCGGGTTCCGGCGGGCCATGGCCACGATGTTGCGCACCGACGGGTCGGCGTCGAAGCCGAACAGCAGGTCCGGCGCCGAGAGGTGGAAGAACGAGAGCGCGTTCGACTGGACGATCTGGCCGAGGTTCATGATCCGGCGCAGATCAGCCCCGGTCGGCGTCGCCTCGACGGCCATGATGTCGTCGACGGCCTTGGCGGACGCGATGAGGTGGCTGACCGGGCAGATGCCGCAGATGCGGGACATCAGCGCCGGCATCTCGTGGACCGGCCGCCCCTGGGTGATCCGCTCGAAGCCACGGAACTGGGTGACGTGGAAGTGCGCATCGACGACCTCCCCGCGGTCGTCGAGCTGGATCGTGATCCGCGCGTGGCCCTCGATCCGGGTGACCGGGTCGATGACGATGGTCTGACTCATGGCATCCCTCGTCAGCGCCCGAACCGGGCGCCGGCCACCGCGGGTGTGCGGCCGGACAACAGGTCGTCGAGCATGGTGTAGATCAGGTCGGCATCGGGCGGGCACCCGGGCAGGTACACGTCCACCGGGACCACGCGGTTGATCGCCTCGGCCATGGGCAGCAGGGCCGGCACGAACTGGGTCGGCACCTGCGGGTTGAGGGTCACGTTCTCGCGATAGGCCCGATCGAGCAGCGGCGCGACCCCGATCGGGTTGCGCATGCCCGGCACGTTTGAGGTCACGGCACAGTCGCCGAACGCGACCAGTGTGGTCGTCCGCTCCCGGACCAGCCGGATCTTGTGGAGGTCGTCCTCGTTGGACACCGCCCCCTCCACCAGACAGACGTCCACGTGCTCCGGATACTCCTTGGCGTCGACGAGCGGGCTGTACACGAGATCCGCGCGCTCGAAGATGTCGAGCAGGCGCTCGTCCATGTCGATCAGTGACATGTGGCAGCCCGAGCAGCCGTCCAGCCAGACCGTTGCGATCCGCGGCTTGGTCATAGCCCGCGCTCCTCCTGGACGACCCTGAGCCACGGCAGGAACGGGCGTCGGTCCTTGCTGCCGGCCGCCACCGGACGGCCCTTCTCGAACAGGGCACCGGTGGGGCACACCTGGACGCACTTGCCGCAGCTGGTGCAGGTCGGCGACTCGCCCCATGGAAGGCCCATGTCCGTCTGGACGCGGGTCTCGAGACCTCGGTGCATCACGTCCCAGGTGTGGGCGCCCTCGATCTCGTCGCACACGCGGACGCAGCGGAGGCACAGGATGCAGCGGTTGTGGTCGATCGCGAACAGCTTGTGGCTGGCGTCGATGTCGACGCTGGGGTTGATCCTGGGCAGCTCGAAGTGATCCAGCTCAAGATCGGCCGCCAGCGTCTGCAGCTCGCAGTGGTTGTTGGCCACGCACACGGCGCACACGTGGTTCCGCTCGAGGAAGATCATCTCCGTGGCAACCCGGCGGTACTCGTGGAGCATCTCCGAATGGGCGGTGACCTCCATCCCCTCCGCGACCTGCGTGACGCAGGCGGCGGCGAGCTTGGGTGATCCCGCGACCTCCACGACACACAGCCGGCAGGCCCCGCGGTCGTGGATGCCGGGCAGGTGGCACAGGCCCGGGATGTCGATGCCGTTCTCCTCGGCGACCTCCATGATCGTCTGGCCCTCGGAGCCGGCCACGTCCCTGCCATCGATCGTCAGGGTGTAGACCGCGGTCATGCGTTCACCTCCGCCGGCTGGTCGATGACGCAGACGCCGGCCGGACAGACCCGATCCTCGATATGGGCCAGGTACTCGTCACGGAAGTAGCGCAGCGTGCTGAAGATCGGGTTGGGGGCCCCTTGTCCGAGGCCGCACAGCGACATCCGCTGCACGATCCCGGCGAGGCGCTCCATCTGTGCCAGGTCGGCCATCGTCGCGCGACCGCGGGTGATCAGGTCGAGCAGCATGTACAGCTGCGTCGTCCCCACCCGGCACGGAACGCACTTGCCGCACGACTCGTCGCGGCAGAAGTCCATGAAGTACTTGGCGACGTCCACCATGCACGAGGTGTCGTCCATCACGATCATGCCGCCCGAGCCCATGAACGAGCCCAGCTCGAGCAGCGACTCGTAGCTCACGGGGGTGTCGAGATGGTCAGCCGGAATGCAGCCTCCGGACGGTCCACCTGTCTGGACGGCCTTGAACGGCCGGCCATCGACGATCCCGCCGCCGATGTCGAAGATGATCTCGCGCAGGGTCATGCCCATCGGGACCTCGACCAGGCCCGTGTTCACGACGCGCCCAGCCAGCGCGAACACCTTGGTTCCCTTGCTCCTGCCCACCCCGATCCCGGCGTACCAGTCCGGACCCTTTCGCAGGATCGTGGGCACGCTGGCGAAGGTCTCCACGTTGTTGATCAGGGTGGGGCAATCGAACAGGCCCTGGACCGCCGGGTACGGTGGTCGCGGCCTGGGCGTGCCGCGCTTGCCCTCGACCGAAGCGATGAGTGCCGTCTCCTCGCCGCACACGAAGGCGCCCGCGCCGAGGCGGACCTGGAGGTCGAAGGCGAACGAGGTGTCGCCGATACCGGCACCGAGCCACCCGGCCCGCTGCGCCGAGCGGATCGCCGAGCGAAGGCGGGCGACGGCCAGCGGATACTCCGCCCGGCAGTAGATGTAGCCCTCGCTGGCATGAACGGCGAAGGCGGCAATGGCCATCCCCTCGAGCACCCGGTAGGGATCGCTCTCGAGCACGCTCCGGTCCATGAACGCCCCGGGATCGCCTTCGTCGGCGTTGCAGATCACGTATTTCTGCGTCCCCTGCGCCTTGGCGACGGTCGTCCACTTCAGCCCGGTCGGGTAGCCCGCGCCCCCGCGTCCGCGCAGCCCGCTGCGCGTGATCTCCTCGCGGACCTCGGTCGAGGTCATGTCCGACAGGACTCGCTTCAGCGCCTGGTAGCCATCGCGCGCGACGTAGTCGTCGAGGCTCTCCGGGTCCACGCGACCGAAGTTCTCGGTTGCAACCCGGAGCTGCCGCTCGAAGAACGGACCTTGTGGCTGTCTCGTGTCACCCGGCCCGACGGCTGCAAGGGCATCGACAAGCGGCTCGACATCGGTCGGCGAGACATGGTCGAACAGCTGCCCGGTCTCGCCGATCTCCACCAGTGGCCCGGCTGCGCACAGGCCCAGGCAGCCGACGCGCTTGACGACGACGTCGGTGAGGCCGGCCTCGGCGATGCGCTCGCCGAGGCGGACGGTGATGTCATGGGCCTGGCCGGACATGCAGCTCGCTGCCTCGCATACGTAGGCGCTGGCCCGGACCGGGCCGTCCGGTGCGGCCGGTGCCGCGCGGCGACCCGCGGGTCGCGGAACTGCGGGCATCTCGCTCATATCGCCTCCAGCTGGGCGACCAGGTCCGCCGACCCGACCTTGCCCCTGACCTCACCATCGACGATGACCGCCGGCGCGAGGCTGCACGCGCCAAGGCACCGCGCGGTCACCAGCGACACCCTGCCGTCCGCGGTGGTCTGCTTGGGCTTGATCCCGAGACTCGCCTCGAGGCGCGTGAGGATCTCCTTGGCGCCGTTGATGTAGCAGGCGGTCCCGGTGCATACGACGCAGGTGTGCTCGCCCTGCGGCTTCAACGTGAAGTACGAGTAGAACGTCGCGACGCCGTAGACGCGCGAGTGGGGCACGCCGAGCGTGTCGCCGACGTAGGTCAGCGCCTCTGGGTCGAGGTAGCCGAACGCCTCCTGCGCCGCGTGCAGGGCCTCGATCAGGGCGGCCGGCTTGTCGCCCATACGGCGCATCCGCGTCTCGACGATCTTCCACCGCTTGTCGTCCGTCGGCGGCGCCGGCTTCGCGTGGAGAGCGGGCATTGACTGCCTCCGCTGTGGCGATACAGAGCGAGCGGAGGGGCGCGGTGGGAGCCATCCCCGCGCGGGCGCGGTCCTCCGTGCGATCCGTGGGCCTCAGCGTACGAGGTCCCGGCAGCCGCAACCGGAGCCGAGCGTCCCGGTTGCCGGGGGCCGGTCCGTTGTGATCGGCGTGCCGGACGGTCCCGTTCCTGCGGGACCAACGGCCGGGATCCGGGACCGGCGCGGATCGCCTGCCAGTCCGCTGCGAGGCGCCGCCGTTCCGGCGCGGGAGCCTCAGGACCCCGCCAGCGTCCCCAGCTCCGAGCGCAGGGCCGCGACATCGTCGTCCGCGCGGGCCCACTCGACCAGCTCCGGCCGGCGCTTGAACGCATCTCTGAGCAACCGCCGCGCATCGTCCAGCCGGCCGCCGAGGGCGTCGAAGCAGGCCACGTTGTAGAGCATCACCCCGGCATCACGGTCCGGGAGCCGGCCCCGCAGCAGGATCGCCTCGACCCGGTCCGTGAACGCCCGGAACCGGTGCTGGCCCTCGTCGCCGGCCAACGCGGCAGCTTCGCCCAGGTGCGCGATCGCATGGTTCGCACCGTTGCCGCCAATCCCGGCCACGAGCTGTTCCGAGCTGGTCAGATCCTCGGCCGAGGTCGTCCTGATCTGGGCCTCGAGGGCGTCGAGGCTCGCCTCGGCATCGGCGGCAACCCGCTCCCACGACCAGCCCGCACGGCGGGCCTGGATCCGCGCATTCGCCTCGTCGTCGGTCGCCGCGCGCGCGTCGCCTTCGGCGGTGTCCGGCTGGAGAGCGCGCGTCCCCGTCCGGAGGCGCTCAGCCTCGACCCCGCGCCAGGCCGCCAGGTGAGCCAGCAGGTCCTTTGCCGACCACTCCCCGATCCGGGCGGGCGCGTCGCGGACCGATGGCTCCAGCAGCGCGAAGATCTCGCGCTCAGCCGCTCTCGTTGCCTCGAGCATCTCGATCAGGTCGTCGTGGAGTGGAGATCCGCCGGCTGCATCGTTCGTCATGGATCGTGATGGTAACGACCGCAGCGGCGCTGGCAAGGGGTCGGTGGCGACGCGTGACCGGGTGTCCATACTCGCCGTCAGAGTTGCGGGGCCTCATCGAGGGGGACGACTCGTGCTGAAGAATGCATGGATGCTGATCCCGGCAGGGATGCTGATCGCCGCGTGCGCGAGTCCCGCGCAGACGACGCCGGCGACCCCCACTCCCCCGGCGCTTCCTACCGTCACCGCCGCTCCGTCACACGCACTCCCGCCGCCGCTTGCCACGCTCAGCCCGGCTCCGGCGAGCTTCGCGACCGGTCCGGGCTCTACGGCTCCTCCCCAGGACGCCTGCCCCATCGAGCAGCCACCGGGACCGGGCGATGAACCGCCGCGGGATCCCACCGACCTCATGGACAACAGTGATCTCGGGGGTGGGCGGTGGCGCCTGTGTACCGATGCCGCAGTCGTTGAGAGCAGCGCGTGGTGCGAGTGGGATGCGCGTCGGGCGCGGGTCGTCGAAGTCTCCGGCCTCCCCGAGCAAGGCGTTGACGTCGCCTATGCCGCGTCGCTCGCATTCGCACGAGCCGAACTGGAGCTATCCGTCACCGACTGGACCTCGGGCTCCGGGCTGGTCCTCACCTATTCGGCACCGTTCGACCTTGATACGGCTGCCATCGCCTCCGACGGCTTCGGGGGCATCGCCGCGTTCACGGTCACTCTTCAGGTCGACCCGGAGACCGGGCCCGTGCTGGGCGTGCCAACGATGTACAACGGCCTCATTCGCTGGCGATGTGGGGCCGCGCCCCAGCCCTGATGGACCCATTGGTCCCGCACCGAGACCCGTGCGGGCGACCGCGTCAGTTCGTCGGAGCAGGGACGACTTCGAGATCGCACCCTGGACGGGCGACGAGATCGACTCCGTAGGCCCCGGCCGCAACGATCCGAGACGAGCGGTTTGGCGCCCCCGGCAGGAATCGAACCTGCGACCTACCGCTTAGAAGGCGGCTGCTCTATCCGCTGAGCTACGGGGGCCGGCGCCGCCCAGTCTACGCACGACGACGCGATCCCGAGTCGACGGATGACCGCGTCCGCCTGGTACCGATGGGGCATTCGACCCAGTGCGCGGCGGGATTCGCGGGTGCTATGCTCCGCGCCCCTCGTCCGGGATGCCCAATCTCCGGACGACCCCGTCGAGCCCGGGAATGCCCGACCACAGACCGACATCGAACCCTGGACAGCTCGCGCTCGAGCTTCCGAGCGCCCTGCCGAGCCTCGCCATCGAGCCCGAGTGGAAGGCGCAGGCGCGACTGTGGGGCCCGACGCTCCACCCGATGTGCTCGTACCTCGCGAGCTTCCCGGCCTCGCTCGCACACGCGTTCATCGCCCGCTACAGCCGTCCCGGCGACGTCGTCATCGACCCGTTCTCGGGCCGCGGGACGACGCCGCTCCAGGCCGATGCCGAGGGCCGGATCGGGGTCGGCAATGACCTCAACCCGTTCGCCCACCTGCTCACCGCAGCGAAGGTCGAGCCCGCGCTGGCCGCCGAGACGCGAACCCGCCTCGCCGCGCTGCGGCTGGCCTGGGCAGCCGACGCGCCGGAATGGCTTGCCCTCGCCGAACGCGTCATCGCCCGCCCGCACCACCCGGCATCGAAGGTCCCGGTCGCAGGCAGTGGCGACGGCCCATCCGCGCGCACCGAACCAGTCCCGGACGAGGTGGCGATCGCGTTCCATCCGCGGACGCTGGGCCAGCTGCTGCTGGTCCGCTCGCAGCTCCACCTCGATGATCGCGCGGACCGTTTCCTGGCGGCGGCGCTGGCAGGAATCCTCCACGGCAAGACGCCCTCGTACCTGTCCACCGTCATGCCCAACACGTTCAGCATGGCGCCGCGCTACGTGCGTGACTTCGCGGCCCGGACCGACTTCCATGCCCCGGAGCGCGACGTGTTCGATGCGCTGTCGGCCAAGCTCGACCGGCTGTACCGCCAGCCGCTCCCGGCCGTCGGCGGGCTCGCGCTCCACGGCGACGCGCGCACTGCGGGCCGGCGGGCTCGTGCCGCGTTGCGCGCTCGAGGGCTGCCGGATCGCGCCCGCCTCGCCGTTACATCGCCGCCTTACCTGCGGGTGCTCAAGTACGGCTACTACAACTGGCTCCGGACCTGGCTGCTGGGGTTCGACGCCCGGGCGATCGACGCGGAGCTCGACGACGCCCACCAGCGGGAGCCGTACCTGGTGTTCCTGCGCGAGGTGCTCGCCGACCTGCGGCCCGCGATGACCGACGACGGGATCGTGGTGCTCGTCATCGGCGAGGTCGAGATGGACCGGGGCAAGCGGTCCATCTCTGGGCTGGGGCTCGCAGAACGGGTATGGGAGGAGGCCGCCTATCCGGCCGGCTATCGACTTGCCGGCGCCGTGCGCGACGAGATCGCCGCCAACCGCAAGATGACCCGGCTGTGGGGCGACGAGGCAGGACGGGCGACGAAGACGGACCGGATCCTCGTGCTCGGCGCCACGGAGGCAGGGCGACGCCGAGCACTGGCCTCAGCCGATCTGCCGGTGGACTGGACCTGGCCGCCGACGCGACTGCGCGCGCTGTAGGCGGGATCGGGCGCCCGCGACCTCCGGACAGTCGACGGCATTCGGAGCGACCGCAGCCCGCGGGCCCGGGGTACGATTCGAGCGAGACCCCATGACCCGATCACAGTCGGCCGCATTCGGCCGCCGCTCAACACCTTCTCGTCCCACGCGTGCTCGCATGCGCCCGACGACTCGTGTCCGTGCGCTGACGGCCGTTCTCTTGGGCCTGTTCGTCGTGGCGGCGCCGGCAACGATCCTGGCCCAGGGCGAGCCGCACCTGCGCGACACCGTGACCGACACGGCCGGCGTGCTGTCGGCCGCGGACGAGAGCCGGATCGCGGACGCGCTGCAGGCGTTCCGAAAAGCACACAACGTCCAGGTGTTCGTCGCTTTCGTACCCACGACAGGCTCGTCGACGGTCACCGAGTTCGCGACCGCGACAGCCGATGGGAGCTCGCTCGGCGGCAACGACGCGCTGCTCCTGGTCGCGATCGAGGACCGCTCCGACGCCCTGTGGGTCGGCCGATCGCTGACGTCGATCACGGACAGCGAGATCGACCTCATCCTGGCGAACGCGGTAGAGCCGCGGCTCGCGGACGGCGACTTCGCCGGAGCCGTGATCGACGGCCTCGATGCGCTCGCGCAAGCGCTTGTTGTCGACGCACCGCCCACCGCGACGCCGACTCCTGCGCCGTCCACTCCGGCGCCCACCGCGGTGCCACCGGCCGGAGGCACCACCAGCGGCGGCGGCTTCGACCTCGGTCCGATCCTCGCGGTCCTGCTCGTCGGTGGCGGCCTGCTGCTGCTGGGCCGGACGGTCCTGGTGCGTCGGGCCGCGGCCAGGGCCGCCGCCTCGGAGCGTGACCGGCTGTCGCGCGAGGCGAGCCGGGCGCTGCTGGCCACCGACGAGGCCGTACGCGACGCGGACCAGGAGGTCGGCTTCGCGGAGGCGCAGTGGGGCGACACCGAAGCCGCGCCGTACCGGGTGGCCGTCGCGAAGGCGCGCGACGAGCTGCGTGCCGCGTTCGCCATCCGCCAGCAGCTGGACGACGCGGAGCCCGAGACGCCGGACCAGCGGCGGAAGATGCTCCAGGAGATCATCGATCGAACGACCACGGCCTCTCAGCTGCTCGAGGCGCAGGTCGCGCGCCTCGCGGCCCTCCGGGATCTCGAGAAGACCGCGCCGGCCGAGCTCGCCGCACTGCAGCCCGTGATCGCCGGGCTGGAGACCCGGCAATCGGCCGCCGCCGAGGCCCTCAACCGCCTCGACTCGCGCTACGTGCCGAGCGCGATCGCCTCCGTGAACGGCAACCTGGTCGAGTCCGCGAAGGCGCTGGAATCGGCATCGACCGAGACGCGGCGAGGGCTTGCCCTCCCCGACGCCCGGCGCTCCGATGCGGTCGTCGCGCTGCGTCACGCCCAGGACGGGGTGGCGTCGGCGACCCGGCTGATCGAGGCCGTCGAGCGCCTGGCCTCGAGCCTCGACGAGGCCGCGGCGCGTCTGCCCGACGAGCTGGCGGCTGCGGCCGCCGACATCGAGACGGCCCGGGCCGCCATCGGGCGACTGGCGTCGTCTGTGCCCGGCACCGGCACCGCAACCGGGCCGCCGCCTGCGACGGATCCGCGCACCGCGCTGGCGGCGGCGGAGCGCACGCTCGACGAGGCGAGGCAGCTCGCCGCGACGACGCCGCTCGACCCGCTCGGCGCGGTGGAACGCGCGCTCACGGCCAACCACGCGGCGGACGCCATCGTCGCCGGCATTGCGCAGGCTGAGGCGCAGCAGCAGCGCCGTCTCCAGGTCGCGGCCACGGCCGTCGCGACGGCGCGCAGCCACGTCAGCCGGACACTCGACTACATCACGACGCGGCGGCATGGCGTGGGGCAGACGGCGCGCACCCGCGCGGCCGAAGCCGAGGCGAGGCTCGCGGACGCCGAGCGGCTGGCACCGACGGATCCGGATGGGGCGGCGGCCGCGGCCCAGCGAGCCGTCCAGCTCGCCGACGAGGCCTACCGGCTTGCCGCGAGCGAGTTCGATGCCTGGGGTACCGGCAACGGCCCGGTGGCGGGGCCGTCGGTGCGTACGGGTGCATCGCCCGAGGCACAGGTGATCGGCGCGGTGCTGGGCGGCGTCCTGGGCGGGATCCTGTCGGGCGGTGGGCGTGGCCGCGGCAGCGGGTGGGGCGGGTCGCCCTGGGGCGGACCGGGCGGCGGCCGTCGGGGCGGCGGGTTCGGGGCGCCCGGGCCGCTCGGCGGCGGGGGGGCGGACGCGCCGGGGGCGGATCGTTCGGCGGTGGAGGCGGTGGCGGCCGCGCACGAGGCGGCCGCTGGTAGGCGGGACAAACGGATCGCGGGGTCGACGGCAGCGCCGGGTGGCCCGACAATCAGGGCACCTACAGAGACCGGAGGCAACGAAATGGCGCAGACCTCGATCCTTGGGCGCATCGGCCAGCTCATGCGGGCCAACGTGAACTCCATCCTCGACCAGGCCGAGGACCCCGAGAAGATGCTGGATCAGCTGATCCGCGACTTCACCAACAACATCGCGGAGGCCGAGGAGGCCGTCGCGCAGACCATCGGGAACCTGCGATTGCTCGAGGACGACGAGCGCGAGGCACGCGAAGCGTCAGGCGGGTGGCTGTCGAAGGCCAAGGCAGCGTCGGACCGTGCCGAGGTGCTCCGCGGCCAGGGCAACGCGACGGAGGCGGACCGGTTCGACGGCCTCGCCAAGATCGCCCTCGGCCGGCAGCTCTCGTTCGAGAAGCAGGTCGCGACCTTCGACGGGCAGATCAGCCAGCAGCGTGAGCTCACCGACAAGCTCAAGGACGGGCTGAACCGGCTCCGCGTCCGGCGCGAGGAGCTCGTCCAGAAGCGGGACGAGCTGGTCGCCCGGGCAAAGATGGCCCAGGCGCAGCTGCAGGTCACCCAGAGCCTCAAGGACGTCTCGGTCCTCGATCCCACCTCGGAGCTCAACCGCTTCGAGGAACGGATCCGGCGCCAGGAGGCTCAGGCCCGCGGGATGGCCGAGGTCGCGTCCTCGTCGCTCGACGACCAGTTCGCGGAGCTCCAGAGCGGTGAGGACGAACTGGAGGTCGAGGCCCGGCTCGCCGAGCTCAAGGCCAAGAGCTCGTAGCTCGCTCTCGAAGCCAACGCTCGGGCGCCGCATGCGCGCGGCGCCCGGCACCCCGCCGTTGGGCTAGCATGGCTGGCGATGAACCAGATGTATCCTCCGTCGGACCTCGCCTCGATGGATCCGCTCGTGCTGATGAAGAACCTCGACCACGTGCGGATGACCAGCCGGCGCCTGTCCTACATCCTCCAGCAGCAGGTCCACCTGTACGCGCCGGAGGCAAACCAGCTCCGCGACCAGATCGACCGCTACGTGGAAGCCGAGCGCCAGATCGAGGGCGAGATGGCCCGGCGGCGCATCCGCGCCTGAGCTTGCCGGGCAGAGCCCCGCCGTGGCCGGCGCGGCTCTGCGCTCTTACGCCGCGCCCGCCAGGGCCATGGCTTCGCGCTCCTCGTCCGCAACGCGCGCCGCCTCGATCGCGGCCGCCCTCGCCGCCCGACGCTCCGCCTGCTCCTCGGCCGCGACGCGGGTCACCAGCTGGGCAAGGCTCGGGGTCTCGAACAAGCTGAACCCGACGCCGATCTCGGCGAGGTCCTCGTGGCCCATGCCGCGAAACAGGCCCCTTGTCGCGACGGCGCACATCTCGTCATACAGCTCCGGCCAGCCCACCCGACGGCGCTGGTAGCAAAACCTGACGAACGCCTCGGCTTCTGGGGTCGACGGACAGGCGGCGGGGCCGGCGGGCAGCATCGATACAGGTTCCTTCCTCTCGCGGGGATGCGGGCTCAAGCGACGGCGGAGCGGGTGGTGCCCGACCGTCGACGGGTGCGTCTGGCGCGGTCGACGCCCCCTCCCTGGTCCTCGCGGCGGCGACTCCGCAATGCTACGCCCGAGGCTTGGAGCCCGGTAGGGGCTTCTCCACCATGTTGGCCCCCGACTTGTCCACACGGGATCGGAGTCGGTGGACAGCGCCCTCGAGATGCTGCGAAGCCTGTGGATCCATCGTCTGCGAGGTGTGCATCGGGCGGCCGCCAGGGTCGCGATGCGACGCAACGCTCAGCGTCGGGTCAACCCCAGACCCGGGGCATCGGGCAGCCGCCAGCGCTTGTCGGGTGCCAGCTCGAGGCCGGCGATCGGGTCATCGTCGAGCAGCAGGCAGCCATCCAGGTCCACCCATTCCGCGAGCGGGGACACCGCCGCCGACGCCGCGATCCCGACCGACGTCTCCTCCATGCAGCCGAGGAACGTCCGGAAGCCGAGCGCCGAGGCGCGGGACAGCATCCGCTTCGCCGGACCCATCCCGCCGCACTTCGCGAGCTTGACGTTCACGCCCTCGACGACACCGACCAGGGCGTCCAGGTCTTCGATCGTGACCGCGCTCTCGTCGGCAACCACGGGGAGTGGCGAGCGCTCCTGGAACCAGCGCAGCTGGTCGAGGCGCCGGGCCGGAAACGGCTGCTCGATCAGCTCGACGCCGAGACGCTCGAGCGCAGGCAGCAGCGCGACGGCGTCCTCCGGTGTCCAGCCGGTGTTGGCATCGACGCGGATCGGGCCGCCGAACACCGCACGAACCGCTTCCAGCGTCGCGATATCGGCCGGGCCACCGACCTTGACCTTGAGCGCCGGAAAGTCCGCGGCGCGGCGTGCCCGCTCGGCGACCACGGCCGGCTCGTCGATGCCCAGCGTGAAGTCCGTGGGCGGGATGTCGCCCGGGACGTCGATGATCGCTCGCACCGGCAGGCCCAGTCGCTTGCCCACCAGGTCGTGGAGGGCGATGTCGATGGCGCACTTGATCGCGCCGTGGCGCCCGATCGCAGCGTGCATCAGGCCGTCAGCCGCCTCCAGCGCGGCCCGGCATCGTCCAACGATCCTCGCAGGCCGGCTTCGACCGGGGCGAGCGCCTCCAGCAGGCGGGGGGCCACGGCCGACATCGTCTCGGGCGTCTCGCCGTAGTACGTATCGGGATAGCCTTCGCCGAGCCCGAACGGACCGTCCGGCCCATCCGCCTCGTCTCGCAGCCCGACCAGCACCGTCGTCACGGCGCGGCCCGCGCCGTGCGATGCGCGCGCGATCAGGAACGGATCGCGTAGCGGCAGGACGAACGTCTCGAGCCGGAGGGTCAGGGTCATGCCGGCGGCACCGGCTCGTCTTCCGACAGCGTGACCCAGGGCAGCGCGTCGACCGCGGCCACGATTCGCCCCACAGCGGGCCGCCGCCGAACCGGACCGGGTCATCGCACGGGAGGCCCGTCTCGGCCGCGGTGGCGGCGATGATCCGTCGCGCCTCTTCCTCATCCGTGATCAGCGATGTGTTGAGCGCGACGGCGACGACGCGAGACGGCGCGACCACGGCCGCGAGCTGCTCGTGGAGGGCGATGAACCCGGGCAGCGCGGCGATCGGGAACCGGGACTCGGGGACGTGCTCGAAATCATGGTCGGCCATGCCGGGCTTGTGGACCATCACCATCGCGTGCGGCGTCGCACCGTGGATCAGCCCCAGCGTCACGCTGCTGTAGGCAGGGTGATCGAGCGACCCCTGGCCCTCGACGATCACCCAGTCGCCGCGCTGCTCCCCTTCCTCGATCAGCCACTCGACCGTGCCCTGGAGGAAGTCCGAGATCACCCGGTCAACGGCCACACCCCAGCCCTCGATCATGATCCCCGTCTGCCCCGTGGGCACGAACGCCGCCGAGCTCCCGGTAGCCTGCGCTGCCTGGGAAGCCCCAGGGCGACCGACATCTTGCCGATGGCGCAGTCCGTGCCGACGGTCAGGAGCACGCGCTTGCCGGGCCCGTGGCGACGCCCGATCGCCGTCTCCTCGCGTTCCGGTGGCCGGCGAAAGTCGATGATCCGGACGCCCGACGCGCGCGCGGCCTCCGCGAACTCCGGGTCGTCGCCGAGGAACGTGTGGAGCCCCGACATGACGTCGAGCCCGGAGCGGATCGCGGCGAGGATTGCCTGGCGCCACTCGTCGGGCAGCCGGCCACCGGTGGGCGCGATACCCACCAGCATCGCGTTTGCCCGGGGC
>CAVYXU010000006.1:0-18868 GCA_963772565.1 uncultured Chloroflexia bacterium
CATCCGCCTCCAGGATCGAGCCTGCGAACGGCAGCAGCACGTGGTCGCGGATCGCCTCGAACGGGCGCCGCGCGTGTTCGTCGGGGTCGCGCCAGGCGTGGTGGACGTACAGCGCGGACCCATGGTCGATGAGGTGCAGCCGCCGGTGCCAGACGATGAGATTGGGGTTGCGCGGCGTGCGATCGACGTTGGTCGTGAACGCGTCGAACCACACGACGGCTGCGGCGAGGTCCGGCTCGGGCGCTGGTTCGATCCGAGGCGCGAACGGGAGCGCACCGGGCAGGAAGTCGAGACCGAAGTTCGTCCCCGCCGACCTCGCCAGCATCTCGCGGATCTCCTGGTCCGGCTCGGCCTTCGAGAGCGCCGCATCCAGCTCGACCAGGACGAGATCGGGGATGGGCAGCCCGAGGTGGCGGCCGATCTCGCCGACGATGAGCTCGGCGACCAGCGCCTTGCGCCCATGCCCAGCGCCCAGGAGCTTCACCACGTACAGGCCGTCGTCGTCGGCTTCGACCAGCGCGGGAACGGAGCCGCCCTCGCGCAGCGGCGTCACGTATCGGGTCGCGGTCACGGTGCGCAGCATCGGAGCGAGTGTAGGGCCGCGCGAGCCGTCTCTGTGCCCGTTCGCCCGCCTTGTGCTCCCGTCTCGAGCACTGTATCGTTGCGCATACAACTATAAAGCGTGCCCGCCGTCGCGCCGACGGCACCCGGAGCCACCCATGGATCAGCTGCTGCGCAATGCGCTCGACCACAACCAGGTCATCGATCTCACGACCACCGGCCGCCGCACAGGCCAGGCGCGGCGGATCGAGATCTTCATGCACAACCTCGACGGCCGGATCGTGATCAGCGGCATGCCCATGCCCGGCAGGGTGCGAGCCTGGCTGAACAACGTGGCCGCGGACCCGCGGATCACGCTCCATCTCAAGGGCGAGCTTGCCCAGGCGGACGTCGAGGCGACTGCACGCGTGATCACGGATCCGGACGAGCGCCGGCAGCTGCTGACCGGCGTCGCACGCAACTGGAAGCGCACGGACCTGGACGTGATGGTCGCGCACAGCCCGCTGATCGAGGTCAGCGTACCCGGCTACGGCGGCGCCTCAGCCGCGGCCTGACCGGACCGGCGACGCGATCGCGCGGGCGCAGGAGTGACAGCCCTCAGGCGGTGGCGTCGGCCTCGAGCAGCACCCGGAACCGCTCCAGCGAGGCCGGCAGCTCCGCGTTGATCCGGCGCTCGGCCTCGCGGGCGACGAAGCCCAGCAGCGGTGATGCCTTCAGGTCGATCTCGAGCGAGATCCGCGTGGATCCCTCACCCACCGGCTGCAGCCTGGTGCGCACCTCGACCGTCAGGGGGCCACCGGAGCCGCCGATGGCCAGGATCGACGGGGCGCGCAGCTGCCGGACGGTCCCGATGACCTCGACCCCGGCCGCCGCGGGTGAGAGCTTGAGCCGGACGCGGCTTCCCATCGCCAGCGGGCCGTCGAGGAGCTCGGCCTCGGTCACCTCCGGCAGCCAGCGGGGCAGGTCCTCGATCCGCGTGGCCACATCGAACACGCGCTCGGGGGGATGGGGGAGCTCGAGAGAGGCACCGACACGGCCCATGCCTGAATCGTAGGCTTCCCGGGCGGTCTCCGTACGATGAGCCCGCGCGATCGTCCGGGTTCGCGACGGGGCTGCCGATGCCCGGGCCCGGCGTCAGGCGGCCGAGGGCTCGGTGAGGCGCTCGACCAGGTCGTCGAGATCGTCCGCTGCGATGCCCTGGCTGCGCAGGAGCGCACGCGCCCCGCCGTGCACACGGTCGAGATGCTCGAGCGCGCTGGCCATGAACTCCGGCGGGCTGTCGACGATGAGCGGGTGGTGCCGCCAGTCATCGAGCGCCACGCGCGTCACCGACGACGCGAAGTACCCGGCCGACAGTGCGTAGTCCTCGACGATCACGTCCGTGGGGACGCCGACCAGGTCGAGCAGGAGGGCGATCGCCACGCCCGTCCGGTCCTTGCCGGCCGCGCAACCGATGATCGCGGGCAGCCCGTCATCATCGAGCAAGGCCCGGACGACTTCCGCCAGCTGGGGCGCACGAACGTCGAACACGTGGCGATACATGCCGGCGAGCCCCGCATGCGGGGTCGGATCGTCGGCGAGCAGCGGCACGCTCCGATACCGGACCACCGAGGAGCGCAGGAACGCGTTCGGGGATCGCTCGAGCTCCTCCGGCCAGCGCAGGTCGATGACCTGGCGGATTCCGAGGTCGAGCAGGTCCTGCCGGGCGTGGTCGGGGAGCGTCGTCAGCTCGTCCGACCGGAGCAGCGTGCGCCAGCGCGTCGTGCGGCCGTTGGCTGCGGGGTAGCCGCCCACGTCACGAAGGTTGCGGGTGCCGTCGAGCGGCAGGTGGCGGTCGGCGGTGAGCATCACCGCAAGGGTATCGCGAAGGCGCCGCGAGGCCGGAAACGGGCCGGGTACGGGCCGGGTACGGGCCGGGTGGCCCGGTGGCTTCCCTGACCTTCGTCCGCCCCAGCCCCTGACCTCTGGCCGGTGCCCCGGCGCCACGGCCAGGGCTACGTTGGGCGCATCAAACGGACCGCCAACATTCGGACCACATCCGATGGCGCGTCGACCCTCCGGCGGGATGTCGGGCGGCGGCGGAGTCGGAAATTCTGTCCTCAAGGCGGTCCGTTTCTGATTCCCGCGATACCGGCCAGCCCGGGGACGCTCCACGAACGGATCTCCGCCACGGTTGGCCGGGCGGCCCGCTGCGAATAGGGCACATTGCGGAGTGACCGCGCGACCCTCCACGTGGACCATGTTCCCCGGACCCACAACCCGTGCATGCCGGTATCCCGTGCCCGCTGACCCGATTCCGCACCTCCAGATCTTCCCCGCCGAGGACGTCGCGTTCCGGCGGTATGTCGGTGACGCCTTCACCGCCCTGCAGCCGGCGGCGACGAAGCGGACGCGTGCCCGCAGCGCAAGGCCGATCGACCCGTACGACCTCCAGGTGCGGCTTCGGGAGCGATATCCGGCTGCCGTCGTCAGGTCGAGGGACCCACTCGCGGATCCCGGTGCCGCTGAGCCCGTCTGGTACGTGTACCGATTTGGAAGCGTCGTGCCCGGGCACCGATGGTGGGAGGAGCCTGGTCACGCCTGGGCGATCATCGACGACGAGCGCCGGTTCCTGGACGTGTCAACGTCGCTGACCGAGATCGTCGAGGCGCCGGCGGAGGAGCTGCGGGGCCGGACGATCGAGGCGTTCGCGAACCCCGACGATGTCTCCGCCTCGGATGACGTACGCGGCATGTGGACGGTCCTTCGGGCGGATGGCACGCTGCACGCGACCCTTCGCTTCCGGCATCGGGACGGGATGCCGCGCGAGATCGAATACCACGTGACCCGGGACGGCGCCGGGCCCGGCCGACACCTGGCCGTGGTCCGCGAGGTCGACGTCTCCTGACCCCCGTCAGCGGAGCGACCCGACCGGTCAGCGCGGTGGATCGCCCTCGAACACGCGCTTGGCGCCGGCGACCGCGCCGCGTACCCCGTGTCCCGCCGGGATGCTCGCGATGGCCTCGTGCAGCCAGCCGAACGGTCCCCACAGGTGCGACCTGAGCTCCGCTGCCTCGGTCACCAGCGTGCCGGTGCCCCGTGCGTCGAAGCTGATCACCAGCGTGCTGTCGAGGCCCTTGTCCGACGAGACGTGCACCTGGCGAACGGGACGCCGGTGCTCCACGATCTCCCACTGCCCCGTGTCGAGCACACCGGCCAGCCGCGTCCGCTCCCGGTAGACCGTCCCGACGCGGGCGGGGCCGGACACGTACACGACGTCCACGACGAACGGCACCCAGCGGGGCGTGCCCGCGATGTCGTCGTAGAGCTCCCAGACTTCCTCGCGCGACGCGCCCACGAGCGCCTCGGCCATGACTCGCCACATGCTGTGAGTATCGTTCCGCCGGTGGTCGTCTGGGAACCCCGTCGCGCCCGGGTTCGGCGACAATGGGCACATGACCGCTTCCCGAAGTCCCGCCGCAGGCCGCCTGCGCGACGAGATCCGCCAGCAGCCCGAGGTCGCCGCCGGGCTGCTCCGTGCGGCCGCGCCCGTCGTGGATGCCGTGGCCGCGGAGCTGCGCCGGCGCGACGCCGGGCTGGTCGTCATCGCGGCCCGCGGCACGTCCGATCATGCCGCGGTCTTTGCCCAGTACGTCCTCGGGGCGCGCAACGGGCTGCCGGTCGCGCTCGCCGCGCCCTCGCTCGCGACCCTGTACGACGCGTCGCCGAGCTACCGGAACGCGCTCGTCATCGGCGTCAGCCAGTCGGGCCAGTCGCCCGACGTGGTGGGCGTCGTGGCGGCCGCTCGACGGCAGGGCGCGCTCACGCTTGCGATCACCAACGAGCCGGGTTCGCCGCTGGCCGAAGCCGCCGCCCAGGTCCTCGACCTGGGCGCGGGCGAGGAGCGGTCCGTCGCGGCGACCAAGACCTACACGGCGGAGCTGCTGTCGGTCGCCATGCTGTCGGCCGCGCTCGATGGCGACCCCGGGCCGGCACGGGGCCAGCTGGAGCTCGTCCCGCAGGCCATCGCCGCCGCGCTCGAGGCGGAGCCGGAGGCCGCGAGGATCGCCGCCGACCAGGCGAGCCTCGGTCGGGCCGTCGTGCTCGGCCGGGGGTTCGGCTACGCGACGGCGCGCGAATGGAGCCTCAAGCTCAAGGAGATCGCCCAGCTGTGGGCCGATCCCTACAGCGCCGCCGACTTCGCGCACGGCCCGGTGGCCCTGCTGGCACCGGGCGATGCCGTCTTCGCGAGCGTCTCGTCGGGCCCGGCCCGGGACGCGCTGGTGGCGCCGCTGCGGGCGCTCGTCAGCGATCTCGACGCGGACGTGCTCGTGCTGTCCGATGACGCCGAGGCGCGATCGATCGGCCGCTGGTCGCTGCCCGTGCCCGGCGGCCTGCCGGAGTGGCTGAACCCGATCGCGGCGATCGTGCCCGCCCAGCTCCACGCGATGCACCTCGCGATCGCGCGCGGCCTCGACCCCGAGCGGCCGCGGGGCCTGCGCAAGGTGACCGAGACGCGATAGCACGCGCCGCCGGCGGGCCGGGTACCCGATCGCACGTCGATTGCCGCGGGGCCTGCCCCAAGGCGCGTCCGCCCGATCGGGCCTAGCATCAGGGGGTGCCCTCTCCAACCGATGACCCGGTCGTCAGCGATTCCGCGGTCGATCCAGCGCCTGCCGATGTGACGCCCGCCCCCGATGCGCCGGCCGATATCGGAGCCGCCTCCACGGAAGGTTCCGCTGATGCGCCGGCCGCAGCCGAACCCGGACCCGGGAAAGCCGGAGCCCGGGAAGCCGGGCCCGTGAAAACCGGGCCTCTGGAAGCTGAAGCCGAACCCGCCGGCGACGGCTTTGCCGCGCTCAACCTCGATCCCCGGCTGCTCCGCACCCTTGCCGGGCTCGGCTACGAGGAGGCAACTCCCGTCCAGATCGCGGCGATCCCGCCGCTCCTCGAGGGCCGCGACCTGCTGGCCGAAGCCCCGACCGGCACCGGCAAGACGGCGGCCTTCGCGCTCCCCATCCTCCAGCGGCTCGCGACGCGCATGGACGCGGATCGCGACGCCGGCCGACCGGCCGGCGGCCGGGGCGTGCCGCAGGATGGTCGTGGGAGCCGGCCGAGCTCGCTGGTGCTGACCCCGACGCGCGAGCTCGCGATGCAGGTCGCCGAGGCGATCCACCGGTACGGACGCGAGCTTGGTGTCCGCGTCGTGCCGATCTACGGCGGCCAGCCGATCACCACCCAGCTGCACCGCCTGGCGCGCGGCGTGGACGTGGTCGTCGCGACGCCCGGCCGCGCGGTGGATCACCTCGACCGGGGGACGCTCCGCTTCGACGAGGTCGCGACCGTCGTGCTCGACGAGGCGGACGAGATGCTCGACATGGGGTTCGCCGACGACCTCGACAAGATCCTGTCGGCGCTGCCCAGGGAGCGCCAGACGGCGCTGTTCTCGGCGACCATCGCGGGCCAGATCGCTCGGCTCGCGGAGCGGCACCTGCAGCGACCGATCCGGGTGCGAGTCGAGCAGGCCGCGCAGCCCGAGGGTGAATCGGCGCGCGTGCGCCAGGTCGCATACGTCGTACGGCGCGCCGACAAGCTCGCCGCTCTTGGCCGGATCCTGGACCTCGAGGACGGTGCCGCGACGCTGGTGTTCGCGCGGACCCGGGGCGAGGTCGATGATCTCGCGGAGGCGCTGAGCGGCCGGGGCCGCGACGCGGCTGCCCTCCACGGCGGGCTGTCGCAGGAGCAGCGCGACCGGATCATGGGCCGCTTCCGCGATGGCGCACTGGACGTGCTGGTCGCGACGGACGTGGCTGCGCGAGGGCTCGACATCGGTCATATCTCGCACGTCGTCAACTACGACGTGCCGTCCTCGCCCGACGTGTACGTGCACCGGACCGGGCGAACGGGCCGCGCGGGCCGCGAGGGGGTGGCGATCACGCTGGTGGAGCCGCGCGAGCACCGGCTGCTGCGCGACATCGAGCGCACCATCGGGGCACCGCTGGACATCGCGGGCCTGCCCACGGTGGCGGACGTTCGCGAGCACCGGCTGGACATGCTGCGGGGCACGCTGCGCGAGACGCTGGTGGCCGGCGGGCTCGACAGGTACCGGGCCGCCGTCGAGCCGCTTTCGGCCGAGTTCGACCTCGTGGACATCGCGCTCGCCGCGCTCAGCCTCGCCGACACCGAGGCGCGCGGCGCGGAGGACGAGACGGAGCTCGCGCCCGCCAGGCTGCCCGGGTTCCAGGACGGTCGAGGCGGGCCGGGAGGACCCGGTGCCGGCCCCGGTCGCGGTCGAGGCCGCCCGATGCCCCCACGGCGCGGCGGCCCGTGGCAGGAACCCCCCGATGGGAGCGATGCGGGGCAGGGTCAGGGCCCGTCGCGCCCCGGACGTCCCGGTCAGCCGGGCCGTCCACCGGCCGGACCGCGTCGCGGCTATCGCGTCAGCGGCTGGCACGACCCCGAGGGCCGTCCCGTGCTGCGCACCCCGAAGCGTGGCTCCGGTGGCGGCATCACCCGCCTGTTCGTCGGCGCGGGCCGCGCGGCCGGTGTCCGTCCGGCAGACCTCGTCGGCGCCATCACCAACGAGGCCGGGCTTCGCGGGGGCGACATCGGGGCGATCCAGATCGCCGATGGGTTCTCGCTGGTGGAGGTTCCCGACGACGCCGCGGATCACGTCATCCGGGCCCTCCGCGCGGCCACGGTCAAGGGCCTCAAGGTGATGGTCAGACGCGAGCGCTACTAGGTGGCTGGTGTGCGCCCACCGCCGAACGGGTTCAGTCGCGGGAGTCTTCGGGCGCCGCCAATCGCGTTGGCGCGGGCGGCTCAGGGCGCCGCCAATCGCGTTGCCGCTGGCCGGCTCTAGGCGCCGTCCGCGTTCCGCTCCGCCAGGAACTTCTCGATCTCGGAGATCAGGTCGTCACCTTCGGGCAGACGCGACTCGTCGACCATCGCCTCGAGCCGCTCGACGTAGGTGCGTGTCGACTCGTCGGCGGTCGTCGCCGAATCGAGGCGCGTGCGCAGCTGGCGGGCTTCGTTGGCCAGCGCGCCGCGCGGCAGGTCCACGTCGAGGTGTTGCTCCACCGCGCGCAGCAGCGCGACGGCCGCGATCGCGTACGGACCGGTGACGTAGTGAGGCACCTGGGCGAAATATCCGACGGCCGGGATCCCCGCCGCCGCGACCGACATCTCGAGCATCGACAGCGCCGCCGATGGCACGCGCAGGGTTCCGATGGGGCCCGGGGCGACGCCGCCCCGGAGCAGTCCCGGCTGGCTTTCCGTGCCGAGGATCGGCACCGGGCGGGTGTGCGGGACCGCCGCCGGGATCGCGCCCAGGCTCACCCAGCCGCGCACGTCGAGTCGCTGGGCGAGCTCGGTCACGGCCTGGCCCAATGCCATCCAGCGGTCGTCGGGCTCGGCGCCGGTCAGGACGAGCAGGTCCCGGGTGCCGAACCGGACGTGCTTGAGGGTCACCTCCGGCCAGGCGAGCGACGACAGGCGGCCGTCCCGGATGTCCAGCGTCGGCCGGCGCGACCGGTAGTCGAACAGCTGGTCGCTGTCGAACGTGGCCACGCTGACTCCCTCGAGCGCCAGCAGCGAGACCACGCTGGTGGCCGCCGACCCTGCGTCGACCCAGCCGTCGAAGGCGGCGATGATGACGGGGGCCTCGATCGCGATCGGGCCGTCGAGGCGGTAGAGCGACATGGTCGAAGTCTACGGTGGGGTCAAGACGATGGCGCTGGCGTGCTGGGTGGTCGTCGGAGAGTCGCGAAGCTGCCGCCGGTTCCCGGGCCCGGCGGTCCCGGCCGTCTGGCTCGAACCGCGAGCGTCCTTCGCCCGGGTCGCTAGCCCTTGTCGATCACGCAGAAGCGGTTGCCCTCAGGATCGGCCAGGATCACGAAATCGGCATCAGCCGGTCGCGCGTCCCAGTGCACCTCCGAGGCGCCGAGACCGATCAGCCGGGCGACCTCGGCAGCCTGGTCCTCGGCGTACAGGTCGAGGTGGAAGCGCGGCGGGATGAGCGCGTCCGAGGGGCGACGATCGAGGTTGAGGTTCGGTCCCACGCCATGGCGAGGGCAGAGCATCTGTGAGCTGTCGTCCGGTTCCTCGCGGAGCACGTAATCGAGCGCCGCGGCCCAGAACGCAGCTTGGCGCTGCACGTCATCGACACGGAGGACGATCGATCCGATGCTGAGCATCGGCCGAGTATAGGTTCGACACGACCGAGGGATCCCCGCGGGTCACGCCCATGCGTGAGCTCGGGCGCGCGACTCCAGTGCCGGGTGGCTGCAGGGCTGCACCGACGGCCGATCGGGCGGCCCCAGCCGGCGCCCATGATCGCCGCACCGGTGCGACCTGCGTCCCGGCTCGCATCGACCGCCGCAGTGGTGACCCGTGTCCGACGCCCTCGATCCGTCCGAGATCTCCGCCCTCGACCGCCGCCTGCTCACCGAGCTCGAACCCGAGGCGGGACGGCTGCTCGACCGGCACCTCAAGGTGGCGGCGGAGTGGTTTCCGCACGAGTACATCCCGTACCGCCTCGGACGCGACTTCGACAAGGAGCCCTGGACGCCGGACCAGCCGCGGCTGGAGGGGGTGGCCCAGACCGCGTTCGAGGTCGGGCTGCTGACCGAGGACAACCTGCCCAGCTATCACCGGCTGATCCACGGGATGTTCGGCAAGGGCGACGGGGCGTGGCTCACCTGGGTGGGCCGCTGGACGGCCGAGGAGGGTCGCCACGCGATCGTGCTCCGCGACTACCTCACGGTCACCCGCAACATCGACCCGGTGCTCATCGAACGTGGACGGATGAGCCAGCTCCAGCAGGGATACGACCACGACTCCCCGGACACGCTCCACGGTCTGGCCTACGTCGCGTTCCAGGAGCTGGCCACGCGGATCGCGCACCGCAACACCGGCCGGTACTCGGACGACCCGGTCGCCGATCGGATCATGGTCCGGATCGCCGCCGACGAGAACCTGCACATGGTGTTCTATCGCGACATCCTCAAGGCCGCCCTGGCGATCGAGCCGTCGGCCGCGGTGCGCGCGATCGTCGATGAGGTGCTGAGCTTCCAGATGCCCGGCGCCGGGATCCCGAACTTCCTGCGCAAGGCCGCAGACATCGCGAGGGCCGGGATCTACGACCTCAGGGTCCACCGCGACGAGGTGCTGCTCCCGGTGATCCGCCACTGGGGGATCTTCGAGCTCAGCGGCCTCGATGCCGCCGCCGAGGATGCCCGCCGGCGCCTGGCCGAGCATCTCGAGACGCTGGACGCAGCCGCGAAGCGGTTCGAGGCGCGGCTGGCGACGTCAGCGCGAGTGCCGAGACTTTCCTCGGCCGGATAGGCGCGCGGGGATCCGTCACGGCGCGGAGGCCCGTCGCGGCGCGACCCTCGGTCGCGACCCTGTGTTGACTCAGGGGCTACGAAACCGCCCGGACCTCGGGGAATTCGTCCCCCGGTGGCCCCGGTGTTGACTCAGGGGCTACGAAACCGCCCGGAAGCGCCCCGATTCGCCGCGAGCCACGCGCGTCGGGCGGAAACGTTGTCTGACAGGCACGGTTCGTGGCGGAACCGGGGTTGCGCTCGGCCGTCAGGGCGAAATCGGTGTCTGTGAGTCAACAAGCCGTCGAGGGGAGCGTGCCCGGGACGGGCCGGCGCCGAGCGGGCCGGGAGCGCCGGCGTCAGCCGCGGGGTTCGAGCCGGCGGATGCGCTCGCCCGGGAGGGCCCGGGAGTGGTTGGGGGCGCCGTGCGTGGGACGGCTGTCAGCGGAGTGCGTCGGCCGGCCATCGTGGTGCGCCGGGCGCCCTTCGCCGTTTCGGCCGGGACCGCCCACCGGGAACACTCGCCCGATCGTGCTGCCGGCGGTGGGGGCGCCTGAGAACCCCGAGCTGCGGCCGTCGCGACCGCGGCCGTTGCCACGGGACGGGGAGCCGCCCCGGGACACTGACGGAGAGCCGCCTCGGGCCCCTGACGGAGAGCCGCCACGGAACTGGGAGCCGCCTCGGGCCGCCGACTGACCTCGCGACCCTGCGCCTCCGCGGTTCTGCACGGCGCCGCCACGGGACGGAGATCCGCCTCGTGACCCCGATCCGCCTCGGGACCCGGAGCCGCCGCGGGCCGCGGCATGCATGGCTCGCTCGGCCGGGGTCGACCGCAGGCGGATCGGCTCGGCTCGCACGGAGCGGTCCGGCTCGAAGCCTTCGATCACCTCGGACGGGATCGTCCGCCGGAGCAGCGACTGGATGTCGCGCAGCAGCGGAGTCTCGTCGACGCATACCAGCGAGATCGCCTGGCCATCGGTGCCCGCCCGGCCCGTCCGGCCGATGCGGTGGATGTAGTCCTCGGGGACCATCGGCAGCTCGTAGTTGACGACGTGCGGCAGCTGCTCGATGTCGAGCCCGCGTGCCGCGATGTCGGTCGCCACCAGGATCCCGACCCGGCCGGCCTTGAAGTCGTCGAGCGCGCGAACGCGCTGGGACTGGCTCTTGTTGCCGTGGATCGCCGACGCGTTGATGCCGTCACGGCCGAGCTGTTCGGCAAGCCGGTTCGCGCCGTGCTTGGTGCGCGTGAACACGAGGGCCTGCGTGATGCGCCCGGATGTGACCAGGTGCGAGAGCAGCTCGCGCTTGCGCTCGCGGTCGACGGGCATGACGACGTGCTCGACGAGCTCGGCAGTGGTGTTCCGCGGCGTGACCTGGACGCGCGCCGGCTCGTGGAGGATCAGGTTGGACAGCGAGCGCACGTCATCCGAGAACGTCGCCGAGAACAGCAGGTTCTGGCGGCGCTCCGGGAGCAGCGCGATGATCCGCCGGATGTCGCGGATGAAGCCCATGTCGAGCAGGCGATCCGCCTCGTCGAGGACGAGGATCTCGACCCGGGACAGGTCGATGGTTCGCTGGGTGACGTGGTCGAGCAGGCGGCCGGGCGTCGCGACCACGATCTCGGGGCCGGCCCGAAGCTTGGACACCTGGGGCTCGAAGCCGACGCCGCCGTAGACGGTGGTGGACCGGATCGGCTGGTGGGCGCCGTAGGTACGGACGCTCTGCTCGACCTGGATCGCGAGCTCGCGCGTCGGGACAACGACCAGGACGCGGACCGGCGGGCGTGCTGTCGCAGGCGTGGACCGCGAGGACTGACCCTGGCGCGGTCGGGATCCGTCGCGCCGGACGTCCGCGACCGGGGCGGGGGTCCCGGGGGCGCGCGTCGCGTGCAGGATCTGGATGATCGGCAGCACGAAGGCTGCGGTCTTGCCGGTGCCGGTCTGGGCGCCGGCAAGGAGGTCCCGGCCGGCGAGCACGAGCGGGATCGCCTCGCGCTGGACGGGGGTTGGCTCCGTGTAGCCCTCGTCGGACACGGCACGGAGGAGCTCGGGCTTGAGCCCGAGAGCATCGAAGGACATGGGGAGGAACGCTCCTGAGGGCCCTTCCCGCACGCTTGCGGGGCCCGGTCAGGGCGCTGGTGATGGTGATTCGGGATCGGGCGGTCCGTGGACCGGGGCGCTGACCGGCGCGCCCATCGAGCACGAGAAGACGGCCACCATACAGGCGGGGGCTCGATCGTGCGAATCTGCGGGCGCCTCGAGACGGAGTGCCGGCGGCGGATCCGAGCGGATCCGAGCGGATCCGGGCGATGACCCGAGGATGTCCGGCCGATCTTCGGCCGCTCGGCACTGGACCGCAACGGCCGTCACAGGGCACCATGCCCGGACGGCGGGTGAGAGCGCCCGCCGAGGCTGGGGGACCCACTGCAGACGAGGTTGGCGATGTTCGGAAAGCTCATGCGGGCCATCAGCTTCCTGTTGCTCGGCTGGTTCGTGTTCATGCTCGGGGCCGTGATCTACGCCGCGACGCGTCGACATGAGGCGCTGCCGCAGGATCCCGCCTCCGATGAGGTGGACCTGGTCGCCACGTTCGGGCCGCTCGAGTTCCACAGCGAGTCGGGCGCGTTCAAGGGCGGCACCGTCACGACCTGGTTCGGGGGTGGCACGCTCGACCTTCGGGATGCCACGCTGGACCCGGCGGGTGCGACGCTCCAGACCAGCGCCCTGTTCGGTGGCGGCAACCTGATCGTCCCCGAGACGTGGAACGTGGAGACCCGGATCGTCGGGATCGGCGGCGCGGGCGATGGCCGACCGGACGTCGAACGCCCGGCGGACGCACCGACGCTGCGGCTCGAGGGAACGGCCATCTTCGGTGGCTGGGGGATCACCTCCGAGGCGCCGGACGAGGATCAGCGCGAGGCGGTCACGGCCTGAGGTGGCGGTGGGGGAAACGCGTCTCTGCGGCCCCTTCCTTCTTGCAGCTGCGGGTTGATTGACACGGCTCGCGGCTCGGCTCACGCTTCGCCGACAGTTATCCGGATGCTGGGGGCGTCGAGATGCGGAAATCAGTCGTGCCGATGGCCGCGATCATCGGCATCGTGTTGAGCGCCATCCTCGGGTTGTTCGTCGCTGCGTTCCTCAACACCTATCTGTCCGACTACTGGGTGCGCGGTATCGTTTCCGCCGCGATTGGCATCGTGGTTGCCGTCTCCCTCGCTCGGAATGTGATCGCCCGGCACAGCGGCTAACCGACGCCTCGCCGCGCGCCCGGTGAGTCATCTATGAAGGAGCGGGCCGAGGTTGGCAGCGGCTCGGTGGCGCTCGTCGGCGCGACCACCGACCCTCCGCCACGCTGCTTGCCTCGGTACATCGCCCGGTCCGCGGCCGCCACCACCTCCGACGCGGTCCGCCCGTCGGCCGGCCACGAGGCGATGCCGATGGTCACGTTGACGCCGTCGTCCCCGGCGGCGAGCCGCACGGCCGCCCCGATCCGGCGCGCGAGGCGCTCCGCTGCCTGGACGTCGGTGTCGGGTGCCAGCACGAGCAGCTCGTCACCGCCGTAGCGGCCGGCCGTGTCCCCCTGCCGGATGACCGCCCGAAGGCTCGCCGCCACCGTCCGCAGCACCCGGTCGCCCGCCGCGTGCCCGTCTCGGTCGTTGATGGCCTTGAACGCGTCGAGGTCGCAGAACAGCACCGACAGGGTCCCGCCGCGCCGCTCGGCACGGGCGATCTCCGCCGCCACCTCGGCCATGATCGTGCGCCGGTTCGCAAGCCCGGTCAGTGGATCGGTTGCCGCCTCCTCACGGACCCGCTGCAGCTGGCCCTGCGCAAGCGCCATGCCGACCTGGCTGGACAGCCCGTAGAGCAGGCGCAGCTGATGCCGGCTGGGGACGTGTCGGCCCGGCCACAGCACCGGGAGGATCCCGACCCACGCGTCCTCCACGAACACGGGGATCAGGGTCACTGCGCGCGTGAACTCGGGCAGCCCCAGCCCGATCGCGAGCGCGGCGCCCGGCTCGACCGGATACGTGACGGACTGGCCCGCGGCGAACTGCCTCTCCAGCGCATCCACATCCCCCAGGACGCGCTCGAATGACGCGCGCGGCAGCGTCCGGTTCTCGGTGGTGTGCCATCGGAGGATCTCGTACGACCCGTCATCGCGCCGGACGGCGACGCTGCGGACCCGTGCACCGATCGCACTTGCCAGCCGACGGTCGAGCAGCTCGATCGTCTCGGTCTGGTCCCGCTGGTGGGCCAGTGCGGACGTCAGGTCGAGCAGCACCCGCAGGTCGCGGCGACCCCGCTCGGCGATGGCACCGAATGCGGCGAGGGTGCCGCCGGTCAGCCCGAGCATCGCGAGCGCACCCAGGACGGCCCGTACGTCGACGACGTTCCCGTATTGCTGGTGAAGGGCCAGCTGGACGAGGTACACGCCGATGCTCGTCATCGTGACCGCCACGCCCGCCCAGGAGCCTGCGACCAGCGTGGCCTCGAGGGCGATCAGCGGGATAGAAGTAGAAGCCGAGCCAGTCCGGGTCGGCCGCGAACGCCGTGCCGACCAGGTACACGGCGACCAGATCGCCAACCAACCCAAGCACGGCCCGGCTGCGGATGACGCTGGGCGCGAGGTCGTCCCGCATCAGGAGCGGCTGGGCCAGGATCGTCGTGCCGACGATCACCAGGGCCGCGACGATGATCGCCGGGTGGACCAGCGTGTACATCGGCGCGAGCGACGCGACGACGAGGAACCCGGCGACGCGCATGAACCACAGGACGCGGCCGTGGCCGAGGATCTCGCTCACCTCGCCGTCCGCCGGGCGCGCGTGGGGTCGGGGCCTCGAGGCGTCTATGGTTGCCATCAGCGTGGACCGTATGCTGCGCTGGGATTCGAGTCCGCCATGGGCCGATTAGGCCATCAGCTCGAGGGGACTGACCCACTCCAAGCAACGCCCGTGCTGCCGGGACGCGGCGTCCGCTACCGTCCTGGTTCCCAAGGGAGGCACAGCCCAGCGCATGATCCGCACCACCCCGTTCCACGAGCGCACGTCCGCGCTGAATGAGACCGGGCTGTGGAGCCACTGGTCCGGTCATCTCGCCGCCGAGAAGTACGGGCTGTCGGAGAAGTTCGAGTACTTCGCCGTCCGCAACTCCGCAGGCGTGTTCGACACCTCGCCGCTGTTCAAGTACCGGTTTTCGGGGCCCGGCGCCGAGCGCTTCCTGGCGGGTGTCATGGCGCGCGACCCGCGGACCCTCGCCCCCGGGCAGGCCCAGTACACGATCTGGTGCGATGACCGCGGGTTCATCGTCGAGGACGGCGTGCTCCTGCGGCACGGGCCGCAGGAGTTCGTGCTCACGTCGGCGGAGCCCAACCTCGGCTACTTCCGCGACCTCGTCGGGTCGCGCGACCAGGTCATGATCGAGGACGTCTCGGACCAGTTCGCGGTGCTGTCGATCCAGGGCCCCCGGTCTCGGGCGATCCTGGCCACGCTCGTGCCGGCGGTCGAGGGGCTGCCGTTCTTCGGCATCACGACGGGCAAGATCGCCGGCCGGCCGGTCACCATCTCGCGCACCGGCTACACCGGGGACCTGGGTTACGAGATCTGGGTCGCCGCGGAGCGCGCGCTCGAGGTCTGGGACGCTGTGTGGGCCGCGTCGCGCGGGCAGGGCGTGCTGCCGTTCGGGCTCCAGGCGCTGTACATGACCCGCATCGAGGCGGGGTTGCTGCTGCTGGACGTCGACTTTGCGTCCAGCCGCCTGGCGTGGACGGACGCAGACCGGGCGACCCCGCACGAGCTGGGGCTGGGCTGGATGCTCAAGGGCGTCACGACCGACGACCGGGTGTTCATCGGCCGGAACGCGATCCGCCGCGAGCTGGCCGAGAAGACGTCGCGGTTCCGGCTGACCGGGTTGGTCGTGGACTGGCGCGACTGGAACCGCGTCCACGACGAAGCCGGCCTGATCCCGCCGATGGACCACACTCCCGTCCAGGAGGAGATGTTCGTGTACGACGACGACGGGGCCCAGGTCGGCTACGCGACGAGCTTCATGTACTCGCCGATGCTCCAGCGGCACATCGGGCTGGTGCGGGTCCCGGTCGAGCTCGGTGCACCGGGGTCGAAGGTGAACCTCGAGATCCCGATCAACCACCGGTACGTCCACGTCGCGGCGCACACGGCGCGTCCGCCCCTCTGGAACCCCGAGCGAAAGACGGCCTGACGATGACGAAGCATGATCGATCCACCGCCGGCGACCGCACCTACGACGCCATCGTCGTCGGCGGCGGCCACAACGGCCTCGTCAACGGCGCCTACCTGGCGAAGGCGGGGTTGCGAACGCTGATCCTCGAGCGTCGCCCGCTGGTCGGCGGCGCGGCGATCACCGAGGAGCTGTACCCGGGCTTCTCGTTCACGACCTTCTCCTACGCGCTGAGCCTGCTGCGGCCGGACATCGTCCAGGACCTGGATCTCGTGAAGCACGGGTTCATGCCCCTGTTGATGTCGTCGACCTTCGCGCCCATGGAGAACGGCGACTACCTGCTGCTGGGCCAGGACCACGGGGTCAACCAGCGGGAGATCGCACGCCACTCGACGCACGACGCCGACAACTACGACAAGTTCGAGCACGACCTCAGCAAGGTGCTCCAGGCGCTCAAGCCGCTGATGGACGCGCCGCCGCCCAACCTGTTCAGCGACGATCCGGAGGAGCTGCTCGCGCTGGCAGGGCTGGGCGCGCGCTTCCGGTCGCTGCCCAAGGAGGTCCTCCACAACGCGGTCCGGCTGCTGACCGGCAGCGCCGCGGACTTCCTCGACGACTACTTCGAGTCGGACATCCTCAAGGGGTACATCGCGTCGTCGTCGATCATCGGCACCAAGGTCGGGCCGCGGTCGCAGGGGTCCGGCCTGGTGCTGCTCTACCACCTGCTCGGCGAACACGACGGCGTGTTCGGCGCGTGGTCGTTCCACAAGGGTGGCAACGGCGGGTTCACCCAGGTGCTCTCGCGCGCGGCCACGGCGCTGGGCGTGGACATCCGGCTCGAGTCGCCGGTCGCCTCGGTGATCACCCGCGACGGGCGCGTCACGGGCGTGGCGCTCGAGGACGGCGGCGAGTATCACGCGCCGATCGTCGTGTCCGCGCTGGACCCGCGGCGGACGTTCACGGAGCTGGTGGATCCGCGCGAGCTGCCGTCCGATCTCGTGGACGCGATCCGGCGGTACCGTTTCCAGGGCACCTCGGCCAAGGTCAACTTCGCGCTCGACGGGCTGCCGGTGTACCCGGCCCTGGCCGGTCGCGAGGACCACTACCGGGGGTTCACCAACATCGGCCCCTCGCTCGACTATCTCGAGCGCGCCTACGACGACGCGAAGTACGGCTGGTACAGCCAGCGCCCGTACCTCGACTGCGCGATCCAGTCGACGATCGACGCGGACATGGCCCCGCCCGGCAAGCACATCATGTCCTGCTTCGTGCAGTACGTGCCCTACCAGCTCCGCGAGAGCGACTGGGAGACCGAGCGTGCCGGTCTGGGGGACACGGTGCAGCGGACGCTGGAGTCGTTCTTCCCCGGCTTCTCGTCGCTCATCCTCCACCGCGAGGTGGTCACGCCGGCCGACATCGAGCGGGTGGTGGGGCTGTCGGAGGGCAACATCTTCGCGGGCGAGTTCCTGGCGCCCCAGATGTACTTCTTCCGGCCTGCGCCGGGCTGGAGCGACTACCGGACGCCGATCGCCGGCTACTACCAGTGCGGCTCCGGGACGCACCCGGGCGGCTGCGTGTCGGGTGCGCCGGGCAAGCTCGCGGCCGCCGCGATCGTCAAGGACCGGGATCGAGCCTCAGCAAAGGGCGGCGGGTCGAAGGGCCGCTGAGTCGCCCGGGCCGGCGCCGTCCCCCCGCAGCCGTCGCCCGGGGCCGCTCGCAGTCCCCCGCGAGCGTCGCCTCCGCCACCTACGATCCTGCATCGTCATATCTGGCCGCGGCCTGCCGCGCCGACCCACCTACGATCCAGGTTCGTGCTGTTGGGGCCTTGGATGCCGCACCGCGCCACCGACGATCCGCCATCGTGCACGGTGCAGGGCCTCGCGCCGACCACGATCCACCATCGTGCTCGGCGGATTGACGGCGGCGGCCGTGCGTGCGACCGGCAAGATCGCGACGTGTCCAGGCCCCGGCGATGACAGGCGTCCCGACAACACGAGCGATGTTCGTATCCGGTGGCATGCGCCCGGAGATGAGCGCCCACGGCGTCTCGATTCGGGTGCCGGCTGTACGTCGTCCTCCTGAGAGCGGCACCAGAGACCGCCCCGAATCGGCCAGGAGGCACACCCGATGGGCGATCACGTCGACAAGGACTCTGGGCGCCAGTGAGTGCTCGGAACGCGGTCAGGGTTGGGATCAGTGAACCCACCCCAACAGCTCGCCGGTGAAATAGTCGAGCACGACATTGACGCCGCCCTCGACATCGAGGCAGGCGCTCGACGAGGCCATGGGCGGGAGTTCCAGGAACCCGGTCGGACACGCCGATGGGGTCAGCCCGCCCTGGAGGCGGACGACCCACACGAGACGCCCCGGAGTGGCGAGGCCACCCGGCACGAACGGGTCGGACTCGACCCCAGCCCAGATGACCGATGGTGCGGTGCCTGACACCGGGGCCACCTCGATGGCTCGGGCGATGGCGGCTTCATGCGACAGCCCGCCCGGCGCGCCCGTCGGTCCGTGGGTACAGCAGGTCTGTCCGCGGTCAGGCGTCGGAAGATCAATTCCGTCGCTTACGTCGCGAAGGATCGACGGATTGGCCCCCGACAGCACAGCGAGCACGACGACCAGCGCGAGCAGCAACAACAGCACCAATCCGACCCGAGCCAGATCATCGAATTCCTGGAGCCGGTTGAGCAGTCGTCGCATGGTCGTCAGGCTACGTCGGCGGCAAGTGACTCATGGCGTCAGCGCCACGGCGACGGGGAGTCCCTGCTGAACGTCGAGCACGGCGCGATCCCCGAGCGGAGCCGCCAG
>CAVYXU010000007.1:0-18394 GCA_963772565.1 uncultured Chloroflexia bacterium
CGGCAGAGGCGGCGGCATCCGAGGCGGCCCGATCGACTGCAGGAAAGGACGGCTGATGGCCGAGGAGATCCGCTTCTTCGGCCGGCTGTCCCTGTACGCGCTGGTCGTGGGGACCGGGTACTGGTTCATCTCGTACGAGACCGCCGGGACCGTGCTCCTGCTGGGCTTCGGGATCGCGACGGGCGTGGCGTTCATCGTGCTCCGCCAAGGGAGGCCGGCGTTGGGCGATACCCCCGATGATGAGGCGGCGACCTACCCGGGCCGACCGGACGGGCCGTTCGGCGATGAGTCGGCCCCGGTGCCAACCAGGAGCGCCGCGCCGCTGATCGTTGGGTTCGGGATCGCCGTGATGGCGCTGGCGGGCGCGTTCGGCCCCTGGTTCCTGCTGACCGGGGCCATCCCGTTCCTGATCGGTGCGGTGGACTGGCTGCGCTCGGCCGGCCGGGAGCTGCGCCAGCGCGACCGGGCGGAAGCCCGGGCGAACGGGCCGGCGTCGAGGGACTGATCGTCCACGGATGAAGCACGCCGACCACGTTGCCCTGATCCGCGGCGGCGTGGAAGGGCGAGGCGCTCGCTGGCTCGAGCTCGGCGCCGGCGACGGTGAGTTCACGCTCGCGCTCGCGGACCTGCTCGGGCCGGGCGGGAGCATCCTCGCTGTGGATCGCGACCGGTGGGCGCTGGCGGAGCTCGCCGCTCGGCTCACGTCGCGCTTTCCGGAGCTCGCGATCACGACGCTGGTCGCCGACTTCGAGACCGGACTGCCCGCGGGTCCGTTCGACGGCGTGCTGGCCGCCAACAGCCTTCATTTCGTATCCGACCAGGGGGCAGTGCTGCGGGCCGTCCACGCCGCGCTCGTGCCCGGCAGCCCGTTCGTGCTCGTCGAATACGACGCCGAGCGGGGCAACCCGTACGTTCCTCACCCGATCGCCTTCGACCGCCTGCCGGCGCTGGCCGCCGATGCGGGCTTCGGACCCGCGCGTCTCCTGCACCGCGTCCCGAGCCGTTTCCTCGGGTCGATCTACGGCGCCATGGCCGTCCGGACCGAGCTGAGGACGGAGGACCGCGTGCTACACTCCGGCACTCACGGCGACGACCGAGAAGAGTAGGTCCGGGACGGCCCCGGAGCGAGTGCGGGATGGTGCGAGCCGCGCGGGCACGACGGACGCGAAGGTCGCTCGCGAGCCGTGCGGGTGGCGCCCGATAGCGCGCCGCGAGGATGACGGACACGACCGGCCGCGATGAGCGGTTGGCCCCGGCATCGAACCAGCAGGTGGTACCACGACCCCGTTCGTCCGCTGGACGAGCGGGTCGTTTTCGTATCCGGGGCACGGCCCCAAGACGCACCGGAGCGCACGATGACGCACTCAGAGCCGACGGAGATCCTGGCCAAGGCCTACGTGCCGGCCGATTTCGAGCACGCGATCTACGAGCGCTGGCTGGCCGCGGACGTCTTCGCGCCCGACGGCGCGGGCTCGGCGGCCAACTGGGCCAAGCCCCCGTTCGTGATCATCCAGCCGCCGCCCAACGTGACCGGCAGCCTCCACGTGGGGCATGCGCAGCGGACAACGGTCGAGGACCTGATGACCCGGCGCGCGCGGATGCAGGGACGGCCCACGCTGTTCCTGCCGGGGCTGGACCACGCGAGCATCGCCGCCCAGTTCGTGCTCGACGGGATCCTCGCCCGGGAAGGCGAAAGCCGCGCGACCCTCGGCCGCGAGCGATACCTGGCGCGGATGCACGCGTTCATCGAGGAGACCAGGTCGGTCATCCTGACCCAGCAGCGACGCGTCGGGGGCAGCTGCGACTGGGGCCGCCTCCGGTTCACGATGGACGATACGTCGGCGCGCGCGGTTCGCGAGGCGTTCGTGCGCTTGCACCGCAAGGGCCTGGCGTACCGCGCCGAGGCGCTCGTCAACTGGTGTCCAGGTTGCCGCACGAGCGTCAGCGACCTCGAGACCATCCCCACGCCCGAGGCCGGCACGCTGTGGCGGGTTCGCTACCACCTGATCGACGAGTCGACCGGTCTGACCGATCCCGAGGCGACGCTGACCGTAGCGACTACTCGGCCGGAGACGATCCTGGGGGACACCGCAGTCGCCGTCCATCCCGACGACAAGCGCTACACGGCGCTGGTGGGTCGCCGCGTCCGGATCCCGTTCGTGGACCGGGATGTGCCGGTGATCGCAGACCCCGTGGTCGATCCGGCGTTCGGGACCGGCGCCGTCAAGATCACGCCCGCCCACGACCACGACGACCACGAGACCGGCGTTCGCCATGGGCTTGCGATGCCGACCATCCTCGACGACGCAGCGCGCGTCGCCAACACGGGGACGGCGTACGACGGGACGGACCGCTTCGCGGCGCGAGCGCGGATCGTCGACGATCTCGCGGCGGTGGGCGACCTCGAGGGGTCGCAGCCGCACGAGATGGTCATCGGTCGCTGCCAGCGCAGCAACGACATCGTCGAGCCGCGGCTCAAGACCCAGTGGTTCATCCGGACGGCGCCGCTCGCCGAGGCGGCGCTGGCAGCGACGCGATCGGGCCGGATCGCCATCCTTCCCGAGCGGTTCGAGAAGGTGTGGGAGCACTGGCTCACCAACATCCGCGACTGGAACGTGTCGCGCCAGCTGTGGTGGGGTCACCGGATCCCGGCCTGGTACTGCCCGGACGGCCATGCGACCGTCAGCGCGGACCCGGCCGGACCGGATGCGTGCGAGGTATGCGGGCAGCCTGCGGCCCGGCTCACCCAGGACCCGGACATCTTCGACACCTGGTTCAGCTCCGGCCTGTGGCCGTTCTCGACGCTCGGCTGGCCGGAGTCGACCGACGATCTCGATCGCTTCTACCCGGGTTCGGTCATGGAGACCGGCTACGACATCATCTTCTTCTGGGTGGCGCGGATGGTGATGCTGGGCATCGAGCTGACCGGGGAGGCGCCGTTCCACACGGTGTACCTGTCGGGCCTCATCCGCGACCCGTACGGCCAGAAGATATCCAAGACCAAGGGCAACTCGGTCGATCCGCTGGGCATGATGGACGAGCTCGGCGCGGACGCGGTGCGTTTCGCGCTCGTCCACGGGGCTACGCCGGGCAACGACCAGCGCTTCGGTACTGCCAGGGTCGAGAACGCCCGCAACTTCGCCAACAAGCTGTGGAACGCGACCCGGTTCGTCCTGGGCGCGCGGCCCGCATCGATCCCGGCGGATGCTTCGCGCCGTGTGCCGGATCCCGAGCGCCTTGGGCCCGGTGAGCGATGGATCCTGTCGCGCCGCAGCGCGACCGTCGAGGCCGTCGACCGCGCGATGGACGGCTACGCGTTCGGCGAGGTCACGCGCCTGCTGTACGACGCGATCTGGAACGAGTTCTGCGACTGGGGGATCGAGCTCGCCAAGGTCCGCCTCGCGGACGAGCGCACGGGCGACGCGGAGCACGAGGCGACCTGGTGGACGCTGGTGCACGTGCTGGACACGTACCTTCGGCTGCTGCATCCGGTGATGCCGTTCCTGACCGAGGCGTTGTGGGCGGCCATCCCGCACGCCGACGACGATCCCGAGCTGTTGATCGTCGCGCGCTGGCCCGGGGTGGGGGAGCTGGACGAGGCTGCCGAGGAGGAGGTTGGCGCGCTTGTCGAGCTCGTCCGCGCCGTCCGCAACGCCAGGGCGGACGCCCGGCTGGAACCCGCTGCCTGGCTGCCGGTCGATGCATTCGTCGAGCCGCAGCTGGCGGCAGCGATGGATTCCCTGAAGCCCGCCATCGAGCGGCTCGCACGGGCGCGGCCCCTGCGGCGCCACGACACGCGGGAGGCCCTGCATGCGGCCACCGGTGGAGCCAACGGCCTTGCCGTCGTGACTGGCCCTGCCGAGGCGGTCGTCCGGCTGGCCGATGTGGATCCCGCCGCGGCGGCGGCCGATCACTCGCGGCTCGAGAAGGAGCTTGCCGAGGCGGAGCGGCTGCTGGCGGCCGCCCGCGAGCGGCTCACCAACCAGTCATTCATGGCCAAGGCCCCGCCGGCCATTGTCGATGGCGCCCGAGCGCGGGAGTCCGAGCTGGCCGACCAGGTGCGCCGGTTGCGGGAGCGCGTCGCGCGCTGACCGTCGACCACGCCCGGGCCGATTGCCGCGGGTGCCGCCGTTGACCGTCCGCACGCCTGGACGACGCCGGAAATCGGGCTCCGCGGGCTGACCTCTTCCCCTGACCCTTTACACTGGGACCGGTTCCATGAAGAGGCGGTAACTGCATGGGTGTCACCATCAGCGATGTCGCCCGACTGGCGGGGGTCGGCCGCGGCACGGTAAGCCGAGTGTTGAACGATCGCGCCAATGTCGATCCCGCGACGCGGGAAAAGGTCATGGCGGCGATCGAGGCGCTCGACTATGTCCCGAGCCAGACGGCCCGCCGGCTCAGTCTCCGTCGCACCCAGACGATCGCGGTCATCATCCCGTTCCTGACCCGCCCGTCCGCCGTGGAGCGGCTGAGCGGAATCGAGCAGACGCTGGCGGCGTCCGGGTATGACCCCATCGTGTTCAACATCGAGACCGCCGAGCGGCGTACTTCCGTGTTCCGGGATCTTCCGCGGCCAGAGCGGATCGACGGGCTGATCATCGTCTCGTTGTCGCCGCACCCGGCCGAGCTGGAGCGGATCGAGCGGTCGGGGCTGCCGACGGTGCTTGTCGACGCGCATCATCGGTCGCTGCCGCGCGTCGTGGGAAACGACGTCCTCGGCGGTCGCCTGGCAGCTCAGCACGTGATCAACCTCGGGCACCGCCGGATTGCGTTCCTGGGCGACATCCCCCGCGTCGCGCTCGCATTCACGTCGAGCCGGCTCCGGCTGTCGGGCGTACGCCAGACACTGCGCGCCAACGGGATCGGCCTGCCGCCTGCGCGAGTGGGGATCGGCGAGCATTCGCGCCGTCGCGCTGCGGAAATGGCGATTCGCATGCTCAGCTCGACGGACCCGCCAAGCGCGATCATCTGCGCCAGCGACACGCAGGCTGCGGGCGTTCTCGAGGCCGCCGGTCACCTCGGGCTCAAGGTCCCCGGCGACCTGTCGGTGACGGGATATGACGACCTCGAGATGGCCGATCATCTCGGCTTGACGACCATCCACCAGCCGTTGTTCGAGTCCGGCGTCCGCGCCGTCGAGCGGCTGCTCCGACTTCTCGACGGAGGCCCGGCGGAGCCGGTGCGCGAGGTCCAGGACATCAGTCTCGTGGTCCGGCGTTCGACGGCGCCGGTCGCTCAACAGAGCCCGGGAGGAGGTCGCACCGAGACACGATGACCCCGAAGCGACGTTCCCGTGACGCCCCGCTGGCTCTTGACACGCGTTGGTAGGCTTGCGAGAGGGCTCCGTGGGACCGGTTCCACGTAGCCGCATGGGTTCGACGCAAATTGGGTTGAGCCACAGGAGGAGCACATGAAGAAGCGCTTACTGGTCGGCCTATGGTCGGCTGCGTTCGTGGTTGCCGCATGCGGCGGCAGCACGGCGACCACCGCCCCGGGCGCGTCGACGGCGCCGGGAGAATCCTCGGGAGCGATGGACCTGACCGGCAAGACCATCGTTGTCGGTGGTGCGTTCGTCGACACCGAGGCGGCCGCGTTCGCGGACGCGGTAAAGCCATTCGAGGATGCGACGGGCGCTACTGTCACCTACAACGGGGACAAGTCATTCGAGCAGAACCTGAACGTGCAGGTCCAGGCCGGAAACCCGCCGGATGTTGCCATGCTCCCACAGCCCGGCTCGATGAAGGGCTACGCCGCTCAGGGCAAGCTCTTCGCGTTGCCTGACGATATCGTCGCCAGCATCGACGCCAACTACGGCCCGGGCTGGAAGGACATCGGGACGGCGGCCGACGGCAAGGTCTACGGCGTGTTCCACCGCGTCAACCTCAAGGGCAACGTCTTCTACCCCAAGGTCACCTACACGGCGAAGGGCTACACGACGCCCACGACCTGGGATGAGCTCACAACCCTCGAGGCCAAGATGGCCTCGGACGGCACCCCGGCATGGTGCATCGGTGTCGAGAGTGGCTCGTCGACCGGCTGGCCGGCCACCGACTGGATCGAGCAGATCATGCTCCGGACCGTCGGACCGGATGGCTACGACAAGTGGGTCAACCACGAGATCCCGTTCAACGATCCGACCGTCCAGACCGCCGTGCAGACGATGATGGACGTCTGGGGCAACCCGGCCGATGTCTATGGCGGGACGGCCACCATTCTCCAGACGAACTTCGGTGACGCGCCGTCGTTCGCATTCAGCGACCCGCCGAAGTGCTGGCTGACGGATCAGGGCAACTTCATCACCTCGTTCCTGCCCAAGGACGTCCAGGCTGACCTCGACAACCAGGTCGGCGTGTACAACCTGCCGGGGATCGACGCCCAGTACGGGACGCCGGTCGAGGTTGGTGGTGACCAGGCCGTCGCGTTCGCGGACCGGCCCGAGGTCTGGGCCTTCCTCAAGTACCTGACCACGCCGGAGGCCGGGATCTCCTGGTCCAAGGCGGGCGGTGCCCTCTTCCCGTACAAGAACCAGGACATCAACAACTACTCATCGAACCTCGACAAGACATTCGTCCAGACTCTCGTCGACGCGCCGTTCGTGCGCTTCGACGGATCGGACCAGATGCCGCTGGCCGTCCAGAACGCCTGGTATGCGGAGATCGTCAAGGTCATCAATGGCTCTGAGGACATCCCGACTGCCCTGGCCACCATCGACGCCGCCTGGCCCAAGTAGTCGTCAGGGAGAGCTCTGGGTCTGGCGGCGCCGCCGCCAGACCCAGAGACGATCTCGACGGGGCACCGTCCCAAGGCTGATCCAGTCGCAACGAGGGAGAAGGCATGGCTGGCGCAACGCGTTCGGAGGAGGGGCGGCAGGGTGTCGCCCAGGGGGTCGTTGCCGGTCTCGGTCAGGTTCTGGTATCCGTGGCCGTGCCGGTGGTGGCGTTCATCGTCCTGTGGGCCGGCTTCCTGTTCCTGAGGGACTCTGACGCGCCGAAGCTGGTCGTCGTCGCGGTCGCCATCGTATGGGGCGTCGGCGGCACCGCCCTGCTGTACGTCATCTCGAACTGGCTGGTCGAGAAGCTGCCGACCGCGTGGAGGAACAGGATCCTCCCGTTCGTGTTCGTCGGTCCAGCCTTCGCGATCCTGTCGTTCTACCTGCTGATCCCGGCCGTCATCACCGTCATCAACAGCTTCAAGGACGCGACGAGCACGAACTGGGTTGGCCTGGACAACTACACCTACGCATTCACCAACCCTGACATGTTGACGGCCATCCGGAACAACGTGCTGTGGCTGATCCTCGGGACCGGGTTCTCGACGGGGTTGGGTCTTCTCATCGCGATGCTCGCCGAGCGGTCCCGGATCGACCGGCTGGCCAAGACCCTGGTGTTCCTGCCGATGGCGATCTCGTTCGTCGGCGCCGGCATCATCTGGCGGTTCGTCTATTCCTACCAGCCGCAGGGTTCGGAGCAGATCGGCCTGCTCAATGCCATCCTTGGCGTGTTCGGCGTTGCCCCGCAGTCGTGGCTGACCGGCGAGCCACTCAATACGATCCTGCTGATCGTGATCCTGGTCTGGGGGCAGACCGGCTTCGCGATGGTGATCCTCGCGGCGGCCCTCAAGGGCGTGCCCGACGAGCTGCTCGAGGCGGGTCGGATCGACGGCGCGACCGAGTGGCAGATCTTCCAGAGGATCATCTTCCCCTCGATCTGGCCCACGGTCGTGACCGTCATGACCACGATCGCCATCCTGACATTGAAGATCTACGACATCGTGACCGCGATGACAAACGGGAACTTCGGCACAAATGTCATTGCGACGATCCAGTTCAAGACGATCTTCTTCGACTACGGGTTAGGGTCGGCACTCGCTGTGATCCTGCTGGTCGCGGTGACACCCGTGATCTGGTACAACCTGCGCCAGTTCCGGTCCCGCGGGATCTGAGGAGGACGAGATGAAGGGTTCACGATCCTCCGCAATACTCCTCAACGTGGGGGTTGCCGCCCTCGCGCTCATCTGGACCATCCCGACGATCGGCCTGTTCATCACCTCGTTCCGGACCAAGGACGCGATCCTCGGGTCCGGTTGGTGGAACATCCTGTTCGACCCGGGCAATCTCTCGCTGGACAACTACAACGCGGTGATCTTCGGGGGTGACGGCCTCGGGACGGCGTTCCTCAACACGATCGCCGTGACGGTTCCGGCCGTCGTCATCCCGATCCTGATCGCGGCCTTCGCCGCCTACGGCTTCGCCTGGATGCAGTTCCCCGGCCGGCGGATTCTGTTCATCACCGTCGTCGGCCTGCTCGTGGTCCCGCTGCAGATCTCGCTGATCCCGATCCTGCGCGCGTACCTCGCGATCGACCTCAACGGCACGTTCCTGGCCATCTGGCTGGCCCACGCCGGCTTCGGCCTCGCCCTTGCCACGTACCTGCTCTACAACTACATCAGCCAGCTGCCCAAGGACATCATGGAGTCCGCATACATCGACGGTGCGTCGCACTTCCAGACGTTCGTGCGACTCATCCTGCCGCTGTCGACCCCCGCGCTGGCGTCGTTCGCGATCTTCCAGTTCCTGTGGGTCTGGAACGACCTGCTCGTTGCCCAGACGTTCCTCGGGACCAACAAGGACGTCGCGGTGATGACCTCTCGGCTGCTCAACATCGTCGGGTCTCGCGGCCAGGACTGGCAGCTGCTCACCGCAGGGGCGTTCGTCTCGATGATCGTCCCGGTCGCGGTGTTCCTGGGGCTCCAGCGCTTCTTCGTTCGCGGCCTGCTCGCGGGTTCCGTCAAGGGTTGACGGACTCGCCGTCACCACCGAAGCCACGGCGCCCGGCGTCCCGGAACTCCTCCTCCGGGTCGTCGGGCCCGCGGCTCGACCTGCACGCCGCCACCGAGCTCGCAACCGCCCGGCTGGCCGGGCTCCCGGACCGCGACGTCGAGCTGTTCCTGATCCGGCTGTCACGCTGGTGGCCGGACCTGGAGTCAGCGTGGGTCAACGTCTACGGTCCGCATCCTCGCGGACGATCCAGCCTCATTGAGCTCGTCGAGCTGCTCGCGGACCGCTACCGCGAGCGACCGACGCCCCTCGTGTCGCTCGACCTCCAGCGCTCGGTCCGCCCGGACTGGTTCCAGGAGCCGTCGATGATCGGTTACGTGTGCTATGCGGACCGGTTTGCCGGCACGCTCGCGGGCGTGGCCGAGCATCTCGACTACCTTGCTGAGCTCGACGTCCGCTACCTGCACCTGATGCCGTTGCTGCGCTCCCGTGAGGGGGAGGCCGATGGCGGGTATGCCGTCGCCGACTATCGGCAGGTCGATCCCGCCCTGGGGACGATGGACGACCTCGAGCGCCTGTGCGATCAGCTGCGGGCCCGCGGGATGAGCCTGTGCGTCGATCTTGTGCTCAACCACACCGCGGCCGAGCATCCCTGGGCGCTTGCCGCCGCCGCCGGCGACCCCGAGGCCTCGGCGATGTACTACATCTACCCGGATCGCCGCGAGCCGAACCGATGGGAGAAGACGCTCCCCTGGACGTTCCCGGAGACCGCACCCGGCAACTTCACGCAGCTCCCTGATGGGCGTTGGGTCTGGACCACCTTCAACACGTTCCAGTGGGACCTCAACTGGTCGAACCCACGGGTGTTCCTCGAGATGCTCGACGTCCTGCTTTCGCTCGCCGCCCGCGGGGTGGAGGTGTTCCGCCTCGACGCGGTCGCGTTCATGTGGAAGCGCCTCGGGACCAACTGCCAGAACCAGCCCGAGGTGCACGACCTCCTCCAGGCGCTCCGGGCATGTGCGCGGATCACGGCCCCGGCCGTGATCTACAAGGCCGAGGCCATCGTCGGTCCGGACGATCTCGTCCGCTATCTCGGGGTTGGTCGCCACCACGGCCACGTGTCCGACATGGCGTACCACAACAGCCTGATGGTCCAGTTCTGGTCCGCGCTCGCGACGCGCGACGCGCGCCTTGCGACGCAGGTTCTCCAGGCGCTCCCGCGCAAGCCCTCGACCACGGCTTGGGCCACGTACATCCGCAGCCACGACGACATCGGCTGGGCGATCGCGAACGAGGCCGCCGGCGCGGTCGGCTGGGACGGCCCATCGCACCGCGGGTTCCTGTCCGAGTTCTACGCGGGCCGGTTTGCCGGCAGCTTCGCGCGCGGCGAGGTGTTCCAGTTCGTGCCCTCGACCGGGGACAGCCGGATCAGCGGGACGTTCGCGAGCCTGGCCGGTCTCGAGTCCGCGCTCGACGCCGACGACCCGGCCCTGGTCACGGCAGCAATCGAGCGGATCCGCCTTGGGCACGCGCTGATCATGGCCTGGGACGGGCTGCCGCTCCTGTACATGGGCGACGAGCTGGGCTTGAGGAACGACTGGACCTACGTCTCGGACCCGGAGCACCGGGCGGACAACCGGTGGCTCCATCGCCCGAGGATGGACTGGGACGCGGCGGGCCGTCGCCATCGCCGAGGCAGCGTCGAAGCCCGGATCCACGCCGATCTGCGGCGATTGGTCGCCGCCCGCCGTGAGGCACCCCAGCTGCACGCGGCGGTGCCGCTCGACGTGCTCGATACCGGGGAGCCGGCGCTGTTCGCCTTCCGGCGCGACCACCCGATCGGCGCGCTCGTGTCGGTCAGCAACTTCGCCGACGCCACCCGGACGATCCCCGCGACGTACCTCCCGGCATCGCCTGCCGGGCTGATCGTGGACCTGCTCGACCTGTCGGCGCACCTCCCCGGCGAACCCATCACGATCCCCCCGCGCGGCGTCCGCTGGCTGGTGTCGAGCGACGCCACCGCCCGAGCCCCGCGCCGGCGCCGCGACGCACGGCGCTCGAGCGCAGCGTAGCCGTCGTCGCGGCCGTGACCCTTGGGCATCACAGTCGGCGAGTCCGTCGCCGGGCTGGTCTGACGATGGCCCTGCTACCATGATCCCCGTTCCTGAAGCTCCTGGGAGATGCCCGGTGCCCCTCGATTTCCTCAAGCGCCGCGGCGGTGACGGCGACAAGCCGGCGCCGGCCACGCCCAAGCCGACGCGCGCCATCGCATTGCCCGAAGAAGTCGTCGCGCAGGAGTACCAGCTCAAGCTGTACTTCGCCGGCAAGAGCACCGAAGGCGTCCGCATGACCGCCGGCCCGCAGGCCATGCAGGAGCTGCCGGACATGCTCTCCGGGATCGTCAGCGGCGAGATCGAGGTCGTGGAGCCCCTGGCCCTCGAGTTCGCGCAGGCCGTGCCGCAGATCGTGCGGCCGTCCGAGGCGATGCAGTGGCTGAATGCCCACCACCAGCTCAGCCCCGTGACGCGCCACACGCTGTATCGTGCTGGAGTCGATCGACGCGGTGGATCTCGCGTTCGACACGCTCGCTTGCGGGTTGCTGGACGGCGAGGTCAGCACTTCCGGATATCCGGAGTACAACGCGATCGTGGGTGGCGTCGCGTCGCACTGGGACGAGGCGACGGGCGACATGATCGTCCGCGGCGTCGTCGGCTGGGGCGGTCGCGGTGTCCGTGGTGACACGGACCGGAACGCACAGCGGATCCTGGGCGGCATTCTGACGAACATCCTCGCCAACCAGCACGCGCTCGGCCTCACCTCCGTCGACCGGCCGGTGCCGGCCGCGGGCCGCGGTGGCCTCGTGTGCGCGCACTGCGGTTTCGCCTCCGCGCACGAGCGGGCGTTCTATTGCCCGAAATGCGGGATGCGGCTGCTTCGCGGCTGACCCACCAACCAGGGACCCAGGTCATGCCCGTCTACGAATACGCCTGCACCGCCTGCGACCACCGAGCCGACATCCTGCACGGGATCAACGACCCCGGCCCGACGTTCTGCCCGAGCTGCGGCAGCGAGGGCACGATGCGCAAGCTGTTCGCTCCGCCCACGATCCACTTCAAGGGCTCCGGTTGGGCCAAGAAGGATCGGGCCGAGCTCGGGAAGCTCGCGTCGTGCGGGGGCATCGACATCCGCCGCGGGCACCGGAGAGTCCGGCAGCTCCGGCGAGTCTGCGGGCTCGGGCGAGTCCGGGAGCTCAGGGCAGGGCGGCGATTCCGGCAGCTCCGGCGAGTCCCGCGCGGCCCGTTCCGGCAGCTCCGGCGAGTCCCGCGAGGCCGGCGGTTCCGGTGGTTCCGGTGGCTCAGGTGACAACAGCACCGGCGACAAGCGTCGGTCGGGCGACCGGGACCGGTCATCATCGGGATCCTCGGATCGATCGGGATCCTCGGATCGGCATGCCAAGCCCTCCGGATCGTCCGATGCCTCCGGATCCTCCGCAGCGTCAGGGGACTGAAGCCCAATGCCCGCCGCCGCCGACTGGATCACCCTCGCAGAAGCTGCCGAGATCCTGGCGTCCGCCAACGTCCATTTCCGCGCGGAGACGATCGGGAGCTGGGCTCGCAGCGGTCGGCTGTCGAGCATCAAGCTCGGTGGACGACGGTTCGTCAGGCGGGGCGAGGTCAGGGCGCTGGTCGCGTCACCGCGGCGGGTGCGCGCGGAGGATCTCCAGCCGGTCCTGTTCGAGGACCTGTCCTCCTGAAGCCGCTGAGCGGACGACGCGAGGAGCTGGCCATCGATCGCGTTCGCGCGGTTGCCTCTCACGTTGCCGAACGGCTGGGTGGCGTGCCCGCGGTCCGGACCCTGCGCGCGATCCTCCAGACGTACGACGCGGCCGGCGGAGGGCTGGTCGCCGGTGGCCTCGCCTACGCGGCGCTGTTCGCCCTGCTGCCGGGACTCCTGCTCGTCCTGTCGTTGGTCGGCCTCCTGATCGACGACAAGGCCGTCCGCGCGGACATCGTCGCCGCCATCGCGACCGCCGTGCCGCCGCTCGAGAGCCTTGCGAGTCAGGCCCTGGAGCAGGTGGCGAGCGGGGCCGTCCCGACCAGCATCGTGGCCGTGCTGGGGCTGCTGTGGGGATCGAGCCGCTTCTACGTGGCGCTGGACAACGCGTTTGCCCGCATCTTCCACAAGGCACCACGCCGCAACCAGATACAGCAATCGGTACGCGGGCTGATCCTCATGGCCATGTTCATCGCGCTTCCGGTCACGGCCCTGATCCTCGGGTCCGTGACTTCCTGGCTGCTCGATGTTGCACCCGGTGGTGCCGAGGTCAGCGGCGTCGTGCGCGCGATCTGGCAGGTTGCATCGCCACTCGGGTCAGTCCTCCTGTTCGTCGCGGCGGCTGCGCTCGTCTACCGGTTCGTTCCGGCCCGTCGGGTCCCGCGGAAAGCGCTCCTGCCACCGGCAAGCGTCGTGGGCGTTGTCCTCGCGGCATTCACCCAGGTGTTCACGTTCATCGCCCCACGGCTGGTCGGCGCCGCGGCCCTGTATGGCACGTTTGTCACGATCATCGCGCTCCTCGCATGGCTCTCGATCGGGTTCAACGTGCTCCTCCTCGGAGGCGCCTGGACGCGTGTTCGCGCGCTGGCGCGCGTGGACGCGACGGGAATCGATGCTGCGCAGCTCGCGAGCAGCCGAGCTGACTCGGCTGGTGAAGCCGGCTAGCCCTGGCGAGAGCCGCAGCGGCGGCAGAACCGGGCATTCGCCGAGAGCGACAGCCCACAGCTGATGCACGGCTGCGCGGTCGGGGTCGGCGCTGCGGTCGGAGTCGGCGCGACCCCCAGCGGTGCCGCCCCGAGCACTTCCTGGCTGGAGGCGGCCCACAACGCAGTGGCGTCCGACTGCAGCAGGGTGCGCCCCGCGAGCGTCGTCGGGGAGTCGTACTTCGCGTCCGCAACCGGCAACCGTGCCGTCGGCCATTGTGGTGTCGCGGGCCACTCAGGCGCCGTCGAATCGTCCGGGGCCACGGTGAGCCAGGGCGTGGCAGCGGGCGCCGGGGGCTGAGGCTCCGCGGGCGCAGGGGGCTGAGGCTCCGCGGGCGCGGCGGGAGCAGGCTGGGGAGGCACGGGCCAGGTCGGTTGTGGGATGTCGTCCCGGTCGAGCCGCGCGGGCTCTGCGTCGGCGGCGACGGGCTTCGGTTCCGCGAGGGGCTCCGGTTCCGCGGCCACTGGCTCCGCGGCCACTGGCTCGATTAGCTCGGGCTCGGCGGCCACCGGCTCAGCAGCGACAGGTTCGGGCTCGGGCTCGGCAGCGACGGGCTCGGCGGCAATCTCGGGCTCAGCCGCGACCAGCTCGACCTCGGCGGCCGCGGCCTCCGGTTCCGCCGACACCGGCTCGGCCCGTTCGTCCTCGACCGGCACCGCAAGGTCGCCGTCGCTGTCGACCTCCTCGGCGGCGAGCAGATCCTCGTACGCGGCGATCGCATCGTTCAGGCTCTGGCCTGGCGCAAGGCCGCTGATCGGGGACTCTGCGTCCGGCTCGGCCTGTGCGTTCGAGGCAGCGGGGATCGAGTCCTCGTCCGTGCGGCCGGCATCGCCGCCTGCCCGGTCCTCCGAGCCGTCGAAGACCCGTGCAAGACGATCCGCGGCAATGTCCGCCTCGGGCCACGCCTCATCGACCTCGATCGGGGAGTGCTGATGCCCATTCGTCGGCGCCGCTGCTGCCGCGACCGCGGGAGTGAAGTCGACCAGCCCGGTCGGCTCCTCCTGTCCGGGGATCGGCGCGCACGTCAGGCAGCGTCCCTCGGGCCCGTTCCAGCAGTCGCTGCAGGTGTACTGCCGGCAGGTGAGACAGAAGTTGAACGTCTGGTGGAAGGCGTCCAGCTGGGAGGACGTCGCCGCGATCTCATCCTCGCTGCGGGCATCCGCCATCGCCTCCGACAGGGAGGCGTCATCGGACATGACGAAGTTCCGGACGCCCTTCGAGAGGACCCGGACGCGGGCCAGCCGCGACTTTCGCGGCGCAGCTGATTCGAATGTATAGCGGGTGCCGCACCGTTCGCAGAACGACTCGGTGAGGATCTCGGTCATGTGACCACCGGAGCACACGTGAATACGTTCCGGCCACCGCGGCCGGACAGGTGCCAGAGTATATCGCCGGTTCAAGCGAGGACCCTCCTCCGAGGTACTCCAGGCGCAGCCCGTTGGTCCCGAGCCGGGCGTGCGGCGCATGCTCTGGTACGGTTGGCCCGCCATGGCCGCACTCGCCGCCCTCGAACGGCTTCTCGAGCGGATCTTCGAACGATCCACCGCGCGGCTGTTCCGGACCCGCATCCAGGTCGTCCAGCTCGAGCGTCGTGTCGAGCGGGCGATGGAGCGTGCGCGCCTGGCCGACCGCGGCCGGACCGTCGTGCCGAGCCGGTATCGCGTCCGGATGCATCCGGCCGACATCGCGGCGACTGCCGACGGCATGGGCGGCGCGGAAGCGCTGGCGGGACGGCTCGCGGACGCGGCCCTGGCGTTCGCGCGGGCGCATGACTATCACCTGGCGGATCGGCCGGTCGTGATGCTCGTCGCCGATCCGACCGTCGGCGCCGGCCAGGTCGACGTGCTCGTCGCGGGCGATACGGGGACAGCCGCGATCCACGCCGCAGCCGCCGGCCCGCATGGCCGTCCGACGCCAGCCGCGCAACGCGATGACGTGGCTCCGCAGGTCGTGACATCGGGCATCCGCGGCGCCGGGACGCAGACCCAGGTGTTTCGCCGCCCGGCGCCGCCGGCCACCCGCGCGGTCCTGCGCACGGTCATGACCGACGGAGGCGAGCGGACGATCGAGGTCGATGGGACGCCGCTGGCGATCGGACGGGCCGGCGACAACGAATTGGTGCTCGACGATGGGCGCGTGTCCCGCCACCACGGGCGACTCCAGGCGCGCCGAGGTGCCCTCGTGTACGTGGACCTTGGCAGCACCAACGGCAGCCGGGTGAACGGCGTTCGCGTCGATGAGATCGTCCTTGGCCAGGGAGACCGCCTCGAGATCGGAGACACCGTGCTCGTGGTCGAGACGCTGCCGGGCTGACCGTGGACGGCTTTGCGCTGACGTTGTGGGTCGTCCGGCTCCTGTTCCTGGGGCTGTTGTACGCGTTCCTGTTCTCCGTGGTTCGTGTGCTGCTCCGCGATCTGCGGGCGGCGTCGCGCGGTCGCGGCGAGCTCGGCCGGCTGTTCGTGCTGGCCTCACCCAACAACGAGCCGCCGGCAGGGGCGTCGTTCCCGCTCGATGCCATCACGTCGCTCGGCCGTGACGTGAACAACACGATCGTGGTGGACGACGCGTTCGTCTCGACCGAGCATGCCGTGCTCACGTTCCGAGGGCGGAGCTGGTACCTCGAGGATCTCGGCAGCACGAACGGCACGTACGTCAACGGCAGCCAGGTCGAGACCGTGGCGCCGCTGGGATTCGGCGATGAGCTGCAGCTTGGCGAGGTCCGGTTGCGGCTCGACCGGAGCCGCGAGTGACCGTCGCGGCCCAAGCGCGCTCGATCGGTGCCGGGATCCGTATCCGGCCACGGGTTCGGCCGACCGAGCTCGGTCTGCTCGCGATCGCGGCCGCCGCTCTGGTCGCGGGCGCCGCGTCGCTGGGGGCGACCCAACGTGCGATCGCCGCCCAGGCAGCCGGTGCGACCCCCGCCACGCCCGACTTCACACCCTCCGACCCGCGCGGGCTCGCCGTGTACCTGGTTGCCCTGCTCTTGGTCCACGTTTCGTTCGTGCTCGCCGGCAGGCGCACGGACCAGGTGCTGCTGCCGACCGTCGGCCTGCTGGGTGGCATCGGTCTTCTGCTCATGCAGCGCCTGCCGCAGAGCCTGGTCGTCCAGCGGTTCGGTGACGCGGAGCTCGGCCTGGGTCAGCTTCAGCTCGCGTGGCTGCTGGTCGCAACGCTCGTGATCGCAGGACTGGGGCTCGCGGTCCGGTCGGACGCCTGGCTGCGCCTGTACAAATATTCCTGGGCGGCGCTCGGGATCGTGCTGCTCCTGCTCACGTTCATCTTCGGCAGCGACGTGAACGGGGCCCGGCTGACGCTGTCGATCGGGCCGGTCTCGGGCCAGCCGTCGGAGCTGCTCAAGGTGATCCTGGTGGTGTTCCTCGCCGGGTACCTGTCGGAGAACCGCTCGCTGCTGGCCGAGGAAAGCACGCGGCTCGGCCCGCTGCGACTGCCGCCGATCCCGTACCTCGCCCCGATGGTCGCCATGTGGGCAATCGCGCTGGGCATCGTCGTGGTCCAGCGGGACCTGGGTGCCGCACTGCTGTTCTTCGCCGTGTTCCTGGCCCTGCTGTACGTCGCCACCGGCCGGTCCGCCTACGTCGTCGGCGGGGTGATCCTGTTCCTGGCCGGATCGCTCGTCCTGTACAACGTGTTCGGGCACGTCCAGCAGCGCGTCGACAACTGGCTCGATCCCTGGCGGGACCCGCAGGGTGCAGGGTTCCAGACGGTCCAGGCCCTGTACGCCTTCGCCCGAGGCGGCCTGCTGGGTACCGGCCTGGGTTCCGGCCTGCCCACGATCGGCGGGCGGCTGCCGGTGCCCGCGATCCACACCGACTACCCGCTCGCCGCCCTGGGCGAGGAGCTCGGGCTGATCGGGCTGCTCGCAATCCTCGGCCTGTACCTCGTGGTGGTCGAGCGAGGTCTGCGGATCGCGGCCGCGGCTCATGACGACTTCCGGGCGATCCTCGCGGCCGGGCTGTCGCTCGTGATCGGGACGCAGGCGTTCATCATCGCCGCCGGCAACCTCAAGCTGATCCCGTTGACCGGGATCACACTTCCCCTGATCTCCTATGGCGGGTCGTCCCTGCTGGCGAACGCGATCGTGATCGGGCTGTTGCTTGCCCTGTCGGACCGGGGCGCAGAGCCGCCTCCACCGCCGCGGCCCCGGCTGGGGCGGATGGGGCGTCTCGTGGGGAGCCGCCGGTGACTGCGGTGAACGGACGCGCCCGCAACGGACGCGCCCGCCCGATCGGTCCCAGCGTTGTCCGTACCGGCATCGCGATCGCCTCGGCATTCGCGCTGCTGGCCGCCGGCGCGGGCTGGTGGCAGGTCGTGGACTCGCAACGCCTGGCCACAGCGCCCGACAACCCGGCCGTGATCGCAGCCGCGCGCCGGACACTGCGAGGTCCGATCGTGGACCGGGACGGACGGTGGCTGGCGCGCAGCAGCCGCGACGCAAACGGCGAGGCGCAGCGAACCTACCGCGACGACACGGTCAGCCAGGTGGTCGGGTACGCGTCGCGACAGTTCGGCACCTCGGGGCTGGAGCGGACGTACAACGCGCAGCTGCTCGGCCTGACCGGCTCCGACCCGTTGGGCGGCCTGCTGGACAAGTTCGGCGCCGCGTCACATGACCCGCTCGGGCTCAAGCTGTCGCTCGACCTGCGCCTCCAGCGCGCCGCGATCACGGCGCTGGGCAAGGACCGGGGTGCCGTGGTGATGCTCGATCCGACCACCGGCGAGGTCCTCGCGCTGGCTTCGACGCCGACCTATGACGCATCCGCGATCGCCGATCCGGCGACCGCCGCGGCCACGTTCGACAAGCTGCGGTCCGATCCGTCCGACCCGCTGCTCCCCCGG
>CAVYXU010000008.1:0-12550 GCA_963772565.1 uncultured Chloroflexia bacterium
CATCGCGGCGGGCTTCGGGGTACGGGTGACGCTCGGGATCGGCTGACCCCGGGCGGATTGTCAGCGCACGCCGGCGAGCTCGGCGTTCTCGATGCCCAGCGCACGACGCGCGGCCGGCTCGTCGTCGACGCACAGGGTCATCTCCATCATCGAGCCCTGGCGTCCCACCGGGAGCATGCCGTTCACGTTGACCCCGGCGTCAGCGAGCCGCTCGGTCACCTCCGCCAGGCCCCCCGGGCGATCTTCGACGCTCACCCGGATCGGCTCACCTTCCATGTACAGCGCACCGAGCCCGTGGAGCACCTCGCGGGCGGCGTCGTCGTCGCTGGTCGACACGAACATGCACGCGAGTGGCCCGGCGCCCGCGCAGGCGACATGGTGCAGGTCGACCCCGCGAGCCGCGAACGCCCTGGCAACATGGGCGAGCTCACCGGGGTGGTTCCGGAGCTGGATCACGAACTGCCGCGCCATCATCGACCTCCTGCCCGCTGGTCCAAAGCCCGCGTGGGTCGATTCGAGCGTGGTCGTGTGACGCGGCCCCGACCAGTGCCGGAGGTCCATCCGTGGAGCATCGTCCGGCCGGTCCGGTGCGGGGTGGCGGGGAGCGGCCGCCAGCACAACACGGCGCGACGCGGGGCGGCGGCGATGACGGGCGATGCGGCAACCTGCGTGAACGTCCTACGATCAGATCTGGCTTCCGCCGCCGAAGGGGACTCGATGTTCGTCAACCTCGTCCACGTCCATGTCAAGCTCGAGCACATCGACGCGTTCATCGATGCGACCCGTGCCAACCACGAGGCCTCGACGCGCGAGTCGGGCAATCTCCGCTTCGACGTCCTGCGCTCCGTCGAGGACCCCGATCGCTTCGTGCTCTACGAGTGGTACGTGGACGAGGACGCCGCCAAGGCGCACAAGCTGACCCCGCATTACGACGCGTGGCGCGAAGCGGTGACCGACTGGCTGGTCGAGCCGCGGTATGGCGTCCGGTACACCGGGCTGTTCCCCGAGACACCGATGGCCGAATGACCGACGCCCCCCGGTCGTCCGGGCACGCCGTGCCGGCGTTCGAGCTCGGGCGCCTGCCGAGGGTCCTGTTCGGAGCCGGCACTCGTGAGCGGGTGCCCGCGATCGTCGCCGCGCATGGGCGGCGCGCGCTGCTCGTCACCGGCGGGCGATCGCTGGCGGCGTCCGGTCGCCGGGCCGCCATGATCGCGGGTCTCGAGATCGCCGGAGTCGAGATCGTTGGCGAACTGGCGATCACGGGCGAGCCCGGCCCGGCGGTCGTCGACGGCGCGGTCGATGCCCACCGGGACGCGGCCGTCGACGTCGTGCTCGGCGTCGGCGGGGGCAGCGTGCTCGACGCGGCCAAGTCGATCGCCGGACTCCTGCGAACCGGGACGTCGATCCTCGACCACCTCGAGGGTGTCGGACCGCAGCTGCCCTACCCCGGCCCCGCCGTGCCGCTGGTCGCCGTGCCGACAACGGCGGGCACGGGCAGCGAGGCCACGCGCAATGCCGTGATCAGCGAGCGCGGCCCGGCCGGCTTCAAGCGCTCGTTCCGCGATGAGCGGCTGGTCGCGGCCGACGCGATCGTGGATCCCGACCTGCTGGCGGGCGCGACGGCAGAGGGCATCGCCGCCAACGGGATGGATGCGCTGACCCAGCTGCTCGAGTCCTACGTCTCGCTCCGGGCGGGGGCCGTCACGGACGCGCTCGCGCTCGCCGGGCTCGAGGCCGCGCGGGACGGGCTTACCGCGTGGCATGCAGAACCCGACGGCCCTGACGCCCCCGCCGCCCGGGAGCGGATGGCCCTGGCGGCGCTGCTGAGCGGGATCTGCCTTGCCCACGCGGGCCTCGGGGCGGTCCACGGGCTGGCGTCGCCGCTCGGTGCGCTGTACCCGGTCCCGCACGGCGCCGCGTGCGGCGCGACGCTGGCCGCCGTCACGGCGGTCAACATCAGCGCGCTCGCCGAGCGCGATCCCGGCTCCCCGGCGCTGCGGCGGTACGCCCGCCTGGGCAGGCTGCTCGCCCGGCTGCCGGACACGACGAGCGACCGCGAGGCGAGAGGCGCCTTGCTGATCGCGCTCAGCGAGCTCACCGCGACGCTCGTCGTCCCGCGGCTGCGTGAGTTCGGGGTCGGCGAGGGCGACATCCCCGCGATCGTCGCGGGATCGCGCGGTAGCTCGATGCGGACCAACCCGGTGACGCTCACGGACGAGGAGCTCGGCGCCGTCCTGCGGGCGACGCTCTAGGTGGCTGGTGTGAAACGCGCGTTCTGACGGGCTGACGGGAGAGCGCGGGCGCCGATCGCGAGCGGCCGGGTTGGCCGGGCTCGGCTGTTGGACCGGATCGGCCGGACCTGTCGGTGCCTCGCCCTCGGTCCGGCCTGGCCGCGCACCTCAGGCTGGTCGGATCGCCCAAGACCCGCCCGATCCGGTCACACCGAGGACCGCGAGCCGTGCGAGGTTGACCGCGGCGGCGAGGAGAGCGAAGTCGGCGCCGACCTTGAGCCGGCCCCGGACTCTCGCGCGTCGGCCGCCGTGTCGTCGTCGCACGAGATGGGCGAGCTTGCGCTCGACCTTCGGTCTCGTCGCCCGGTAGTCGGCCCGCCAGGCGGGATCGCGGGTGGCCACGCGGCCGGCAGTGAGGAGCGCCTCGTGGACGGTGACCCTGATCGTCCGGCCATCGGGTGACGTGGTGCATCGGGCGACCAGCGGACAGGCGAGGCAGTCGCGTCCGAACTCGGCCTGCGTGTGGTGCAGGTGACGGATCGGCGCGCGTCGCCCGGCTGGACACGTGACCGCCCCGGCGTCAAGGTCGATGGTGAAGTCGTCCTTGGTGAACCGGCCGCCGAGACCGGTCGCGGGCTGGACCTTGATCCGGCTGACGGCGCCCGCCTCCTCGAGCGCGGCCAGGACGTCGCCGGCACCGTACGCCGAGTCGCCGTACACGACCGGCGGATCCGCCGGTGTGGCCGCCGCGAGCTCGCCCGCGATCAGCTCGCGGGCGACCGAGGCGTCGCCCGCGTTGCCGGGCGTGACCGCGGTCGCGGTGACGAGTTCGGCATCGGGGTCGAGCGCGACGTGGCCCTTGTACCCGTCGAAGGCGTGGTGGATGGTCTTGTGGCCGTGGCGGGTCTCGGGATCGACCGTGCTGATCACCCGGTCGGGCGCGACCCTGCGGGCGATCCGGATCCGTCCGTCGGGCCCGTCCTCCAGATCCTGGCCCAGCACCGTGGCGAGCAGGGTGGCGGCCTCCGCGAGCGGGGTCGGCAGCGGCTCCCCCTCGAGTGCTGTGAGCACCGCCTCCCCGTCGTGGGCGAGCGCGTCGACCAGGGCCGCGCGGGCGTCGGCGTCCTCCCAGTCAGCGGCGGGCTTGCCGCCCCCGCGGTAGTCGTCGTCGCGAGCCAGGACCGCCCGCAGGCCGGGCTCCCGCTCGCCCGATGTGCCGAGCACGCCCCGGATCGCGCTCCGTACCAGGGTGACCGTGTCCATGGTCGCGACCGCGTCGTACAGGGGCGTGGAGTCGAGCACCCGCCGGACGCCCAGGAGCCCGGCGCCCCTCGCGACCTCGAGCGTGCGCTCGAAGATCCGGTCGGGCCGCTCCGAGCGGGCGAGGCGTGCGCGCATGTCGACGAGCACCGTGTGGGCGAAGCCCGGGTGGTCGAAGGGCAGGCCGCCCGCCGCGTACTTCCAGCGGGCGTCGAACGTGAACCGCTCGACCGCCTCGCGGTCACTGAGGCCCTCGAGGCGCTGGAGGACCATCACGACGGCGACCACCAGGGGCGGCACCGAGCGCCGGCCCACCCCTGCCGCGAACAGGTCGGCGAACAGCTCGTCGGGGAACAGCGCGTGGCACTCAGCTGCGAGCAGGGCATGGATCGAGTCCGCCCGGACCAGCGGCGCGCAGAACTCGGTCGTGTCGCGGAAGAGGTCGGCCTGGCGGGGTGCGGATCCCTGCGACATCGGTGCGCTCCTGCGATCCCATCGGCAGCTCCTGCCAGGGAGAATCGTAGCTGCGCCCGCGCTCTCCCGTCAGCCCGTCAGAACGCGCGTTTCACACCAGCCACCTAGGACTTCGCGCCGCAACTCGCTACGATGGCGACCGGGTCGCGCGACCCCGGTCGCCGGCGGCGACCGACCACGAGCTCGAGGTGTCCCGTGCGCGCCACCACCGCCAATGATGTTGCCGGGGAAGCGCGTGCCTGACCGCGCTCCCGGTCCGGCTCCCGCGGACGCGTCCGGCGCGACCCTGCGCGTCGACGTCGACCCGGCGCACCTGGCGGAGGTCCGGGCGTTCGTCCGCTCCACGGCGGCAGCGCTGGGCGCCGACGACCAAGCCGTCTGCGATCTCGTCCAGGCCGTCGACGAATGGGTGACGAACGTCGATCGGCACGGGTATCGTGGCAGCGGCGGTCCCGTCGAGATCGAGATCGATCGAGACGGGGCCGAGATCGTCGTCCGCGTCCGGGATCGAGCGCCGGTGTTCGACCCCGCCGACGCTCCCCCGTTCGATCCCCTGGTCCCGCTGCACCGGCGACGTCCGGGAGGAATGGGCATCCACCTGATGCACGATCTGATGGGGTCGATCGCCCATCGCCGCCGCGCCGGCGGGGGCAACGAGGTCACGCTGCGCCGGGATTGCCGGTCCCTCAACGCTGGAGGCAACGCATGAACACGACGGTGGACCAGCCCTCTCCGACGGTTGCGGTGATCGGCCTCGAGGGCGAGCTCGATGCGTCGAACTTCGCGGAGCTGATCGCGACGGGCCGGCGGCTGTACGTCGGCGGTGCTCGGGTGCTCGTCCTCGACCTCGCCGGGCTCACGTTCATGGCCAGCTCGGGCATCGTCGCGCTCCACAGCCTCGCCCGCGTGTTCCAGGGCCACGAGCCGCCCGACCTCGAGGCCGGGTGGCAGGCGATCCACGACATCGGCGCGGACGTCGAGGGCGGAGCGTCGCTCGATCACGTGCGCCTGGTCGCGCCGGGTCCGGCCGTCGACCGCGTGCTGGACCGCACCGGGCTCAAGCGGCTGATGCCGGTGTTCGCGACGACTGAGGCCGCGCTCGCGGGCGGTGCCGCCGGCTGAGCGCGGACCGGAACGCCGAACCACAACGGGCGAGCGGGCGATGACGCCGACCGACCCCGGCACCGACGAGGCGCTCGACGCCACCGCGATCGCGGAGCTGCTGTCGCTCGCCTCCAGGGTTGCCGGTGGCGAGCCGATCGCCCTCGTCGACGCGGATGGCCGGGTGGTGGCGGGCCGTTCCCCGGGAGCAGTCCCCGGGCGGGCGCACCCGACGGTCCGGGACGGGCTGCCGGCCGGCGCCGTCGTGGGCACGGCCGCCGTCGAGCCGGAGCTGCTGGAGCTCGTCGCCCGCAGCCTGGAGCTGGTCGAGGAGCACGCCAATGACCGAACGGCGCGGGCGCGGCTGAGCAACGAGCTCGCGATCGGACGTCGGATCCAGCTCGCGCTCGTGCCGCGGCGGTTCCCCGATGTCACGGGCTGGACGTTCGCGTCCGCCTACGAGCCGGCGCTCGAGGTCGGTGGCGACCTGTTCGACGCCTTCCCGGTGCGCGGCCAGCTCGATCGCATCGGCCTGCTGGTCGCGGACGTGACCGGCAAGGGCATCGCCGCGGCGCTGCTCATGGCAGATGTGCGCGCCCTCCTCCACGCCGCGACCGACAACGCTCCAGGTCCCGCCGATGCTCTCGCGCGCGTCAATCGCATCCTGGTGACGGAGCGTGCGACGGCGCTGATGGTGACCGCCGTCCTCCTCGTCGTGGAGACCGCGACGGGCGTGATCCGATACGCCGGCGCGGGTCACGAGGCGCCGCTCATCGCGCGCTGTGCCGGCGGGGTCGAGCCGCTCGAGGCGGGTGGAACGATCCTGGGCCTGGCCGGCGACACGACGTTCACGGAACAGGAGGGGCGGCTGGGTCCCGGCGACGCCCTCGTCATGTACACGGACGGGGTGACGGACGCCCGCGATCGCGACCGTGGGTTCTACGGCGACGACCGCCTGCTGGCGACGGTCCGCGGCGTGTGCGGGCGACCCGCCGCGGAGATCGTGCAGGCGATCATGGACGACGTCCGTGCCTTTCGGGGCGATGCCGACCCGTTCGACGACCTCACCCTGCTCGTGGTGGAGCGGCGCCCAGAAACCTGAGACCCGGACGCGCGCAGAGCGGACCGAACGCGCCGAACGGATCCAACGCGCCCGAACGCGCCGCGTGCCGAATGCGCGGCTGCCGATCGCGCCGCGCGCTCGCGACCCGATGTCCGGTGCGCTACCGCGTTCGCGGGAAGCCGAGGTCCACCGCCGAGGTGCCCGGATCCGGCCAGCGCGAGGTGACCACCTTCGAGCGCGTGTAGAACTGGATCCCGTCCGGCCCGTACATGTGGAGGTCACCGAACAGCGAGGCCTTCCAGCCGCCGAAGCTGTAGTACGCCACCGGTACGGGGATCGGCACGTTGACACCGACCATGCCCACGTTGACCTCGAACTCGAACTGCCGGGCCGCTCCTCCGTCGCGGGTGAAGATCGCGGTCCCGTTGCCGTACGGGTTGTCGTTGATCAGCCGCAGCCCGTCCTCGTAGCTGTCGACCCGGGTGACCGTCAGCACCGGGCCGAAGATCTCGTCCCGGTAGCAGTCCATGTCCGGCGTGACATCGTCGATCAGCGAGACCCCCAGGAAGAAGCCCTCGGACTCTCGGAACAGCGGGTGGTCACGGCCGTCGGCGACGACCGTTGCCCCCTGCTGCGCGGCGCTGTCGAGGTAGGAGGCGACCTTGTCGCGATGCTGCTGCGTGACCAGCGGGCCCATCTCGGCGGCCGCGTCCGACCCCGGGCCGACCGTGATCTTCGGCAGCCGTGCGCGGATCGCCTCGACCAGCGGGTCGGCGACGCCACCGACGGCCACCACCGTCGCGATCGCCATGCACCGCTCGCCCGACGAACCGAACGCCGCGGAGACCGCCGCATCGGCCGCCATCTCGACATCCGCATCGGGCAGCACCAGCATGTGGTTCTTGGCCCCGCCGAGCGCCTGGACCCGCTTGCCGTTCCGCGTCCCGGTCTCGTAGATGTAGCGTGCGATGGGCGTCGAGCCGACGAACGAGACGGCGGCGATATCGGGGTGGGCCAGGATCGCGTCGACGGCCACCTTGTCGCCCTGGACGACGCTGAACACGCCCTCGGGAACGCCGGCGTCGCGCAGCAGCTCGGCCATGAGCAGGGATGCCGACGGGTCCTTCTCGGATGGCTTGAGCACGAACGTGTTGCCGCACGCGATCGCGTTCGCGAACATCCACATCGGGACCATGGCCGGAAAGTTGAACGGGGTGATTCCGGCCACGACCCCCAGCGGCTGCCGGATCTGCTTGACGTCGACGCCGGTCGAGGCCTGCTCGCTGAAGCCGCCCTTGAGCAGGTGCTGGACGCCGCATGCGAACTCGAGGTTCTCGACGCCTCGCGCGATCTCGCCCAGCGCATCGGACGGGACCTTGCCGTGCTCGGCGGTCAGCAGCGCCGCAAGCTCCCGCCGATGCTGATCCACCAGGTTCCGGATCCGGAACAGGATGTCGGTCCGCTTCGAGAGCGAGGTCGCGCGCCAGCCGGGAAAGGCGGCCTTCGCGGCAGCGACGGCTCGATCGACCTCCTCGGTCGAGGCGAAGTCGACCCACCGGGTCTGCGCCCCGGTCGCGGGATCGAACACCGGCCCACGCCGGCCCGACGACCCCGCTGCGGGGTGTCCGCCGATCCAGTGGCCAACGATGGGTAGCGTCTGGGACGCGGGGGAGCCCGGGGGGACGGCGAGCTGGGTCATCAGGGCAAACCTCATGGGACGATGAAGCTGGCGACCCTGCCACTCTACCGCGGCGGACAAATCCGGCGGTGCCGGCTGGGACCCGGGTGGTGCCGGCTGAGACCGCGTACCGCTCGACGGATCAGAACCGGGGCCGGATCTCCGGGTCGGGCCAGTCAAGGCTCCGGTCGCCCCGCGGCGGCCGTCGACCACGCCGCCGTCGAAGGTCGCGAACGAGCCAGGCCACGATGAACACCAGCAGCGCGGTCGTCGCGATCGCGATCGAGATCAGCTGGTCGGCGTTGAGCGAGCCGATCACCGCGGGGTCGCGCCAGGTGGTCGCGACGGCGGCGCGCGCCGCCGACCACAACCCGATCCCGACCACGAAGACGGCGCCGGTCCCGCGCCAGAACCGCCCGCCCGCGAGCAGCCCCATGACCACGACCAGGACGCCGGCCGTTGCCAGCGCCTCGTACAGCTGGGCCGGATGCGACGGGATCTGCGGCGCCAGAGAGCCCCATGGCCCGGGTCCGACGTACGCGGTCGCCCACGATCCCTCGAACGGGAGGCCCTGACCGTCCCCGCCGAGCACCATCACCGCCTTGCCGGCGGCGATGCCGAACAGGAGCGGAATGATGAGCGCGTGCATCCAGCGCCGGACCGGGGCACCCAGGAGGCCGGCAATGATCGCCGCCGTGAGGGTCCCGCCGATGACAGCCAGGGACAGCTGGAACCCGCCCTGCGCGGTATCGAGTACAGCCGACGGGTTGGCACCGTAATAGTCGAGGTGCGTGAGCACGTACCCGATCCGGCCGCCGGCCACCGCACCCGGCAGCGACGCGACCGCGATGTACAGCAGGTCGTCGGCACGGAGGTGGTTGGCCTCGATCTCCTCGGTCCCTGGATCGTCGGGGCGCAGGAACGGGTCGACCGGGGTCCGGCGGGCGATCAGGAAGGCGAGCAGCAGGCACGCGAGGATCACGACCGCCAGGCCGATGGTCTCGAGGCGGACGTGCCAGTCCCCGACCGTGACGATGGGGACGAACGTCAGCTGGATGACCGCGGTCAGGGGGATCAGGGGGTGCACGACGGTGGAGTCTACCGGTCGGCCCGCGCCGTCGTGGCCGGCCGGGTCGGTGCGGGCGAATCACGAAGCCCCCGGCGGTGCCGGGGGCTTCGTTCTTCAGCGATGTTGGAGCGTCCGTCAGCGGGCGGACGCCGTCGCGGCGGCTACTTGACGCTGAGGATCGTCGAGCCGATGTCGCTCGAGCCGTCGCTGTAGAAGATCTGGCCGAGGTACCAGGCACCCGGCGTGAGGCTGGAGAACGTGAGATCGACACCAACCGTGCCACCGACAGATGTCGTCGCAGACCCCGGAAGGACAACGTTGCCCCCGTCGGTCATCGGCACCAGCCATTGGAACAACGTGAAGTCGGTGCTGGCGCCCGCGGTGTTGAAGCCGTGGACGTACACCGTGTAGTCACCGGCCGCCGGCGCATTGAGGGTGACCATCTCGTTGGAATCGCCGTCGGCGGACTGGGCGACGAAGGTGCCGCCGGCGGTGAACAGGAAGACGTCAAGGTCCGTCCCGGGATTGGCGATCGCACTCTCGTCGATGCCGACCCGGAGCAGGCTGGTGCCCACAGGAACGGTGAACGTCTTGGAATAGGTCCCGGTCGAGTCGCCGAGCGTGAACGTCTGGTCCGGATCCTGGGTCACGTTGGCAGCCGTCTCCTCCGCCGCGACAAGGCCGCGAGCCGAGAAGTCGAGCGTGCCGGCGTAGCCGGTCACGACCGGGAAGCTGAAGCCGTCGGCCGAGCCGGCGACCTCCGCCGGAGCGGCGATCGGGACCGGCTTGATGACCATCGGGATGCGCACGTTGTGGGTACCGTCGGTCCAGGTGAGCTGGCCGCCGGTGTACGAATTGAGGTTCGCGCTGTCCTCGGTGAAGGTGACGGTGAACTCCCCGGTCTGGCCGGGCGAGAGCGTCATCGACGTCGGGGACACGACCGTGTCGATCCCCGTCATCCCGAACACGCTTGCCGTGTACGTCGCCGTCGAGCCGCCGACATTGGTGACCCGGCGGGTCACGGTCTGGACGCCGGCGAGATCGCCGATCGCGATCGAGGCGCTGTTGTAATCGGACAGGTCGGTCGAGTAGCCAAGCCCCTGCAGGGCACTGCAGGTCCCTGCCCCGACGGCCGATGAGCCGCCGCACAGGAATGCCAGCCAGTCATTCCAGCCCGCGTCGTAGACGAGGCCGGGGTCCGCCGCCGAGTTCGGGGCGATGTGCCCGGCGCCCTGGCGGAAGATCAGGATCGGATTGTCGCTCGGCGCCGGCGTGCCGCCGTCGAGCACGTCGTAGGCCGAGGTCATCAGCGCCGACTTGACCGCCATCGGCGACCAGCTCGGGTGCAGGTCCATGAGCAGCGCAGCGACACCGGCCACGTGTGGGCTCGACATCGACGTGCCGCTGTACAGGTTGAAATCCAGCCCGCCGTTTCCTGGCGGGGCGACGGCGGCCAGGATGTCCTGGCCCGGGGCGATGACGTCAGGCTTGAGCACATCTCCGCCACCCGCGGCCAGCGGGCCACGGGACGAGAACGACGCCGTGAATGGGGCGGGCGTCGAGTAATCGGCGGAGGCCTTGCTGAGGGCCGCGGTCGCGCCCGCCGTCGCAGCGTACGCGTGCACGGCCGCGTAGGCGGTGTTCTGGAGGTGCACCGTCGGCACCGAATGGAAGTCGGCGTTCAGGGAGTTGTTGCTGGGGTTCAACAGGATCATGCCAACGCCGCCTGCCTCAAGAACCGCTAGGCTCTTGTCGACTCGGTCGCTGGTGCCCCGGTCGCAGACGACGATCTTGCCGGCCACCTTGGCCGGGTCGAGGGCGGGAGTACCGCCGTTCCAGGCCGTCGAGAAGCACAGCTTCACCGCGTTGGCGTCGGCGCCTGTCAGACCCGCGTCGGTGGAGTTGATGAGCGGCGCGGAGACCGCGACCGTCGAGGCCGATGCCCCGGTGAATGTCTGCCCGTCGCCAAGGGTTGCCGTCGCGTTGAGGCTTCGGTTATGCGTGCCCGCCGCAACCGTGGTCGTCCACGGGGACGGGTGCGCGACCGTGCCGCTCGTCGGGCCGCTGTTGCCGGCGGACTCGGCGACGAAGATGCCGGCGTCGGCAGCGAACAGGAACGAGATCTCGACCGGGTCGGCGAAGTCCGTTGTCGACCCGCTGATCGAGTAGTTGATGACGTCGACACCGTCGTGGACGGCGGCATCGATGGCAGCCACGAGGTCGGAGGTGGAGCCGCTCGCGGTCGACGCATCCTCGGTCGACCACAGGGCCTTGTACGCGGCGATCCGCGCGCGGGGGGCCATCCCGCTGATCGGCCCGAACACGGCGGCCGGACCGGTGGTCGGGGTGTTGTAGTTGCCACCGGCGGTGGACGCGGTGTGCGTCCCGTGGCCGTTGTAGTCGCGGGGCGAGTTGAACTCCCACGGCTTGGTCGCGTCGACGCCGGCGTCGCCGCCCAGAGACGCATTGAAGTACTGGGCGCCGATCAGCTTCTCGTTGCAGTCGGATGTCTTCTTGAAGTCCTCACCGGACACGCACTTGCCGTGCCAGCCGGGGACCTGGTGGTAGGCGAGCTTGGCGCCCGGAGCGTTGCTCGGCTGACCGGTGTACTTGTCCACGCGGTCGCTGAAGCTGAGCGACTCGGGCCAGATGCCGGAGTCGACGTCGCCGATGATGATGTCCTCGCCGGCGCTCTTGACGCCGCCGAGCTGATCCCACAGGCCACCGGGGGCCGTGAGCCCGAGGAAGCTCGGCGTCGAGGACGTGTCGGCCGTCCGAACGTCGTCGGGTGAGATGGCGACGACGTCGGCGTCATGGGACAGCTTGTTCGCCTCGGCCGCCGTCAGCCGGGCCGCAAAGCCGTTGTAGGTGTAGACGTAGTCGTAGACCTTGCTGCCGCCAACCGCCTTGACCTTGGCGTTGTGGCGTCCCACGAGAAAGTCCGAATAGGCGACGACCGCGGCGGAGGTCGGATCGATCTTCTTCGCCTGACCGGGCGCGGTGGCCTTGAGCCCCTTGACCCCGCCCTTGTACGCCACGACGGGCATCTCGATGAGCTGGACGATATAGATGCCGTCCTTCGTGAATCGGCCGGCATCCGTGGACTTCGCGATGACCGAGGTCGGCATCAGCGCTGCGAGCAGCAGCAGCGTGCCGGCGACAGAGGCGAGCGCTCTCCGGTTCATAGTCCTCCTCAGGCGATGCCTGGTCTCCTCCCGGATCCGGTGCACGGGGCGGCATGGACGAACGCCATTCGTGCCCGGGGTCAGGGTGTGGGCGGCCCTCCAGCCACCCTGGGACGCAAGGTACCGCCACAGCAGCGCGGATGTCACCCACCATCGCAAAGGATTCGCGCGAGCCCGCACGATGTGGTGCGCCGGCGCACCGGGATTGACAGTCGATCGGGCGCGACGCCGGCGGCGCGTCGCCGGAGTCGCGCCTCAGGAGGCCGCCGCCTCGCAGGTCAGGCGGGCAGCGCCGCGACGAGCTCCTTGACGGCCGCCACCGAGCGGTCGAACGCGACGCGCTCCTCGTCGGTGAGCGTGATCTCGAATACACGATCGAGTCCGTCCTTGCCGAGCACCACCGGGACGCCCACGAACAGCCCGTCGACGCCGAACTCGCCCTGCAGGTAGGTGGCGCAGGGCAGGACCCGCTTCCGGTCACGCAGGATC
>CAVYXU010000009.1:0-12240 GCA_963772565.1 uncultured Chloroflexia bacterium
GTGATTGTAGCCGTTGATTCGGACCGCTGGCCAACGGCCGTTTGTCACATCGCCCGTGCGCGAGGCTCCGAGACGACGGCCGGACCGGGTCGCAGCACCCGGTTGGCCGGTGCGTGGCATCGGCAGGGCATCGGTCGAGCATCGGTCGGGCGACCCGTGCGTGGCACGCGTCGGGCGATCATGCGTGGCACGCATGAATTCCGGCTCGATTCGCCCGGATCGTGCGTCGGAAGCACTGTGACGACGCGATTCGGGACGCTCGGCGCCGCGTCACGCCCTCGATCGTGCGTGGCATGCACGATCGAGGCGACCGGGACCGAGAACTGTGCGTGGCAGGCAAGGTGGGGTGGACGAGATCGAAGGCCAAGCGTCGGTCCTTCATCGACGGCCATGCCCGCACCCGAGAGCCGACGCGCACTCCGCGAGTGGTGCCGGGCTGGTCAGTCGCCCAGCCACCAGGCGGCGATCGTCCCCGTCCACGGCGGCGTGGGTTCGAGACCGAGGTCGTCGGCAAGGATGGTCCGCCCGCCATCCGCCGCGATCGCCACGAGGAACGTCGCCGTCGTGATCGGATTCCGCGGGCGCGGCATGGCCCACGACAGGTCGATCACAGGATCGCTGGGAGCCGAGACGACGAGGAGCGGCGCGACTCCGAACCGGACCACGCCGTCAACGTCGGCCGCGGGCCAGACCTCGACCTGCAACGTCGGGTAGCGGGCCAGCAGGACGGCTTCCGCGGGCCCGAGCTCGACGCTGACCCCCTTCTGACCGTCGCCGGCCCACCACCACGATGCCTGGACGCTGGAGTTCGCCACGTCGGTCGCCGCGGGTGTCGCCCCGATCGGCGACGTGTCGGCCATCCAGCCGCCGTGCTCGGAGTCGGTGGTGGTGGCCAGGGCAACCAGCGTCATCGGGATGACAAGGACGACGGCCAGCACCGCGGCAGGCATGAACCCGACCCAGACGGTCGGGCGTTCGGGAGCCCGGAACGCCGCAACGGCGAACGCCACCGGCGCCAGGGGCAGGCCGATGGCCAGGACCGGGTCCATGGCCAGCGGGACGAGCAGCCAGAGGGCCGCCGAGCCGATCACGACGCCCAACGCCGCGACCGCCCGGCGAACGCCACGCACGGAGCGGACGGCAGGAGCGGCAATGCGCGCGGGCACGATCCAGCCCAGGTAGGCCATCCCGAGGACGACGCCGGCGACGGTGACGAGGCTGCCCACCGGCCCACCGAAATAGCTGGATGTCGACCTGCCCATGGCATGGAGCACGGCCGAGGCAATCGGCATGGCCAGGATCGAGGCAAGCGCAAGGACCAGGACCGCGAACAGATACGTCCGGATCCCCTCGACCAGCACGACCCGTACCCCGCCGCCGACCGCCGCCAACAGCCGCCGCCGGCGGCGATGGGCGCTGCTCAGGGCGCCGGCGAGATGCCGCGGATCGCCCAGCTGCCGGATCGCACGCCGGTCCGCGTCACCGGCCTCGTAGCCGGACGCCCGCAGGGCAGCGGCCGCGTCGTCGAGGTGGCCCGCCAGCTCCTCAAGCACGTCCGAGGCGATCGGTACCGGAAGGTCCAGCCGTGCGCCGACCTCGGACAGGAAGCGATCCCGATCACGGGCTTCAGGCACCGGACGCCTCCGGCAGCGTGCCCGAGACGCGGGCGACCGCGCCGCGGAAGTCGTCCCATTCACGGGCGTGGCTCGCGAGCATCGCGATCCCCGCCGGGGTGATGCGGTACCAGCGGCGCCGCGGTCCACGCTCGCCCGCCCGCCACGTCGCGGTCAGGGCTCCGTCGGTCTCCAGCCGGTGCAATGTGGGATAGAGCGAGCCCTCGCTGGGTGCGAACGTTCCCTGGCTCCGCTCGCGGATCAGGGCGGCGATCTGGTAGCCGTACAGCTCGCCCTCGCCCAGCACCGAGAGCACGAGGTACGCCATCGCGCCCTTGAGCAGCTGGCTGCGGAGCAGGTCACGGGTCACGTCACGAGTCACCTACATCGGAATGCGATGTAGTCATCGTCACGCACGCGCACACTCTCGTCAAGAGCAGAAATGCGGGCGCCACCGCGGCGCCGCGGCCATGCTCCGTCGAGCGCCGGCGCGTGTCCGGCGGCCGGGAGCGGCCGGCGTGAGCGCGGCGGCCGTCAGGCGTGGTCGAGGGCTTTCGCGAGGTCCTCGATCAGGTCGTCCGCGGCCTCGATGCCGACCGAGAGCCGCACCAGCGCGGGATCCACCTCGAGCGGGGACGACGCCACCGACGCATGGGTCATGGCCGCGGGCAGCTCGATCAGCGACTCCACCCCGCCCAGGGATTCGGCCAGCGTGAACAGGCGCGTGGTCTCGCACACGCTTGTCGCGCGTTCGGGCGCGGTTCGCCCGTGGCGGCCACCGGGCGCCGGCAGGAACGACACCATGCCCCCGAACGCCGGCTGGGCGCCCAGCCCCATCTGGCGGGCTGCAACCGCAGCCTGCGGATGTGCGTGCGGTCCGTCGGCGAGCCCCGGGTAGCGCACCGAGCCGACGTCCGCCCGGCCCGCCAGGAATTGGGCGACGGCCATCGCGTTCACGGAGTGGCGTTCCATGCGCAGGGCGAGCGTCCGGAGGCCGCGCAGGACGAGGAAGCAGTCGAACGGGCCGGGGACAGCGCCCATCGCGTTCTGGAGGAACCGCAGCCGCTCCGCGACATCGTCATCGTTGGTGACCGCGACCCCGACGACCGTGTCGGAGTGACCGGCGAGGTACTTCGTCGCCGAGTGGAGCACGACGTCCGCCCCGAGCTCGAGCGGCCGCTGGAGCGCCGGTGACGCGAACGTGTTGTCGACGACCAGCCGTGGCCGCGGCGTGCCCGCCTGCGTGGCCCACTCCCCGATCGCGGCGGTGACGGCCGCGATGTCGGTGACCTTGAGCAGGGGGTTGGTCGGCGTCTCGAACCAGACCAGGCGGGTCCGCTCGTTGAGCCCCTCCCACGCTGCCTCCGGCTTGCCGGCCAGGTCCACGTACCGGGCGCGCCCGGATCCCGCCGGCCGGTGGACGCGCTCGAAGTAGCGGAACGTGCCGCCGTAGACGTCGTCGCCGACCAGGATCTCCTCGCCCGCAGCGGCGAGCTGGGCGATCGCGGCCGTCGCCGCCGAGCCGCTCGCAAACGCGATCCCGTGACGGCCACCTTCGAGGTTCGCGACCGCACGCTCGAGCCGTTCCCGCGTCGGGTTCTGGGTGCGCGCGTATTCGTAGCCGTGCCGCGGGCGCCCCACGCCGTCCTGCGCGTAGGTCGAGGTCTGGTAGATCGGCGGAGCGACCGCACCGGTCAGCTCGTCGGGCTCCTGGCCCGCGTGGACGGCGCGGGTCTCGAAGGAGTCACGACGGTCGGCGTCATGCATGCCGCGATCATCGCACGGGCGTCCGGGACCGGAGCGCGTCCGCGCGGGGCCGGAGCGGCGCCGCGTCCGGGCGGGAGTGCGCCGCGCACCCGCGCGTCCGTGCTGCGCCGGGCGGCGCTACCCCTTGCGGTGCGCGAGGTGCTCCAGCAGGTCCAGCTTGGTCACCACGCCGGCGGGCCGGCCGGCGCGCACGGCGAGCAGGCCCGGCGCCTCGTCCGTGAGGATTGCAAACGCCTCATCCACCGATGCCGAGACGTCGAGCGTTGGCAGCGGACGGTCCATCACCTCGCCCACGGTCCGCCCGACGACCTCGGGGTTCCGGTAGGCGCGCTCGAGCAGGCCGCGCTCGCTCACGGAGCCGACGATCCCGCCGAGCTCGTTGCCCTCCGACTGTTCGGACACCGGCAGCTGGCTGATCCCGAACCGCTGCAACAGCTCGATGGCCTCACCCACGCGGTCGGTGGTCCGGGCCAGGACGACGTCCGGGATGTCATCCCCGTGGTGCCGCTCGCGGAGCAGCTCCGACACGCGCGTCACGGCGCCGCTCGCCGTCAGCAGGCCGTTCGCCCGCATCCACTCGTCGTTGTAGAGCTTGGACAGGTAGTTGCGGCCGCCGTCGGGCAGCAGCACGACCACCACCGCCTCGGCCGCAGCGTCGGGCTCCTCGCGCATGATCCGGCCGACCTCGTCGAGCGCGGCCAGCATCGCGGTCCCGCACGACTCGCCGGCGAGGATCCCCTCCTCGCGGGTGATCCGGCGCGCCATGGCGAATGCGTCCCGGTCCGAGACCCGGACCCACCGGTCGACCACGGCCGGGTCGTGGGTGCCGGGCAGGAAGTCCTCGCCGACGCCCTCGGTCAGGTACGGACGCGCGGCATCGCCGGACAGAACGCTCCCCTCGGGGTCGGCGCCCACGATCCGGATGCCCGGGTTCTGCGCCTTGAGGAAATGGCCGGCTCCCGAGATCGTCCCACCCGTTCCCGCCGACGCCACCAGGTGGGTGATCCGGCCGTCGGTCTGGGCCCAGACCTCAGGCCCGGTCGTTCGCTCGTGCGCCGCCGGGTTCTCGATGTTCCAGTACTGGTCCGGCTTGAACGCACCGGGGATGTCCCGGGCGAGCCGTGCGGCGACCGAGTAGTAGCTCTCCGGGGACTCGGGGTGCACGTTGGTGGGGCACAGGACGACCTCGGCTCCGTACGCGCGCAGGAGAGCCTGCTTCTCCGCCGATTGCTTGTCCGCCATGACGAAGATGCAGCGGTAGCCCTTGAGCACGGCCGCGATCGCAAGGCCATGGCCGGTGTTGCCGGACGTCGGCTCGATGATCGTGCCGCCTGGCTTGAGCAGTCCCGCCCGCTCGGCCGCTTCGATCATCGGCAGACCGATCCGGTCCTTGACCGAGCCGCCGGGGTTGAGCATCTCGAGCTTGGCCAGCAGCAGGGGCTGGCGGTCCGCCGGACCCAGGTCGCGAGTCAGCCGCGAAATCCGCACCAAGGGCGTGTTTCCCACGAGGTCAATGATCGATTCGGCGTACTGCATCCGCCGGAGCATACCCGGCGGGTCGGGGGTCGTCCCGGAGCCCACGACGCGGCGCCTAGCCCCGAAGGTCCCGGTCGAGGCGCCCGGGTCGCAGGAACAGCCACGTCAGTCGCCGGCGCAGACGGCGGGGCCGCCCGGGCGGGTCCACCGTGCCCGGGTACATCGCCTCCACAACGGGCCGGAGGCGCTCCTCGAACGCGGCCGTGAGCCTGCGGGCGAGATCCAGCTCGTCGCGCGAGCCCGCCGCTGGCAGGACGCCGTCCCACCTCTCCCCGAGCAGGTCACGGACCGTCGTCGGCGGCAGGACACGGGAGGCCATCCGGCGCCCGATGTACAGCTCCTCCGTGCCGGCGATGGCCAGCAGCACGATCGGCGCGCCAGTCCGCAATGCGATCAGCGCGGCTCCGTTGCGAAACGGTCCGATCCGGCCGGGCGGGCCGCTGACGGTGCCCTCCGGCATCTGGACGAACACCCCGCCGTTGCGGATCACCGCCTCGGCCGACGCCACGTGGTGGTCGATCCCGATACCGCCACGCCACACGGGCAGCAGGCCGCCGAGCCTGTGGATGAGGACCTCGCGCCATCGGGCGGTGAACGTGGACGGCGCCGAGCCCAGGAACCAGCAGCGCGGCTCGGCAGGGACGGCGTGCATCGCCACGAACGGGTCCATCCAGCCGCGATGGGCCGCGGCGATCAGGAAGTAGCCGCCGGTCCGCGGCAGGTGCTCCTGGCCGGAAGTGTCGATCCGGAAGCGGAACACGCCCAAAAGCAGGAACCGGGCGATCAGGCGGATGACGCGGTAGAGCAGCGAGGCCCGCGACTCGGGAGCGCGACCCAGCCAGGCAAGGCCCTCGCGGGCACCACCGCGGGCAGCCGCCATGGCCTCCGGGGCGATCCGCCCGGGGGGCGGCCGCCGGCGCGGGACCGTCGATGAAGTTTCGGAGGACGGTGGGGCAGGCCGATCGGCGGTTGCGGCGTGCTCGCCGGCGGCGTGCTCGCCGGCGGCGTGCTGGCCGGCAGCCGGGTCAGACGTCGGCTGTGGATCGCCCATCGGCGCCGGGTCCCCCGCCGGCGCCGGGTCCCCGGCCGTCGTCGTGTTCATCGCCGCCGTCGTCGCCCTCGTCGTCGTCGTCGTCGTCGTCGTAGTCGTCCTCGCCGTCCTCGACCTCGGCCTCATCGCCGTCGTCGTCATCGACCTCGACCCAGTCGTCGTCATCCTCGGACTCGGGCGGATCACCCCACCGGTCTGCGTCCGCCGCACCGGGTCGATGCCGGATCGCCAGCACGATCAGCGAGCCGGCAATCGCAACGAGCGAGATCACGATCGCTGTCGGCACCCCGAAGAACGTCCAGTTCCCGGTTCGCAGCGTCTCCAGCGCCATCCGGACCACGGCGTACCAGATGAAGAAGATGAGCAGGAGATCACCCGGACGCATGCGCCGCCCGTACCGTCGCGCGATCCACAGCAGCGCAATCGCCCCGACCACGCCGCTCAGCGACTCGTACAGGAACAGTGGATGGAACGCCGTCGTTGCCGCCGGGTAGGTGTCGCACGGGTAGTCAACGACCCGGTGGGCGCAATCGATCGCGATCCCCCACGGTGCAGTGGTCGGCGGCCCGTACAGCTCCTGGTTGAAGAAGTTGCCCCAGCGCCCGATCGCCTGCATCACGAACAGCCCGGGAGCGATGACGTCCGCCCATCGCCAGAAGGACTGCTTCCAGCGCCGCGTGAGGAACCACGCCGCAAGCACGCCGGTGAAGATCCCGCCGTAGACCCCGAGGCCCGTGTACGGCGGCAGCACGATCTTGAGCAGGTCGTCCTGGTACAGGCGCCACTGGTCGATGACGTGGTACATCCGGCCGCCGAACAACGCAGCGACCGCGACGATGATGATGCCGTTGTCCACCAGCCGGGCGTCGAGACCCCGCCGGCGCGCCTCGCGCGTGATCGTCACGTAGCTCGCCGCGATCCCCACCGCGTAGCAGACGCCGTACCAGAACACCGGGACGGGTCCGATGTGGAGCGCAATCGGCTCGGGGGTCCAGGAGATCACGGCCAGGACGGACACGAGGGCGGCCAGGGGGATGGACACGGCGAACGGCAGCGGCGGCATTGCGGCGCAGTGTAGCCCGATCACGGCCGGTGCCTGCGTCGAGTATCCTCGGGCCCGATGCACGCCTGTTCGATGCGCCGATTCGCGAGATCCCGGTGAGCGCCGAGTTCAACTGGTGGCTGCTGATCGTCGGCCTCATCGCCGGCGGCGCGCTCACCTGGCTCGTCCTGGCCGACTCGACCCGTCGGGAGCGCGAGATCGGCGATGACGAGCTCGCCGCGGAGGCGGCCTGGATCGCGCGTCTGCTCCAGCGCGAGGCCGTGGATGGCGACGTCGCCCGCGACGTGCTCCAGGCGCACCGCAGGTACCTCGGGTTCCCGCCGCCGGATGCCTTGGTGGATCCGGACGAGCTCGGACCCGGCGAGGGTCAGTCAGTCGTCGAGGAGCCGACCGTTGTCGTCGCGACCGCGGTCGACGATCCGCGCGCGGACCTCGAGGCGCCCGCCCACCAGCGGGCGGCGGACGGCGACCGCCGGGTGGCGGACGGCGACCAGCCGGCGGCGGTCATGCCCCCCGGGACCGACCCCTCGTCCTGACCGCATCGTCGTGGCTGCCGGCCGTTACCTGGCGTGCGGCGGGCGACTGATCCCAGACTGATGGCCGGTCGCTGAGTTCCGATGGGCGGTCCGGGCTCTCAACAGTGCCCTCCGCGCGCCGCGCCGCGACTCACCGGGTGCGTGCCGCGTGCCGCGTGCCGCGCCGCGACTCACCGGGTGCGTGCCGCGTGCCGCGTGCCGCGCCGCGACTCACCGGGTGCGTGCCGCGTGCCGCGTGCCGCGCCGCGACTCACCGGGTGCGTCAAATCAAGGACCAGCCTGGCCGATCCGGGCCCGAAGAGGGCGTTACGGGCCGGAAGCGCGTGCCGGAGGGCCGAATTGACGCGTGACGTGAGTCAACGAGTGGGGCGAGTGGGTCAAACGCGAGCGGCGGCGAGCGGCGGCGAGCGGCGCGAGTAGGGCAAGGCGGCGCGACGGGCTGCGGACCGCCGGCTCAGAGCCTGCCGGTCAGCACCGGGGTTGCGTCCGTGCCGCCGCCCGCCGGTCCCAGTGACACGCCGAACACGGTCCCCGGCGGGAGATCCGCGAGCCCGGCGGCCGGACCGGCCCACGATGCGATGTCCCCGCCCCAGTACATGCGGCCGAGTCGCCGTCGCTCCCCATTGACCTCCACCCAGCAGCCGTACTCCTGGCCCGCACCCTCCACGGGGAGCCCGGTCGCGACCACCACCAGGTCGCCGGTCGCAGGTGAGAAGGCCAGCGAGCCAGCGGCTCCGCTGCCGGCAGCCGTCGCGGCAAGCGGCACCGACCGCGCATCCGGCTGGGACTCGATCCGCATGGTCATGGTCGTCGCCTGACGGAGCACGCTGATCTCGCGGTCCCTGCTCGCGATCGAGCCATCCCGGGAGGCGCCCCCGGCAGTGAGCCCGATTGCGCCTGCGACGACCAGAGCGGCCGCCAAGCCGGCCGCCCACGCGAGTCGGGGGATGCGACGGGACGGTCGGCCCGGCACGGCCGCCGCTGGCACGGTCGTCGCCGGCACGACGCGAGTTGGCGCGCCGACGGGCCCTGCGGCACCCGGGCGCTCACGTCCGACGGCATGGACGAGCGTCAGCGTCCGTTCGCGGAGCGCCGGGTCGGGTTGCGCCGCGATGACCTCGCGCGCGATCGTGGCGGTCCTTCGGATCCTGTCCAGCTCGGCCGTGCACGACGGACAGCCGGCAAGGTGCCCGGCGACGGCTGCGCCGTCGGGCGTGTCGCCGGCCATCAGCCGCTCGAGCCCCAGCGGCTCGACCGCGGCGATCTCGATCCGCTCCAGCGCCTCAGCGTGTTCCATGTCCATCCATCTCGCGGGACGCCCGTCCGGCCCCGGCCGGCCCGTCATCCCCTTCCAGTGCCTCGCGCAGGTGTGCCAGCGCTCGGCGAGTCCGCGTCTTCACCGTCCCGAGCGGCCATCCGAGCCGCTCGGCGATCTCTGACTGGGTCAGCCCGTCCCGATACGCCAGCAGGATGACGCCTCGCTCCGGCTCCGTCATCCCGGCAAGGGCCAGCTCGATCGCGGCTCGCACCGCTGCAGATTCGGCGGCCGCTTCCGGCCCCGGCTCGGGTGCCGCACCTCCGAGCACGACGGCGTCCGGCGACAGGCGCTCGAACCCGGCGTCGGCATCGTCCGCATCGGCGTAGCCGGGAAGCGAGACGAGCGAAGGCCGCCGACCCGCTGCACGCAGACGATCGACGGTTCGATTGCGCGCGATCGCTCGAAGCCAGGTGGCCAGCGAGGCCACGGCCGGGTCGAACATCTCGGCGCGGTTCCAGAGGGCGAGGAACGTCTCCTGCACCACCTCCTCGGCGATCTGTCGATCGCGCGTCAGCCGGAGCGCAACGGCGTGGATGCCGCCGGCGTGCCGGTCGTAGAGCGCCGCGAGGGCCTCCTCCGAGCCGGTAGCCACAGCCTGGACGAGGGTGGCCTCATCGGCCCCGCCCTCCCGGCGCTCCGACATCTCTTACGTACGCCGCTCGCTGCCGGTTTCGAGCGGATCGGCGTCCGTCTGTTCCAGCGGCAGGGGCCGGCCCTCGAACCCGGTGGTGAACACCACGTCGGTCTCCGTGGAGAACACGTGACGGGTGGTCTGGACGGCGCGCACGGCCCGCTCCAGGTGATCCATGTCGCTCGTCCGGATCTTGAGCAGGTAATCCGCCTCGCCCGCCATGTGATGGCACTCCTCGATCTCGGGGATCTCCGCGAAGTCGGGGGTGAGATCCGTGACGATCGTCCCCGGCGCCTGGGTGACCCAGGTGAAGGCGAGCACGCTGAGCCCCACGGCGGCGGGATCGACGCGCGCCGCGTAGCCGCGGATCACGCCCCGGGCCTCGAGCTTCTTGACGCGCTCGTGCGCCGACGGTCCAGCCATTCCAAGGTCCGAGCCGAGGTCCGCGTAGGACCGGCGGCCATCCGCCTGCAGAATGGTCAACACCCGCGCATCGGTCTTGCTGAGAGGCACGTCCTGGGTCATATGGTACCTATTCGTTAGGTGATTGAATTGCTAGGCCTATGATTCTTAGGTATACTCGACAACGCAAGGGGCATCTGGATGCCGACCCCGCCGGACAAGCCGGCGGGACCCCCAAGGTCCGCGGCAATCCTCGCAGCGAAAGGTGCATGAAGATGGTCATCGTTGCCGTATTCGCGCTCCTCGCGCTGTTCTCGATGATCAGCATCGTGCTGAGCGCCGAGGAGCCGCGAGGCTATAACGACCCGCACGACAATCCGTTCCTCTGGGCAGCGCTCGGCCGCCACTGATCGCGGTTCCCAGCCTACCCGACGAAACGCCTCGGTCTCGACCGGGGCGTCGTCATATCCGGCGGACCCGCCTACCAGTCTCCCGCCGCCACGCGTCGCAGCTCCCCAAGCCGGCCCGCGGGCAGATGCGCCTCCAGGCACGTGACGCCCTCCGGTCCGACGAGCGCGTCGTGCGCGGTGCCTGCCGGCAGGTCCAGCCGGTCGCCCACGCCGAGCGTCTCCGTGGCCCCCATCGCCGGGAGACCGAACCGGATCGAGCCAGCCGAGCACACCAGCACCTTGTCGTAGGCGTGTTCGTGAGGCGGGTACCGGTCGTCCGGACCGTTGGACCAGGCATCGGCCTCGAGTCCCTCGTCGCGCAACCGCCGCGCAAGCTGGGTGTCCGTCATCCCGCGACGCCGACACCGATGACCGTGCCAACCACGTACGTCACGGCAGCCGCGGCCGCGCCGATGCCCAGCTGCCGGAAGCCCGAGAACAGGAGGCTCCGGCCGGTCAGCAGGCTCACGGCCGCCCCAACGCCGAACAGTGCAACCAGGCTGAATCCGAAGCTGGCGAAGAAGATCACCGTTCCGCCCCCGAACAGGTACGGGATCACCGGGACGCTCGCCCCCGCGCAGAACGCGAGGAACGATCCGGCGGCGGCGCCCCAGGGCGAACCCAGCTCATCGGGATCCAGCCCCAGCTCCTCGCGGACGAGGGCATCGAGCGCCGTCTCCGGATCCTCGAACATCCGTGCGGCGACTTGCTCGGCCTCGGCTCGCGGAAAGCCCTTGGCCACGTACAGCGCCGCGAGCTCCTTCTGCTCCTCCCCGGGCATCGCCTCGAGCTCGGCGCGCTCGAGCTCGATCTGGCGCTCGAACAGCTCGCGCTGGCTCTGCATCGAGATGTACTCCCCCGCCGCCATGCTGCACGCGCCGGCGAGCAGCCCAGCGATACCCGCCAGCAGGATGAAGCCGCTCTGGCCCGAGGCGCCGGCCACGCCCATGACCAACGACAGGTTGGAGACCAGCCCATCCGATACCCCGAAGATGCTGGCGCGGAGCGTCCCGGAACGGGCGCTGCGATGCCATCGTTCGCCGCCCGCGATCGTCCCGGCCGCGTCGGGCGCATTTGTCTCGACCGTCGGGTGCTCGGACGATCGAACAGTCGCTTCCGCGTTGGTCGCGCGCGCGCTCCGAGCGCGTCCCTTCCCCAGCTCGCCGTCCGCGTCGAGGCGCTTCCAGATCTCTGCGTGCTCGCGCTCGTCGGCGGCGATCGCCTCGATCTCGGGCGCCTGCTCCTGGTCTGCGTAGACGGCCTCTTCGTCGCCCTCCAGCGCCTTGACCAGGTCGGACACGGCACGGGTCCCGAAGCCCCGGGCCAGCAGGATGATGAGCCGGATTCGGGCGCGTGGACGGCCGGGCGGCGGAACCGTGGCCCCCAGCTCCGCGAGGCGATTCGCCCAGATATCGGCATGCCGCCGCTCGTTGCTCGCGATCCGGCGAAATGCGGCCGCTCGACGCCCATCCTTCTCGATGGCCGCGAGCGCGTCGTACAGGACGATGGCGTCCTGCTCGAGCTTGAGGTTTTCGAGGCTCTGCGCGATGTTCACGGTTTCAAGGTACCGAACCGGGCGCCGACGCGCGGGCCGGATCCCCGCGACGCGCAGGCCGAGTCCCACCACGCGCCCGATCGGCCGGGGCGCCTACACTCGGGACTGATGAGCACGTTGCCGCCGCTTCGCTACCTTTCGTCCGCCGATGTCAGCGCGGCCATGCCCGCGCTGCCCGAGCGACTCTCGCTTGCGGAGATCACGCTGCGCGGCCTGACCGGGCCGGCCGACCTGCCCTCGAAGATCGGCGTCCATCCTCGACCGTCCGGCTCCTTTGCCCACGCGATGCCGGCGTTCCTGCCAGGTCTCGCGGCCGACG
>CAVYXU010000010.1:0-15007 GCA_963772565.1 uncultured Chloroflexia bacterium
TGCCGGGTGAACAGGTTGACACCGGCGTCACGCACGACGGCCTCGACCCGGTAGCCGTCCCACTTGATCTCGAACAGCCAGTCGTCGTCCCGGAACGCCTTCGTGGCCAGGGTCGCCTTCATCGGCTCGATGTAGCGCGGAATCGGCGCCTCGCGGGCCGCGCCGAGGTCGATCCCGGCCGTTGCGGCGGGTGCCTCCGAGACCCAGATCGCGGGGGCGTTCACCTTGACATCGTCGTTGGTGCGGCCCGACTTCACGCTCTGCGGGTGGTCCTCGGCATCCCAGCCCGGCACCGCGTGCTCGTCACGCTTGTGGATCAGCAGCCACTGCTCGCCCTCGTCATCCTCGAACGCGGTTCGGGGCGCGGCGCCCGGACGACGTGACGTTCGCACGATGGTGAACCTGCCGCGGATCTTCTGTCCCTCGGCGCGGAACTTGAGCTCGCCCTGCTCGATGGCGGCGACCGGGTCCGGGGTCTCTGCCTCGGGCTCCCAGGTGCCCCAGTCCCACACGATCACGTCGCCCGCGCCGTACTGGCGGGCGGGGATCACGCCCTCGAAGTCGAAGTACTCGATCGGATGGTCCTCGACATGGATCGCCATCCGTCGCGCGGCGGGATCCAGCGTCGGACCCTTGGGCACGGCCCACGAGACGAGGACGCCATCGACCTCGAGCCGGACGTCGTAGTGGAGCCGTGTCGCGCGGTGCCGTTGCACGACGAACCGCCGCCGGGCTCGGAGCGCACCGGGCTCGGTCGACGGCCCGGCCCGGCCCGTGGCCTCCCCACCCGGCGCGGGCTCCGGCGTCTTTGCGAAGTCCCGCTTCCGGCGGTACTCGTCCAACGGCATGGGCGGAGTATGCCGTGGTCACTCTCGCAGGTGACCGATGGCGGATGGCGACGCGTCGGGCTGCCGCGAAACTCGTCGCGAATCCGGCGCCGCCGGCTCATCCAGAGGACACGATGCACGCCCAGCTGCTGCCCATTGCGCGTCCGATCACGCGGCCCCGATTCGCCTGGATCGCCGCGGCCCTCGAGCTGTTGACCGCGGCCGGCGCCATTCCCGTCGGCATCATGCTGATCACGGACCCGACCGGAGCAGGCGTCGGCTTCACCCCCGGCTGGATCGAGGCAACGCCGTTCGGGTCGTACCTGGTCCCGGGCATCTACCTGCTGCTCATGAATGGCTTCGGGATGCTGGTCGTCGCCGGGCTCACGCTGGTCCGGCACTGGACGGCGCCGTGGCTGACTGGCGTGTTCGGCGCCGGGCTGGCGATCTGGATCGGGGTCCAGCTCGTGGTCATGCCCGAGTTCTCGTTCCTCCAGGCGATCTACGGCGCCATCGGGCTGGTGCTCGCGGCGACGAGCGTGGCGTGGCTCCGTCGGACGGACCAGCTGCGGCTCTGGTAGGGCCTGAACCCGCCGGACCGCCGATTTGCTCGGGTCAGGCGCTCTTGCGGCGCCGGGCCGGACGCGCAGCGGCATCGGCGCTCTCGGCGGCAGCGTCGGCCGTGGCGTCCTCCGCAGCCTTGGCGCGCCGTGACGCACGTGCCTGCTTTGCATCGGCCACCGAGACGGGCGCCGGCGTGTCCTTCGCCTTCTGGTCGGTCGCGGCCTTGACGCTCGCCTCGAGCAGCTTCATCAGGTCGACCAGGCTGGTGCTCTCCTCGACCGGCGCGGGCGTGGCGATCTCCTGACCCTCGACCTTGGCCTCGATCACCTTGAGCAGCGCCTCGCGGTACTCGTCCTTGTAGCGCGACGGATCAAACGCCTCGGTCATCGCCTCGACCAGCTGCTCGGCCATCGTGATCTCCGCCGGTTTGAACTCGAACTCCTCGGCGGGGAGGTCGAGCTCCTTGGCCGACCGGATCTCGTCGGGCCAGTGGAGCGTGGTCAGGAGCATCGTGCTCTCGAACGGGTCCAGTGCTGCCAGCGCTTCGCGGTCCCGGATCACGACCTTGCAGATGGCGGTGAGGTTGCGCTCCGTGAGCACCTGGCGCAGCAGGTAGAAGGCCTTGCGGCCGATCTTGTCGGGCTCGATGAAGTACGCCTGGCGGGTGAACTTGGAATGCTCGGCCGTCGCGGCGTCGCGGGGAGCGAACTGCTCGATCTCGATCGAGCGCACGGTCTTGAGCGGGACCTTCTCCAGGTCCTCGTCCGTGATCACGACGTACTGGTCGGGCGCGTACTCGTAACCCTTGACGGTCTCGCCCCGCGAGATGACCTTCTCGTCCTCGGGACACCAGACCTTCATCTGGATCCTCGACAGGTCGGTCTCGTGCAGCATGTTGAACCGGATCGCGTAGTCGGATTCGGTCGCGGTGTAGAGCTTCACCGGGATGGTGACCAGTCCGAACTGGATGGCCCCCTTCCACATCGAGCGCGCCACGGTCTGTTCGATCCTCGCGTTTGGCGGTTCAGAAGAGCGGCAGCGCCGCGCTCCCACAATCGGGACGTAAACCTACCATCCGCCTGCAAGGGCTCCCTCGGCCGCGACCCGCGGCGCTCCCGCAGGCGCGTGTCCGATGGGCCGGGTCGTTACGGGAGCGCGGCGGCGCGTGCTGCGGTCATCACCGAGTCGCTCACAACGCTCGTCCCGCCGAGCACGATGATCTGCTTGGGCCGGAGCCTCTTGAGCTCGGTCGCGGTGGCGGCGTTGATGGCCCCTGTGGGAGCGACCAGGAGCACCGGGCCCGCGAGCGTGCCTGCGGCGGCGGCCCCGGCGAGGGCATCGGGGAAGTTGTAGGCAGTCGCGATATAGGCGACGTCCGACACCCGGGCTGAAGGTGTGGGCGCTGACGGCGGCCGCGGTGGCAAAGCGGTCGGGACCGGCGTAGCGGACGACCGTGCCCGTGGTGTACCGGGCAAGGTCCGTCATCACCTGGGCCGAGACCACGCCGGTGGAGCCCAGCACGATGATCTTGGCAGGCTTGAGTCTTGTGAGCTCGGTCGCGGTGGACGGGTTGATGGCCCCTGTGGGCGCGACCAGGAGCACCGGGCCCGTGATCGTGCCTGCGGCGGCGGCCCCGGCGAGGGCATCGGGGAAGTTGTAGGCGGTCGCGATGTAGGCGACGTCCGACACCCGGGCTGAAGGTGTGGGCGCTGACGGCGGCCGCGGTGGCAAAGCGGTCGGGACCGGCAGTAGCGGACGACCGTGCCTGCGGTGTACCGGGCAAGGTCCGTCATCACCTGGGCCGAGACCACGCCGGTGGAGCCCAGCACGATGATCTTGGCAGGCTTGAGTCTTGTGAGCTCGGTGGCGGTCGAGGCGTTGATGGCCCCTGTGGGCGCGACCAGGAGCACCGGGCCTTTGATCGTGCCTGCGGCGGCGGCCCCGGCGAGGGCATCGGGGAAGTTGTAGGCAGTGGCGATATAGGCGACGTCCACCCCGGGGCTGAAGGTGTGGGCGCTGACGGCCGCCCCGGTGGCGAAGCGGTCGGCGACCGGCGTAGCGGGTGGTCGGGACCGGAGTGACGGCGATCGTGAGGCGTGTGGTCCGGTCGCGGTCCCCGGAGCGACCATGGATCGTGATCGGATAGCTGGCGATCGGCGCATCGGCCGGGACGGTCACCGTGAGCGTCGCCGCGGCCGATGTCTCACTGGCGATATCGGAGGGTCCGACAACACCGGTCAGGGCCTCCGGCACGTCGGCCGTGATGTCTACCGGATCTGTGAAGTCCTCGGCACGGATGACATCGATCGGGACCTGGAAGGACATCCCGGGCCATGGCAGGAGGCCATCCGGGACGGCGGCGGCGAGGGCATAGTCGCCCAGCGGCACGATCCGGGACACGTCGAGCAACGGCTCGTGGTGGGAGTCGCGGATCCGTGGCGGTATTCCAGTCGAGGTTGCCCATCGCCTGGAGCGCCGCCTTGACGTCGCTCGGGGTGGCCAGCGGGCGCGAAGACTTGTAGAGGGCGACCGCACCGGTCACCAGTGGCGCCGCCATCGACGTCCCGGACAGGTACCCGTACGAGTTGTTCGGCAGCGTCGAGCGGATGCACTTGCCGGGCGCGATCAGGTCCACGTCCGCGCCGTAGTTGGAGAAATCGGCGAACGTGTCGTCCTTGTCGTACGTCCCCCACGAGTAGCAGGCGTGACCGCCGAACCCGCCCGGCTGACCGTCGGTGTCGGCCAGCGCGGAGACGGTGATCACCTCGTCGTAGCTGGCCGGCACCATGCGCGAGGCGTTGAACGAGTTGTTGCCGGCGGCCGCCACGACGGTGACCCCCGTTGCGACGAGCCGGCAGATCGCAGCGTGGAGGATGTCGTTGTTGACGGTGCCGCACGCGCGGTCGTCGGACCCGGGCTTGGCGACCGACATGTTCACGGCCTCGAACAGCGGGCGGGTGTCATCGAGCGGGTCGTGCTGTGACGCGATCCAGTCGAGGCCGCAGACGTACCACGAGAGCAGGCCGTTGCCGGCCTTGTCGAGGATCCGCACCGCCCACAGGCGGACGCCGGGCGCTACGCCCACCACGCCAATACCGTTGTCCAGCGCGCCAACCGTGCCCGCGACATGGGTTCCGTGCCCGTTGCTGTCATACCAGGCAGTCGAGTCGCTGGTCGAGCAGTTGATGCCGCCGACCACGTTCAGATCCGGGTGCGTCCTGTCGATCCCGGTGTCGACGATCGCGACATCGGCATCGACCCGCTCATCGACACCATCGATCTTCGCGATCGGCGATCGCAGCCCCGAGATGCGCTGGACCCCCGTGGGGACGGACTGGCCCTGGATCGAGACGACATCGTCCGCGACCACCATGGCGACGTCCGGGTCACGCCGGACGACGTCCAGCTGAGCGGCGTCGAGCTTCGCCGCATACCCGTGAACGGCGTTCGTAAACGTGTGGTCGGGCGACGCGCCCAGCCCGCGTGCGTGACCCGCCGCGCGACCCACGTCCTTGCCAGCCTTGACCACCACGATCCACCGGTCGGCGTTGTCGAGCCCGGAGGCCTTCGCAGCGGCCGTTGCGGCAGGAGACGGCAGGCGAAGGGGGGCGAGCGTCGCGCGGGTCGACGCGGCGGCCGATCCGGCCGGCGCGGCCGTCAACGCGGCAAAGACGAGCGCGAGTGCGGCGGCGGTGCGGCGCATGGCGGTCCCTGAGTCCTGTTTGCTTGGCCAGCGGGCACACGGTCACCGCCGGGACCCCAAGGGTCGCCCGTGCCGGTGCCCAGGTGTAGGACCCCGTGGTCACCCCACGGGCTAGCCCCGCAGTCCCACTCCGGCCTGGTCGCGATGGTACTCCTGTGGGATCGCTACTCCGTCTCGCCGAGCCGGAGCTCGGCCTCCGCGTCCGCGACCCGGGCGAGGATCCCGGTGCGCAGGGTGTCGAGCCCGGTCCATACCGCCTTGGTCGCGTTCGATACCGACGTCAGCTGGCTCTTGAGCGCCCGGATCGCCTCGAGCTGCTCGCGGACGCCGGACAGCGCGCGCCCGATCGCCGCCGCGTCCACCTCGACCTCACGGTCCTGCAGCTGCGCCAGGGCGAGCAGCCTCGCCAGGCGAACCGCGGCCTCGAGGTAGGCCGTATCCGGCGCCTCCGGGTCCACGACCACGTGCACGTCGTCGCCGACCATCGCGAACGGTGCGACGCCGCTGGGCGCGTGCGCGGGCGTCCACACCGCGACCGCGACCGTCGCGCCGCGGTTCTCGCGCGCCTCGCGCAGCTCCTCGCGCATCGCCCGCTGCGACATCACGCGGTCCTTCGCCTCCAGCACCACCCGAACGTCGGCGCCGCGCGTGAGCCGGGCGTCCAGCGTGAGCACGAAGTCCCCCTTCTTCGAGCCGAGCACGGAGCCGACCTCGTTGCCGGTGTGATCGAGCAGGTCCCCTGAGCCTCTGGCCATGTCGCCGAGCAGACCTTCGAGCAGGTCCTCGAAGTCGCCGCCCTTCGCGGCCGATCGGGAGCGCTCATCCGCCCGTGCCCGCGCGGCAGCCTCGATCGCGGTCAGCCGCTCGTGGACCCCCCGGAACCCCTCGGCGATCTCCTGCCGGAACTGGTGCAGCGGCGAGCCGAGCCGCGTCGGGTCAAGCAGGTTCGCGAGCTTCGAGCGATCGCCGTCGAAGTACTGGCCGAGCAGGCTGCCGATCCGCCCGATGGCCGAGTCGCGCCGCGTCTCGTCGAACAGCTCGTTGACGAACTTCTGGAGCGCGCCACGGTCCCCGAGGAATCGCTCGAGCGTGCGCGGGAGGCGGCCGTCGCCATCCGCGAAGTTGGCGCGCAGAACCTCCTCGACGGCACGCGCGGCCTGTTCGTTGACCGCGCTGGTCTGTGCCACGAGCTTCTCGAACTCCCGGCGGACGACGTCCACGTTCATGGACGTCGACGCGTCCTGGAGCGCGATCAGCCCGATCCGGAGCGCTCGCTCGACGACCGCCGGCCGGTCCGCGATGTCGCGTTCACCAAGTGATGCGGCGAGCGCGGGATCCGCGAGCACCAGCCGCTCGACAACGATGCGATCGCCCTCGACGCGCACGTTCGCGGCCATCCGCGGCGCGGCGGACGCGGGCGGCACCACCGCCGGGAGAGGGAGAATTCGTGCTTCCATGGCCCGCATCCTCGCGGACCCTCGTGACACCTAGCGTGTCACGACCGCTAGCGTGTCACGACCGCAGCGCGGTCTCGAGGGGGACGGCCGCCAACCCGCCCGTCGGGGCTTGCCGATCGCCGCAGGGCCGACGCGATCGATCGCGCCCAGGCCCGCACGCGCGCGACGTCACCCAAGTCGTCCGGCGACAGGTCGTCGTCCGTCGCGTCCCCGGGCGGAGGTGCATGCCCGAACCTGGCCACGCCCCGGGCACCGATCGCCCGGCCGACGCGCATGACTGGCGTCTCGTCGGCCGGCTGCGAACCCGCGGCGGTCTGATCCGCGATCGTGATCGTGTCGGCGCCGCCGATCGGACCCGAGGAGAACAGCCACACCGCGCGCCGCGCAAGCTCGTCGCGGTGACCGGCGATGAACCCGCCACCGTCGGACGCGCTGCGCACGACGAACACGCCGCTGCCGAGGACCACGGCGTCGTACGGAGCAAGATCCGTCACCGCAGCCACGGGCCGGCAGTCTGCCTCGAGCCCGGCATCGCGAAGCTCCGCCGCGACCGTCCCGGCGATCCCGGCGGTCGAACCGTTCTGCGATGCGAAAGCGACGAGCACGTGGACCGCGGCGCTCATGCGAGGACTCCCGACTGCGATGGTCGATATGCTCGCCGCAAGCCCGGGCAGCGTGGAGGGCCGTCGGTCCCCGAATGGCGGGCCCCGAAACGCCGGGGACGTGTGCCCGTCGGCCCGGGCCAACCGGCACGCGCGAAACCGCATCCGGCACGCAACCGCATCCGGACCGCCGACGGTCAGGCCAGGACGCGTCCCGGGTTCAACAGGTCGCGCGGATCGAGCGCGCGCTTGATCGAACGCATCACGCCAACCGCTGCCTCGCCCCGCTGGCGCACCAGCCAGTCACGCCGTGCCGCACCGATGCCGTGCTCGCCCGTCACCGTGCCCCCCAGGGATAGCGCGGCCTCGTAGAGGTCATGGCGGGCGGCCTCGAGCCTGGAGACGGACCGGTCCTCGTCGTCGCGGGACAGGATGAAGGTCGGATGCAGGTTGCCGTCGCCGGCATGCCCGAACGTCCCCACCGGGAGGCGGTGCCGCTCCGAGATCGCCTCGATCGCGCGGAGCATGTCCGGGATCCTGCCCCGCGGCACGCCGACGTCCTCCATCCGGGCGACGCCCAGGTGCTCGAGCGCCCGGAACGCAAGCCGCCGGCCTTCGCGCAGCCATTCGGCCTCCTGGGGATCAGCAGCCCGGACGACCAGCGTGGCGCCGGCAGAGGTACACACCGGCTCCGCGCCCTCGAGCTCGACGCGGCCCGCGTCCCCGGGCAGGTCCGACTCGACCAGGAGCATCGCGGCAGCATCCCGGTCAAGCCCCAGCTGGTGGACGTCGTCAACGGCCCGGATCGTGAACCGGTCCATCAGCTCGAGGGTGACCGGACCCAGCCCGCTCGTGGTCAGCCCGGCGACCGCGTCGCCCGCGGATTCGAGCGTCGGGAAGAACGCGAGCATCGTCGCCCGCGGGGGCGGGGTGGGCCGCAGCCGGAGCGTTGCCTCGGTCATCAGGCCCAGCGTGCCCTGGCTGCCGACGAGGAGCGGGATGAGGCCGTAGCCCGCCACGTCCTTGACGTTCTTGCCGCCCAGCCGGACGACGGTCGCGTCGGCCATGACCACCTCGAGCCCGAGCACGGCGTCGCGCGTCACCCCGTACTTGACGCAGCACAGTCCGCCTGCGTTGGTGCCCAGGTTGCCGCCGATCGTGCACGTCTCGTATGACGCCGGGTCCGGCGCGTAGAACAGGCCCTCGGCCGCGACCGCTGCCTTGAGGTCCGCGTTGACGACGCCCGGCTGGGTCGTGACGGTGAGGTTCTCGCGGTCGATCTCGAGCACGCGGTTCATGCGCGTGAACGCAATCGTGAGCGCGCCTTCGATGCCGGCGGAGCCGCCGGACAGCCCCGTCCCGGCGCCACGGGGCACGATCGGCACGTCGTGCTCCGCGCACAGGCGAACGAGCTGCACGACCTCCCCCGTGTCCACGGGCAGCGCGACGGCCAGCGGCAGACCCGCCGGGAGGTAGGCGGTCTCGTCGCGCCGGTGGGCTTCGCGGTCCACCGAGTCGGTCAGCAGCCGCAGGTCGGGCAGCCGCGCCTCGACCGCGCGCAGCAGCGCGGGCCCGTCACCCCGGATCTCGCTGGACATCATCGACGCAGTATCGCGCACCACCGGAGGGGCCTGGCGCCCGGAGTACGATCCGGGGATGCCGGGGACACGCCAGCGCCGCCGCATCGCCGTGGTGACGGTGGTCGGTCTCGGGCTGGCGGCGTCGGCCTTCGTCCTTGTCCTGCGACTCGGACCGGCGGCCCCTCGGACGTCGCACGAGGCTCTCGCGTCCGCGACCGCGAGTGTGGCGGCCCCGACGAGCCCGGTCCCGACGGCGGAGCCGGGCCCCGGGCGCAGCGCGACGCCCGCACCCGCCACGACCACCCCGGAGCCGTCGCCGGCTCCAAGCCCCCGCCCCGCGACGGCCATCGTCCCGGGCACCGTCGACCGATCGAGCGTCGAGATCCGGGCCAGCTACTTCGTCGATGTCCGGATCGCGGTCGCGGCACGCACGCTGAGCGGCACGGTCCAGATCGCGGCCACCAACCGATCGGGCGACGGGATCGACCGCCTCGAGCTCAACACCGTGATGGCACCCCTCGGCAGCCTGAAGCTGGGCGCCGTGACCGTCGACGGGTCGGCCGTCACCCCGACGATCGAGGACCAGACGCTCATCGTCCCGCTGGGCGGGACCCTGCCCGACGGCGCGACGACGACCCTGGTGGTCCCGTTCTCGGCCACGCTCCGGTCCGGCGTCGGCGGGTCGGACTGGCTGTTCACGCGCGCGAACGGCGTGGTCGACCTGTACCGCTGGATCCCGTGGATCAGCCGCGCGACGCCGTTCAGCCGCCCCAACCACGGCGACCCCTTCGTGACCCCGGTGAGCCCCCAGGTCATCGTCCGGCTCCGGACCGACGTCCCGATGGTCGTAGCGACGACCGGGGTCCGGACGGCCGTGAGCGAGGACGGCCGCGCGCAGACCTTCAGCGCCGTCAACGTCCGGGACTTCACGCTCGCTGCCGCCGCGGACTACCGCACGTCCCGCGCGACGGTCGGGGACACGGAGGTCCGGGTCGTGACCCGTCCGGACGGCCCCGCTGCGGCGATGCTCGCGGCCGCGAAGACGGCGCTGTCGAAGCTCGAGGCCCGGCTCGGCCCGTACCCCTACCCCGTGCTCGAGATCGTCCAGTCGGCCGGCGGCTTCGGCATGGAAGGCCCCGGCGTGGCCTGGATCCCGACCGGCGTGGTCGCGTCCAACCTGACGTATCTCGTCACCCACGAGATCGCCCACCAGTGGTTCTACGGGATCGTGGGCAACGATCAGGCCCGTGACCCGTTCGCCGACGAGGCCGCCGCAGACTTCGTCGCCCGGTACGTGCTGGGCATGCGGCGGGCATCGCGCTGTGCGACCGCCCCGCTCGATCGGAGCATCTACCGCTACTCCAGCGCGTGCTATTACGAGACGATCTACATCCAGGGCGGCAACCTGCTGGAGGCGGCGCGACAGAAGATGGGCTCGGCGAACTTCTGGACGGCGGTCCGCGGCTACCTGGCGGACCACCGCTGGGGGCTGGTCGAGACGCGCACGCTGCTCGACGCGCTCGACGCCGCGACGCCGGTCAACCTCGCGACGTGGTGGCGCGACCGCTTCCCGACGCTCTACTGACGACGAACGCTCTACTGACCACGCACGAAGACGGAGCGCACCGATGGATCCCGCCGCCGCAACCCTCAGGCTGGCCACGCCCGACGATGGCGCGGCGTGCGCCGCGATCTACAGGCCCTACGTCGAGACGACCGCCGTGTCGTTCGAGCAGGCCTCACCCGACGCCGCGGAGATGGCGGCCCGGATCGCGCGCACGATCGAGCGCACGCCGTGGCTGGTCGCCGAGCTCGGGGGCGCCATCCGCGCCTACGCGTATGCCTCGCGCCATCGCGAGCGGGCGGCGTACGACTGGACGGCTGAGACGACCGTGTACGTCGACGAGGCGTTGACCGGGCGCGGGCTGGGCCGGGCGGCGATGACCGCGCTGCTGGCGATCCTCCGGATCCAGGGCTTCCACCTCGCGGTGGCCGGCGTCACCCTGCCAAATCCGGGCTCCGTGGCGCTTCATGGGTCGCTCGGCTTCACCCGGATCGGCGAGTTCGAGGCGATCGGCTACAAGCAGGGGCGGTGGCACGGGGTCGAGTGGTACGGGCTGGAGCTCGGCCCGCGGGAGCCAGGCCCGACGCCGATCCGGCCGCTTCCGGAGATCCAGGCGACCGACGGGATCCGGGCGGTGCTGCGCGCGATGGACCAACGCGGTGGCGGGCGTTCCGAGAGGACCGTCTGCGGCGGCAGGCGATCAGCCGGGCTGATCGGTCTGCCTCGCCCCGGCCGCGAGCGCCTGCGGGAACCAGCGCCAGCGCTCGGGGATCAGCGGCCGCCAGGCGCCCCATGCCGTGACGAGGTACCGCTCGATCACCCGTTCGCGGAGGCCCCACGGACAATGCGTACTCGGCCCGTGTCGATGCCGGAAGCAGACCGACCGACGGGACGAGCAGCCAGTCGACGGCGGCTCCGGGGACGCGGCGCAGGAGGCTCGCGACCGCCGGAGCGAGCCATCCCAGCTGGTCCGCGATCGCGCCGTGCTCGGCAAGCGGCGCCAGCTCCGGATGCAGGATCACGTCGGCCAGCTCGCGGGCGATCGCCGATGGATGGACCGGGCCGTCGGGCGCCAGCATCGCGGCCATGTAGGCGTCGAAGGCGTCGATGTCGGGCGGCAGGCGATCCTGCGGCACGCCGAACAGCCGGCCGACGGGGACGGTTTCGGCGTAGAAGCGGGCTCGACGGTCCGGCGACAGCGGCTCCAGCCACGCGTCCACGGCGGCCAGCGTCGAGTCGACCAGGGTGCTGTGCACCCACAGCGACAGGTCGGCGTCCCGGGCCCGGTACATGCCGCCGAACCGTGCGGCGGACGCCGGGTCCCGAACGGGCCCCGTGACCCCAACGTGAAGCTGGTTCAGGCGCCGGATCTCCGCGCGCGCCGCCGTCCCGGTTCCGTACACGATCCGGAGATAGCTGCGAAGGGTGCCCGACAGCCGCGCCCACGGGTCCGCGCGGAAGTCGGAGTGCTGGTCCACGCCCTCCGCGACAAGCGGGTGGGCGATCTGGAGCAGCAGCGCGCGCGGTCCCGCCCCGAGCAGCAGGGACGCCTCGCGATTGAGGCGCCAGGCCTCGGAGCCCGGCCCGTACAGGCCGGCGGCGTCGTCGGCCGAGGGTCCGCGTGGCGCTCGCTCGCGCGGCGATGCTTCGCCACGTGCGGACGTTCGAGGGGCTGCTTCTCCGGGTGCCGGTTCGCCGGGTGCCGGGGGCCCGGGTGCCGGGGGTCCGGACGCCGCGAAAAGCCTCGGCGTGGCCGTCAGCGCTCGCTTGGCCGGCGCCCGACGACCCACCAGGCCACCGGGAACACCGCAGCGGCGACCAGCAGCTTGATCGTGTCGAACACCACGAACGGCTCGAGGCCCTTCGCGATCGCGTCCGCAGGCGTGAGGTGGGCGGCCTGTGCGAGCCACGGGACGCCGATCACGTAGATCACCAGCGTGCCCAGCAGGGTCGCGCCCACCGCGCCGCCGATCCGCCGATCCCAGCCGAGCTCGGCGAGCCGGCCGACCAACGCCGCCGCGACGATGAATCCGACGAGGTAGCCGCCGTTCGTGCCGAGGATGACGTCGACCCCGCCCTTGCCCTCGGCAAAGAATGGCAGCCCGACGGCGCCCAGCGCGACATAGAGCAGTCCGGCGAGCCCGCCCCGTCGCATGCCCAGCCCACCGCCGACGACCAGGACCCCGAAGTTCTGGAGCGTGAACGGGACCGGGCTGTCCGGAATGGGAATCGAGATGCGCGACGTCAGGTAGATCAGCAGCGCGCCCGCAATGATGAACACGATGTTGCGGAGCACCGGGGAGACGCGCTCGCCGATGCGGACCGGCACGAGATAGTCCGCGATCGTGACGCCCCGTTCGGTGACGGGCACCCGGTTCAGGGACGGGATGGCGAGCGACATGGTCTCCCTCTGGCGCCGCGGGTCCATCGGTGCGGCGTGTCGCGGAGTCTACCAACCGCCCGGTCCGGCCACCAGAGCCGGAGGGAGCTGCCGCGGGCGACGCGAGTGATTCGGGCGAGTCCCGGCTACTCGGCGCGGACCGAGCTGACGATGCCGCGCGAGCCGGCGATCCGGGCCGGCTGTGCGGCCGCGACCATCGAGAGCACGATGCCCAGCACGAGGGCCAGTCCGATGCTCGCCCACGGCACGCTGATCACGCCATGCTGCGAGCTGCCATCGGTCGCGATGAGCAACGCGCCGATGCCCAGGCCGGTGAGCGATCCGATCACGCCGCCGATGGCGCCCAGGATCCCCGCCTCGACGAGCACGCTTCGCCACACCTGGCGCCGGCTCATCCCCGCGGCTCGCAGCATGGCCAGCTCGCGGACGCGTTCCCAGGTATCCATGGACAGCGTGTTGACGATGCCCAGGGCCGCGATCACCACGGCGGCCAGCGCCAGCACGTCGAGCAGGCCGATCACGCGGTCCAGGGCGTCACCGAGCGCGCCCTCGACCTGTGAGATGGGTGCCGTCGTCATCGCCAGCTCTCGGGCGACCGCGTCGACGGCAGCGGCGGCCGCGGCAGCCTTGCCGGGATCGAACCGGATCGCGATCGCGTCCGCTCCCTGGACCCCGAACTTGCCGAGGGCGTCGGGCCAGCCCACCAGCGCCGCCTCGCCGGTCTGTCCCGGAAACGAGCGTTCGACGATTCCGACAACGTTGAGCTCGACCAGGCCGTTCACCGTGGACACGGCGATCACGTCACCGAGGCCCACGCCGAGCTCGTTCCGCGCGCGCGCTGGACAGGAGGACGGCCCCGCCGGCATCGAGGGCCGCGAATGCCGCCGCACGATCGCCTGCGACGAACGTCAGCCGCCCGTCGGCCTCGAAGTCGGCGCCACTGATGGCGACGGCCTCCAGGCGCGTGCCCCGGAAGGCCAGGTCGAACGTCGCGATCGGCGTTGCTCGCGCGACCCCGTCGATCGCCGCGAACTCCTTGTCCACGCCGTCCGCGCCGACCGGCGCGGGCGCGATGGCGGTCACGATCTCGTCGCCCGGGACCACGTCGGACAGCCAGGCGCTCGCTGCCGCGCGAGCGTTGACGTTGACCATCCCCAGCGCGACCACCATCGTCAGCCCGACGATCAGCGCGCCGACGGTGAGTGCTGTCCGACCCGGGTCGCGCGCGATCGCCGCCCGGGCAAGTCGCTCCTCGAGCCGGAGGAACAGCCCGAACGGCAGCCCCGCGAGCCGGCCGAGCGGACGGAGAAGCGCGGGTGTCAGCAGGACGACCGCAAGCAGGATCGCGTACACGGCCGCCGCTCGCGCCACGTCACTCACGGAGTCGGAGCCGCCCGGCAGCAGCACGATGGACATCACGCCGACCACCAGCACGACCGCAACCAGCCAGCCCATGTGCGCCCGGGCGGCGGCGGCGGGGTCGGCGCGTGCGCGCAGGGCCATCACGGGGCTCACCCCCGCGGCGCGGCGGGCGGGTTCCAGCGACGCCACGATGGTCACGACCAGCCCGCCGGCGAGTCCGGCCCCGAGCACGGCCGGCGTGATCACCGGTCCGTCGATCAGGACGCTGCCGGAGGCGCCCAGACCCGCGGCAACGAGCGCCGCGAGCAGCACGCCCAGGCCCAGCCCGACCATGGATCCGGCGACGCCCAGCAGGATCGCCTGGCCCAGGACGATGCGAATGACCTGCGCGCGGCCGGCGCCGGCCGCCCGGAGCAGTCCCAGCTCGCGGATCCGCTCCACGACGGTCATCGCCAGCGTGTTCAGGATCAGGAATGCGGCGGCGAACAGCGTGATCGCGGCGAGCAGCGCCATCGTCGACCGCACATCGGCCGTTGACGCGCGGAGCGACACGGCGATGTCGCGCGGGACCGACAGGACGTACGGGTCGGCGGTGATCGCGCGGTCGATGCCCGCGGCTACGGCGTCCACGTCGGCGCCGGCGGCGATGACGACGTCGATCCGGGTCAGGCCCGATATCGTGCCCCGCTCGGCCGCCGCCGCTTCGTCGGGTGTCTTGAGGAGCGCCGCCGTCCCGATTGGCAGCACGATCGTCCGGCCGGAGGAGCCAAGCGCCGGACCGTCGCCCGCGATGATCCCCACGACCCGCAGCGACAACGGGGCTCCGGCGCCGAACAGCGTGAGCTGGCTCCCGACATCGAGGCCCTCGGTCAGCGCCAGACGCTCGGTCACCAGGGCCACGGCCTCGTTGACGTCGCGGAGCGGAGCGCCGCGCACGAGCGGAAGGT
>CAVYXU010000011.1:0-14302 GCA_963772565.1 uncultured Chloroflexia bacterium
GCGTAGACCGGCTGCTCGCTGTTCGCGCCGATCATCGCGCGTTGCCGGGCTCGACCGTGGGGGCGTCGCGTGGCGCGCACCGTGCGTGCGTAGCGTTGCGCGCCCCCGGCGCCTACGCCCAAAGACAAGGTTTACCTTGCGACAGAGAAGGTTTACTATCTGGGCCGTCGAACCCGACCCAGCGAGGTCGGGGAACGACCGTCGAGCCCGGCAGGGGACGATGGTCGAGCCCGGCAGGGATCCCCCGAACCTTCTCGGTCCACCGCCACCAGCCCGTCGGAAGGAGGCAGCCTTGGCCACCGAACCCGCAGACGTCCTGATCATCGGCGCCGGCGCAACAGGTGGCGTGGTGGCTCTCCGTCTCGCCGAGGCCGGGTTCAAGGTGGTGTGCCTGGAGCAGGGGCGCTGGCACGATCGGTCGGAATACCGGGGGGCTGAGCTCGACTGGGAGCTCACGATGCGGAAGCAGTGGGCGACCAGCCCCAACATCCGGGCCCTCCCGGAGGACTATCCGATCGATGAGCGCGATACCGCGGTGTCGCCGCTCATGTTCTCCGCCGTCGGCGGGTCGATGCTCATCTTTGCCGGGGCATGGCCGCGGCTGCTGCCGTCGGACTTCCGGGTGCGCTCGCTGGACGGCATCGCCGACGACTGGCCGCTGGACTATGAGGAGCTGCGTCCCTACTACGAGCGCACGGATCGCCAGTTCGGCGTGTCCGGGATGGGCGGCGACCCCGCATACCCGCCCGGAGGCGAGGACCCGCCGTTGCCGCCGCTGCCGCTCGGCGCGGGCGGTCTCAAGGTGGCGCGCGCCCACACGCGGATGGGCTGGCATTGGTGGCCCGAGCCAAACTCCATCCTTTCGGTGCCCTACGACGGGCGCCATCCATGCGTGCAACGGGGCACCTGCCAGCAGGGGTGCGGCGAGGGCGCGAAGGCCTCAACCGACCTGACCCACTGGCCCAAGGCCATCGGGCTCGGAGCGCAGCTGGTCACCGGGGCCCGCGTACGGCAGCTCGAGACGAACGCCGACGGGCTGGTGACGGGTGCCACCTGGCTTGATGCCGAGGGCGGCGAGCATTTCCAGGGCGCGCGGGTGGTGGTCCTTGCCGCGAACGCGATCGGCACCAGCCGGCTGCTGCTGCTGTCGGCGTCGACGGCGCATCCCGACGGCCTGGCCAACTCGTCAGGTCTTGTGGGCCGGCGCCTGATGATGCACCCGTTCGCGAACGTCGGCGGCCTGTTCGACGAAGACCTCGAGAGCTGGCAGGGACAGTTCGGCTGCTCCATCGAGTCGTTCGAGTTCTATGAGACGGACGAGCGGCGGGGGTTCGTCCGCGGTGCCAAGTGGGGCCTCGCGCCAACGTTCGGCCCGATCAACGCCGCGCTCCCCAGCCGGGCCGGGACGCAGATCTGGGGACCGGATCACCATCTCCACGTCCGTTCGCACCTGGGTCGCGGCGCGAACTGGGGCCTGTTCGGCGAGGACCTCCCGGACGAGGCCAACCAGGTGACCCTGTCGACGACGCTCACCGACTCGTCCGGGATCCCCGCGCCCGAGCTCCACTACCAGGTCTCGGAGAACTCGCGCCGGCTGCTCGACTTCCACATCGAGAAGGCGTCCGAGTCGCTGCGCGAGGCAGGCGCGCACACGATCGAGGTCGATCGGCTGATGCGCTACTCGGGGTGGCACCTGCTGGGGACTGCCCGGATGGGCGACGACCCCGCCAGCTCGGTGGTCGATCGCTGGAATCGCGCCCACGACGTGCCGAACCTGTACATCGCGGACGGGAGCTGCTTCGTCACCTCGGGTGGCGTCAACCCCACCTCCACCATCTCGGCGCTCGCCCTGCGCGCCGCGGACCACATGGTCGAAACGCGCTTCAACCAGCAGGTCCCGGCATGAGCGAGGATCCGCTGACCGCGATCGACCCCGGTCGTCGCGCGCGGCTCACGGCCATTGCGGCGCACCTCATCCCCGCCGCTCACGGCATGCCGTCGGCCGGCAGCGTGATCGACGACGTCCGGCTCCGATTCGTGCTCCGGACACGGCCCGATCTCCTCGAAGGGCTGCTGGCGGCACTCCGGCCCGAGCTCGGCGAGGACCCGGCAGCCCGCCTGGAGGCGCTCGAGCACGAGTGAGCCGGAGATCCACTCGGTCGCTCGTGTCCGTGGTCGTGTTCGGCTACTACACCGACGGGGACGTGCGTGAGCGCCTCGGCTACCCGGGCCAGGAGGCGAAGCAGCTGTACTCCTGGAAGGTCCCGAACTTCATCGAGGAGGGTCTGACCGACACGGTGATCGCCCGCGGACCGGTATGGAGAGACCCGGCAACCGGCCTTCGCGCCGAGCGCCGCTGACAACGGCCGGCCCGCGACAACAACAGGGAGACGACATGGTCGCAACCGCCCCGACAACCTGGCTGGAGCCGTTCCTGCGTGACTGGCGACCGGGCACGGGCGAGCCGCGCGAGACACGCGAGCCCGCGACCGGCCGGCCGCTGATCACGGTAGCCCAGTCGACGCCCGACGATGTCGCGCGTGCAGCCGCCGCGGCCGCCGCGGCGCAGCCCGCGTGGGCCGAGACGAGCTACATCGAGCGGGCTCGCATCCTCCGGCGCGCCGCTGAGATCTACGAGGCGCACCGGGACGAGCTCGGTGCATGGACGCAGCGGGAGACCGGCGCGGTGCACACCAAGATGCACCACGAGCAGAACTTCACCACGCAGGAGATCCTCAACGCGGCCACCATGCCGTCCCAGCCGTACGGGTCCCTGGTTCCGTCCGCGCAGGCGGGCCGGCTGTCGATGGTCCGGCGCATTCCGGTGGGCGTGGTCGGGGCGATCACCCCCTGGAACTCGCCGAGCGTGCTCGGGATGCGCGTCGTGGCTCCGGCGCTCGCCCTGGGCAATGCGGTCGTGCTCAAGCCGGACCCCCAGACGCCGGTGTGCGGTGGAGCGATGTTCGCGGCGGTGTTCGCGGAGGCGGGACTCCCCGAGGGACTGCTCCAGGTCGTGGTCGGCGGCGCCGAGACCGGCGAGGCGATCGTCACCGACCCGGACGTCGATGTCGTGTCGTTCACCGGGTCGACGGTGGCCGGCCGGCGGGTCGGGGAGCTCGCCGGAGGGTTGCTCAAGAAGGTGTCGCTCGAGCTGGGCGGCAACAACGCGTTCGTGGTCCTCGACGATGCCGATCTCGATGCCGCGGCCTCCGCCGGTGCCTACGCATCGTTCCAGTTCCAGGGCCAGGTCTGCTTCGCGGTCGGGCGCCACATCGTCCACCGCAGCGTCGCGCGCGACTACGTCGACGCGCTGGTCGAGAAGGCCCGACGCCTTCGGACCGGGGATCCGTACCGCGAGGACGTGGACCTGGGGCCGATCGTCAACGAGAAGCAGCTCGCTCGGGTGGACGGGATCGTTCGCCGGTCGATCGAAGGCGGCGCGCGCCTCGTCGAGGGCGGTACCCACGAGGGCCTGTTCTACCGGCCCACCGTCCTCGCGGACGTGACCACGGACCTCCCGGTGTGGACCGAGGAGACGTTCGGGCCGGTTGCCCCGGTCGTCGTGTTCGACAGCGATGAGGAGGCCCTCGCGCTTGCCAATGACAGCGAGCACGGGCTCGCGGGCGCCGTCTACTCGCGTTCGATCTCACGCGGGCTCGCGATCGCGCAGCGGATCCGGAGCGGCATGGTCCACGTCAACGACCAGACGGTCAACGACGAGTCGGTCATCCCGTTCGGAGGCATGGGTGCCTCGGGCAACGGCTCCCGGTTCGGTGGCGCCGCCAACTGGGACGAGTTCACCCAGTGGCAGTGGGTGACGGTGCGGGACGAGCCCAAGTCGTACCCGTTCCCGTACTGATGTCCTCGATCACCGACGTCGCCCGGCTGGCGGGTGTCTCGATCGCGACGGCCTCGCGCGTCGTGTCCGCGGCGGACTACCCCGTCAGCCCCGGCACACGTGCGCGCGTCCTCGACGCGGCACGGACGCTCGACTACGTGCCCAATGCGCTGGCGCGCGGTCTGCTCAAGAGCCAGGTCCCCGTCGTTGGCGTCATCGTCCACGACATCACGGACCCCTACTTCTCCGAGGTGGTGCGCGGGGTCGAGGACGCCGCCTCGCCGTCCGGCTACCTCGTCATCACCTGCAGCTCGGAGCGGGATGCCGCGCGCGAGAGCTCCTACGTCCGGCTGCTACGCTCGATCCGCGCGGCCGCGATCATCTTCGCAGGCAGCGGCATCGACGACCCGGTGCTCAACGAGGAGCTGCCGCGGCACGTGGCCGCGATGCGTGAGTACGGCGCCGCCGTGGTCCACCTTTCGCCGCACGCTCTTGGCACACCCGAGATCGGCATCGACAACGCCGGGGGCATCGCGTCGATGGTCGCGGCGATGATCGGGCTCGGGCACCGCCGGATCGCGTTCCTTGCCGGGCCGCCGCTGCTGTACGTGGCGCAGGAGCGACTCGCGGGGTATCGGCGCGGCCTCGCGGCGGCCGGCCTCCGGTTCGACGCCAGCCTGGTGATCAGCACGTCGTTCGACCACGACGGCGGGGCGCGTGCGGTCGACCAGCTGCTCGCCGGCGACGCCCCGTTCACGGCCATCTGCTGTGCCAACGACCTGCTCGCGCTGGGTGCCCTGGAGCGACTGGGCGGGCTGGGGATCAAGGTCCCACAGGCAGTCTCGGTGGCTGGCTTCGACGACATCCGCACGGCCGCGATCACCGCGCCCAGCCTGTCCAGCGTTCGCCTGCCACTCCGCGAGATGGGGCGCCGCGGCTTTGCCTATGCAGCCCGGGTGCTGGGTGGTGACGCCGCGGACCCCGAATCGCTCCCGACACAGGTGATCCTGCGCGACTCCACGAGCGCGCCGCCGAGGGTCGCGCTGCCGGTGTCCCGTGTCGCCTCGAGCCCGGCGACCTCGCCCGCGTCCGCCATTCCCATCGCCCATGGAGGGACCCGATGAGCCTCAACCTGCGGGGCATCGTGCCCGCCTGCATCGTCACGTTTGATACGGACGGCCGGTTCGACGAGGCGGCCTACCGGCGCTACCTCCAGTGGCTGCTGCCCCAGGGCCCGGTGGCGCTCGCGATCAACGCGGACACCGGTGAGGGCCCGCACCTGTGGCCGGACGAGCGCGAGCGCGTGCTCCGGGTCGCCGTTGACGAGGCCGGGGACATCCCGGTGGTGGCCGGCCTGTCGGCCACGTTCACGGCCCAGGCGATCGAGGAGGCCAAGCGCGCCGAGGGCGCGGGTGCGCGGGGCCTGCTGGTGTTCCCGATCCCGGCCTACCAGGGGACGCCCCTCGACCCCGCGATCCCGGTCGCCTACCACGAGGCGGTCGCCCGTGGCTGCGGCCTGCCACTGATCGCGTTCCAGCTCCAGCCCGCGCTGGGCGGCGTGATCTTCAGCGAGGAGACGCTCAGCAGGATCGCCGCGATCGACAGCGTCGTCGCCCTCAAGGAGGCGTCGTTCGATGCGCGCCTGTACCTCGCCACGCGGCGCATGATCGAGCGCCTGCCCCGGCCGATCGACCTGCTGACCGGCGACGACAACTTCGTCTACGAGTCGTTCGTGATGGGCGCCGAGGGGGCGCTGATCGGGTTCGGGACACTCGCGACGGACCTCCAGGTGGAGATGGTCCGGCTCACGCGCGAGGGTCGCTGGGAGGACGCGCGCCGGATCTGGGAGCGGATCCTGCCGCTCGAGGAGGCCGTCTACGGCCAACCGGTGCGCGACTACCGGGCCCGGACCAAGGTCGCGCTCAAGCACCTCGGGGTCATCGACAGCACCGTGATGCGGCCGCCGCTCGCGCCCGTGTCGGAGGAGGCCGGCGCGCGCGTCCTCGAGGCGCTGGTCGCGGCGGGCCTCGCCTGATGGGGGACGCACTCGCAGGGCGCGTGGTCCTGGTCACCGGCAGCAGCCGGGGCATCGGTGCCGAGGTGGCGGTCAAGGCCGCCGGCGAGGGTGCCCGGGTCGCTGTCCACTTTCATCGGTCGCCGGACGGGGCCGAGGTCACGGCGGCGCGCGTGCGCGCGGTCGGCGGTGACGCCGAGGTCCTTGGTGCCGACATCGCCGACGGTCAGGCGGCCGAAGGGCTGGTCGGTCGGGTCATCGAACGGTTCGGGCGGATCGACGGCCTGGTCAACAATGCCGGGCGAACGCAGGTCGGGCCGTTTCTCGAGATCGCCCCCGACGAGTGGGACGCGGTCATCCGGACGGACCTTGGTGCCGCGTTCCACACCTGTCGTGCCGCGCTGCCGGTGATGGTCGAGCAGGGGAGCGGGGCGATCGTGAACATCGCCTCGCGGCTCGGCCAGGTGGGGATCGCGGAGACGGCGGCCTACAGCGCGGCCAAGGCCGGGCTCATCGGCCTCACGCGCGCCCTCGCGCGCGAGTTCGGCCCGAGCGGGATCCGCATCAACGCGGTCGCGCCGGGGATGACCGTCACCGAGATGACCACCGGCCTCGCCGACAGCGAGGAGGGCCGCCGTCGGCTGGCGGACATGCCGCTCGGACGGTTCGGGCGTGCGGACGAGGTTGCGGATACGGTGATCTTCCTGCTGTCCGACGCCTCGGCCCTGTTCCTGGGCCAGACGCTCAACCCGAACGCGGGGGGGTACATGCCATGACGGCGGTGGTGGATGTCCGCGAGGCCGTCGGCCTCGTCCGGGACGGGACGACGCTCCTGATCGCCGGTTCCGGCGCCGGCCACGCCCTGCCGCAGCGGTTCATCGACGAGCTGGCGGCGGTCTACACGGCCGAGGGCAGGCCCCGTGACCTGACCACCGTGCGCGTGGTGGGCATCGGCGACTTCGCCGAGCGCGGCTTCTCGCAGCTCGGCCTGCCCGGGCTGATGCGCCGCACGATCGGCAGCAACATCGGCAACGAGCCAAGGCTCGGTGCGCTGGTCGAGGCCAACGAGATCGAGTCCTACTCGTTCCCGCAGGGCGTCCTGTCGCAGCTGATGCGCGAGATCGCCGCCGGACGGCCGGGGCTGGTGACCCACGTCGGGCTGGGCACGTACGTCGATCCGCGACAGACGGGCGGCCGGCAGAACGCCCGGACGACCGAGGAGCTGGTCGAGGTCGTCACGCTGCGCGGACGCGAATGGCTGCTGTTCCATGCGTTTCCGATCGACGTCGCGGTGATCCGGGGAACCACGGCGGACGAGGACGGGAACCTGACCATGGAGGGCGAGGCGGTCCAGGGCGAGATGCTCGCGATGGCGATGGCCGCCCGCAACAGCGGGGGCATCGTGATCGCGCAGGTGCGCCAGCTCGCGCGACGCGGCAGCCTTGCGCAGCGGGACGTGAAGGTGCCGGGGGCGCTGGTCGACTACGTGTACGTGGACCCGGACCAGTGGCAGACGTACATCACCCGCGATTCGCCGTACTACGCCGGGGCGCTGCGCAAGCCCGTCACGCCGGAGCCGCCGCTGCCGCTCGACGTGCGCAAGATCGTCGCCCGGCGCTCGCTGCTGGAGTTCCCGGCGGGTGCCATCTGCAACCTCGGGTTCGGGATCAGCCAGCTCATCGGCCGGGTCGCCTGGGAGGAGGGGATCACCGACCGGCTCACGCTGACCGTGGAGCAGGGGATCTTCGGCGGCGTCCCGGTCGCCGGCAACGAGGGCGGTGCCGGGTTCAACTACCAGGCGATGATCGACCAGCCCTACATGTTCGACTTCTACGACGGCGGCGGACTCGATATCGCCAGCCTGTCGTTCGCGGAGGTGGACGCGGAGGGCAACGTCAACGTCCACGCCTTCGAGGGGCGGGTCCGCGGCCCCGGCGGCTTCCCCAACATCAGCGCCCGGACGCCCCGGATCAACTTCGTGGGCACGCTGACCGCGCAGGGGTTGCGGCTCGAGATCGATGGTGGCGTGCGGGTCGTCCAGGAAGGCAGCCTGCACAAGTTCGTGCCTCGGGTCCGCGAGGTCTCGTTCAATGGCCGGCTCGCGCGTGAGCGTGGGCAGCAGGTCCGGTACATCACGGACCGGGCCGTGTTCGCCCTCGCCGACGACGGGCTGGTGCTGACCGAGGTCGCGCCCGGGATCGACGTCGAGCGCGATGTCCTGGGCCGCATGGGCTTCCGCCCGCGCGTCGCCGATGACCTGCGCCCGATGGACGCGCGCCTGTACTCGAGCGGCCCGATGGGGCTCGCTGCGGACTTCGGAGCCGGCGGATGAGCGGCCTGGTCTCGCTCGAGATCGGCCCGGTGGCCCACCTCGAGCTCGTCAACCCGCCGCTCAACCTGGTCACGGTTGACCTGATCGGCGAGCTCCGCGAGGCGCTGGCGACGCTCGACGCCGCGTCGCCCGACGCCGTGCGCGCGGTCGTGGTCAGCGGCCGCGGGGATCGGGCGTTCAGCGCGGGCTCGCACGTGGGCGAGTTCGAGGCCCAGCGTGGGCCGGCGGGCCGGGCCCGGCTGGAGCTCGAGCAGCTCGCGTGGAGCGAGCTCGCACGACTGCCGATGCCGACCATCGCCGCGATCGAGGGCAATGCCCTCGGCGGCGGGCTCGAGCTCGCCCTGTGCTGCGACCTGCGGATCGCCTCCGCCCGAGCCAGGCTCGGCATGCCCGAGGTTCGGCTCGCGGTCATCCCGGGCAGCGGCGGCACGCAACGGCTGCCGCGGATCGTCGGTCCGGCGCGGGCCAAGGAGCTGATCCTGACCGGCCGTGTCCTGACCGCCGAGGAGGCGGAGCGCTTCGGCCTGGTCACCGCGGTCGTCCCGGCCGGTGGAGCGCTCGCCGCGGCGGACGCGATCGCCCTCGAGATCGCCGCGCGCGGGCCGCTCGCGGTTCGCGAGGCAAAGCGGCTGATCGATGCCGCCTCCGACATTGACCTGGAAGCCGGCCTTGCTGCGGAGCTGGCCGCGTCGGTGCGCGTGTTCGAGAGCGAGGACATGCTCGAAGGCGCGGCAGCCTTCTTCGACAAGCGCGAGCCAGGATATCGAGGCCGATGAGGCCGACCGCATGAGGAGCATGCCCCATGAGTGACATCGGCCGGTTCGGCGTCTTCCTCCCGTCCTACATCTGGGAGGGCGATGGCGCCGAACGAGCACGGGGGATCAGGGACTTCGCGCGGACCGTGGAGGACCTGGGCTTCGACTCCCTGTTCATCACGGACCACCTCCTGGCAGCCAAGCGGTTCTACTCGGTTTCCTTCCTCGAGCCGCTGTCCGCCCTCGCCGTCGTCGCCGGCGTGACCGAGCGTGTCCGCCTGGGCACCTCGATCCTGATCATGCCGCTGCGCAACCCGGTGGTCCTGGCCAAGGAGCTCGCGACGATGCAGTTCCTGTCCGAGAACCGGATCATCCTGGGCGCCGGCGTCGGCTGGAACGACGCGGAGTACGAGGCGGTGGGCGTCCACAAGTCGGAGCGCGGCCGGCGAACGGACGAGATGCTGGACATCATGCTGCCGCTGCTCGATGGCGAGACCGTGACCTACCGCGGACGCTATTACTCGGTGGACGACGTGTTCATCGAGCCCACCGCATCGCAGCGGCCCGAGCTGTGGATCGGCGGCGGCTCCCAGCTCGCCGACCCCAAGTCACCCGACCTGCCGCGATTCGTGGAGTCGGTGAAGGCCCGTGTCCTCCGCTCGGACGGCTGGATCCCGCGGCCGACCTGCCCGCCCGAGGACATCGCGCGCGATTGGGTCGAGCTCCAGGACTATTACCGCGAACACGGACGGGATCCCCGCGAGTGCGTGGTCGCCCACGAGAACTTCGTGCACCTGGTGCTGACCAACGATCCCGCCAGGGCGCGCGAGGAGCAGCACCGTGCGTTCCTCAAGGTGATGAGCGCGGAGCGCGGCGAGCAGTACCTCGAGTCCGTGTACCTGTTCGGCACCCCGGACGAGATCGTCGCCTCGCTCCAGGCGCGGGTGGACGCAGGGGTGGAGTACTTCGTGCTCCATACGATGACGCCCGACCCGGCGCAGCTGCGGCACTGGGTTGACGAGATCATCCCTGCCGTCACGTTCCCGCCCACGGCCGGCCCGGTGCGCCGGATGGCGCCGGTGCTCCGGTGACCGCTCGATGACCCGCCAGGTCGCCCTGCTCGGCAAGCCCCTGCGTCGCCGGCACTCCCAGGTCATGCACGACGCCGCGTTCGAGGCGGCCGGCATCGACGCACGCTACGTGCTGAGGGAGCTCGACGCCGGTGAGGTCGAGGACGCGGTGCGCGCGGCTCGCGGGCCGGAGTGGCTCGGGCTCGGGGTCACGGCACCGTACAAGCGGGTCGTTGCCGGGCTGTGCGACGAGGTGGAGGCGGAGGCACGGGCGATCGGCGCCGTGAACAACGTGGTGCGGACCGGGGACGGGCGGCTGGTGGGCTTCAACTCCGACGCTCCGGGCTTCCTCGCCGGCGTCGAGATTGCGATGGGCCGGCCGCTCGACGGCCTCGAGGTCGTCATCGCCGGTGCCGGAGGAGCGGCCCACGCGGTGGTCTACGCCTGCCTGTCGGCGGGCGCGCGACGGGTCACCATCGGCAATCGCACGCCCGGGGGGGCCGCGGCGCTGGTCGAGCGCTTCGCGGCGGTGGGTTCCGGTGATTGCTCGGCGATGGGCCTCGACGATGCGGGCTTCGGCGCTGCGCTGGTGACCGCCGACCTCGCCGTCAATGCCACGACGGTGGGCATGATCGATCCGGGCGCCACGATCGACGTCGATGCCCTGCCCGGACGGGCGACCGTGTTCGACCTCGTCTATGTCCCGGCCCAGACGCCACTGCTGGTCGCGGCCCAGGACCGCGGTCTGCGCGCGGCCAACGGGTCGGAGATGCTCATCGCCCAGGCCGCCATCGCGTTCGAGCGCTGGACGGGCGTCGGCGGCATGGCGGGTGTGATGCGTGCCGCTGTCGCGCCGATGCTGGCCGACGCCGGTGCGCGGGCCTGACCATGCGCCTCGCAACGATCGTCCTGGACGGGACGAGCTCGGCTGCCGTCGTTGACGGCGGGCGAGTGCTCTCGCTGCCGAACACAGAGCCCGGCCTCGGGTCAATGCGCGAGATCGCTGCGGGAGGTCAGCGCGCGCTGGATCGCGTGGGGGAGTGGGCGGCCCGGCAGCGCGAGGCGGCGTGGCGTCCATTGGCGAACGTGATGCTCGGCTCCGTCGTGCCGGATCCGGGCGCGATCTACACGATCGGGCTCAACTACGGTGACGCGGGCGAGGCCGCCGCCGCGAGGCCGCCGCGCCCACTGGTCTACGGCAAGTCGCCGACGTCCGTCGTCGGGCACGGCGCGACCGTCTCCTGGGATCGAACGCTGACCGCGAACGTGGATGCCGAGGTCGAGCTTGGCGTGGTGATCGGCGAGCCGGCGTTCGACGTCTCGCCGGACGAAGCGATGCGCCACGTGTTCGGCTACACGTGCATCAATGACATCTCGTCACGCGACCCGTGGCTCGACGGCGATCAGTGGCTGCTGGGCAAGTCCATGCCCGGGTTCTGCCCGGCCGGTCCGTGGGTCGTCACCCGCGACGAGCTCGACCCGGCGGACCTGCGACTCGGATGCGCCATCAACGGTGACCAGATCCAGGATGGGCGCACGAGCGCGATGCGCTTCTCGATCCCGGAGATCGTCGCGTTCCTCAGCCGCCACGCCGAGCTGCGACCGGGCGACCTGATCGCGACCGGGACGCCGGCCCGGCTGACCCGGGCGCCGGGTCCGGACCGCCGGCTGCAGCGAGGCGACACCGTGACGATCTCGATCGAACGGATCGGCGAGCTCACCACCACCATCGGATGAGGCGAGGAGGGACCGCGTGATGAAGCCGGCAACCGTGTTCCTGGGCGAGATGACCGATCCGGAGGTCGCGGCGTTCCTGGCTCGGCACCACACGGTGCTGGTCCCGGTGGGCTCCACTGAGCAGCACGGGCCGCATGGGCCGCTCGCGACCGATGTGCTGATCCCGGTCGAGGTGGCCCGTCGTGTCGCCCCGCAGGTCGACGCCCTCGTCGCCCCGTCGGTCAACTACGGGTTGTCCTACCCGCACGTGGGGTTCACCGGCGTCGTCCACATCCGGATCCCGACGTTCATGGCCCTGATCGAGGACGTGTGCGCGTCGCTCGCCGCCATCGGCTTCCGGCGGATCGTGTTCCTCAACGGCCACTTCGACAACACCTATGCGATCGCGTACGCGTGCGCCAATGTCCGCGACCGGCTGCCCGCCGGCGTCGACGCGTTCCCGATCAACTACTGGGACGGCATGACCCCGGAGGAGGCCGCCGAGTTCTTTGACCCGTCAAACGGCCTGCACGCGAACAAGGGGGAGACCTCCGCGGTGCTCGCGATCAACCCGGAGCTCGTCGACATGGACCGGGCCAACGTCGAGTTTCCGCCGTTCCCGGACGTCGCGGGCCCGGCTGCCGTCCATACCGCGTTCTTCTTCTCGGCTCCGGGCTCCGTCCATCGGGCGACGCACTCGGGAACCTGGGGTGACGCCCGCGGCGCGACGGCCGAGTTCGGCGAGCGCTACCTGCAGGTGGTCACCGACGCAACCGTCCGGATGCTCGCGGACATCGATCGCACGTTCGAGGCGATGCCGCCGCGCTGACCACATCCCGGATCCGCGCTGACCGGTCCCGGACACACGAAGGCCGGCCCAAGGGCCGGCCGACGGTTAGACCCGGGAGGGAGCGATGTCCCTGCCGCGGGGTCGTATCAGTTGAGCCTGCGGGTGTAGCCGCAGATCTCGCAATGGGCGACACCGCCGAGCTCGTCTACGACGAGATAGCTGGTGCAGCCGTTGGTGGAGCAGTAGAGCCGGTTCGCAGCGACGACTCGGCGGCGCATGCGGCGCATCGAGCTGGCGCGATGCGCCACGGCATTCGTGGTGGCGCGGGTGAGCATGTGGAGAGAGTTCCTTTCCCGGCAGCCCATCGGGTTGGGATGGGTGCCTTGCCGCTCCAACGGCCGGACATACGGAGGCCGGAGCGGCGTTCGTTTTGTGCCCGGCGCGGCGACGGTTGCGCAGTTTGGCGTCGACCTGTTGGCCGCGTTCACTCGGGCGATACCTGTAGAGCATCAGGCCAACGGTCGAATCTGTCAAACCACCCGATCGGGGCAGTACCCCGGGTGCGAGGGTTCCATCGGGATCTGAGCCCTGAGGCGCCCACCCGCGCCCCGGATCGGACGACAGCAGCGGGTGCGCGCTCAGCCTCGACTTCTGGCCACCCCTTCGGGCAGCCCGTTCGCCCTTGCCACTGCCCGAACGGACCGCCGGAGCCTGGTGCACGGGACGATCCTTGTCCACGGCACGTTCCGAGGGTTGGTCATTGGTCGCAGATCGGATACCGAAGCGGGTCTCACGCGCCGAGAAGGGCGGGCAGCGGTCGCCGGCGGACCGGGCCATGGCATCGCCGGATCCCGAGTGGCGCGCGTTCGGGCCTGTCGCAGCGCAAGTCATGGCGCTCCAGCGCCTGGCCGGCAACCGTGCCACGGCGCGGTGGGTTGCGCCGACCGTCCAGCGGCTCGACATCTACGGCCGGGCTGCGAAGGAGTCCTCGCCGCTGCCGGCCGATGCGACGGCGGAGTTCAACCGCCAGGTGGAGGCGGGCAATCAGGCGGAGGCGTTGCAGGTGGTCGTCGCCGCCATGACGGCACGCGGGGAGCTCGATCCCAAGCTCCTCCGGACGTCCGGGCCTGACGACCTGTGGCGGATCCGCGGGGCCGGTGTGATGGGTGCCGTGGCGTCCTTCCGTGCCCCGTTCGCCGATCCTGACGATCCGTCACGCCGCCTGCCCAACCCGCGGTTCAGCGTGAGCGCGGGGATCCTCAGTCCCGGCCACCCCCGGGCGCTCGAGCAGCTCCATTCGACGATCCTGCACGAGTATCGCCACGTGGAGCAATTTGCGGAGCGCGTGAACCGGCCACGGGAGACGGGAGCCGTGCCGGAGCCCGGCTACGGCAACGACCCCGACGAGTTCGACGCATACCTCTCGGAGGTCGAGTCCGCGTACTCCAGCCACCACATGTACACCGCCGCTCTGCAGGCGGGGGTGGGCTGGGAATTCCTGTCCGACGCCGACAAGGTGCCGTTCCAGTCGCGCTGGACGGCCGCGCAGGTCCGGATCAGCCGGGTGCTGGGCTTCGAGGTGGCGGTCCTGATGCGCTCCTCGGCGGCCGAGCAGTACCGGGCGCAGTTGCGCGAGATGGCGCAGCGGGCGCGCGAAGCCAGGGCCGGGAGCGCACCGGGCTCGAAGTAGCGCGGATGACGGGCCCACGGTCCGGGCCGGGAACCCTGACAGGCCGGCCGTGGCGGTCAGACTGGCGGCCAGGGAAGCGCCGGGCGTCGCGGATCGG
>CAVYXU010000012.1:0-39961 GCA_963772565.1 uncultured Chloroflexia bacterium
CACCCCAACGGGCAAACATGTCCATCCGCCCGTCGGGCCGCGCACGCCGCCATCGCGCCGCACTCGCCGCCGTCGGACCGCGCCCGCGGCCGTCGACCCACACCGGGGATGAGGGCGCGGGCCATCTCAGGCTCCGACCCTGCCACGTCCGCCGGCCGCGCGCCGGCCCGCTGACTCACGCGGCGAGTCAGTGGAGGTCCCCGCGCCCAGCCTGGGACCCATAGCGCCCGTTCCTGGCCTGTTCACTGGCCGCTGGATCGAGATCTGACCCGCCCGGTGAGTCGCGTGCCAGAGACCCGCCCGGAGAGTCGCGTGCCAGCCGCCGCCCGGTGAGGCGCGGCGCACCGGGCGAAGCGCGGCGGACCGGGCGCAGCGCCTCGGCGGCCTCGCGTCCGGCGCCCCGGCGCGGCGGCGGGCGCGGCGCGGCGGCTGTCATCCGTCCGCCGCCCGACGATCGCATCAGCCGCCGGGCGGCACCCATGGCATCGCCACCCCGGTCCCCCGCTCGATGTCCACGAACTGGTTGGCTGTGACGTGGATCCACGACCCGATCTCGCCGTCCGGCCAGGTGACGCGCACGTCGACGCCGGCCGCCGGTCCCACACCGACGTGGGTCCAGCCCAGCTGGCCCCCGATGTGCCCGCCACCCACGACGAGCTCCCGGCGGAGCACGGTCTCGCCGGCCCTGACCTCGAGGATCGCGCCGATCGCGTCACGGTTCGGCCCCGGCTGGTGCAGGCGAACGCCCAGCCAGCCACCCATCGGACGGGGCTCTTCGGCCGTGCCCGCACCAACGTTGCGCCACAGGCGCACCGGCGCATCCAGGTTCACCTCGACCAGGTCGAGCAGCCCGTCGGCGTTGAAGTCCGCCAGCGCCGCGCCCCGGCCCCGGTCGTAGCTGAGAATGCCGGCCCGCGCCGCTGCGTTCACGAACGACCCGTCGGGCTGCCCGAGGAACAGGTCACTCGGGTCCCGGGTCGCGTAGTCGGGCTCCTCGCTCACGTTGCCCTTGGACACGAACAGGTCGATGAAACCGTCGTTGTTGACGTCCTGAAACTCGGGGTGCCAGGCGGTGGATGGCAGCGGATCTCCCCCTTCAGCCGGCCGCGTCGCGATGACGCCACGCTTGATCGCGATGTCGCGGTACGTCGGCTCGCCCGGCCCGGCAAGCAGTGTCTGCAGCATGTTCGGCCCCTGGCTGGTGAGGTACACGTCGGGAAGACCGTCGCCGGTCACGTCGTAGCTCCCGATCCCCATCCCCCACACCTGGAGCTGCACCCATCCATCGTCGGCCGTGTACAGCCGCGGCGGCTCGCCCTGCGCGACGCGCCACAGTTGCTCCTGGCCAGTCTGGTTGTCGTAGTAGTGGCGGTCGTTGCTGACGCGAAGGTCACGGCGTCCCGAACCACTCCAGTCGCTGAACAGCATCGACAACGCGCAGTAGCCGGGGGCCAGGGCCAGCGAAGACCCGTACCCCGCTCCCCCTGGTACCGGGCGAAACAGCTCGTTGTCGGGACACGTGTACGTGGCGTTCCCGTTGGCATCGAGGCCGACGTAGTTGCCGATGGCCAGGGTGGGCAGCGCTGCGGTGCCCTCCCATGTCGCGCTGAAGGCGGTGGCCCAGGCCGATGGCGGCTTGAACGCCCACGCGTCGTTCGCGAGCGCGAAACGGCAGTCACCCAGGCCGCGCAGCAGGTCCACGCTGCCCACCCGCAGGACGGCCAGGTCGACGTGGCCGTCGCCGTCGATGTCGAGCGGGTACGCGCCCATGACGTCCGGGAGGCTCACCACGGGATCGGCGATCTGCGAGAACGCCAGGCGCCCGCCCGGCCGGCTCTCGTTGCGGTACAGCGCCGCCGGGTGGCCGCCACCCGCGATGTACAGGTCGGGCATCCCGTTGTCATCGCAGTCGAGAACCGCGACCCCGCCCCCGATCGACGAGGTGTCGCTGCCGCCGAACGTGTGGTTGATGCCCGACGTCGCGGTCTCCTCGACGAACAACGGCGGGTCGAGCGCGGACGACGGGGTCGCGCCCCCGCCGAGCCCGGGCAGGAGGACGGCCGCGCCGGCCGCGACCAGCAGAATGGCGGCGGCCCCCACGAGAATGACGCGCGCGCGCATGGGCAGGCGACGAATGCCGGAATGGTCGCCGGGCTGCGACGAGGAAGCGTTCACGAGCCGGCGGTGCCGTCGTAGTAGCGCTGGGCGAGCGCCCACGCGGCCAGGCCGCACGCGGATCCGATCCGCCGACCGGCGAAGTCGTCCGACTGGATGTGGATCCCGCCCCACAGGCGCGACTGGCCGGCCTGGTCGGACGCGTCGAAGTAGGTCGCCCACTCGAGGTTGATGTCGGTCGTGGGCCCCTGCTCGAACTTGAGCGACCCGGCCTTGATCGTGTAGCCGCTCATGCCGCCCGGGAAGTACTCGCTGCCGGTGAAGCCGGTCAGCACCTCCGCGGCCGCCCGGCTGAACGTGCTGTGCCCGGAGATGTAGCCCGGAAACGACGGCGTGACGAACGTCGGCAGCTGGTACGGCACCCAGTCGACGGCGAGGATCCAGCCGACGCCGCCCACCTGGGTCTTCGGATCGGCCGGGTTGCCCGTCCAGGCCCTGACCGCGATCTCGCCCTCGTGGGCCCTGAGCCCGTCATGCCGCTGCCCCGGCGCGGTCGTCTGCGGGGTGATCAGCTCGACCAGTCCGGGCACCAGCGGCAGGCCCTCGGCGTTGTAGGAGGGCAGCGACGGGTCGCTCGACTGGCCCAGCCCGCCCATGTACCGGATCATCGAGATGGGGCGGGTCGAGTCGTAATAGCCCTTGAGGCCCCACGCCGCGATCGCGGCGTCGTGGACGGCACCATTGACCGCGAGGTACAGCTTCACATCCCACTGCAGCCGGTCCACGGCCTCACCCCTGCCCGCGATCCGCAGGTCCGGCGACAGCTCGTCGGAGACGAGGTTCGCGAGGACGTTCCAGTGTCCCGGTGGGGTCTCGGAGCTCGGGCCATCGGCCCAGAACTCGGCCATGATGCGCCCGAAGTCGCCCTCCAGCACGACGTCCGGCTGGTACGGCTGCCCCGTTGCCGGATTGACCACATGGCCGTTCCCGTCGTTGGCGCCCAGCGAGTTGCCGCCCAGCGACGCCGGAGAGATGTCGATCGTCGTGCCGTCCCTGGGGTCGAGCATGCTGCTGTCGCGGATGACCTGGATCGCCTCGTCCTTGAACGCCTGGTCGGTGACCGGGTTGCCGAGGTGGGGCGGCGGTCCCGGGTCGATCGGGGCACCGTTCCCCGTATCGGGTGGCAGCGCGAACGAGCTGACGTGGCCCCAGTGCGGGCCGACCGCCTGCTGGACGCCGTTGGTCACGGGAATGCCGTTCTGCGAGATCATGTGCTCGATCTGGAGCGGCTGCCAGCGGTTCGGGTCGGTCATCGTGGTCCCCGACGATGCCACGAGGAGGGGCGGGTTGACCGGCGTGTAGTCCGTCGCCGCGTAGCCACCGTCCTCGTTGGAGCCGTCGGTCTTGCCGTACGCGATGATCGCGGCCGCGATCCGGTTGCCGACGGCGGCCGGCGAATCGCCCTCGGTCGTGGTCACGTCGAGCGGGTAGCACAGCGCGTCCATCAGGTCGGCGAACTCGGACAGCGATTGGGAGCCGCCCACCGACCTGATGTATCGCTCGGTCAGGACCCGGTATGCCGCGTAGCTGATCGCCTCGCTGCGGGCGGCCGGCACATCGGCCGCCGTGGCCTTCTCATCGACCAGGTAGCCCATCGCGGTCCCGTCATAGGCCGCCCACGCGTCCCACATCGCGACCGAGGTGTGGAACAGGTTCCGAGCGTGCACCGTCGGGGCCGGCAGGGCTCGCCGGATGGCATCGAGCAGCGCCTCGTCCCAGCGCCGCGCGACGGACCACTCGGGGTGTTCGGCCGGCGTGGGGCATGCCGGGGCGCCGGCCCACGGCCGGGTGACCGCCACGACGCCTGCGGCCGCAACGAGCACCACCAGTGCCCCGGCCACGACCAGGGCGCGGCGATGGCTCGGCTGGGAGCGCGGCGCAGGAGCGGGCACAAGGTCCGCCATTCGATCAACCTCCTCGCCGAGCCGGGACGCGGACCCAGGCCCGGCGATCGTACCGCCGTCAGCGATCGCCGGCCCCCGCGGCGAACAGCGCCTCGATGACCACCAGGTTGGCCACGGCATCCTCGGCCGGGGTCGGTGCCGGCCGGCCATCGCGGATGGCCGCCGACAGCTGCTCGACCTCCGCGGCGTAGGCATCCTTGGTGTCGAACTCGACCACCTCGGTGGCCGGGGCCACGGGCGGGTCGCCGCCGGCGATCACGGAGATCCGGGTCGGTCGGTCGGGCGGGATGTTGAACGGGATCTCGATCGAGATCCGGCCCCGGTCGCCGTAGATGTCCACGTGCTGGTCCGGCTCGGTTCGGGTGCTGCACGTGAACGTCGCCACGCCCTCGCCGAAGGTCAGCAGACCGCTCGTCAGCACGTCGACGCCGCTGGCCGGATCGCGGATCACGATCGACCTGACGGCGTCCGGCTCCCCGTCGAACAGCATCCGCGAGAGGTTGACCGAGTAGGAGCCGATGTCGAACAGGGCGCCCCCGCCTGCGTCGCGGATGTTCCGGATGTTCGCCGGGTCGTCGTTGAAGTACGAGAACCAGCTGTCCACCGCGCGCAACCGCCCGATACGCCCGGACGCGACGAGCTCCCGGACGGCGACCCAGGATGGATGGAGGCGGTACATGAACGCCTCCATGAGCAGGACGCCGGCGTCCCGGCAGGCATCGACCATCGTGCGAGCGTCGGCCGCGGTCATGGCCAGCGGCTTCTCGCACAGCACGTGCTTGCCGTGGCGGGCCGCCTCGATCGTCCAGCGGGCATGGAGGTTGTTGGGCAGCGGGATGTAGACGGCGTCGATGTCGGGGTCCTCGAGCAGGTCCTCGTACGAGCCGTAGGCCCGCGGGATGCGGAGCTCCCCCGCAACGGTCCGGGCGCGGTCCGCATCCCGCGACGCGATCCCGTGCACCTCGACGTTGGCCGCCCGGCGCATCCCGGGAATCACCTTGCTGACCGCGATGTCCGCGGTCGACAGCACGCCCCAGCGAACGCTGCCCGGCTCGCTCATCGCCGCGCTCCGGTCCCGGGTCCGAGTGATCGGGCCCCCATGCCCCCGGCCGTACGGCCGTCGATTTGCTTCATCTCCGCAGCCTCCAGACTTGACACGCAGGCGCGCATGGATGAGTCTGGCACAGTATTTAGGCGAAAGGAACACAAACCGTTGCGGATCGACGGATCAGACATCGGGCAGCGGAGCGAGACCGTCCGCCGGGCGAACCTGAGCGCGATCGTTCGCGGCCTTCACGAGCGGGGCGCCGTGTCCCGCTCGAATCTCGTCGCGGCCACCGGCCTGACCCGAAGCGCGATCCGCGGGCTCGTGGGCGAGCTCGAGGCCGCGGGTCTGGTGTCGGAGGCACAGGCCGTGCGCCTCGGCACGCCTGGGCGTCCATCGCCGGTCGTGCGACTCGTCCCCGACAGTGCCGTCGTGCTGGCCATCGAGATCGCCGTTGACTCCACGGCGGCCGCGATCGTCGGGCTGGGGGGCGACGTGATGCAGCTGGTACGAGCCGATCGAATTCGCGGCACGTCATCACCCGACGATGTGCTGGACGACATCGCGAGCCTCGTCGGCGGCCTGCAGGCCGATTTCCCGCTCGACGACAACCTGATCGGCGTGGGCACGGCGGTCGTCGGGGTCGTCAGGCGTGAGGACGGGCTGGTGACGATGGCGCCGAACCTCGGCTGGGGCGAGGTCTCGCTCGGCGCCGAGCTTGCACGGATCCTGGCCGTGAACGTCCCGATCTCGGTCGCCAACGAGGCCGACCTGGGTGTGCTCGCCGAGCACAAGCGGGGCGCCGCAATCGGTGTCGACGACGTGCTGTTCGTGTCCGGCGAGGTCGGGGTCGGGGGCGGCATCATCAGCGGAGGGCGGCCGCTGACCGGGACGGCGGGGTTCGGCGGCGAGATCGGCCATATGCCCGTCAACCCGGCGGGCTCGCCCTGCCGCTGCGGCTCGACCGGCTGCTGGGAGACCGAGGTCGGCGAACGGACCCTGCTGACCAGGGCAGGTCGGTCGCCCCAGGATGGACCCGCCGGCGTGTCCGCCGTGCTTGCCGATGCCGCCGCGGGATCGCCGGTCGCGAACGCGGCGCTCGATCACATCGGGACCTGGCTGGGGACCGGGCTCGCCGGCCTGGTCAACGTGCTCAATCCACGGCTGGTGGTGCTCGGCGGTCTGTTCGGCAGGCTGCTCCCCTTGCTGGGGAACACCCTCGAAGCCGAGCTTGCGCGTCGGGCGCTGCCCGCCTCGCACGCGCTCGTCCGCATCGTTCCGGCGTCCCTGGGCATCGACGCGCCGCTGCTCGGCGCGGCGGAGCTCGCCTTCGAGCCGCTGCTGGCCGATCCGGCTGCCTGGATGAACCAGCGCACCGGCCCCATTCAACTCGCCACCGCGTGAGGCTCGGATGTCCCGATGCCTGGCCAATCGACATCAACGGAGGAATGTGGACGGAGTGGTGATCGGGTACCGTAGCGCCGCACTGTGCGGGCGTTCGACAGGTTGTCGTCGCCATTGGAGGAGTACCGAATGAACCTGCGCAAAGCCGCCGCCCTGTTGGGCGCCACGGCCATCTTCGTTGCCGCCTGCGGGAGCAGCACGGCAACCACGGCGCCAGGCGCGAGCACCGCGGCAAGCGCCGCGGCAACCGCCGCGGCAACCGACTGCACCGTCGGCGTGTCCTGGAACAACTTCCAGCAGCCGCGCTGGGCCGCAGCGGACAAGCCGAACATCCAGAAGACAGTTGAGGATGCCGGCGGCAAGTACATCGATGCCGACGCCAACCTCAGCAACGAGCAGCAGCTGACCGATGTCGACAGCCTGATCAACCAGGGTGCCAAGGTCCTGATCCTGCTCGCCCAGGACACCAAGGCGATCCTGCCGGCGGTGAAGAAGGCGACGGACGCGGGCATCCCGGTCATCGCCTATGACCGGCTCATCGAGGACCCGGCCGCGCTGTACATCACGTTCGACAACGTCGCCGTCGGCAAGGCCGAGGCCGACGCGGTCCTGAAGAAGGTCCCGACCGGCAACTACGTCCTGATCAAGGGCGACCCGGGCGATCCGAACGCCTCGACCTTCCTGCCGCAGGGCTGGGATGAGGCGGGCCTCAAGGACAAGGTCGCATCCGGTGACATCAAGATCCTCGGACCGGCCGAGGGGACCTTCACCGACGGCTGGAAGACCGAGAAGGCCCAGTCCAACATGGAAGCGATCATCGACCAGGCCAACGCGTCGGGTCAGAAGATCGACGCGATCCTGGCCGAGAACGACAGCACCGCGCTCGGCGTCGTGGCTGCCCTCACGGCCAAGAGCTACGGCTTCCCGCCGCTCAGCGGACAGGACGGCGACCCCGCCAACCTGAACAACGTGGCCCTGGGCAAGCAGTACGTCGACGTCTGGAAGAACGCCAACGAGCTGGGCAAGGCCGCCGGCCAGGCCGCGCTCGACCTGTGCGCCGGCACGGCCATGGCTGATCTCACCCTGCCCGACGGCTTCATCAACGCGTCCGTCGCCCCGGTCGCCGGGTCGGCGGTGCAGGACTTCACGACGCCCGGCGGCACCGTGGTCAAGTCATTCATCCTCCAGCCGACGCCGATCACGGCCGAGACTCTCGACCAGGTGATCTCTGCCGGCTGGTGGGCCACCAAGGACGACATCTGCAAGGGTGTCACCGCCTCGGACCCGGGTGCGTCTGCCTGCGGTCTCTAGACACTGACGTCTAGGCTTAGCTGTAGCACCTGCGCCCCCGGTTCACGCCGGGGGCGCAGACGAATCACTCGCAGGACCAGGAGGGTCGCCCCGTGACGGCAATTCGTCGGTTGATCGCCCAGACCGAGATCGACGTCCGGCTGTTCGGCATGCTGGTTGCCCTCGCGGTGATCCTGCTCACGTTTCACAACCTGAGCGGCGGCACCTTCATCCGGCCGGAAAACATGGTCACGCTGTCGGTGCAGGCTGCGGGGATCGCGATCATCGCAACCGGGATGGTCCTCGTGATCGTGTCCCGGAACATCGACCTGTCCGTCGGCTCGCTGGTCGGCTTCGTCGCGATGTCGTACGCGCTGCTCATGACGGACCTGCTGCCCAACGTCCTGGGCATGGGTCCCGACTTCCCGTTCAGGTGGGCGATCGCGCTGGCCATCGGGATCGGGATCGGCGCGGCGTTCGGCGCCTTCCAGGGGTTCATCATCGCCTACGTCGGGGTGCCGTCGTTCATCGTCACCCTCGGCGGGCTGCTGTCGATCCGCGGCCTCGTCTGGTACCTGTCCAACGGCGCCGCGATCTCGGGGATTGATCGCAACTTCCAGCTGATCGGTGGCGGGGCGCAGGGGTCGCTCGGGGGGCCGCTGACGTGGGGAGTGGCCATCGTCGGCTGCCTCGCGATCGTTGCGATGCTGGTGAACGGCCGCCGTCAGCGCCGCCGGTTCAGCTTCCCCGTTCGACCGATGTGGGCCGAGGTCCTGATCGGCGGCGTCGGCTGCCTCGCAGCCCTCGGCCTGGCGGCGTTCGCCAATGCCAATCACTGGCCGGAGGGCCTCGCCAACCGGATTGCGATCGAGCAGAACTGGGGTCCGGCACCCGCGGGCGGGTGGCAGATCGAGACGGGCCTCCCCATCCCGATCGTGCTGGTCATCGGCGTGGGCCTCGTGATGACCTGGCTGGCCACCCGCCGCCGCTTTGGACGCTACGTCTACGCCTACGGCGGTAATCCGGACGCCGCAGAGCTGGCCGGCATCAACACCCGCTTCACGATTCTCAAGACATTCGTGCTGATGGGCATCCTGTGCGCGCTCGCCGCGTCGATCTCGGCGGCGCGGCTCAATGGAGCGACCCTCGACATCGGCGTCAGCTACGAGCTGTATGTGATCGCCGCAGCCGTCATCGGCGGCACCTCCTTCACCGGCGGCATCGGGACCATCAGCGGAGCCATCCTGGGCGCATTCGTGATGGCGTCGCTCTCCTACGGCCTGAGCTACATGGGCGTGATCTCACCCGGCCAGAATGTCGCCGCTGGGATCGTCCTCATCGCCGCCGTTGGATTCGACACCTACAACCGCCGACGCGGCTCCTGAGCTTGGAGGGCTGACCCGTGACCGTCGCGGAACGTACGCCAATCGTCGAATTTCGCCATATCAATGTCGCCTTCGGGGGCGTCCACGCCGTGCGCGACGTCTCGCTCGACCTCTACGCCGGCGAGGTGGTGGGGATCGTGGGCGGCAACGGCGCTGGGAAGACGACGCTCATGCGCGTCCTGTCGGGCGCGCACGCTGCCGATTCCGGCGAGGTCTTCGTGGACGGCAAGCGCGTCACGATCGCCAGCCCGCGCGATGCAAAGCGATACAACATCGAGACGATCTACCAGACGCTCGCCCTGGCCGACAACGTCGACGCCCCCGCCAACCTGTTCCTCGGTCGCGAGAAGACGACACGTCTTGGGTCGCTCGACGATTCGGCGATGGAGGCTGAGACGCGCAAGGTGATGGGGCGCCTCAACCCCAACTTCACCAACTTCAAGATGCCGGTGAAGTCGCTGTCCGGCGGCCAGCGTCAGGCGGTGGCGATCGCGCGGGCCGTCTACTTCAACGCGCGGATCCTGATCATGGACGAGCCGACCGCCGCGCTCGGCCCGGCCGAAACAGCACAGGTCCGCAACCTCGTCCGGCAGCTCAAGGACGAAGGGATCGGCATCTTCCTCATCAGCCACGACATCCACGACGTGTTCGACCTGTCCGAGCGGATCAGCGTGATGTATCACGGGGAGATCGTGGGCACGATCGACAAGGAGACGGTGACCCCGGACGATGTCCTGGGCATGATCATCCTGGGCAAGAAGCCCGACGAGGTGACCGACAGCGACCGGGCAGCCATCGAGCTCCGCCGCTGACGCGTCTCGGGTCGCCGAACAGGCCGCACGGCGGGGTGATCCAGCGCCGGCGCAAGCCAGGGCGAGGAGGCGTCGGGCGTCGCGGACCTGGCTCGGTCAGAGCCGGCGGAAGGATGCGGCGAGCGCCGGATACATGCCTCGATAGATCGCGTGAAGGTCGGCGTACCGGTCGACGTCCGGGCCCGGTGACGCCACCGGGGTGGCGATGACCAGCGCGTCGGACGCGGCCTGCACCGTCGCGAACCAGCCGCAGCCCACGGCGGCCAGCAGCGCCGCGCCATAGGCTGCGCCCTCGGTCGTGCTGACGGTCGCGATCTCGGCGTTGAGGATGTCAGCCAGCACCTGGCGCCAGAGCGGGCTGGCCGTGCCTCCGCCCGATGCCCGGATCTGGCCTGGTACCGGCGTTCCCGCGTCGACCATCAGGTCCAGGCCGTCCCGCAGCCCGAACGCCACGCCCTCGATCACGGCCCGCGTCAGGTGACGCCGGTCGTGGGCCAGGGTGAGCCCGACGAACGCGCCACGGGCCAGCGGATCCGGGTGCGGGCTCCGCTCCCCGGACAGGTAGGGCAGGAACAGCAGCCCATCGCTGCCGGCCGGGACCTCCGCCGCTGCTTCGACCAGGCTCCCGAACTCCACACCGGGCGCGATCGCGTCCCGGAACCAGCGCAGGCTGCCGGCTGCCGACAGCATCACGGACATCATGTGCCAGCGTCCGGGGGCGGCGTGGCAGAACGCATGGACCCGGCCGGCCGGCTCGTACAGCGGCCGGTCCGTGGCCGCGAACACGACACCCGAGGTGCCCAGCGAGAGCGCCATCCGCCCGGGGTTCACGACCCCCACGCCCACCGCGTTCGCCGCCTGGTCGCCACCGCCGGCCACCACCGGGATCCCGGCTCGCAGCCCGGTCGCGGCCGAGGCCGCCGCCGACACCTCGCCGGTCACCTCGGGGCCCTCGAACGTCGGCGGCATCCAGCCGGGATCGATGGCCAGTGCTTCCAGCATCACCGGCGACCAGCCGCGAGCGGCGAGATCGAACAGGATCGTCCCCGACCCGCCGGCCTTGTCCATGGCGTAATTGCCGGTCAGCCGGAACCGGACGTAGTCCTTGGGCAGCAGGACGTGCGCCACCCGCCGCCAGACGTCGGGCTCGTGCTCCCGAACCCACACCAGCTTGGGTGCGGTGAACCCCGTGAGCGCGTCGTTGCCCGTGATCCGCACCAGGCGCTCCAGACCAACGGCCGCGCGGATCGCATCGCACTCCGCCCCGGTGCGCTGGTCGTTCCACAGGATCGCCGGACGCAGCACCTCGCCGTCCCGGTCCAGCAGCACAAGGCCGTGCATCTGGCCTGTGAGCCCGATCGCCTGCACGTCGGCCGGGTCGGCGTCGGTGGCGGCGAGCACCTCGCGGATTGCGGACACGGCCCCGTCCCACCACAGCCGCGGGTCCTGCTCGCTCCACAGCGGGTGCGGCTGGTCGAACGGGTACTCGGAGACCCCGATCCCGACGACCACCCCCGCTTCGTCGACCAGGACGGCCTTGGTCGCCGTCGTGGACGCGTCGATCCCGATGACGAACGCCATCGGGTCAGCGACCCGCAGCCCAGACCCGCTGGTTGACCAGGTTCTCGAGCAGCTCCTGGTGGCCGGAGACAGGGCTCGGGTCGATCTCGCCCGCCGCGACCTTCGCCTCGAGCGTTTCCAGGCTCTCGCGGCCGTCGAGGATCGCGGCCCCGAGCTCACCCGACCAGCCCGCATAGCGCGCCTCGACACGCGCCGAGAGCGAGCCATCGGCTACCAGGTCGGCCGCGGCCAGCAGCGCTCGAGCGAGCGTGTCGAGGCCGCCGATGTGGGCGTAGAACAGGTCGGTCCGGTCCGTGCTCTGGCGGCGCAGCTTGGCGTCGAAGTTGAAGCCGCCGCGCTCCAGGCCGCCATGGCGGAGGATCTCGTAGACCGGCAGCACCAGGTCATCGACGGAGTTCGGGAACTGGTCGGTGTCCCAGCCGTTCTGGGGATCGCCGCGGTTGGCGTCGATGCTGCCCAGGACCCCGTTGGCCGCCGCGAACGCGACCTCGTGGTGGAAGCTGTGGCCAGCAAGGGTCGCGTGGTTGGCCTCGATGTTGACCCGGAATTCGCCATCGAGCCCGTTGCGGACGAGGAAGCCGTAGACGGTCGCCACGTCGTAGTCGTACTGGTGCTTCGTCGGCTCCTGCGGCTTGGGCTCGATCAACAGCTGTCCCTCGAAGCCGATCTTGGCCTTGTGCTCGGCCACCAGGTGCAGGAACCGGGCCAGCTGCGCCTGCTCGCGGCGGAGGTCCGTGTTGAGCAGCGTGTCGTAGCCCTCACGGCCGCCCCACAGGACATAGTTGGCGCCGCCCAGCCGCAGGGTCATCTCCAGCATGTGCTTGACCTGCGCCGCCGCGTAGGCGAACACCTCGGGATCGGGGTTGGTCGCCGCGCCCGCCTGGTAGCGCGGATGCGTGAACAGGTTGGCCGTGCCCCACAGCAGCCGGGCGCCCGTGCGCTCCTGGTAGCCGAGCGCGTCGTCGGTCAGCGCGTCGAGGTTGTCGCGGAAGTCCGCGAACGAGTCGCCCTCGGGCGCCACGTCCCGGTCGTGGAAGCAGTAGTACGGCGTGCCGAGCTTGGTGAAGAACTCGAACGCGGCGGCCATCCTCGACCCGGGCGCCCGCCATCTCGTCGGCGGCGGTGAGCCATGGGCGGTCCATCGTCGCGATGCCGAACATGTCGCGGCCGTCCCACGAGAACGAGTGCCAGAAGCACACGCCCGGCCGCAGGTGGTCCTCCATCCGCTTGCCGAGCACCAGCCGGTCCGGCTCGTAGACCTTGAAGGCCAGCGGGTCGGTCGAGTCGAGGCCGCCGAACGGGATCGGCGCCGGCACCTCCGTGAAGAAGTCCTGGCCCACGCCCGTCACCTCCATGTGCTTCGCCCCACCAGACCGGTGCGGCCGTCCCGGCGAACGTCCACGTGCGGTATTTGTACGACGATATTACATACCCTTCTCGGGCTGGTCAATGATCATCGCGGCGCCGGCAGCCGCTCGACAAACGCCAGCCGGGTCGAGCCTGCTCCCCGATGATCCGGCACGGCGATGCCGTCGGATCGGACCACGGCCGTCCCCTCGTCGGCATCATCGATCACCACCCGGTACTCACCGTCCGGCGGCAGCGCAACCGGCAGCGCGAACTGCAGGCGGATCCCGTGCCCGTCCGGCTCTGCCGATCCAACCACCGCATGCGGCCGTCCGAGCAGCATCGCAGCTCGATCGAGGTCGCCGGTCGCGATCGCGTCACGGACCTCGGTGCTCCGGACGGGTCGCCCGTCGAGCTCGAGCGGCGGCACGACGACAACCTCGAACCCTTCCGTCCGCCCCAGCGCGGCCAGCGCGTCGGGTGTCCCGGCCCGCTGGTATCCGAACGCGGCGTCGGGCGTCATCAGGAAGCCCGCGACCGGCGCTCGCGCAGCAACCATGGCCACGAACGCGTCGAAGGTGGTTTCGCGGAGCTGCTGGTCGAAGTGCACGACGACCGTCGTGTCCACGCCCGCGGCGGCCAGCCGCTCCAGCCGTTCGGCAGGGTCGCACAGCAGCGGTGGCGCGCTGCCGGTGATGACCTCCTCGGGATGGTGGTCGAAGGTGATGACGACGGGACGGGCATGCCGCGCTGATGCCTCGGCGACAAGGTGCCGCAGGAGGAACGCGTGCCCCAGATGCAGCCCGTCGAATACGCCGACCACCACGAACACCGGTTCGGGCGAGTGATTCAGGTTTCGCAGGCCGTAGGCGACGTCCACCTCAGACCGCCTCGGCATCGCGGGAGCGGCGTACCGGCCGGCCCGACTCGGCCGGGCGATCGGCAAGCACCTTGTGGGGATGGAGCGCGCCGGCAACCGCGCGACACACCGCGACGACCCGGCCGTCACCGCCGACCGCGAGCACGAGCGGCGAATCGCGGACCGGAAGCGGCGTCTTGGGAGCCGTGATCAGCCCCTCGCCCAGCCGGCGCACCTCGTCGTCGGTCACCGGAGCGTGCGGGAGGTCTTCGAGCCCGGCGTCGATGGGCCGCAGCGCACGGAGCACCCCGGCCGGCCCATCCGCGGCGTGCGCGCGGAGCTCGTCCAGCGAAACGGCATCTTCGAGCCGGAAGCCGCCGGATGCGGTGCGAATCAGGGCACCCAGGTATGCCCCGCTCTCCAGGTGGGCACCGACGTCGCGCGCCAGCGCGCGCACGTACGTTCCGGCGGCGCATTCGACATCCACGACCGCGACCGGTCGTGCTGGATCGGCGTCGTCCCATTCGCGGAGCGTCAGCGAGTGGATCACGACATCGCGGGGAGCCAGCTTCACGATCTCCCCGGCGCGCGCGAGCTGGTATGCCCGGCGTCCCGCGATCTGCACGGCGCTGTACACGGGCGGGACCTGGCGGATGGGGCCGACGAACGCCGCCAGCGCCGCCTCCAGCGCCGGCCGGGTGACCGGCGGACCCTCGATCGAGGTCCGCTCGCCGTCGATGTCATCCGTGGTGGAGGTCGCACCGAAGCAGAGCGTCGCCCGGTACGCCTTGGTCGCCCCAAGGTGGTACTCGACCAGCCTTGTGGCCCGGCCCAGGAACACCGGCAGGACGCCCGCCGCGAACGGATCCAGCGTTCCGCCGTGGCCCACCCGCCGCGTGGACGACAGCCGGCGCACCAGGCTCACGACATCGTGCGAGGTGGGACCGGACGGCTTCGCGGCCACCAGGACGCCATCCAGGCCCCCGCTCCGGTCGCCTCGTCTCACCGGCGGACCTCGGCTGCGAGCCGGATGGCGACGTCGCGCGCCAGGTCCGTGGCCTCGGGCAATGGGGCGTCAATCGAAGCGCCGGCCGCCCGGGCGTGCCCGCCGCCACCGAACACCCCGGTCAAGGTCGTCGCGTCGACGCCGCCGGGCCGGGTGCGCACGCTGAGCCGCGTCGTCCCGTCCGGCTGCTCCTTGAGCAGCATCGACACCTCCGCGGTCTCCGCCTGCGCCAGCAGGTCGATGATGCCCTCGGAGTGGGCGGGCATCGTCCCGGTCGCCTCGAGGTCGGCCAGCCGCAGGACCGACCACACGACGCGGTGGTCGTCCGATGCCTCCAGCCGGTCGAGCACCCGGCCGAACAGGCGCAGCTGCGCCTCGGGCTTCGTCCGGTACAGGCGGCGCGAGATGTCGGACAGCGGCGCGCCGGCCTCGACCAGCGCCGCGGCGACGGCCAGGGTGCGCGGCGTCGCATTCGGGTGCGCGAACGTTGCGGTGTCCATCACGACGCCCGCCATCAGCGCCGTCGCGAGCGCGCCCTGCCCCGCGTCCAGCGGCACGCCGAGCCGGATCGCCAGCAGCGCGACGAGCTCGCAGGTCGCGGCAGAGCCCGGGTCGATCCAGTCGGCCCGACCCGCGGCATCGTTCGAGGCGTGGTGATCGATGATGACCCGGGGAAGGGCCGCGAACAGGTCGGCATGACGTTTCGCGACGTCCCCCACCCGCTCGAACGAGCCGCAGTCCGAGATGACCAGCAGGTCGTAGGCCTGGCCGGGGTCAGGGTCGGTGCGGAAGCGGTCCACTCCGGGGATGAACGCGTACAGCGGCGGGACCGGGTCCGTGCAGACCGGCGTCGCGCGGCCGCCCAGCGCCTCGACGATCGCGCATACGGCGAGGGTCGCGCCGAGGGTGTCGGCGTCGGGGTTCTCGTGGCCGACGGCCAGCACGTTCCGGGCGCCACGGAGCCTGTCCATGACCGGCGCGGGCACGGTCTGTCGGGCGATGCCTGCCAGGTCGATGACCGCGCTCATCCGCGGCGGCTGCGAGGCTTCCTGGCCTCGCTGCGCGGGGGTGCTCCGCGGCCGGCACGATTGCCGCCGGGGCCGCGACGAGGCGACGGCCGGCGACCGGCCGGGGCAGGTGCCGGCGTCTCCCCGGCATCGTCGTCCGGCGTGTCGCCCTCGTGCGGCAGTCGCGGGACCGGCGTCGGCAGGTCCTCGTCGAGCGGGGCGATCGCCTCGGGGTCCGCACCGGCCTCGAGCTCGTTGATCAGGTGCAGCAGCCGCGTTCCGCGCTCCGCCGAGTCGTCGAGCCGGACGTGGAGCTCGGGGATCCGCCGGATCCGCAGCCGCTGGCCAAGCTGGCGTCGGACGAAGCCCATCGCCTGCTGCAGCGCACGGACGGTCTCGTCACGGTCGGCCTTGCCGCCGATCACGCTGACCCACACCTTGGCGTGCCCGAGATCAGGCGACGTCTCGACCTCGGTGATGGTCACGAACCCGATCCTGGGATCCGCGACCTCCTTGGCCAGCAGCGCACCGATCTCCTGGCGAAGCAGCTCGTCGACGCGCTGCGTCCGCTGGCTCATCTGACCCTCCGGGGCCGGGGACGACGCATGCGCGAGCCCCCGGCAGGGTTCGTGATCAGCCGGTCACCCGGCTGCGGGTCTGGTTGGTGAAGCACTCGATGATGTCGCCCTCGACCAGGTCGTTGTAGCCGACCAGGCCGATGCCGCACTCGAAGTTCTGGGCGACCTCGCGGACGTCGTCCCGGAAGCGCCGGAGCGACTCGATCCGGTCGGTGGCGACGACCTTTCCGCCGCGCCACACGCGCACGCCACCGGCGCGGACGATCCGCCCGTCGGTGACGTAGCAGCCGGCGATGACCGTGCTCTTGCCGACCCGGAAGATCTGGCGCACCTCGGCCCGGCCTTCGATCACTTCCACGATCTCCGGCTCGAGCATGCCCTTGAGGGCCGCGTCGATGTCGTCGGTCAGCTTGTAGATGATGTCGTACAGCCGGACGTCGACCCCCTCGACCTCGGCCTCGCGGCGCGCGGTGTCGGTGATCCCGGTGTTGAAGCCGACCACGATCGCGTTCGACGCCGTCGCCAGCATGATGTCGTTGTCCGTGATGTCGCCGGCGGCCTCGAGCAGGACGTTGATCTTGACCTCGTCGGTGCCGAGCTGCTCGAGGGCGTGGGTGATCGCGCCCAGTGATCCCGACACGTCGGTCTTGAGGATCAGCCGCAGCTCCTTGGCCTGACCGGCCTGGATCTGCCGATAGAGGTCCTCCAGGGTCGCCCGGCTCGCGCCGGCACCCTCACGGGTGGTCTGCTCGATCTTGCGGGTCTCGACGACGCCTCGCGCCGCCTTCTCGTCGGCCACGACTCGCAGGACGTCGCCGGCTTCGGGAACGTCGTTCAGGCCCAGCACGACGACGGCCGTTGCAGGACCCGCCTTCGCGGTGCGCTTGCCATCGCTGTTCTCCAGGGCCTTGATCTTGCCCCATGTGTTGCCCACCGTGACGATGTCGCCGACACGCAGAGTGCCCGTCTGGATGATGATCGTCGCGACGGGCCCACGGCCCTTGGTCAGCTGGGCCTCGATCACGGTGCCGACGGCAGACCGCTTCGGGTTTGCCTTGAGCTCCTGGAGATCCGCCACCAGCAGGATCATCTCGAGCAGCGCGTCGATGCCGACCCGCGTCTTGGCGGACACCGGGACGAGCGGCGTGTCACCGCCGTAGTCCTCGACCACGACGCCGGCCTCGGCCAGCTCCGTCCGCACGCGGTCCTGGTTCGAATCGGGCTTGTCGACCTTGTTCATCGCGATCACCAGCGGCACCTTGGCCGCCTTGGCATGGCTGATCGCCTCGAGCGTCTGCGGCATCACGCCGTCATCGGCCGCGACCACGATCACGGCGATGTCGGTGACGCGGGCGCCGCGCGCACGCATCGAGGTGAACGCCTCGTGGCCCGGGGTGTCGAGGAACACCAGCCGCTTGCCGTCCTTGGTGGTGATCTCCGACGCGCCGATGTGCTGCGTGATCCCGCCTCGCTCCCCCGCCGCGACGGTGGTCGAGCGAATCGCGTCGAGCAAGCTCGTCTTGCCGTGGTCCACGTGACCCATGACGGTGACGATCGGCGCACGGGCGACGAGATCGGCTGCAGCATCCTCCTCGAACAGGACCTCCTTGGTGGCCTCTGCGGGCGGTCCGCTTCCCTCCTCATCGTCGGTGCTGGCCACGGCGGCGTTGGCTTCCGCAACCTCGTAGCCCAGCTCCTCGGCGACCAGCGACGCGGTGTCGCGGTCGACGAGCTGGTTGATGGTCGCGAAGATCCCGCTCTTGATCAGCTCGCGGATGATGTCGGCGGGGTTGACCCCCAGCAGCTCGGCGAGCTCCTTGACGGTGATCGTCGACGGCAGCTCGATCGCGCCGCGCTCACTCGGATCCACCACCGTCACGGCGCCCGGCGCGAATCCGGTACGCCGCGGCGGCTTGCGCGGGCCGCGTCGGCCGCGGGTACCGCTCCTACTCCTGGCCACGGGCTCCTCCTTGGGTCATGGGGTCGGGGTGCGACATTGGGCGGGAGCTCTCGGCGCCCGCGGGATTGATCGTGGTGGCGGCGGGGGTGTCCGGCCCCGTCGCAAGCAGCTGGGCGATGGCCTCGGGGAGCGGCGAGCCGAGCGCATGCTCGACAGCTCGCTTCCGGCCGGCGGTCTGCCAGCAGGCCGCGTCACGGCACAGGTATGCGCCGCGGCCGGCCGCCCGACCGGTATCGTCGATCGTGATGGTCCCGTCGGGTGCACGGACGATCCGGACCAGCTCGCGCTTGGCCCGTGCCGTGCGACACGCGACGCAGCTCCGCTGCGGCGGCCGTCGTGCCTGGAGAGGCCGGCTCGACCCGGCCACCGCCGGGCCTACGACGCCACCTCCTCGTTGGCCTTGTTGCGTGACCGCTTCGCCTTGGCGGGCGCGGCAGCGACCGCCTCCTTTGCCTTACCGGGCGCGGTCTCTGCTTCGGCCGCCGGCTCTGCTTCGGCCGCCGGCTCTGCTTCGGGCGCGGTCTCTGCTTCGGCCGCCGGCTCTGCTTCGGGCGTGGGCTTGCCGCCCTTTGCCTCCGGCGTCGGCTTGGCGCCCTCTGCCCCCGGGACCGGGTCGGCGGCGGCACCTTCGTCGGAGGCGGTCTTGGCGGCTACCGCCTTGGCTGCCACCGCCTTGCCGGCGGGGATCGCGGCCGGAGCAGGCTCCACCGCGGCGACGGTCTCGGCCTCGGCCTCGGACGCCGCACCCTCGGCGGGGGCCTCCGGCGCCGGCTCGACCACGGGGGCGTCGCTCCGGATGTCGATCCGCCAGCCGGTCAGACGCGCGGCGAGGCGAGCGTTCTGGCCTTCGCGGCCGATGGCGAGCGAGAGCATCCGCTCGGGCACGGTCACGCTCGCGATCCGGTGCTCCTCGTCGATCTGCACGCCAAGGACCTGCGCCGGGGAGAGCGCGTTGGCGACGAACACGGACGCGTCGTCGTTCCACGGGATGACGTCGATCTTCTCGCCCGCGAGCTCGGCGACCACCGCCTGAACGCGGGTGCCTCGCTGCCCGACCGTGGCGCCCACGGGATCCAGCCCATCCTGGCGCGAGCCGACCGCGACCTTCGACCGGCTGCCGGCCTCGCGCGCGATGGCCTTGACCTCGACCGTCCCGGCATGGATCTCGGGCACCTCGAGCTCGAACAGGCGGCGCAGGAAACCCTTGTGGGTGCGGGACACAAGGATCTGGGGTCCGCGAGCCGAACGGCGCACCTCGAGCACGAACGCCTTGACCGGCTGGCCGATGCGGTAGTGCTCCAGCGGGCTCTGCTCACTGGTGGCGAGGATCGCCTCGACGCCCTTGCCGACGTCGAGGATGATCGCCCGCGGCTCCACCCGGCTGACCGAGCCTGTGATGAGCTCGCCCTCGCGGCTCGCAAACTGGTCGAACACCTGGTCGCGCTCGACCTCGCGGATGCGCTGCAGGATGATCTGCTTGGCGGTCTGGGCGCCGATCCGGCCGAAGTGATCGCCATCGAGCTGCTCGAGCTCGATCACGTCCCCCGCCTTGGCCTCGGCGTCGGTCTTCCGTGCCTCGTCGACGGTCACCTCGACCATCGGATCCTCGACCTCGTCAACAACGTACCGGCCGCGGTAGACGTCGATCCGGCCGCTGTCGGGCTCGACCTTGACGAAGATGTCCTCCTCGCCCGCGACGCGCCGGTAGGCGGCCTGGATCCCCTCTTCGAGGGCCCGGACGAGGGCCTCGCGCGATACCTGCTTCTCGGCGTTGAGCTGGAGGAGCGCACCGACGAAGTCACGACTCATCATGCGCCTCCTGATCATTCGCTCGATGGCGGCGGGGTCGCCGCGACACAAAGAAACGTGGGTTGGTCACCCACGTTTGGTGGCGGCCTCGCGTTGTTGCGCGGAAGTATACACCCGGCCCCGTGGACCACCCGGCCCGTGGATCGCCATCGCCGGCGACCTCCGCGGGACATGCTCCGGCACCCCGGATCAGCCCGCCTCGACCCCCGCCGGTCCGTACCGCCGCTCGACGTAGCCCTCGAGGATCTCGATGAACTCGGCCACGATCCTGTCGCCACGCAGCGTGCGATCGAGCTTGCCGTCCACGAACACCGGGGCAACCGGTGCCTCGAACGTGCCGGGCAGGCTGATCCCGATGTCGGCGTGCTTCGACTCCCCGGGCCCGTTGACGACGCAGCCCATCACCGCGACCTTGAGCTCCTCGACCCCGGGGTGCGTCTCGCGCCACTCGGGCATGCGTCGCTTGAGGTGGTCCGTGATGTCCCGCGCCATCTCCTGGAAGAATGTGGACGTCGTCCGCCCGCACCCGGGGCATGCGGAGACCTGGGGCAGGAACGAGCGCAGGCCCATCGACTGCAGGACCTGCTGCGCGACCTCGACCTCGAGCTCGCGGCCGGCCCCCGGCTCCGGGGTGAGCGAGACCCTGATCGTGTCGCCGATGCCCTCGTTGAGCAGGATCGCCAGCCCTGCCGTGGACGCGACGATCCCCTTCATGGCCATGCCAGCCTCGGTCAGCCCCAGGTGCAGTGGGTAGTCCGAGCGCGGCGCCAGGCGGCGGTAGGTATCGACCAGGTCACGGACGCCCGACACCTTGGCCGACAGGATGATCCGGTCGTGGCCCAGTCCCGTCTCCTCGGCCAGCTCCGCGGAGCGCATCGCGGACTCGATCATCGCCTCGATCATCACGTCGCGGGCCTCGCGGGGCTCGGCTGACGCCGCGTTGGCCTCCATGAGATCGGTCAGCAGCTGCTGGTCCAGGGAGCCCCAGTTGACCCCGATCCGGACCGGCTTGCCGTTGTCGACGGCGACCCGCACGATCGTCTGGAAGTTGACGTCGTGATGCTTCGTACCCACATTGCCGGGGTTGATCCGGTACTTGTCGAGCGCCGCGGCCATCTCCGGGTGCTCGACCAGCAGCTTGTGGCCGTTGTAGTGGAAGTCGCCGATGATCGGGGCGTCCACGCCCAGGTCGCGGACCTTGCGGACCATGTCCGGGACCGAGGCCGCCGCCTGTTCCGTGTTGACCGTGACCCGGACCAGCTGGCTCCCGGCGTGGGCCAGCCGGGCAACCTGGATCGCCGTGGCGTCCGGGTCCGCGGTGTCGGTATTGGTCATGGACTGGACGACGACCGGGTGCGCCGAGCCGACGAGCACGCCGCCTACGTCCACCGACACCGTCGGCCGGCGCACGGGGCGCAGCTGATCCGGGGAGGTCACGGGGTGCCGCCACCAACCTGGCGGACGACGTCGAACACGGTGATCCAGATCAGGAACGTGAACAGGGCGATGAACCCGATGGCGTAGGTCAGCCGTTCCGCGCGAACCGAGATCCGGGACCCGTAACGCGGGATCGCCTTGAGCGCGAGCACGACCATCCGTCCCCCGTCGAGCGGCGGGAACGGCAGGAAGTTGACCAGCGCGAGGTTCGCCGACAGGATCCCCGCCACGTAGAGGGTGAGGATCGGGCCGCTGCCGCGGAACACCTCGCCCAACGAGGTTGCGATTCCGACCGGGCCGGACACCGGTGGTGGGGCGGTTGGATCGGCGGCAACGGATCCAACGAGGTCGCCGAGGCCGCTCAGGATGAGCCCGAACCAGCGGGTCGTCTCCTTGACGCCGATGTCCAGTGCCTCCGGCAGCGGGCGACCCGTGTACTCGCCGTAGAACAGCGACTCGAATCCCTGCGAGCCGGCCCGGATCCCGAGCGCACCCTGGCCGGCGTCGACCTCGGCCGGCGACCGGAGCGTGGTCGTGACGGTAGCGCGCGTGCCATCGGCGTGGATGATGCCCAGGCTCACCGTCTGGCCCGCGTCGGCCCGCAGGACGTCGACGGCCGACTTGCCGTAGAACTCGAACGGCGTCCCGTCGACGGAGATGAGCGAATCGTCGTCACGCAACCCGGCCAGCGCGGCCGGCGAGCCTGGCTCCACCGTCCCGAACTTGAGCCCGACATAGGGCGTGGCGAACCACGCGATCGAGGCGAAGATCGAGAACGCGAGCACCAGGTTCATCAGGACCCCGGCCGAGAGGATGAGCAGCTTGACCGGCAGCCGGGCGCGGGTGAACGAGCGCGGATCGTCGCTCTCGCCGCCATCCTCGTCCTCGAGCTTGACGAAGCCCCCGATCGGCAGCCAGTTGAGCGTGTACAGCGTGTCTCCCCGGGTACCCAGGACCTTCGCGCGCGGCGGGAACCCGACCCCGAACTCGAGCACGCGGACGCCGGCCAGGCGGGCGAACACGAAATGCCCGAACTCGTGGAACAGGACCAGGCCGCCGAGCACGATGATGAACAGCAGGATCGTGACGACCGAGTCGACGAGCTCGCTCATGCCGGGGCCCCGATCGGACCACTCGCATAGGCGTCACGGACCTCCCGGTCCAGCGCCAGCAGGGTATCGACATCCGGAGCCTGGTCCCCGCCCTGGCCGTACCGGCCGACGGCGGCATCGAGAAGCCGCGGGATGCCCGGGAAGTCGAGCGTGCCGGCCAGGAACCGCGACACCGCAACGTCATCCGCGGCAATCAGCGCCGCCGAAGCCCGGCTGCCCAGCCGCCCGGCCTCGCGCGCGATCCGCAACGCCGGAAACCGCGTCTCGTCCGGCGCGCGGAAATCCAGGCGACCGATCGCGATCAGATCGGGCGCGATCGCAGGCGACGGCAGGCGCTCTGGGTGGGTGAGGGCGTACTGGATCGGGAGACGCATATCCGGGGTGCCCAGCTGGGCCTTGAGGGAGCCGTCGGTGAACTGGACGGCCGAGTGGACGACGCTCTGGGGATGGATCACCACATCGATCGCGTCGTACCCGACATCGTACAGCCAGTGTGCCTCGATCACCTCCAGCCCCTTGTTCGCGAGCGTGGCGGAGTCGATCGTGATCTTCGCCCCCATCGACCACGTCGGATGCCGGAGCGCGCCCTCCGGCGTCGCGCGGGCAATCGCCTCCGGGCTCGCGTCGAGGAACGGGCCCCCCGATGCCGTGAGCAGCATCCGCGCGACGCCCGAGGCGGGTTCGCCGACCAGACACTGCCAGATCGCCGAGTGCTCCGAGTCGATCGGCCGGAGCCAGGCGAGCGGGGTTGCCAGCGGATCCCCCGGGGCGATGCGCGCCCTGTCGGCGGCCCTCGACCGGGCCTCGGCCATCACCAGGTGGCCGCCCGCGACCAGTGTCTCCTTGTTGGCCGTCGCGACGACCTTGCCGGCCCGTAGCGCGGCGAGCACGGGACCGAGCGAGACGATTCCTCCGGTGCCGACGATGACGAGGTCCACGTCGGCGCGGGTCGCGAGCTCCTCGAGCGCGTCAGCACCCCCGATCCGGTTGGTCCCGGACGGCAGGTCGAGCGACGCGCGCTCGTCGGCCAGGGCGACTGCCACCGGTCGGAGGCGATGCGCCTGGGCGGACAGGAGGTCCGCGCTCGCGCCGGCCGCCAGGGCGACGACACGGAACCTGCCCGCGTGCCGCTCGAGGACGTCAACGGCCTGGCGGCCGATGCTCCCGGTCGACCCCAGCAGGGCGACACCCAGCGGGCGCGGCTCAGCGGGCGAGTGCGACGACATACAGCATCACCGCCGGTCCCGCGAACAGGAACGAATCGGTTCGATCGAGGATGCCCCCATGCCCCGGCATCAGGGTTCCCGAGTCCTTGGCGCCCGCGGCGCGCTTGATCATCGACTCGGCGAGGTCGCCGGCCTGCGCCGCGAGCCCGACGAGCGGGCCCAATGCCAGCGCGCCGAGCGCCTCCTGCCCGAGGCCGGCAAGGACGATCGCCATCACGGCCGTGGTGGCGATCAGCCCTCCCACCACTCCCTCGACGGTCTTGGCGGGCGAGATGTGGACCAGGAAGTGGTGGCGGCCAAGGCTCCGCCCGACCAGGTATGCGCCCGTGTCATAGCTCCAGACACCCAGCACCAGGAGCAGGATCCAGCCTCGCTCCGAACCGAGCTGGGCGAGCGCGGCGCCCGGCGGAACCGCCGGCGCCGCCGCCGCGACGTGGAGCACGAAGCTCAGCAACCCGACGTACAGCGCGCCGAACACGGTCGCGAACCAGACCACCATCCCGTCACGCGGGTCCCGGCGGCCGAGCGCGCCGATCCCGGCGAGGAGGATCCCGACGCCGATCAGCAGGACCCCCTTGTCGCCTCCTGGGCGGAGCGCCGCCTCGAGCACGATCGCGACCGCGAGCACCGCGCCGAACCAGGACTGTGATGGATAGCCGGCCGCCTTGAGCAGCCGGTAGACCTCGAGGCTGCCCAGGAAGGCGGCGATCCCGAGGACGACCGCCACCGCCGCCACGCCGATGAACAGCGCCACCAGCAGCAGCGGGACGAGGACGAGCGCAGTGAGCGTGCGGGTACGAAGCACCGGCCGCGCCTAGCGACCGAACCGACGGGTCCGGCGCGCGAACTCCGCAAGCGCCTCGTCGAACGCCTCGGGGCCGAAGTCAGGCCACAGCCGGTCGCTGAACACGAGCTCCGCGTACGCCGACTGCCAGATGAGGAAGTTGCTGATCCGCTGCTCGCCGCCGGTGCGGATCACGAGATCCGGGTCGGGCAGACCCGCGGTGTAGAGCGCGTCGCTGATCGTGCGCTCATCGATGTCCTCCGGCGGGATCCCGGATGCGGCGATGCGGCGGAATGCGTCGACGATCTCGGTTCGGCCGGCGTAGTTCCAGGCGATGTTCAGGATCAGGCGCGTTCCCTCGGCCGTCCGGTCGAGCGCGTCGGAGATCGAGCTCCGCGTGTCTCCCGGCAGCTCCTCGAGCCGCCCGAGCAGATGGACCCGGACCCCCTGGGCGCGAAGCTCGTCGGTCTCGTCCCGGATCGCCTGGCCGAGAAGCTCGAACAGCCCGGCGACCTCGTCGTCCGAGCGAGCCCAGTTCTCGCGGCTGAACGCGTACAGGGTCAGCATCGGCACGCCGCGTCGCACCGCGTGCTGGAGGAGGCCGCGGATCGCCTCGACGCCCGCCGCGTGCCCCTCGAAATCGGGCAGCGACCTTGCCCGGGCCCAGCGGCGGTTGCCGTCCATGATGATCGCGACGTGCCGCGGCAGCTCGTCGGCCGACTGCAGCGGGGTATCAGCGAGCGGCGCGGCCGTCACCGGGGCCGGCTCGTCGCCCGCCGGCTCGTGCGCAAGCGGCGGTGCGTCGGTCGGTCGCGCGACGGATCGATCGAGCGGCGCCTGGGTCACTAGACCTCGAGGACCTCCTGCTCCTTGATTGCCCCGACGCGATCGACGTCGGCGATCACGTGGTCCGTGACCTTCTGGAGCTGATCCAGCTGCCGGTGCGCCTCATCGGACCCCAGCGAGCCGTCACGCTCCTCCTTCTTGAACGCGTCGGCGGCGTCGCGACGAAGATTGCGGATCTCGACGCGCGCCTCCTCCATGCGTTTGTGGACGCTCTTCACGATGTCCTTGCGACGCTCCTCCGTGAGCGGCGGGATGTTGAGGCGGACGACCGTGCCGTCGACATTCGGCATGAGACCGATGTCGCTCTTCAGAATCGCCTTCTCGATGGCGCCCAGAACGCCGCGGTCCCAGGGCTGGATGACGATCTGGTGCGGTTCGGGAACGCTGATCGAGGCCAATTGGTTGAGCGGCGTCTGCGCCCCGTAGTAGTCGACGGTGAGCCGGTCCACCAATGACGTCGATGCGCGTCCGGTGCGAAGGCCCTGGAAGTCGCGCTCCATCGCCTCCACGGCTCGAGCCATCTTCCGTTCCGTTCCGGTCAGGATCTCGCTGGTCATGCTGGTTACACCTCCGGTCTGGTCGGAGATGAGGGTGCCCACCGGCTCGCCGCGGGCGACCCTCGTGATGTTGTCAGGCTCGTTTAGGTCGAAGACGACGATCGGGAGATCATTCTCCATGCACAGAGAAACGGCAGCCGCGTCAAGGACCTTGAGCTGGTCACGGAGGAGGTCCTGATATGCCAGCCGAGCGTAGCGCGTCGCCGTCGGGTGCTCCATCGGGTCGGCATCGTAGACCCCGTCGACCTTGGTCGCCTTGAGCAGCACCTCGGCACCGATCTCGACGGCCCGCAGCGCCGCTGCGGTATCGGTCGTGAAGTACGGGTTCCCCGTCCCCGCGACGAAGATGGCCACCCGTCCCTTCTCGAGGTGGCGGACCGCGCGGCGGCGGATGTACGGCTCTGCGACCTCGTTCATCGCGATCGCGCTCATCACCCGGACCGGGATCCCCACCCGTTCGATCGCGTCCTGGAGCGCAAGGCCGTTCATGACCGTCGCGAGCATGCCGATGTAGTCACCCGTCGCCCGATCCATTCCTCGCGCCGCCGCGGCGAGCCCGCGGAAGATGTTGCCGCCACCCACGACGATGCCGATCTGGACGCCCTGAGCGCGAACTTCGGCGACCTGGCCGGCGACGAACGCACAGAACGCGGGATCGACGCCGTACTGGCGGTCGCCGAGCAGCGCCTCGCCGGACAGCTTGAGCAGGATCCGGCGATAGCGGAGGCGGCCCTCATCCGGAACCTCCGTCGGTCCCGGTGTGACCGCCGTCCCACGGCCGGGATCGGTCACATCTCCTCCGCGAGCGCGTAACGGGTGAAGCGACGGACGCGGATATTCTCGCCGATGGTGGCGATCTTCTCGGTCACCAGATCCCGGACGCTTCGGTCCTCGTCCCGGTACGGCTGCTCGAGAAGGCACACGTCGCGGTACCACTTCCGCAGCTGGCCGTCGACGATCTTCTCGCGGATCGCCTCGGGCTTGGCCTGCACCGACGGATCCGCGATCAGCTCCGCCTTCTTGGCTTCGAGGTCGTCCGCCGGGATGTTCTCGACATCAACATACGTGGGCGCCAGGCCGGCGACCTGCATGGCGAGGTCACGGACCAGCCGCTGGAAGTCGTCGGTGCGGGCCACGAAATCCGTCTCGCAGTTGACCTCGATCAGCACGCCGATGCGGCCACCGGTGTGGATGTAGCTGCTCACCAGACCCTCGCGGGCGTCGCGGGCGGCCTTCTTCGCGGCCGACGCGGTCCCCCGCTCGCGCAGCAGCGTGATCGCCTTCTCCGCGTCGCCCCCGGTCTCCTCGAGCGCACGCTTGCAGTCCATCATGCCCGCGCCGGTTTGCTCGCGGAGCTGCTTGACGGCCTCGGCCGTGATTGCCATGGAATTCATGCTCCTGTGTCGTGGGCGCGCCGTCAGTGTGCGCGCTTTGTGCTCGTCATGGACAGCCGGGCGCCGGCGACGCCGCGGCCGAAGTGGCCCGGGAGGGCGGTTGGGCCGCGATCCCGGGCGCAGATCATGCCTTCGGCGGTTCCGCCGGTGCCGGGTTCTCGGTCGACGGAGCGGGTGCCTCAGCGGCGCCGGCGTCGCCGCCCGCAGGGCCTGGTTCATCCGCAGCCGGAGCTGCCTTCTCAGCCGCTGGGGCTGGTTCAGCGGCGGCCACGGCTTCGACCTTGACCGCTGGTGCGCTCCGCTTGGCAGGCGGAGCCTTGGCTGCAGGAGCCTTGGCCACCGGCTTGTCCGGCGCCTTGGCCACCGGCTTGTCCGGCGCCGCCGCAGCCGCCTCAACCGGGGCCGGCGGGGAGTCCGCCTGGGCATCCGTCACCGCCTCGGCCGGTCGGGCGACGCCCGGCAGCAGGTCGTCATCCTCGCCGTCCGGGTTGAACGACAGGGTTCCCCCCGCGGCCAGCTGTGCAACCAGGTCTGCGGCTGCCGACTCGTCGAACTCAGGCTCGTCGATTGCCTGCGGCTCCTGGACCTCGGGCTCGGCCGTCGCACGGGCCGCGCGTTCACGGGCGCCCTCGATGGCTGCATCCGCGACCAGCTGGCACAGCAGCCGGATGGCGCGGATCGCATCGTCGTTCGCGGGGATGATGTAGTCCAGCTCGTCCGGGTCCACGTTCGTATCGCCCGTCCCGACGACCGGGATCTCGAGCTTGTTCGACTCGGTCACGGCGATCCGCTCGCGATGCGGGTCGATGATGAACACGGCACCCGGGAGACGCTTCATCTTGCGGATGCCACCGAGCATGGCGTTGAGCTTGTTGAGCTCCTCGGTCAGCACCGCCGCTTCCTTCTTGGCCAGCCGATCGAAGTCGCCCGCCTGCTGGCGCGCCTCGAGCTGGTCGAGCAGGCCGATCCGCTTCTTGATGGTGACGAAGTTGGTCAGCATCCCGCCGAGCCAGCGCTTGGTCACGTACGGCTGGCCGGCCCGGATCGCCTCCTGCATCACCGGCTCCTGGGCCTGCTTCTTGGTGCCCACGAACAGCACGCTGTCGCCGCGGGCGACGGTCTCGGTGACGAAGAGGAGCGCCTCATCCAGACGCTTGACGGTCTGGGCGAGATCGATGATGTGGATCCCGTTGCGCTCCGCGAAGATGAACGGGCGCATCTTGGGGTTCCAGCGTCGCGTCTGGTGGCCGAAGTGGACGCCGGCCTCCAGCAACTGGCGCATCGATACGGTGGGCACTGCGCGACCTCCTGCGGTTGGTTCCTCCGCGGATCCCCCTGCAGGGGCCGGCGGCGAGCTTCTCGCCGGGTCCGGCACCGTCCCGCGGGGAGACGGATCCGCGTGTGTGCTCCGTGCCGCGACCTGCCGCACGGGCGTGGATCAGGACCGCGGACGCTCCGCGGCGCGGCGGAGTGTAGCACAGGGCCATTGCCACTCCCGCCGGGCCGGAGATGCGGTTTGACCGGGATGGCGGACCGGCGGCCTTCGGTCGCCGGCTACGGTCGGATGGCACGATGGTGCCGGATCGAACGCCGACCGTCGGGAGCATTGTCGATGGCGACCAGGTCCACGCGGAGGGCAGCCCGGGGCAGCCGCGCCCCGTCCGGCAGGCAGGCCCCCGATCGCAGGACACCGACGATCCGGCGCAGCGCCAGTCGCTTCCGGTGATCCAGCGTCTCCTCCGCAAGCCCGAAGTCCCGGCGACCTCGACGCCGGACCTCGACCACGACGAGCGCAGCTGGCGGGCCGGGATCCAGCGCCAGCAGATCAACCTCGTCGCGCCCCAGCCGGAGGTTTCGGGCGAGGACGGTCCAGCCGGCCGCGATCAGCCGATCCGCGACGAGCTGCTCAGCCGCATCACCGATCTGCTGCGCCACCGTCGAGCGGACCCGGTCCATGGCCCGAGCATGGGTGGAGCGCCTTAACTGCCGCTTATCGCGTCGCGGCGAAAGCCTGCTCGACGAGCGAATCGGCAACGTCCGGGTCGGGGCCATCACTGTGCACTTCGATGCCACTGTCCACGTCACCATCACTGACGGCGTCGCTTCCACCGTCCGTCTCGCCGTCACCGCCCGGGTCGCCGCCCCCGAACAGGGCCAGCTGGTCGCCCGCGAGCAGCACCTGGATCGCCTGCCAGCTGCTGCGGTGGTGCGGCGTGAGGCCGTGCGCGCGGATCGCGTCCCGGTGCTCACGGGTCGCATAGCCCGCGTTCCGCTCCCACCCGTATTCGGGGTAGCGCAGTGCGAGCATGCTCATCATTCGGTCGCGCACGGTCTTGGCGACCACCGAGGCGCAGGCGATGGAGTAGACCCGCGCGTCGCCATCGACGATGGCAGTGTAGGGACCGACCTGCGCCTCGAAGCCGGCGATGCGAAGTCCGTCCACGAGGACATGGTCGTGGACGCCCAGGCGGGAGATCGCCCGCCGCATCGCGAGATGCGTCGCGTGGTAGATGTTGAGCCGGTCGATGTCGGCGACCGAGGCCGCACCCACGCCGACCGCGATCGCGCGCCGTCGGATGATCGGGGCGAGCCGCTCGCGCTGCGCGGCTGACAGCGTCTTGGAGTCGCGGACGCCCGGGATCCGATGGCAGTTCGGCGGCATGATGACGGCCGCGGCGACGACTGCGCCGCAGGTCGGTGCCACGCCGACCTCGTCCACGCCGGCGATCCGGGTCGCGCCGGCCCGCCACAGTGGGCGCTCCCAGCGGAGGGTGGGGACGATGGCGGTCATCGCCGCCTAGCCTACCGCCCCGACGACGCGCCGGGGCTGGACGCGGTGGGCCCGATATGAGCCCCGAACAGAGCTGGACATGACACGACCCCCGCACCCGGCGGGGGTCGTCGTTGTCGCTCGCGAGCCGCGGACGCGGCCGGGAGATTGCGGGCTACCGGCGCTCGCGGAGCGTGGTTGCCGCCTTGCCGACGCGGTTGCGCAGGAAGTACAGCTTGGCCCGCCGGACCTGCCCGTGACGGATCACCTCGATCCGCTCGATGCGCGGGCTGTGAAGCTTGAACGTCCGCTCGACGCCGACGCCGGAAGCGATCCGGCGGACCGTGATCGTCGATGCGATGCCGCTGTTGCGCATCCGCATCACGAGGCCTTCGAACACCTGGATCCGCTCGCGGGTGCCCTCGACGACCTTCGCGGCGACCTTGACGGTGTCGCCCGGGGTGATCACCGGGAGGTCGGAGCGGAGCTGATCCTGGACGATCTCGTTGAGCACGTTCACGTGGGCGGTCCTTGTTCGTTCGTCGGCAGCCGCGGCTGCGGATTCTCGGGTTCCGGGGCGGCGAGCCGTAGCGGCGCGGCCGACGGCGGAGGATAGCATGCTGCGTCGCGGGTGTCAGGCGCGGAACGGCAGTGGCGGGCGGCGGCAGGCTCGGGCCTGACCCCGTCCCTGGAGCTCAGGCGTCCTCATCGGCAGGGGCATCGCGCAGCTCCGCCAGCAGGCGGCGCTCCTCCGGCGTCGCCTGCCGGCCGTCGAGCAGGTCCGGGCGCCGCTCCAGCGTCCGGCGCAGCGACTCGCGCAGCCGCCACTTGCGTACCTGCTCGTGGTGGCCGGACACGAGGACCGGCGGCACCGACACTCCGTCGAACGTCGCCGGGCGGGTGTACTGGGGATACTCGAGCAGACCTGCCGCGAACGACTCCTCTGCGGTCGACGCCTCGTCGATGGCCCCCGGCAGCAGGCGCAGGACCGCGTCGATGACGACCAGGGCCGCGAGCTCGCCGCCCGTGAGGACGAAGTCCCCGATCGAGATCTCCCGGTCCACCATCGAGCGGATCCGCTCGTCGACCCCCTCGTAGCGGGGGCACAGGAACACCAGGTGCGTGGCGAGGGCAAGCTCGTGGGCGACCCGCTGCCGGAACGGCTCCCCGCCCGGATCGAGCAGGATGACGGTCGAACCGGGCTGCCGCAGCTCGGCCAGCGCTGCCGCAACGGGCTCGGGGCGCAGGACCATCCCCGCACCACCGCCGTACGTGTAGTCGTCGACCTGCCGGTGGCGCCCGATCCCCCACCCGCGCAGGTCGTGGACGTGCACCTCCGCGAGGCCCTGTTCGAGGATCCGTGCCGGGATGCTCTCGCGCAGCGGTGCCTCGACCATCGGCGGGAACAGGGTGAGAACGTCGATCCCGAGGGCCATCAGCCGGCATCCGGGGGGGCGCCCGCGGCCGAACCCGGGCCGTCGGCGGGACCCGAACTCGGGCCGTGGGCGGGACCCGAATCGTCCGGCGGGTTCGGGGCGCCCAGGTCCGAACCCGGGCTGCGGGCGGGACCCGAATCGTCGGGCGGGTTGCTGCCCTTCGATCGCCTCGGCTGCTTGCGCGGACGCCGATCGCGCGGCCGGACGTAGTCCTCGTCCTCGACCGGGCGTGCGTCGAGGGCAAGTGCGTCGAGGTCGACGATCATCTCGCCGCGTTCAGGGGCAAGGTCGAGCACGATCCCGCGGACCCCCGGGACATCCAGTTCGCCGCGAGGCCCGCGAACGACGAACACCTCGGCGCCGCCGGCCCGGTAGATGTCGACGATCGAGCCGAGCTCGTCGCCGGCACTGGAGCGGACGGCGAGCCCGACGAGCTCGTGGAAGAACCAGCGGCCCGGCTCACGCGGCTCGTCCGGAGCGTCGATCTCCAGGTAGAGATCGCGCAATGCCTCGGCGGCCTCGCGGTCGGGCGCCTCGCGAAACCGGAGCCACCAGCCCCGCCCATCCGCGACCGGCGTCGCGTCGGTGATCGTCAGAGCGTCGCGCGAGCCCTCCGGGTACAGGCGGGCACCGACCGTGAACCGGTCCTCCGGCCGGTCGGTGAGCAGCTCGATGCGGACCTGTCCCCGCAGCCCGCGCAGCCCGCGGACAAGCGCGACGGCAAGCCGCGCGGGAGTGGCGGCGACCCCTGGCTCCGGGTCGCGCGATCGAGCGGGGCGGGCCAGTTGAGCCCTCGCCTCAGACGATCTCGAGGCTGACCATCTCGCCCGTGCGGGCGGAGGTCACCTTGAGCAATGTCCGCAGCGCCTTCGCGACGCTCCCGTTGCGCCCGATGACCTTGCCCATGTCGGACTCGGCCACGTGCAGCTCGATGATGGTGCCGTCCTCCCCATTGACGACCTCGACGCTGACGGCATCGGGATCATCGACGAGAGACTTGGCGACGTAGACGACGAGATCGGCGGCTGCCATCCCGGGCCTACTTGTACTCCGGCAGGACGCCGGCGTTCTTGAACAGGCGCTTGACAGTGTCGGACGGCTGTGCGCCCTTGGCGAGCCAGTCCTTGGCCTTGGCCTCGTCGATGTGGATCTCGATCGGATCGGTCCGGGGGTTGTAGTGGCCGATCGTGTCGATCGCGCGACCGTCACGGGCGGAACGGCTGTCGGCGACGACCAGCCGGTATGTCGGCTGCTTGGTCGCCCCGACGCGGGTCAGGCGGATGCGGACGGACATCTGGTGCAGTGCTCCTCCATGAGCCGGCCCTTGGGCGGGGTCCCGGCGTGATTGATGGGCGGTTGTGGCGTTCTACTGGCCGCTGACACGGATCACGAGGGTCCCCCGGTCAACGGTGTCGCCCGGCGTGAAGGTGCCGATGATCGCATCGAATGCGTCGAGATAGGGCTTGGCATTGGTGTCGTAGTCGCCCCGGTCCGCGGCCGGCACCTGGGATTCGACGAAGGTGCGGATCCCGGCGGCGTCGAGCCACAGCAGCGAGCCGTGGGCCTTGTCCACCTGGCCGAGCGCCTGGACGAAGCGGGCGCTGGTCGCAAGGGAGTCACCGGTACGGGCGTCGAGGACGGCCTTGACGAACGCCGTTCCGGAGCCGAAGACGACGACCTGGTCGGTGACGGCATAGGCGATGGTGAGGTTGGACGGGATCGCGCTGACGTCACCGCCGAGGTTCGAACCCGCGAGGGCGCCGAGGTCGCCCAGATTCACGATCGTGATCGTCGCGTCGCCATACGGCTCGTCGGTGACCGTGATCCCGGAGCTGCCGCCGGCGAGCGTGAGGAACGACCGCAGCTGCGTGAGCAGGCGGTCCGCCGCCACCCGGTCCTTCGGGGTGACGACAAGCCCACCGGCGATCCCGTCGCCGTCGCGGGTGATCGCGATGCCGGCTTCGTCCATCCAGTCGACGATGGCGGGGAATCCGCCCAGCAGCGCGAGCGCGCCGTCGACCTGGCCGACGCCATCCGACAACGAGGGATCCGCGGCCAGCATCGTCTTGAGCCGCTCCAGGCTGCCGCCGAGGTCGTGGCCCTCGACGAGCGCGAGGGTCGTGGCCGGGAGCACGGACGGCAGCTTTGACTCGGTGGTCGCAGCCGGACCCAGCTTGTCCAGATGCGGCATCCGCGTCTCGACGACGAACGAGCCGTCGCTCGCGCGGAGCGCGGCCGCGGCCCACGGCGGCGCGAGATCCGTGAGCGTCGCGGGCAGGTCGGGGATCGCGGAGGCCATGGCATCGCCGCCCAGGGTCGTGGCGCCCGATGCCAGGGCAGCCGTGTCGAGGTACGCAAAACCGAGCCGGTCCCCGGAAACGGAGGCCGACGCGGTCTTGAACTGGTCGTTGGTGGCGAGGCCGGCAGAGCCCTTGGTGTCGATCGCTGCCTTGATCGAGGTGACATCCCCGACGCCGATCACGGAGCCGAACGCGGCGTACGCGCCCTGCATTCCGCCGGCGGGCGCCGCGGCCGATACGGGCGGCGTGACCGTGGTGATCGTCACGCCGTTGTAGGTCTCGGTCGAGGTGGTCGCCCCGGTCGTCGCCAGGAGCTTGTCCGCCCATGCCGATGCCTTCGCTGCATCGGTGACGCTGGCAAGCAGCAGGCCACGGGCGCTGCTCGCGTCCGCCGTCGCGGGCAACGGCCCGACGCTGATCGAGAGCTGCCCGCCGAACCATGGTTCGATGTCGGCCTGGTAGCCCATGGTTCCGTTGGTCGTGCGCTTGACCAGCTGGTCGAGCGCCTCGCTGAGCTTGGTCGGGAACGCCGCCTGGTCGTCAAAGCCCGGGAACGCCCGCATCGCCTTGGCGAGCTCGGCCTCCTGGCTGCCGGGCAGGTCGAGCCGAAGCTCCGCGTAGACGACGCTGTCCTTGGGCGTCCAGGCGAGGACGTCCGGGTCCCCGGCGGCCCCGGTCAGCATCAGCGTCGCACCGGCGGCAACCGCGACGACGAGCGCCGTCACCACCAGCGCGGCGAGCCATCGGACGCGGCTGCGGCCCGTGCCTGTCGTCGATCGCCCGGGGGCCGACATGGCCTCCACGGGCTGGGTTGCAACATGAGCCGGCGCGGCGGGGGGCACCAGCGCCCCGCTGGCGCCCGGCGTGGACGGCGGGCCGTTGAGCCCGTGATCGTGTTCGGTCATCTCAGACCCCCTGTCATCGTCGTCCGAGGAGCTGGCCCATCGCCGCGCGACGCCCACCTCCCCCGGAGAGCTGCTTCATGAGTTTCTGCATCTCGCCGAACTGTTTCACGAGCCGATTGACATCAGGCAGGGTGGTCCCTGAGCCCGATGCGATCCGGCGGCGGCGTGATGCGTTGAGGATGGCGGGCTCGCGGCGCTCCCGCGGCGTCATCGACAGGATGATCGCCTCGACGCGCTTGAGATCCCCGCGGTCGACCGCGTCCTGTGCCTCCTTGGCCATGCCGCCCATCCCGGGCAGCATCGACATCACCTGGCCCATCGGCCCCATCTTCTGCATCTGGCGCATCGAGGCGAGCATGTCCTCGAGCGTGAACGCACCCTTGCGGACCTGCTCCTCAAGCTTCGCGGCCTGCTTCTCGTCAAACGCCTCCTGGGCCCGCTCGACCAGGCTGACGATGTCGCCCATGCCCAGGATCCGGCCCGCCAGCCGGTCGGGATGGAAGACCTCGAGCGCGTCGGTCTTCTCGCCGGTGCCCAGGAACTTGACCGGGATCCCGGTCACGGCCCCGATCGAGAGCGCCGCGCCGCCGCGGGCGTCACCGTCGATCTTGGTCAGCACGAGCCCGGTGACCTTGACGGCCTCGGCGAACCCCTGGGCGACCGTCACCGCCTCCTGGCCCGTCATCGCGTCCACGACCAGCAGCGTCTCGACCGGGCCGGTCGCGGCGGCAACCGCCCGGATCTCGTCCATCAGCGCGTCGTCGATCGTGAGCCGCCCGGCGGTGTCGATGATCACGACATCGCGGCCCGTCCGCTTCGCGACCTCGATCCCGCCGCGGGCGATGTCAACGGTGGGCGTTCCCGTCGGCGCGCGGTGGACCGGGATGTCGAGGCTCCGGCCGAGCGTCTCGAGCTGGTCGGCAGCTGCCGGGCGATAGGGGTCGGCGGCGACCAGCAGTGGCTGGCGACCGAGCTTGACCACGTGCTTCGCGAGCTTGGCGGCAGAGGTGGTCTTGCCCGAGCCCTGGAGGCCGACGAGCGCGATGACCGCGGGACTGCCGACGAGCCGGAACGTCCGATCCCCCGCTGACAGCAGCGCCGTGAGCTCCTCGTTGACGATCTTCACGACCTGCTGGCCGGCGGTCAGGCTGTCCAGGATGTCGGCACCGACGGCCCTCTCACGGACGCGCGCCACGAACTCCTTGACGACCTTGAAGTTGACGTCCGCCTCCAGCAGCGCCAGCCGGACCTCGCGCATCGCGGCGTCGACGTCGGCCTCGGACACCCGACCGCGACCGGTCAGGTTGCCGAGCGTCCGGCGGAGGCGATCACTGAGGCTGTCGAACATGGAGAGGCGGCGACCCTGACTGTGGATTGGGAGACACCGCACGGCGCGGGCCGGCGGATGGTGCGCGGGTTCTGGCGACACCGAGGCGGGGGCGAGTGTACGTCATGCGCCGTCCCGGCGCCCCTCCTCGTGCGGCGGCCGCGGGACGAAGAAGCCGCCGGTCGCGAGTGCGACCGGCGGCTTCGGGCGGCGATTCGGTGTCGCCTACGGCAGGTAGTAGTTCGGGTTGGGCATCTTGAACGTGCGGTCGGCGTAGCCGCCGATCAGATCGCTGTACTGGTCGCCGAAGCTGGCCACGATGTCGTAGCCCATCGACTCGATGTAGGCCCGGGTCGCCGACTTGTAGTGGATTGTCGTGCAGGAATGCCCCGCGGCGATATCGTCGGCGCAGGCCGTCTGCAGGTAGGCGGGATAGTCCGCGATCGCCGGCTTGGTGAACAGGTTGGCCGGGTTGATCGGGTACCCCGCGTCGACACCCACGCCGTCGTGGCCGAGGTTGCCGACCGTGGCGTCGGCCTGAGTGCTCGGCCGGCCGGTGATGTAGAAGATCGCGTAGCCCTCGGCCGCGGCCTGGTTGACCATCGCGACCATTCCCGGAGTGGCAGGGAACAGCTGGCCGGTGACGTAGTTGCCGTTGGTCGTCGGGTTGTACGCCCAGTTGCTGGCGATTTCGTAGTTCCAGGTTGTGAGCGTCGTGTCGTCAACGTCGAGCACGATCCCCGGCATCCCGGAGGACTTGCCTACCTGCGACTTGAGCCAGCGCGCGCCGGCCGCTGCGACGGAGCTCGCCTCCTTCGCGTAGTTGCTGTCGGCGCGGAAGATCCCCGTCTTGCCCTGATCACCGTAATAGCTCTCGATCTGGATCCGGAGCACGTCGATGTTGGTGATCTGGTCGGCCTTCTGGGGCGTGTACGTCGTCTTCGACGACGCCCCGATCGCCGCGCCTGCGGTCACCAGCGAGAGCGCCAGCAGCACCGTGATGAATGTGGCCTTCCGCGAATGCCGCAACCACGCCACCTTCGTCATTGAAACCTCCTCTGCGCAAATCCGATCGCCCGGACTACCCGGGGCACTGGCCCGACGGTAGGCGCGTGGTCTGGTGCAGTTGAGTGCCCTTGGGACCTGACTTCGAGAAAGGCGTTGCATTTGCGCACCGCGGCCGGAGCGGGCTTGACCTGGGCCTCAAGCGCCGGGACCGCGGCCCATTAATCGAACAGCGCTGCGACGAACTCCTGGGGATCGAACGGCAGCAGGTCCTCCGCAGTCTCGCCGACACCGACGAACCGGACCGGAACCGCCAGCTCCTTCTCGATCGCGAACACGATCCCGCCCTTGGCGGTGGAATCGAGCTTGGTGAGGATCACCCCGGTGAGGCCGACCGCCTGGTGGAATGCCTTCGCCTGGGCGAGACCGTTCTGGCCCGTGGTCGCGTCGAGCACGAAAAAGGTCTCGACGCGGGCGCCCGGCAGCCGCTTGTCGATCACTCGCCGGATCTTGGACAGCTCCTCCATCAGGTTCGACTTCGTGTGGAGGCGCCCCGCGGTATCGGCGATGACGAGGTCGGCGTGCCGTGCGATCGCGGCGTCGAGCGCGTCGAACACCACGGCCGCTGGATCCGCGTTCGGGGCGTGCGCGACGATCTCGGATCCGGTCCGCGTCGCCCAGATCCGGAGCTGGTCGATCGCGGCCGCCCGGAAGGTATCGGCGGCCGCGAGGACGACCCGGCGGCCCTTGGCGCGTTCGCGCGCCGCGAGCTTGCCGATCGTGGTCGTCTTGCCTGTCCCGTTGACGCCGACCACGAGCGCGATCGCCGGACCCCCGTCCACGGCCGGAACCGGCTCCCAGTGCTCGGCGTCGCGGGGGGCCAGCAGGCCGGCCAACTCGGCGCGAACGGCATCCTCGGCGGGGATGTCCCGCCTGGTACGGGCCCGCTCGACGATGTCCATCGACAGCATCGCGCCGACGTCTCCCGTGATCAGGGTCTCCTCGATCTCGTCCCAGTCGGTGTCGCCTCCGGCTCCGAAGGCGCCGCGGAGCCGCGCGGCGAACCCCGTACGCGAGCGTTCCAGGCCCTGCTCGAGCTGCTCCCGCTCGCGCTCCCGGCGCGCCGCATCCGCCTTCTCCGCAGACCAGTCGGCGCCCCATGCCCACTGCACGGCCGGCTCGGTCCCGGGCTGGGACGCCTCGCTCCCGGGTTCGGCACCGGGTTGATCTGGATCCGGCTCTGCTGTCGTGGGCTCGGGGTCCGCTGACGCGGCCTCCGGTTCGGCGGGCTCGAGCTCTGCTGCCGCGGGATCGGGCGCGACCACCGGTTCGGCGGGCTCGGGCTGCCCCGCGGCGGGCTCGGGCTGCCCCGGTTCGGGCTCGGGCGGCGGCGAGCCGCGGCGGAACAGGCGCACGGATCGTCTCCTCAGCTGCCGGCAAGCACCGAGCGTGCCTCGGCGCGTCGGTGATCGGCGATGGCCTGGGCCTCCTCGAGGCGCAGGCTGATGACGCGGCTCACGGAGTCGTCGCCAACGGTGACTCCGTAGAGCGCGTCCGCGGCTTCGATCGTCCCGCGATTGTGGGTGATCACGATGAACTGGGTCCGCTCGGCGAGGCCGCGGAGGGCATCGGTGAAGCGGCCGACGTTCGCCTCGTCCAGCGCGGCATCGACCTCGTCGAGCACGCAGAACGGCGCGGGTCGAACCTCGAGCATCGCGAACAGCAGCGCCACCGCGGTCAGGGCACGCTCACCGCCGGACAGCATCGAGAGGGCCTGAGCCTTCTTTCCCGGCGGCCGCGCCGTGATCTCGATCCCCGTCGACGCGAGATCCGTGGGATCGGTCAGCGAGAGCTTCGCGAATCCCCCGCCGAACAGCTGCTGGAACCGTGCGTCGAAGGCAACCTCGAGCGCGGCGAAGGTCGCCCGGAACTGTGTGCTGATCAGTGCGTCCAGGTCCGCGATCAGCGTCCGGGTCTTGCCGATCGCCTCGCGAAGGTCCGCGTGCTGCGTGTCCAGAGATTCGAGGCGCGCGCGCACGGAGCGGTACTCGTCGACGGCGAACGGGTTCGCGGCTCCGAGCTCGTGGAAGCGCCGCCGCAGCACCGCGAGCCGCCCGGGAGACGGTAGATCCCCCGCCGGCGCCGCAGCAGCCCAGCGGGGAGCAAGCGATTCGAGCGCCGCCTCGAGCGCCTCGCTCTCGACCGATCCCTCCGAGCCCGAAACCGCGTCCCGGTCGTCAGGGGTATCCAGCCTGCCCGTGCCCTCATCGGCCCGCGCACCCGACGAGCCCCCGTCGACGGGCGTGTCGTCGGATCTTGCCGCCTCGGCGAGATGGCGCAAGCCGACCTCGCCGAGCCCCGCGAGCTCGACGAGCAGCTGCTCCCGCAGCGCATCGAGGCCGAGCCGCGCCTCGAGGGCGGCCACATCCGCCGATCGTGCGCGGTCGTCAGTCGCACGCAGCCGCTCGCGCGCCGTCGCCGCGGCCTGCTCCGCATCCGCGAGCCGCGCACGCTCGGCGCGGTCGGAGGCCAGCATCCCGTCGAGGACCTCACGCGCCCGCGCCTCGCGCGACGCCGCGGCAGCCAGCTCCGATCGGACGATGTCACGCTCGACGCCCGCCGCGAGCTCACGGTCGGCCAGGCCCGCCAGATCGCGCTCAACACCGCCGATCCGTGCGTCCGCAAGGGCGACGGACGCCT
>CAVYXU010000013.1:0-14949 GCA_963772565.1 uncultured Chloroflexia bacterium
GATACCTGTAAACCCCCTGGCGATCACCTCGCTGGTTCAACGAGCCCCTCCACGCGCGGTTCAGGCCGGCGGCCGCCGATTTCGTGACGAGGCGGCCCCCTGCGGCCCCCCGACGTTGGATTTGCGTCAGATAGGACTGACGCGGCTCGTTGTCGGTCGATTTGGGTCAGGAAGTCGAGTGGGTCCTCAGAGGCCCTGAACCCTGCGCGTGACCGGCGAAGACGTGCCCAGGAGGCGCCTTGGTGCTGGATGACACGATCGTGCGGCTGCGTCCTGAACGCGGTCGCGGTCTCATTCGCCGGCGGCATCGCGTCCGACCGTGGATCGTCTGCCGGCAACGTCGCTGAACGCGCCGGTGCTACGCCCCGGGCAGGGGCCGCTCGCCCGGTCCGATGTAGCGCATGGTCGGGCGGATGAGGCGATTCGCGGCGCCCTGCTCGATCGCGTGCGCGGTCCAGCCGGCGTGGCGGGCCAGGGCGAACGTGGCGGGGAACAGGTCGGGCGTCAGGCCCACGCCCATCAGCACCGGCGCGGCGTAGTACTCGACATTGGTCTTGAGGGGACGGTCCGGGTACTTCTCCGCGAGGACCCGCAGCGCGACGTCCTCGACGGCGATCGCCAGGTCCAGCCAATCCGGCCGGTTCTCCATCCCCTCGGCGACCTTGCGCAGGGCGGCCGCACGCGGGTCATACGCCCGGTAGACGCGGTGCCCGAAGCCCATCAGGCGCTCGCCTCGGGCAAGGGCGTCCCGAACCCAGGCTTCGGCGTGCTCCGGCGTTCCGACCTCATGGATCTGCTCGACCACCTCCGACGGGGCGCCACCGTGCAACGGCCCCTTCATGGCACCAATCGCCCCGCACACGGCCGAGGCGAGGTCGCTGCGCGTGGAGGTGATGACGCGGCAGGTGAAGGTGGAGGCGTTGAAGCCGTGCTCGGCGCCCACGATGAAGTAGGCGTCCAGCGCGCGCGCCGTCGCGTCGTCCGGACGCTCGCCGTTGATCTGGTACAGGTAGCCGGCGACGAGATCGAGGCCCGGGTCCGGGTCAACCGGCTCGAGGCCGCGGCGGAGCCGCGCGAATGCTGCCAGCGCGGATGGCGAGAACGCCGTCAGCGTGCGCGCCTGCTCGGGTGTGGGCGGCCAGGTCGGGCTGGTCGTCGCACCCCAGACCGAGACCGCGGTCCGCAGCGCGTCCATCGGCTTCGCGTCGTGCGGTATGGCGCGCAGCGCCGCCATCACGGGCGCCGGCACTGGCAGGCACGGCATCCGGGACTCGGGCCGCCATTCGCCGGTCCACAGCAGCTCCGCGATTCCCGCGAACGAGCCCTCGGCGACCAGGTCGCCGATCGGATAGCCACGGTAGAGCAGGCGCCCGGCACCGCCATCGATGTACGAGAGCGCGCTCTCGCCGGCAATGATGCCCTCGAGGCCGGGAGAGTAGGGACGGGTGTCGGCGGCAGCCGAGGCAGGATCGGTCATGACCTGATGGTAGCCCGAGGCCGTGCGCAGCGGCGTGCCCGCGGGCGCCTCACCGGGTCCGGCGCCGGCGTCGGGTTGGCCGGCGCGCTCGTCTCAGCGTCGTCCCTCGATCGCACGGAGCACGACCCGCACCGCGATCGCGCCCAGCGTCGCAAGCACCAGGGCGCCGACGAACCCCTGGGCGCGCGCCAAGCCCATCTGCTCGGCCAGCCAGCCGCCAACGATCGCGCCGACGATCCCGACCACGATGGTCGGCAGGCAGCCTTGCGCGCTGCGGACGCCGACCACCCAGCCCGAGACCGAGCCGGCCAGCAAGCCGATGATGAGCCATCCGATCAGACTTTCCATGGGCAGAGTTTGCCCGAACCGCGGCCCCGGCGCTAGCCGTCGAGGAACGCCTCGACGGCCGCAATGAACTGGTCCGGGTGGCTGTGATGCGCAGCATGGCGGGCACCGTCGATGACCATGAGCCGGCCATCCGCCAATCGCGTGTCGAGGGCCGAGGCTCCGTCGCGAAAGGCCGCCGGCGACTCGGATCCGGCCAGCTGGAGCATCGGCACCCGGACCTGGCCGAGCGCCTGGAGCGATATCGCCGCCGCCGTTCCGGCCGCCTCGAGCTCGCGGATGATGGTCGGTGCGGCGGCGACCCGCCGCGGCCACACCGGGTCCGCCCGGAACCGGCGCAGGTCGTCGGCGGTCATGCCGGTGGCCTCGGTCATGAACCGCGACAGGAGGGTCTCGAGGTCGCCCGCGGCGAGATCGGCGCGCAGCCGCGCCAGCAGATCGTCACCCTGCCGGCCGGCCGCTGCAGCCTCCCCAGCCGGTACCGCGTCCCCGGCAGCCTCCCCAGCCGAAACCTCGCGGCCGGGCACGCGCGTCGGGGCGCCTTCGTACGCGACCACCCGCCGCACCCCGTCCGTGCGAAGGCTCGCTCCCATCGCGATCCTGCCGCCCAGCGAGTGGCCGACCACGTCGACCGGATGTCCGGTCGCGCCGGAGAGGACGCCGGCCACGGCCGCAACGTCCTCGAGCTCGCGCTCGATGGCGTAGGTCACGCTGTCGCCGGAGCTGCCGCGCCCTCGCCGGTCGATGGCGTGGAGCGTGTGCCGAAGGGCAAGCCGTGGGCCGACGACGCGCCACGTCCGGTGGTCCGCCGTCGTGCCGTGGACGAGGACCAGGTCCGGACCCGTGCCCGCGGAGAACACCGCGATCGGCGTCCCGTCGCTGGACGTGACGAATGAGCTCGGAGCGTCCGGAAACGGCGCGACCACGACGGCGCTAGTCGCGCGGCAGGTCGCTTGCGGCCGCGTCGTCGAGCAGCCAGATCGCGGTCTCGATCCGCGCGGCACGAACGGGAAGCTCGCGCACATCGTCGCCGGTCCACGCGCGACCCAGCGCCGCAGCCTTCGACTGCCCCGTCGACACGACCAGCACCTTCCTGGCGGCGGCGAGGAGGCGGGGATGCATCGTCACCCGCTCCAGGTGGGGCTCGACGTGGGTCGGTGCGGGGACGGCAACGCACATTGCCGGGTCGTCCCAGACCGCCGACCCCGGGAACACCGACAGGATGTGGCCGTCCGGCCCGACGCCGAGCACGATCAGGTCGAACACCGGGACGCCGTCCTGGCCGGCACGCGGGCCGGCATCGCGCAGCTCGGCCGCGTAGGCGGCGGCCGCCCACGGCGCCCCGCCGGCGTGCGCGATGGCCGCGGCAACCGGAACCGGATGCAGGTTGCCGGTGGGGAGCCGCACGCCGGCCCCGCTGTCACCAACGTCGGCGCTGGTCGCCCCCGAGGTCGTCTCGTTGCCGCCAGACTCCAGCAGGACCTGGTCCAGCGGCAACACGTTGGACTGCGGGTGATCGCTGGGCACGAACCGGTCGTCGCCCCACCACACCTGGACCCGGTCCCAGGCGACCGTCTCGCGCAGCGGCGGGACGCGGAGCCGGCGATAGATCGGGGGCGCGGCGGATCCGCCGGTGGTGGACCAGTGGGCGACGCCGCGCTCCGCGATCGCCGCGGCCAGGACCCGCGCAATCTCGGTGGCTGCCGCGTCTGCGACCGCTTCGGGCGATGGCAGGATCCGCAGGTCGGGAAGCGCGCGGGGTGCATTCGTGGGCATCGATCAGACCTCGATAACCGGCGTGGGTCACGGCCACGCACCGAATGTCGCCGGATCACGCCCGCCGGCCGTCGGGCATCAGGTCGGGCGGTGTGATCGGTGTCCTGCGCCCGGATCGGCGAGCCGGGCCGCCATGAGCGTCGCATCGACCGACATCGGATCGCGGCCGCCGACCTCGAGCGCCTCGCTCAGCAGGTCGACGTCAGTGCGGCGGGGCGCGCGGAAGGTCCGGTCGATCGCCTGGACCCCGTCCAGCCAGGTGTGGCAATGGACGTTCTCGGCCTCGGCGGTGACGTCGGCCCGCAGCTCCGAGCCGCGCCGCTCGGCGAGAAGCTCCACGCGCAGCGTCGTCCCGGCCGGCGCACCCGATGCGATCGGCCGGATCACGACCGAGACCACACCCGTCGAGTCGCGCAGCTTCGCCTGGAGACCACGATGCATCGGCGGCCGCTCACCGGGCCGGAGGCGCGGCGGCCGCCTCACCGGGTCGACCGGGGCGAGCGGCGATACCACGCGCATGCCCAGCCGCGAGGCCAGCCAGGCGACGTGGTACAGGGGCTTGATCACGTTCGTCGAGCCCGGCTCTCCGGTCTCGTCGTGCGTGCTGTACGTCACCGCGATGCGCCGGATATGGCTGACGAACGGCAGGAAGTCGGGGACATCGAAGATCGAGGCGATGGCCTCGCGCCATCGTGACTGGCGGACGAGCGCGAAGTCTCGGACCGACAGCCGGCCATACCGGTCGTACATCGTCGCGAGCTGGCGCAGCCGTCCAAGGCCGTCGCCCGACCATGTCGAACCGTCCACGATGAGGCGGTCGGTGCCGTTCAGCAGCGTCTGTGCGGCGTGACTCTCAAGCGGCGGGTCTCCGGGCCACCAGACGGTGACCGGCAGGTCGTGGATCAGCAGTGGGGCGATGAGCGCCGAGAGGTGGCGGCCGGTGTCACCGCCGGCGGTCAGGAAGATCAGCTCCGTGCAGGTCTCCGGCGCATCGGCGCGCGGCAGCACGCAGTGTGCCTGGATCCGCGCGTCGAGCCAGGACGGACCGTCCGGATCCGCGGACGTGACGAGCAGCGTGCGCGACGGATGCCGACCGGTGAGCCGGCTCATGGTCTCCGCCGTTCCCTCCGCGATCTCGGGCTGCCGGGCGACCACGACCAGGTTCATCACGCTCGTTCGCGCCGCGATGTATCGACCGCCCGACGTGTCGTCGCCATCGAGCATCAGGTCCGGCTCGGCCCAGATCCGCGCCAGCTCCTTCTCGATGTCGTCGATCGTGGACGCGTGCGATCGCCACCGGAGCACCGGCTCGCCGGGTCGCGGCCGCCCGGCCAGCGCCACCCTGCCGTCGGTGGTCTCGGCGCTCGCGCTCAGATCCTGCGCCACCGTCGACCCTCGCGGGCGAGCAGGTCCTCGGCCGCCTCGGGCCCCCACGTTCCGGCCCCATAGTTCGGGAACTCGGGCGGGGGCGCATCCGCCCAGGCGCTGATCACGGGGTCGACGATCGACCACGCCTCTTCGACCTCGTCCGCCCGGGTGAACAGCGACGCGTCGCCCAGGAGCGCGTCGAGGATCAGCGTCTCGTAGGCATCGGGGCTGTCGGTCTGGAACGCCGAGCCGTAGGTGAAGTCCATCGTCACGTTCCGGACGTCGATGCCCAGGCCCGGCACCTTGGCGCCGAACCGGAGCATGATCCCCTCGTCGGGCTGGATCCGCATCGCGAGCAGGTTCGCCTCGGGGTTCGTCGCGCTGTCCTTGAACAGCTGGTGCGGGACCTCCTTGAACTGGATCGCGATCTCCGTCGCCCGTTTCGGCAGCCGCTTGCCCATGCGCAGGTAGAACGGCACGCCGGACCAGCGCCAGTCATCGATCGTCAGACGGGCGGCGATGAACGTCTCGGTCTCCGATTCGGGATCGACGTCGCCTTCCTGGCGATAGCCGACGACCGGCATCGCCGAGACCCAGCCGGGTCCGTATTGCCCGCGGACGACGTCCCGGCTCGCCTGCTCCGCGCTCAGCTCTGGGATGGCGCGGAGCACCTTGACCTTCTCGTCGCGCAGGGCGTCGGCCTCGAACGTCGCCGGCGGCTCCATCGCCACCAGCGACAGCAGCTGGAGGAGGTGGTTCTGGAGGAAGTCGCGACTGGCGCCGGTCTCCTCGTAGAACGCCCCACGGCCCTCGATGCCGATCGATTCGGCGACGGTGATCTGCACGTGGTCGATGTGGCGGCGGTTCCAGATCGGCTCGAATATCCCGTTGCCGAAGCGGAACACGAGGAGGTTGCGAACGGTCTCCTTGCCCAGGTAGTGGTCGATGCGGTAGACCTGCCGCTCGCGGAAGACCTTGCCCACCTCCCGGTTGAGCCGGATCGCCGAGTCGAGGTCCCGTCCGAACGGCTTCTCGATGATGACCCGGCGCCAGCCGCCGTCGTGGCGCTCGTGGTCGAGACCCACCCGCCCGAGCTGCGCCACGATCTCAGGGAACGCCGACGGCTGGGTGGCCAGGTAGTAGATCCGATTGCACCGCGTGCCGCGCGTCTCGTCGAGCTTGTCCAGGTGCACCCCGAGGTCGTTGTAGGCGGCCGGATCGGCGAAGTCGCCGCGGTGGTAGACGATCCGCTCGGCGAGCTCGTCCCACTCCTCGTCATCGACCGGCAGCACGCGCGAGTGCTTGTCGAGCGAGGCCCGGAGCTCGTCACGGAAGCCCTGGTCGGTGTAGGGCCGGCGCCCGACGGCAACGATCATGAACTCGTGGGGCAACAGCCGCGTTCGCCACAGCTGGTACAGCGCGGGCACGACCTTGCGGTGGGCGAGATCGCCGGTTGCCCCGAACAGAACGAACGTCGCCGGGTCGGGGACGCGCTCGAGGCGCAGGCCCTCGCGCAGCGGGTTGTCGAGCGACTTGCCGGCCGGCGTCTTTCGGCGGCCCTCCGCGGCCAGGCGCAGCTCGCGCATCGTCCGCGGCGTGTCCTTCTTCGCGGGCGTGGCCGGACCGCGCAGCCGGTGCGGTAACGGGCGCCGACGCCCCGCGTCGAGGTGCCATGCCTAGGCCGGCTTCCCGATGCTGGCGGGCGATCGCCGCCGGCGGTTGACGTCGTTTCTCATCCCGGGCCCTCCGTTGGGCTGCCGCGCTCGCCTGCGAGGCGACCTCAAGAGCATAGGTCCGTCGGCCGCCCGGCGTCAGCGGCGGTCAGTCGCACCGGTGACGGTCAATCTCGCGTCGCACCGAGCGATGCCGGGCTGCGCGCTCGCGTCGGGCCAGCCGATCACCCCGCCGGCGGCCCGCCCATCGACTCCGCTTCGATCGCAAGGACCTTGCCCACGCGGCGCCGGTGGCGCGGCTCACTCGAGAACCGTGCCGCCAGGAATGCCAGCGAGCACTCGACCGCCGGCTCCAGGCCGATGACACGGGCGCCCATGGTGAGCACGTTCATGTCGTCGTGCTCAACGCCCTGATGGGCCGAGTACGTGTCATGGCAGATTGCGGCCCGGATGCCCCGGAGCTTGTTGGCGGCGATCGACGCACCGACCCCTGACCCGCACACGAGGATTCCCCGGTCGGCCCGCCCGTCCCGGACCGCGAGACCCAGAGCCTGCGCGAAGTCCGGGTAGTCGTCCTCGGGGTCGGAGCCATCACCGCCGAGGTCGATCAGCTCGTGCTCGTCGCCGAGGATGGCGGCGAGCTTCACGATGAGGTCCCGCTTGAACGTGACGCCAGCGTGATCCGCGGCAACAGCAATTCGCATCGTGAGTCCCCTCAGCGCACGTCGGGATGCGGTGAATGAAGCGTTGGGAGCCGGCCGCGGAGACCGTCGCGGACCACGGCCCGGCCGGCCTCGGCGACGCGCTCGACCGTGAAGCCGAATTCGCGGAAGATCGTGCCCGCCGGCGCGCTCGCGCCGAAGTGGTCGATCCCGATGATGGCGCCCTCGTCACCCGCCCAGCGCTCCCAGCCGATCGATGCCCCCGCTTCGACGGTCACGCGCTTGCGGACGGACGGTGGCAGGACCTCGTCGCGGTAGGCTGCGTCCTGGGCTTCGAAGCGCTCCCAGCAGGGGAGCGACACGACGCGGGTGGGGATTCCTTCGGCGTCGAGCGTCTCGGCGGCGTTGAATGCGAGCTGAAGCTCCGAGCCGGTCGCGATCAGGATCAGCTGCGGTGTGCCACCTGCAGCTTCACGCAGGACGTAGCCACCGCGGCGCACACCGTCGCGGGCAAGTTCGCTCGTCCCTGGCAGCGTCGGCAGCTTCTGGCGAGTCAGGGCCAGGGCCACCGGCCCGCTCCGCGCACCGTCCAGCCAGGGCCGCTCCACGGCGAGCGCCCATGCCGCCGCCGCTTCGTTGCCGTCCCCCGGGCGGATGAACCACAGGTTGGGGATCGCGCGAAGCGCCGCGTAGTGCTCGACCGGCTGGTGCGTGGGTCCGTCCTCGCCGAGGCCGACGGAATCGTGGGTCCACACGTAGGTGACATGGATCCCGGACAGCGCCGCCAGCCGGACCGAGCCGCGCATGTAGTCGCTGAAGGTGAGGAACGTCGCGCAATACGGGAGGAAGCCACCGTGGTAGGCGATCCCGTTGACGATCCCGCCCATGGCGTGCTCACGCACCCCGAAGCGCAGATTCCGGCCGGCGTGGTCCGCCTCGAAGTGGTCATGGCCGAGGGCCTTGACGTCGGTCAGGTTGGACTCCGACAGGTCTGCCGAGCCGCCGAACAGCTCCGGGAGGGTGCCCGCCAGTGCCTGGATGGAATCCTGGCTCGCATTACGGGTCGCGAGCCCTGAACCGGTGTCGTAACGGGGAAGCGCAGCATCCCAGCCGGATGGCAGCGTGCCAGCCAACCGGCGCCGGAGCTCGGCGGCCTCGGCCGGGAACGCGGCGGCGTACCGATCAAGGCGCGCATCCCACTCGGCGACCAGGTCCCGGCCGGCGCCGACCGCACGCCGGAACAGATCGCCCGCCTCTTCGGGGACGAAGAACGCCTTGTCCGGATCCCAGCCGTAGGCCTCCTTCGTCAGCCGGACCTCGTCCGCGCCGAGCGGTGCCCCATGCGCCTTCTGGGTGTCCTGCTTGTTGGGGCTGCCGAACCCGATGTGCGTGCGGACCGCGATGATCGACGGCCGCGGGTCGTCCTTGGCCGCCTCGATCGCGGCCGAGATGGCGTCCACATCGTTGCCGTCCTCGATTCGCTGGGTGTGCCAGCCGTAGGCATCGAATCGTGCGAGGACATCCTCGGAGAATGCCCAGGCGGTGGGTCCGTCGAGCTGGATGCGGTTGTCGTCGTACAGCGCGATCAGCTTGCCCAGCCGCAGGTGTCCCGCCAGCGAGCATGCCTCGGACGCGATCCCCTCCTGGAGATCGCCGTCGGAGCAGATCACGTATGTCCGGTGGTCGACGATCTCGTGTCCGGGACGGTTGAACTCCGACGCGAGGCGGCGCTCGGCGATCGCCATGCCGATGCCGTTCGCGAGGCCCTGGCCCAGCGGGCCGGTGGTCGCCTCGACCCCGGGAGTCAGGCCGTACTCCGGGTGGCCGGGAGTGATCGAGCCCCACTGCCGGAACGCCTTGAGGTCGTCGAGCGACACGCCGTACCCGGTCAGATGCAGCAGCGAATACAGGAGCATCGACGCGTGACCCGCGGACAGGACGAAGCGGTCGCGGTTCGGCCACGCGGGGGTGGCCGGCGCATGCCGGAGGTGCCGCGTCCACAGCGCGTAGGCCATCGGTGCGGCTCCCATCGGAGCGCCGGGATGCCCCGAGTTGGCCTGCTGGACCCCATCGATGGACAACGTCCGGATGGTGTTCACGGCGAGTTGGTCGAGGCGTTCCGTGTCGATGGTCATCGATGTCTCCGGGTGCACGATCGCGGGATCGGTCCGGCGTGGTGCATCGGGCGGTCGCGCCGGCGCGGCGCATCGGTCCGCGAGCCGTCATCGTACCGCGTACCCCGCCGCGGGCCTCGTCGCGGGCCGGCGGCGCTATCCTCGGCATGTGCCGACCATTCCCGATCCACGACGCCTGTCCGGCCGAGGCCGCCGGCGTGCCGCTCAGCAACGGCGGCCGGTGGACCGCGCGCGCGTCGTCGTGCTCGGCGACCTGGTCATGGACGTCGTGCTCGCTCCCGCGAGGGAGCTCGAGCGGGGGACTGACGTTCCCGGCCGGGCCCTGCTGCGACAGGGCGGCTCCGCGGCGTCGACGGCCCGCTGGCTGGGGCGCCTTGGAGCCCGCACCACGTTCATCACGGCGGTCGGTCGCGACGCCATTGGCCGGGCGCTGGTGGCTGCGGTCAAGGCCGATGGCGTGGTGGTCCGCGCAGTCCACGTCGCGGGTGTGCCCACCGGTCGGATCGGCGTGCTCGTCGAGCCCGGCGGCGAGCGATCGTTCGTGGCCGATCGTGGAGCGGCGGACCGGCTCCGTCCGGAGGACCTGCGGGCCGGCTGGTTCCGCGGAGCCGACGCGCTCCACATGCCGGCCTACTCGTTGCTCGGGTCACCGCTGGGTGACGCCGGCCTCGAGGCGACGCGGATGGCGAGGGCAGCCGGCGCCCTCGTCACCATCGACCTGGCATCGGTCGGCCCGCTGCTCTCGGTCGGGCGGCGCGCCGCGATCCAGCTGCTTCGTGACGCTGCGCCGGATCTCCTGTTCGCGACTGCCGACGAGGCACAGGCACTGATCGGCGCGCGGCAGACCGACGGCCTGCTCGACCTCGCCCCGATCGCAATCGTCAAGCGCGGCCGCAAGGGCGCCACGGTGCTCACCAGGGTCGGTGGCGAGCGGCTCCGGTTCGAGGTCCTGACCGCGTCCATCGCCGCCGCCGACTCGACCGGTGCCGGCGACGCGTTCGACGCCGGGTTCCTCAACGCCTGGCTGGACGCCCGCCGGCGCTCCGCCGCGCAGACCCCGGCGCTCCAGCAGGCCGCGCTGGCTGCCAACCGGGTGGCGCTCCGACACCTGTCGAATCCGCCCGGCGAGCTGTCGCTGGCCTGACGCTCCCGGTGCGCCCGACGCGCGGCCGGGCGCCGGTTGTGTGGATCAGGCGCCCGAGCGCTTGGCGGCACCCGCGCCCGAACCCCCGCCACTGCCGACGCCCACGAACCGGTCGAACCAGTCCAGCATCCGGGTCATGCGGTCGATCCGCCGGTCCGGCCGGCCGGACGCCTGGTACACGTGGAACTCCTCCGGGTAGAGGACGTACTCGACCTCGCGCCCGAGCCACCGCAGGGCAACGAAGTACTGCTCGTTGTCCGAGGGCGGGCAGCGTCGGTCGGCCTCGGCCTGGAGCATCAGCAGCGGCGTGCGCACGCCGGCGACGTTCCGGAGGGGCGACTGCCGCCACAGCTGCTCGACGCCCTCCGGGGTTGTCGGGTCGCCCATGCGTGCGGACCGGCAGTACTCGGGCCCGTCGTCGCTGTGTGCCCAGGCCGAGACCTGGTTGGTGACGCCGTTCTCCGACACGGCCGCCCGGAAGCGATCCGTCGTGCCGACGAGCCAGTTGACCATGAACCCGCCGTACGACAACCCGAGGGCACCGAGGCAGTCCGGGTCCGCCAGGCCGAGGGCGATCGTGTGGTCGAGGGCCGCGTGCACGTCCGCGGCATCGACGCCGCCCCAGTCCCCCAGCTGCGGCCGGATCCAGTCGCCGCCGTATGTCGCGGAGCCGCGGATGTTGGGCAGGACGACGCGGTAGCCGCGGGCGCACAGCAGCACCACCTCGATCGATGGCGCCGGGGCCCACGCCCCGAGGGGGCCGCCATGGACGTCGACGATCGTCGGCAGCGGCAAATCCCCGGCACCCGCGGGCGAGGCGATCCAGGTCTCGATCGGACCACCCGGGCCGGGCGCCAGGACCAGCCGCATCTCCGGCCATGCCAGCCGGTCTGCCCAGGCGGACCCGAGCGTCGTCAGGCGTCGCAGCCCGCCGTCCGGCTCGACCTCGTACAGCTCGGGCGGCCGAGCCCCCAGCGTGGCGGTGACCGTGATCCGGTCGCCGCCGCCGGCGAGGGTCACGGCGACGGCGTCCCCGCTTGCCAGGCGCACCGGCTCGCCGGCCGGCCGGCCGGTCGCAGGGTCCACGGGGAAGCGCCACGGGTGCGAGCGCCCGCGATCGGACACGAGAGCGACGACGGCCGCTTCGCCGACCCACGCGGGACCCGGTCGCGACTCCGTCTGCCAGCCGGTGAGGTCGGTGTCCACCCAGCTGCCAACCGGGCGATCCTGGGCCGGAGCGAGTGCGACGGCCGGAGCGGACCCGTCGGCGGGGCCGACGAACAAGGTGGGCGCAAGATCGTCGAAGCCGTCCGGGTCGTCGACGCCGACCGCCGCGATGAGGCGGCCGCCCGGCGAGTAGGCCGGCGAGCGGACCGGCCCGGCGAGCGCCATGATCTCGCGCGCCTCCACGGAGCCTCCGCGGCTGCGGCCGTCGAACGTGACCTCCCAGATCGAGGTCCGCAGGTGCCGATCCGCGTCCGGCCGCGGATCCGCGACGAACGCGATCCCGCGCCCATCCGGTCGCCACGTGATGCCCGACACGCCGCCCTCGACATCGGTCAGCCGCCTCGGTCGCCCCCCGCCCGCGACGGCGACGACGTGGAGCTGGCTCCGTCGGTCGAGGTAGCCCATCTCGTCGTACCGCCAGTCGAGGCGCGTCACGTGGCGAGCGCGAGGCTCCTGGCCGTCCACCACTGGCCCGACGATCAGGCGCTGCGGGTCCGCCTCCGCCGTGAACGCGATCCATCGTCCGTCCGGTGACCACGCGATCTCGCCCACACCGAGCCCGCTCGTCCGGCGATCGGCCTCGCCGCCGCCGACCTCGAGCACGAGCAACGCGGCGTCATCGGCCCCCGGATCCCGCCTCGTGAACGCCACCCGTGTGCCGTCGGGCGAGATCGCCGGGCGCATGTCCCGGGCCTTGCCCCGGGTCAGCTGGCGGGGCACGGGCACCGCCCGGCGGCGTGTGCCTGCAGCCCGGCGGTCTCCGCCCGCCCCGATGGGCACGAGGTACAGGTTCGACGCATACGCGTTGCCGCTCACGAAGCGGCGGCTGACGATCGCGAACGACCCGTCGGCAGCGAGGTCATGCTCCTCGAGCACGACCTGGCGGCGGACCATGTCGGGACCGGGGGATGTGGGCGAGCGGCGATCGTGTTCGGGCATGGGATGAGCGTATCCCCGGCGGCGGACGGGGGAGCGCCTGATCCGCTGCATGGCAGGCGTCTTCGCGGGGTGGGTCCGGGATGTAGTGGGCGCGTGCGCGCGCCGCCATCGCGGTACGATCGCCGTGTGTCCCGCGTCCCGCCTCCCCGGTCGATGGTCCCGGCGCCGGCATGTCCGCGCAAGGATCTCCGGTCGGGCGCTTCGCTCTGGCGAGATCTGCCGACGCGGTTCCGGGGATCGTGACCGTGCCGGAGTCGTCACCCCCGCTAGCCCGCGGCCGGAGTCCCATCGGAGCCGGCGTGCTGGCGACGTTCCTGTTCACCGACATCGAGGGCAGCACCCGCCTGTGGGAGACCCACGCCACGGCGATGGGCACCGCACTCGCCCAGCATGACCGGCTCCTCCGATCGAGCATCGAAACGCGAAATGGCTCGGTCATCAAGACGACCGGGGACGGGATCCTCGCCGTGTTCGACGGCCCGGTCGCGGCGGTGGACGCCGCGCTGGCCGCCCAGCGCGTGCTGCGTGATGCGACCTGGGGCGACACGGGCCCGCTCCGGGTCCGGATGGCGCTCCACTCGGGCGCTGCCGAAGCGCGTGACGGCGACTACTTCGGGCCCGCACTGAACCGGGTCGCGCGAATCCTTGCCATCGCGCACGGCGGCCAGGTCGTCTGCTCGTCGGTCGCGGCCGCGCTCGCGCGCGAGGCGCTGCCCGCATCGGTGGAGCTCGTGGACCTCGGTTCGCACCGGCTGCGTGACATCGACCGCCCCGAGCAGGTCTACCAGGTGGTCGTCGACGACCTGCCAAGGACGTTCCCGCCGCTCCGGTCGCTGAGCACCCGGCGCTCCAACCTCCCGGTCCAGCTGACCAGCTTCGTCGGCCGCGAGAAGCAGCTCGACGAGGTCGTCTCCCTGATCGAGCGGCACCGCCTGCTCACCCTGATCGGCACGGGCGGGACCGGCAAGACGCGACTCATGCTCGAGGCCGCCGGGCGCCTCATCGACCGTTACCCGGACGGGGTCTGGCTGGCGGAGCTGGCGCCGCTGGGCGATCCGTCGCAGATCGCGTCCGAGGTCGCACGCGCGCTCGGCGCGCCGGAGGTTCCCGGCGTGCCGGCGAATGCGACGGTCGCCGAGTTCCTCGCGGACAAGGAGCTGCTGCTCCTGCTCGACAACGCGGAGCACCTGGTCGACGGGGTCGCCCGGTTCGCCGACGGGCTGCTGGCCGGCGCGCCGGGTCTCCGCGTCCTGACCACCAGCCGCGAGGCGCTCGCGGTTCCGGGCGAGGCCGTCCTCCAGCTGCAATCGCTGTCCTGCCCGTCGCTGGTGAGCAACCCGGCCGGCGGTGACATCGACCAGGGTGACATCGAGGCGGCGTCATCGACCGAGGCCGTACGGCTGTTCGCGGAGCGCGCGGCCGCCGCGGATCCGTCGTTCGTGCTCGACGGTGCCAACGTCGCGTCGGTGGCGGAGATCTGCCGGCGCCTCGACGGCATCCCGCTCGCGCTCGAGCTCGCGGCGGCCCGCGTGTCGTCGATGTCGCCGGACGACATCGCGTTGCGGCTGGGCGACCGGTTCCGCCTGCTGGCGGGTGGCCGCCGGACGTCCGTTCCCCGCCAGCAGACGCTCCACGCGCTGATCGACTGGAGCTGGGACCTGCTCACGGACGAGGACCGACGCCTGCTGCGGCGGCTGTCGGTGTTCACCGGTGGCTGGACCGTCCCGATGGCGGCCCAGATCGTCGGAGACGGTGACGGGCAGATCGATCCCGTCGACCTCGCCGACGGCCTGACGCGGCTCGTCGATCGATCCCTGGTGCTCGCGGACCGCGGGACCACGACGCGGTACCGGCTGCTCGAGACGATCCGCCAGTACGCGCGAGAGAAGCTGATCGAGGCCGGCGAGGCATCCGGCGTGGCGGACCGCCACCTGGCGGTGTACGCGCAGCTTGCCGCCGAGGCCGAGGACCCGCTGCATGGTCCTGCGATGGTCGACTGGCTCGATCGTCTCGACGACGAGCTCGACAACCTCGGCGCCGCTCTCGAATGGGGCCTTGAGGCCGCCCCGTGGACCGCAGTCCGGATGGGGACCGCGCTGCTCGGCTACTGGTCGGCGAGGGTCATCTCGCAGGACAACGTTGCCCGCCTCGTCGCAGCGATCGAGATTGCCAGGGCCCGGGTGGTTGGCCGGGCGGACGCGGA
>CAVYXU010000014.1:0-25696 GCA_963772565.1 uncultured Chloroflexia bacterium
GGCGAACGGTGCCGGCTCCGTCGGCGAACGGTGGCCGCCCGCCGCCCGATAGACTGCCCTGCGTGATCACCCCCGTCGCGGCACTGCTGGCGGTCCTTGGCGCCGCCTGGGGATTCGCCGCGGACCGGATCGGCGCACGCTGGCCGGCTCACGAGGATGACAGCGTTCGGCCGATCGACTGGCGGACGATCGTCACCGTGTCCACTGGTGCGCTCGCGCTGGGCGCCCTGACGCCCCGGTTGGAGGAGCCGGGTCCGCTCGTGGTCTTCGGCGGATATCTCGTTGCGCTGGTGCTGCTGCTCGCCACTGACCTCGACCAGCGCCTCCTCCCCGATGTGATCACGTTGCCGGCGATCCCGGCGGCGCTCGCGTTCGTCCTGCTCGGGTTGAATCCACTGGTGCCGGTGGGCGACCTGCCCGTCGCGATCGCCGTCGCGATCGCCGTTCCGCTGGTGCTCGCGCTTGTGGCACTCCCGTTCGGCGAGGGGGCGATCGGGATGGGCGACCTGAAGCTGCTGGTGTCGGTCGGGCTGCTGGCCGGGCCGTTCCGGATGTTCTCCGGGGTCGTGTACGGGGCGCTGCTGGCCGGCGTGGTGATCGTGGTGCTTCTCGTCGCTCGCCGGATCACCCTCAAGACCTACATCCCGTTCGGGCCGTTCCTGATCTTCGGCGCGATGTGGGCGATCCTGGTCATTCGATAGCGAGTGCCCTCAAGCCACACTCTCCGTTCGCCCGCGCCGCCCGCCCCGCCCGCCCCTCCGGTCGCCCCGCCGCAAGCCCCTGTCGCGCCCCGGCGCATTCCTGTCACCTACCGCCAGGCGTGGTGGTAGTCAGGGTTCTGCCACGGTTCGGACGTCCCGGCGCCCGCGCCCACGCACGTTGGCGAAGGCCCGGACTGCTCCAACCCGCGCCAGGTCGGTCTACCACCATCCAGCGCGGTGGCTGACAGGACTTTTTGCCCCCAGGGCCCGTTAGCACCGCGGGTGGTGGTATGTGACCGAACCGGGGTGCCGGACCCGCACGCGACGGAGCCGGACCCGCACGCGACGGAGCCGGACCCGCACGCGACGGAGCCGGACCCGCACGCGACGGAGCCGGACCCGCACGCGACGGAGCCGGACCCGCACGCGACGGATTCCATTGCCGCCCGCTGGTACACTTGGCCCGAAGCCGGTTCAGGTCGTCTCGGGAGTGCCCACTCGGACGGCGCCAGGTCCGGCGGGCGCAGCGCGATCGCGCCAACGCGGTCGAGTGAGACGCTCGCACGAGATGAGGACGCCTTCTCGTTGACACGCCACACCGTCGCGCAGCGCTACCCGCGGTCCAGAGGTGACCGGCGCCGCCGCTTCTTCCTCGCCCTGCTGACGATCCCGTTCGTGCTGGGCATGATCGTCGCGCCGGCGGCGGCACCGGCGCGCGTCGCTGCCGATAGCCTGGCCGACGCCCAGGCGCAGCAGGCGGCGCTGGCCAGGAAGATCACCGAGCAGAAGACGCTGATCGCGAGCCTCAATTCATCGCAGGCTCGACTGCAGGGCCAGATCTCGAAGACCAAGACGCAGCTCAACGGGATCACCGAGGACCTCACTGCGACCCGCAAGCAGGTCAACGCGATCGCCGCCGACATCGCGGCGGTCCAGGTGACGATCGAAGCTTTGGATACGCAGCTCGCGGCCCTCAATGAGGAGCTGCAGAAGATCGAGGCGCAGGAGGCGCAGAAGAAGGCGGATCTGGGCGCCCGCAAGGCCGAGCTGGCGGAGCGGATCCGGCAGGCATACGAGGCCGAGCGAACGTCGATGCTCGAGACGCTGCTGTCGGGCGCGTCGTTCACGGACATGCTCGCCGAGATGAGCGCGCAGCTCGACGCCGCCGACCAGGCCCGTCTGCTTGCCGATCAGATCGCGACGGACCGGGAGACGCTGTTGGCGCTCCACCAGACCGTGGAGCAGACACAGGGCGAGACGACCCGGCTGAGCCAGGAGGCGGCGGTCCAGAAGGACGCGCTCGACCTGAAGCTCGCCGACCTCAAGAAGACGCAGGCAAAGCTGGCCAGCCTCGAGAAGGCGGTCAAGGCCTCGCTCGCGGCCCAGCAGGCCCAGTACGCGACGATGGCCTCGGACGCAGCCAAGCTCAAGAAGGCGATGGCGGCAGCCGCCGCGGCGAAGAAGAAGCTGCAGGCGAAGATCGACCAGCTGGTCGCCTCGCAGTTCAGCCACGGCAACATCCCGTCGCAGTACAACGGGACGCTGACCTGGCCGATGTCGGGAACGATCACGCAGGACTTCGGCTGCACCGGGTTCTCGTGGGAGCCCAGGTACGGCAGCTGCGCGCACTTCCACAACGGGATCGACATCGTGTCCGCCTCCGGCACGCCGGTCCGGGCATCGGCCGCGGGCCGCGTCGTGTACATCGGATGGAACTATGCCGATGGCGCGGATCCCGCCTGGATCGTGATCATCGCCCACGCCTCGAACCTGACGACCTGGTACGCCCACATGCAGCCGCGCTATCCGGTGAGCGCCGGCCAGGTCGTGAGCAAGGGCCAGGTCATCGGCTACGAGGGCAATACCGGCCACTCGACCGGCGCCCACCTCCACTGGATGGTCGACTTCAACGGCACGTTCGTGAACCCGAGGCTGTTCACCTGATCGCCGGCATCGCAGGCCCACTCAGGGACCGCGTCGGCGGTCCAATTGAGGGGCGGCGGCCTCAACGCGTCAGCGCCCGTGCCGTGCCCCTTCGCCCTGCTAGCATCGCGTCAGGTCGGCCAGAAGCCCGGAGGGACGATACGTGGTGAAGCCGGTGATCGCACTCATCCTTGCCGGAGGTGAGGGCGAGCGGCTCTCGGTCCTGTCGAGGGTGCGCGCCAAGCCGGCTGTCCCGTTCGGCGGCAAGTACCGGATCATCGACTTCACGCTGTCCAACTGCGTCAACTCGGGCGTCGACGACGTCCTGGTCCTCACGCAGTACAACCCGCACTCGCTCAACGACCACATCGGCCTCGGCCGGCCGTGGGACCTGGACCGGGCCAGGGGTGGCGTCAAACTGCTCCAGCCCTACATCCGTCGCGGGCGCGTCGCCGAGTGGTACCGCGGCACCGCGGACGCAGTGCTCCAGAACTTCAACGTCGTCGAGCAGGATGCCGGCGACGCGGTCCTGATCCTGTCCGGCGACCACATCTACAAGATGGACTACACGCCGTTCCTCGCGGCGCATCGGCGCCACCGCGCTGACGTCACGCTCGCCGTGCGGCGTGTCCCGCTCGCCGAGGCGACCCGGATGGGCATCCTCGCGCTCGATGACCAGGACCGCGTCGTCGATTGGCAGGAGAAGCCGAAGCAGCCGAAGAGCGACCTCGCGTCGATGGGCGTGTACGTGTTCTCGAAGCGGGCGCTTCGGCGCTGGTTGTCCGAAGACCTCACCGACTTCGGCACCAACGTGATCCCGGCCATGCTCGAGGGCGGCGCCCGCGTGTTCGGGTACCGGTTCGATGGCTACTGGCAGGACGTGGGGACGATCCAGTCGTACTGGGAGGCCAACATGGCCTTGCTCGACGACACGCCCGAGCTCGACCTCTACGACCGGGAATGGCTGATCCACACTCGTTCCGAGGAGCGGGCGCCGGCCAAGATCGGTCCCACGGCGCAGGTCCACCGGAGCCTGATCTCACACGGCTGCGTGATCAACGGGACGGTCGTCAACAGCGTCCTGTCGCCGGGCGTCCGGGTCGACGTGGGCGCCGTCGTTCGCGACTCGATCGTGATGTTCGATACGGTGATCCGCTCGGGCGCGGTCATCGACCGGGCGATCCTGGACAAGGAGGTCGTGATCGGGCAGGGGGCGATCGTCGGCGACGGACCCGACTTCGACACCCCCAACAAGGCCGAGCCGGGGCGGCTCAACACGGGCATCACCGTGGTCGGCAAGCAATCGGTGATCCCGCGGGGCACGCGGCTGGGCCGGAACGTCAAGATCGGCGAGAAGGTTCGCTCGAGCGACTTCACCACGCGCACCATTCGCGCGGGGGGGACCGTCGAGCACAAGCACGCTCCCACCCGTCGCGCCAGCAAGGTCGCGACCGACGAGAGCGGCACCCGTGCCGGTCGCGCGTCGGCTGCCGCCACGGAGTAGCGACACCACCAGCCGTGCCCGCCGCCCGGGCCGACTGACGGTCAACGGGCGACCGCGCATCCGTCCTGACCCGGGGTCGCTCCGAGCCCCGACGCGGTCGCCGGGTCGTGCGGGCGACCTCCGGTAGACTCCCCGCCATGTCCACCGCCCCCCGGGCGTCGGTGTGTGGGCCAGCCGATGTCGAAGGCTGGCTCTCCGACCTCGGTCTTGCGCCCCTGGAGCGCGCCGATCGCGAGGGTGTCACGTCCTGGGACCTGGTCCTCGACGGGCGCCGCCGCGCCGCCCTCCGGATCACGCTGATCCTTGATCCTGACCTGGCGCTGATCTGCTGGGCGCACTACGCGCCGCCGATCAACGACGGGTTCCGGCGGTCCTACCGCAGGCTGCTGCGCTGGAACGACGAGCTCCCGTTCGTCAAGTTCTCGATCGGCGAGGATGAGCGCCCGCTGCTCGTCGCGGAGCTCCCGATCGAGACCGCTGACCGGGATGCCCTGGGTGCCGCGATCGCGCGGCAGCTCGCCGTCGCGGACCGGTTCCACGCTGAGACCGTCGAGTGGCTCAAGGCCGGCGGCTGGCCCACCGAGCCGGTCCCGGCGGCCCAGGCGGGGCCGGGGGTGGCGCTCCTCACGCAGTACGCAGCCGCCGTCCGGGAGCTGGTGGACGTGACCGGGACACCGGCATGACCTCGGCCTCGCGGCGGCGCCGGACGTCGCCGATCCTGCTCGCGCTCGTGGTCGCGGTGCTGATCGGGTTGCTGGCGCCCGCGGTGGGAATCGCGCCCGCTCCGGTCGCGCGGGCCGCGGCGACCGACCTCACCCTCACCACCGATGCCACCTACGAGCTGCGGCCCGAGGCCCGCCTGGTCCACGTCGCGGTCAAGATCACGGCCAGGAACAACAAGGCCGAGACGAAGACGCGCAAGTACTACTTCCAGAGCGCCAACCTGGCGATCCTGCCGGCGGTCTCGAGCCTCAAGCTGGCCGGTCCCAAGGGCGCCGCCGTCCATGTCACGAAGCGCACTTCGACGTACACGATGGTGCGGATTGACTTCGGGTCGCGGCTGTACAGCGGCGCGACGCAGGCCTTCACGCTGACGTTCGATGTCAAGGACGCCGCCGGGTCGCCCGACGCTCAGGTTCGGATCGGCGGAGTGCTCGCGTCGTTCCCGGTGTGGGCGTTCGCCAGCGACGGGGCGACCGGCAGCACCGTGACGGTGGTGTTCCCCGCCGGCTACACGGTCACCGTGGATACCGGCGCGTTCGACCACACCGAGTCAACGGATGCCGGCGGCACCAACCTGACGACCAACCCGCTCGCCAAGCCGCTTGCGTTCTTTGCCTACGTGACCGGCCAGCGTGACGCCACGTACGCCGACTCGCCGCTGACCGTCGATGCGGGCGGTCATCCGATCGCGCTCACGCTGCGCGCCTGGGCGGACGACCCGGCCTGGTCCGGGCGGATCGGCGACGTTCTCTCGACCAGCCTGCCGGAGCTCGCCGCAGAGATCGGGCTGCCGTGGCCGCACGCGGATCCGATTGCCGTCCAGGAAGCAGAGAGCCGCACGACGGGCGGCTACGCCGGTCTCTACGACCCGGCCGAAAGCCGGATCGAGATCGCCTACTGGGCCTCGGACCTGGTGATCATCCACGAGGCAGCCCACGGGTGGTTCAACGGGACCCTCCTGGCGGATCGCTGGGCGAACGAGGGCTTTGCATCGCTCTACGCATCGCGCACGGCAGCCGCCGTCGGCGCCAAGGACACGTCGCCCAAGATGACCGACACGATCGCGGCTGCCCGGGTTCCGCTCAACGCCTGGAGCCAGCTCGCGGCGACCAGCGACCCCGCGGTCGAGACGTACGGATACGTGGCCTCGCTCGAGCTGGCCCGGGCGATCGCCGAGCGAGCCGGCGACACCGCGCTTCGTCGCGTATGGGCCGATGCCGCCGCGGGGAAGGGCGCCTACCAGCCACCGACGGGTTCGGCCGCAACGGGTGCTTCAGGCCCCGAGACGAGCCCCGGACCGCCCGATTGGCGGGGCCTGCTCGACCTGCTCGAGGCAGAGACCGGCAAGGATTTCGTCGACCTGTGGCAGACGTGGGTGGTCCGCCCTGACGAGGTGCAACTGCTGGACGCGCGTGCGAAGGCGATCACCTCGTATCGGCAGACCCTGGCGGTCGCCGGCGGCTGGGTGCTGCCAAAGGCGATCCGTGACGCCCTGCGGGCGTGGCAGTTCGACGCCGCCGACGGGCTGATGGCGGATGCGCGTACCGTCCTCGCGCAACGTGTCGCCGTCGAGAAGCGGGCGGCGCTGAGCGACCTCCGTCCGCCCGACGTGATGCAGCGCGCGTTCGAGCGAGGGGCGCTGGCCGATGCCTCGGCCGAGGCCGAGGACGAGCTCAATGCCCTGCTCTCGCTCGAGGGGGCGACCGCGGCGCGACCCGTGGACCCGGACATCCTGACGCAGCTCGGCCTGGTGGACGCGCATCCCGATGTCGATCTCGCCGCGGCCCGGGCGGCCTTCGAGCGCGGCGACCTCGACGCGACCCTGACCGCATCCAATGCCGCGCTCACTGCCTGGAGCGGTGCCTGGCAGGAGGGCCGGCGCCGGATGCTGTTCCTGATCGCCCTGGCGGCCACCGTGCTCGTGCTCCTGGGCGCGATCACCGGCGGGGTCCGCCGTTCCCGGCGCCCCCGAAGGGCCACGCCCGCCTGATGCGCCGCCGTCGCGTCGGCCTCCCCCCCGCGATCGCCCTGCCGCTGGCGCTCCTGCTCGCGCTCGCCGCAGCGATCGTGCCCCCGGTCGCCGCGCCCGTCGCACCCTTCCTCGGTTCGCTGACCGCGCCGGTCGTCAGGGCCGCGGACGGACTGGTCGTGACCACGGCCGCGAGCTATGTCGTGGTTCCCGATCAATCGGTCGTCCGGGTGACGGTCGACGCGACGATCCGCAACGACACGCCGGACAGGGTCAGCGGCGGCGTCGTCACGCGCTACTGGTACGACGGGGTCAACCTGGGCGTCCAGCCTGAGGCGATCCACCTCGCCGCCACGCAGGACGGCAGCGCCGTCGCCGTGTCGTCCACGCGCAAGACCGGCTATCGCCTGGCCACGGTCTCGTTCCGGGGCAACCTCTACTACCAGGAATCGACCACGGTCGTTGTGACCTTCGATCTGCCGGGCGGCAAGCCGAGGTCCAGCAGCGATGTCCGGGTCGGCAAGGCGTTTGCGACCTTCCTCGCATGGGCGTTTGGCGACAGCGGCTCCGTCCGGGTCGAGGTGCCCGGTGACTTCTCCGTGGATGTCTCCGGCGAGTCCTTCCAGCGCACCTTTGACGGCACGACCACGGTGCTCACGGCGACCACGGCCGACCCGCTCAGCTGGTATGCGTGGATCAACGCTTCCAACGACGCGGGGCTCACGAGCCAGCGCCTGGACATCCAGGGTGGCGAGGAGATCGTCGTGCGGGGCTGGCCGGAGGATTCGGCATGGCGCAAGCGTGTCGCGGATCTGCTGACGCGCGGTGTCCCGCAGCTGGTCTCGCGGATCGGCCTCCCGTGGCCGGTGCAGGGGGCCCTGTCGGTGATCGAGGTGCACACGCCACTGCTCGAGGGATACGCGGGGTTCTACGACACCGCCGAGGACCAGATCACGGTCAGCGAGGATCTCGACGATCTCACCATCATCCACGAGGCGTCCCACGCCTGGTTCACCAGCAGCCTGTTCGTCGAGCGCTGGATCACCGAAGGCCTGGCCGACGAGTACGCGCTGCGGGTCCTGGTCGCGCTGGGTGGCGACCCGCAGGGCCACGGTGACGTGGCGCGCACGGACGCGGCAGCCTTCCCGCTCAACAGCTGGCCGCCGCCCGCGCCGATCCAGAACGATCAGAGCGCGGCGAAGGAGCAGTACGGGTACGACGCATCGTGGCTGGTGATGAGCGACATCGTGACCTCCGCTGGCGAGGCGGGTATGCGCCGGGTGTTCGCGGCCGCGCAGGCCGGCACCACGGCGTATGTCGGCGACGGTCCGCCCGAACAGGCGGCGCTGCCCAACGACTGGCGCCGGTTCCTCGACCTCACCGAAGAGCTCGGCGGCGCAACCGGTGTCGCGGGCCTGATGGAGACGTGGGCGCTCCCGGCCGGCTCGGCGGACGTGCTTCGGTCGCGGGCCACGGCTCGCGACGCCTATCACGCGCTGTTGACCGCCGAAGACGGATGGGCGACGCCATACGCGGTGCGCCGCCCGCTCGACGCCTGGCAGTTCACGGCCGCCGGCGCCCAGATCGCCGAGGCGAAAGGGATCCTGGGGCTGCGCGACGAAACCGCGACGCTCGCCTCGAGCGAGGGCCTGACGTCGTCCGGCGATCTCGAGACGGCGTTCGAGCAGGCGCGCGACGCAGGTGCGCTGTCCTCGGCGGCGTCGCTCGCACAGGAGACCAAGGCTTCGCTCGAGGGAGTGGCGGCGGCCGATACGGCGGCAGCCGCACCGCGAGACTGGCTCGTGTCGCTCGGCCTCGACGGCCATGACCCCGACGCCGACCTCGCGATGGCACGCGAAGCATGGACCGCCGGCGACCTCGGTACCGCGGCGTCACGCGCCGCGTTGGTCGCGTCCGTGCTCGCCGCGGCACCCGAGCTCGGGCGCACCCGGGCGATCCAGATCAGCCTGGGGATCGGCCTGGCGCTCGTGTTGCTCCTGCTGCTCGGACGCCTGCGCCGGCGCCGCGCACGCCGCCGCCGCGCCATGGCCCTTGCCGCCGCGGCGCTGGGCGCGACGTCGACGGGTTCACCGGCGCCCGGCGCCACAGCACCGGAGGCGCCGGATCGGTACGCTACACTCCCGCCCAGCGCGCCCCCGGACGGGGACCCGGGACCCGGACCGAACGACGAAGAAGGAGCTGGCCCCTCGTGACCGAGCCCGCGGCAACGGATCGCGCGAGCGCCTGATGGGCCTGCAGCGCACCCAGCCGTCGCACGAGATCCTCTCGGGCGCGACCGGCGACGTCTATTTCGCCCGCGCCAGCAGCATCCTCGACCAGGAGGGGCTGGATCCGGTCGTGACGATGGAGGTGTTCTGCCGCGAGGATGCCGTCCTGTGCGGCATGGGCGAGGCCAAGAACCTCATCGGGCACGTCCTGGCGGATGAGGCGGGCGCCGTGGTCGAGGCGCTCGACGACGGGGACCGCGTCGCGCCGAAGGAGATCGTGCTGCGCATCCAGGCGCGCTACCGCGCGTTCGCGCTGTACGAGACCGCCATGCTCGGGATGCTGTCGCAATCGACCGGCTGGGCGACCGCCGCCCGTGCATGCGTCGATGCCGCCGCGCCGCAACCGGTCATCAGCTTCGGGGCGCGGCACGTGCACCCTGACATCACCGACGTCCTCGACTACGCGGCGATCGTCGGGGGCTGCGTGGGGGCCTCGACGCCGGCAGGTGCGCAGCTGGCCGGCCTCAACCCGACCGGGACCATGCCCCACTCGCTGGTCCTGATCTTCGGCGACACGGTGCGGGCCGCCGAGGCGTTCGATCGCGACATGCCGCCGGATGTTCCCCGGATCGTGCTCGTGGACACGTTCAGGGACGAGGCCGAGGAGGCGCTGCGCGTGGCGCGCGCGCTCGGTGATCGCCTGTACGGGATCCGGCTCGATACGCCGTCCGAGCGCGGTCGGGTGACCGCCGACCTGGTGACCGAGGTCAGGGCGCGCCTCGATCAGGCAGGGTTCCAGCACGTGACGATCACGGTCTCGGGCGGGCTCAACCCCGACCGCATCCGGTACTTCGGCGAGATGCAGGCGCCGGTCGACTCGTTCGCCGTCGGCAGCTTCATCTCTGGTGCCACGCCGATCGATTTCACCGGCGACATCAAGGAGATCGACGGCTCTCCGATCGCGAAGCGCGGGCGAATCCCGGGCCGAACCGAGAGCCCCCGCCTCCGGCCGATGGACCTGGCCGCCTGGCGAGACGGCGCCTAGCCCGGACTCCGGGGCTCCCGGCGGCGCGCTGCGCCGACCCATGGCAGCATCGTCGGGTGAACGATCGCGTCGACCCCGCCCTGCCTCCCGATGACGACGGCGGTCACCCGTCCGTCGCTCCCCACGATCGCGATACCGCCTACGGGCTGCTCCAGCGCGGCCACGACCTTCTGCGCCGGCGTCACTTCGCCCAGGCCGCCGTCGTGCTCGAGCGGGCGCGCGGGCTCGAGCCGGGCAAGGGATCGATCCTCGAAGCGCTCGGCCGGGCGTACTTCAACTCCGCACAGCACGAGCGGTCCCAGGAGGCGTTCCTCGCGCTGCTCGAGGTCGACCCGTCGTCCCACTACGGGCATTACGCGCTGGGGCAGAGCCTCAAGCGGCTGGGTCGCCAGCGCGAAGCCCGGACGCACCTCCGACTCGCCGTCGCGCTGGCGCCGTCGTCGGCGTTGTACCGGGGCGCGCTGGCGCGACTGCCGGCTGCCGTCGACGGGGATCCTCAGCCAACCCCCGGGGATCCCGCGGGCGACTAGGCTCCGTCCTGCCCTCGCCCGGTCGTCGCTCGAAGCCGGTCCAGCCAGAGGATGCCGAGGATCGTCTTCGCGTCGCAGATCTCGCCGCGCTCGACCAGGTCGTGCGCCTCGTCGATCGTGACGTGCCGCAGCTCCAGGCGCTCGTCCTCGTCGGGTGTGAGGCGGTCGTCGCCCTCGGCGCCCGCGATCCCGGTTGCCAGGTAGAGGTGCATCAGCTCCGAGGTGAACCCGGGCGCCGTCCAGAACGAGGCAAGCCTGCGCCACGTCGCCGCCCGGTGGCCGGTCTCCTCCTCGAGCTCGCGCCGCGCGGCAAGCGCCGGGTCCTCGATCATGCCGTCGTGGACGTCGAGCGTGCCCGCCGGGATCTCGAGCAGTGCCTGCCGTGCGGGAACCCGCCACTGCCGGACGAGCAGCAGCCGGCCGTCGTCGTCGACGGCCAGGATCGCGACCGCGCCCGGATGGCTGACCACGTCGCGCGTTCCGGTGGATCCGTCCGCCCGCTTGATCGTGTCGACGCGGAACTCCATGTACCGGCCCCGGTGGATCAGCCGTGACTCGACGACGTGCTCCTCGAGCGGATCGTCCCCGAACGGCGCGCCGGTGGGGTGGATGATCTGATCGGTCATGCGGGCTCCGTGCATGAAAACGGCCGGCCCGTCGTGAAGACGGGCCGGCCGGATCGTTCGAAGGTGGATGCCGTCAGACGGTCGCCGAGTCCCGGACCAGCGAGGCGCCGTTCTCGGCGTTGAACAGGTGCAGCTTCTCGACCGGGAGGTGGAGGGTGAGCTCGTTGCCGGACTTCACGTTATGCGAGGAGTCGACGATCGCAACGAGCTCCTGGCCGTCCGAGGTCACGTGGAGCAGCTCCTCGTTGCCGAGGTACTCGACCACGTCCGCCACGCCCTTGATGGTGGCCGTCGTTCCGGTGACGTCGCCGAGCAGGAGATGCTCGGGCCGGAAGCCGGCGATGACCTTGGACCCGGCGCTCTGGAGCGCCTCGCGATAGGTCGGCGGGAGCGGGAAGTGGAAGCCGCCCTGGGACAGGTCGGTGGCGCCGCCGCCCGGGACGTTGACCTCGACGAAGTTCATCGACGGGCTGCCGATGAAGCCCGCCACGAACCGGTTCTTGGGGTGGTCGTACAGCGCCTGCGGCGTGCCGACCTGCTGGAGCAGGCCGTCGCTCATGACCGCGATCCGCTGGCCCATCGTCATCGCCTCGACCTGGTCGTGGGTGACGTAGACCATCGTGGTCCCGAGGCGCTGATGGAGCCGCGCGATCTCGGCGCGCGTCTGGACGCGGAGCTTCGCGTCGAGGTTGGACAGCGGCTCATCCATCAGGAACACCGCGGGCTCGCGGACGATGGCCCGGCCGAGCGCGACGCGCTGTCGCTGCCCGCCGGACAGCTCCTTGGGCTTGCGATCGAGCAGCTTCTCGAGCTGGAGGATGCCCGCCGCGTCGTTGATCCGCGTCTCGATGTCGGCCTTGGCGACCTTGCGCAGCTTGAGTCCGAACGCGAGGTTGTCGCGGACCGACATGTGGGGGTAGAGCGCGTAGCTCTGGAAGACCATCGCGATGTCGCGATCCTTGGGCGCCACGTCGTTGACGACGCGATCGCCGATCTTCAGATCGCCGTCGCTGATCTCCTCGAGCCCGGCGATCATCCGCAGGCTCGTGGTCTTGCCGCAGCCGGACGGGCCAACGAGCACCATGAACTCGCCATCGCCGATCTCGAGGTTGAAGTCCGACACGACGGTGACGTCGCCGTATCGCTTGTAGATGTGGTCAAACGTCACGGTCGCCATGCGCGTACCTCCGACCCGGCCTGAGGGCATCGCGGGCTCATGCATTCGGCCGCTTCGACGGACGAGCCGTCTGACGGACTCGAACGAGCCCCGTACGAGGTGCTGGCTCGGGTTGCCGTCCATCCTACGAGCCAGACACCCTCGACGCAACGTTTTCGGTGGGGAGATGCGCCGGTCGCCCAGCGTGCGCCGCGCGGCCCGCGGGGTCCGCCGCCGGCCGTGGCGTCCGCCGCGGCACCATGCCGCGGCACCGCGCGAGGCCGGCCGGCGATCGACCGGCGCAGTATCTTGAGGGGCGTCCCGCCCTCTCATCTCGAGGTCACGATGTCCCAGCACGAACGCGCCGGCCAGCCAGCCCGCCCGTCCGACCTGGTCGACGTCGCCGCCCTCCTGAGTGCCTACACCGATATCCACCCCGACCCGTCCGACCCGGCCCAGCGCGTTGCGTTCGGGACCTCGGGTCACCGGGGTTCGGCGCTCAAGGCGGCGTTCAACGAAGACCACATCCTGGCCACGACCGAGGCCATCTGCCGGTACCGCGCCTCGAAGGGCTACAGCGGGCCGCTGTTCATCGGCCGCGACACGCACGCCTTGTCCGAGCCGGCCTGGCGAACCGCGCTCGAGGTGCTGGTCGCGCACGGCGTCGACGTTCGGGTCGACAGCGCGGACCGCTATACGCCCACGCCGGCCGTCTCGCACGCGATCCTGATCGCGAACAACGGGCACGGTCGCTCATCCGGGCTGGCGGACGGGATCGTGGTCACGCCGTCGCACAACCCGCCCGAGGACGGCGGGTTCAAGTACAACCCGCCGAATGGCGGCCCCGCCGACACGGACGTGACGCGCTGGATCCAGGACGAGGCGAACCGGATCCTCGAGGCGCGCGGCGCGGACGGCCTGGCCGGGATCGACCGGGTTCCGTTCGAGCGGGCGCGGTCCCGGGCGACGACGCACGACTTCATGGGCGCGTACGTGACCGACCTCGAGCACGTGGTGGACATGGCCGCGATCGCCGCCTCCGGGCTGCGGCTGGGCGTGGACCCGCTGGGCGGCGCCGCGGTGGACTACTGGGGCGCCATCGGCGAGCGGTACGGGCTCGACCTCACGGTGACCAACGACGCGGTCGATCCGCAGTTCGGGTTCATGACCCTGGACTGGGACGGACGGATCAGGATGGATCCGTCCTCGCCGTTTGCGATGGCGCGCCTGGTCGAGCTGCGCGACCGGTTCGACCTCGCCCTGGGCAACGACACGGATGCGGACCGCCACGGGATCGTCGTCCCGGGCACCGGGCTGATGAACCCCAACCACGTGCTGGCCGCGGCCATCTCGTACCTGTTCGGCGGCGGTCGAGCCTGGGGCGCCGGCGTGGCGGTCGGCAAGACCCTGGTCTCGTCCTCGATCATCGATCGGGTGGTCGCCGACCTGGGCCGTCGGCTGGTCGAGGTCCCGGTCGGGTTCAAGTGGTTCGTCGACGGCCTTGTCGATGGTTCGATCGGGTTCGGCGGCGAGGAGAGTGCCGGCGCCTCGTTCCTGCGGCTCGACGGCACGGTCTGGACGACCGACAAGGACGGCCTCATCGCGTGTCTGCTCGCGGCCGAGCTGACGGCACGCCTGGGCCGGAACCCCGCCGAGGTCTACGCGGGGTTGACCGCGCGTTTCGGAGCGCCCGCCTACCGACGGATCGATGCGCCGGCGACCCCGGAGCTCAAGGCAGCGCTGGGGCGGCTGTCCCCGGACGCGGTAGAGGCAACGACGCTTGCCGGTGACCCGATCACGGCGAAGCTCACGCGTGCCCCCGGCAACGATGCCCCGATCGGCGGGCTCAAGGTCGTGAGCACCGAGGGCTGGTTCGCCGCCCGCCCGTCGGGAACCGAGAACGTGACCAAGCTGTACGCCGAGAGCTTCCGCGGCGAGGAGCACCTGGGCCGGATCCTCGACGAGGCCGGCGCGATCATCGAGGCTGCCGTCTCTGGGTAGCCGCTCGTCGGGTGGCGGGGCAGCTGCGCCGCGGGCCGTCGCGGCGCGACCGTCGCGGCTGGTCTCCCGGCGTTACCCCAATCGGGTGATGGGCACCGGGACCGAATCGCCGCTCGTACTCGAGGGCAGCATGCGTGACGATTGGGCAAGCGCGTCCCACCTCGCGCCCCGTACCCCCAGGAGACTCAATGCCAGCGACGACCGCCGATCTCGTCTGCCTCCAGTGCGGCACCGTCGCGACCCGTGTCGGCGCCCAGATCTGCCGCCGCTGCGGCGTCCGGTTCGGGGACGCCCCGCCGGAGTTCGCAAAGCTGGCGACGTGCCCGGTCTGCTATCAGACGACCGATGACGACGGCCGCCTGGTGTCGATGTCTCGACCCGGGTTCCGGCTCGACATCAACGCGCACATCGACGAGCACCAGCAATTCCCGGTGGGCGACGACGCATGGCTCGAGACGCTTCGCCAGCACGATCGGATCCGGATCGGCCGCTGGCAGGCGCCGTTCGACCTGGTCCGGCGCTACCTGGTCACCGGCGTCGTCGATGCCGGCCGGAACCGGCTGGCACAGCACAACGCGATCGTGATGGCGATGACCCAGATCCAGCGATGGGGCCGCGACCCCGACATCTTCGGGGACCAGGAGGAGTGGCGCGCGGCTCGCGACGCGGTCGCCCAGCTGATGGACCGCTACCACGAGAACGGCCGGGTCTGGCTGACGGGCTGACGCCCGCTGCCGACGCCGCCCCCACGGGCCAGGCCAGGCGAACCCGAACCCCTGGCCACCCACGTCTGGGCGGTCAGGCGAGCGGTCCGTCCTCCGGGCGCCGGGTCTCGATCAGCGTGTCGGGGGCGTTGTGGACCGCGGGGACCGAGCCCAGCCGGCCCGCCTGGTAGTCCGAGAACGCCTGGATGACCTCCTCGCGGGTGTTCATCACGAACGGGCCCATCCATGCCACCGGCTCGCGGATTGGCCGTCCGCCGAGCACGAGAACGTCGAGGTTGGGCGCGCGGCTGTCCTGGACCTGGTCGGCGGCAAACGTCAGCGCATCGCCCGGTCCGAACACAGCGAGCTGGCCGAGCCGGGCAGGCCGGCCCTCGGCGCCCACGGTCCCGTGCCCCGCGAGCACGTACGCGAGCGCGTTGTAGTCCGGCCGCCATGGCAATTCGAGCTTCGCGCCGGGGCTGAGGGTCGCGTGGACGAGCGTCATCGGCGAATAGGTGGAGCCCGGGCCTGCGTGGCCCGCCACGTCGCCCGCGATCACCCGGACCAGCGCGCCGCCGTCGTGCGATGACAGGAGCGAGACCTCGCTCGCCCGGATGTCCTGGTAGCGCGGCGCTGCGAGCTTCTGCGTGCGGGGCAGGTTCACCCACAGCTGGAAGCCATGGAACAGCCCGCCCGAGGCCACCAGCCACTCCGGCGGGCGCTCGATGTGGAGGATGCCCGCGCCGGCGGTCATCCACTGCGTGTCGCCGTTCGTGATCACGCCGCCGCCGCCGTTCGAATCCTGGTGCTCGAACGTGCCGTCGAGCATGTACGTGACGGTCTCGAAGCCGCGGTGCGGGTGCCAGGGCGTGCCCTTGGGCTCGCCGGGCGCGTACTCCACCTCACCCATCTGGTCGAGGTGGATGAACGGGTCCAGGTCCTCGAGCAGGACGCCCGCAAACGCGCGGCGGACGGGGAAGCCCTCGCCCTCGAAGGCGCTGGGCGCACTGGTCAGGCCGCGGACGGGCCGCTGGGTGGCGGCCATCGGATCCGGGACGGGGATGCGGGGGAGGACGGTGATGTCGTCGACGGTGACGGCGGGCATGGTCTGCGTTCCTGAGCGATTGTTGCACGCGCAACTATCGCACGGCGGCGGCGGACCGTCAAGGGCGCGTCATGTGGTCCTGCCACTGCCGATGCCGATCGTTTCACCGGGCTCGGCGTCCTCAACCTCGCACCGGTTGCGTCCGTTCGTCTTGGCGCGAAACAGGGCGGCATCCGCCGGGGCGATCCACTCGTCATCGGTGCGCCCGAGATCCGGCGGCCCGATCGTCGCGACCCCGATCGAGGAGGTGACCACGTTGTGCGGCGGGTTGGCGGGGTGAGGGATGGCGACCTCCTCGACCGATCGCCGGATCCGCTCCGCGGCAAGCAGGGCTTCCTCCGGACTCGCGACGCGGATGAGCGCGAGGAACTCCTCGCCACCGTACCGGTACACGCGGTCCTCAGCTCGCACGCTGGCCACGAGGCAGGCGGCAACGGATCGGAGGACCTGGTCGCCCTCGACGTGACCGAGCCGGTCGTTGATCGCCTTGAACCGATCAAGGTCGATCATCAGCACCGCAGACCTGTCCCCGTGCCGGGCGATCCGTGAACGGACGCCGGCAAGGTCGTACCTGAGGCTCAGCCGGTTCCCGAGGCCGGTGAGCTCGTCGGTCCGGGCAGACTCCTCGAGCACCACATTCAGGCTGTCGAGCCGCGTCTCGTTGCGCCGCGCCGCTCGGTTGAGTGCCCGGATCTGCTCGATCTGGATGAACGATTCGGTGCGGGCCATGAGCCCCTCCATATGGCCCTGGAGGCTGAGGACCGTCGCCACCACGAGCAGGATCGGCAGCTCGGGCGCCAGCTCCCAGCCGGTGGAGCCCGACGGCACCAGCACGATGTAGCCGCCGACGGCGACGGCGTGCGCGGCAAGCCACGTTGCGTGGACCCGAGTGAACCATGGAACCACGAGCGCAACGATGACCGGCAACAGCAGGAGGTAGCCGGTGATGAACACGACGAGCACCGGATGACTGACGCCCAGGGCCACCGTGGCGACATCGATCATGGCGAGGACGAGAAAGACGACGAGCGAGGGACGCCGCGATGCGACCGTGGCGATGGCTGCGAACCCGATTGCAGCGCCGATGGCGATCGCGACATTGAGCCCGACGATGAACGCCAGGGCGTCCGCGTGGAGCGGCGCGAGCACGGCGATGTTGAGCATCGCGGCCGCGACCACGAACACCATGCCCTGGCGCGCGGAGTCGCGGACTCGACGTCGCTGCGTGGCCCGGAACCGGCGGGTACGCGCGACAGCAAGCGCCCGTGACGCGCGCCTACTCCCGCGGGGAGGTCGCCGGGCAGTAGCGTCTGGAGCTTCCATGGCTCTCGATCTGCCGTCGCACGTATCGGCTGCCGGCGCGGGAACCGGTCGCGTGCCCGTGTTCCAATGATACGGGTCGGGCAAACTGCTCCTTCCCGCATTGGTCGGCTCGTGACCGGCGACCCCGGTGCTCGCGGGGCATGCCGTCGCGACGGACCGCGATCATCTTTTCTACCCTTGCCCGGGACGTCCGTTCCATGCACGCGAGGAGACTGCAATCGCCGTCCTCGACAGTCCGACCCTGGCGGATGCCGCGCTCGCCGACGCCGCCGCGACCCTCGTGCCGCGACTGCGGAACGCGATCCGTGGCGAGGTCCGCGCGGATCGCGAGGTCCGGGCGTTGTACGCGTCCGATGCCTCCAACTACCGGGTGCTGCCCCTGGTGGTGGTCGCGCCCCGCACAGCGGACGAGCTCGCCGCAGTCGTCGGGCTGGCCGCGGAGGCGGGAATGCCCATCACGATGCGCGGCGCCGGCACGAGCATCGCGGGCAACGCGATCGGGCGGGGGATCGTGATCGACACGTCGCGTCACCTGAACCGGGTGCTAGCGCTCGATCCGGACGCAGCAACCGCAACGGTCGAGCCGGGCGTGGTCCTCGACGATCTGAACGCGGCCGCCGCCGCGCACGGGTTGCGCATGGGCCCTGACCCATCGACGCACAGCCGGTGCACCGTCGGCGGGATGATCGGCAACAACGCGTGCGGTTCGCACTCCGTCCGGTGGGGGACGACGGCGCAGAACGTGCTGGGTCTGGAGCTGGTCACGGCGGACGGGGTCCGCCGGCGCGTCGGCCGATCGGACGCTGCGTCCTGGGACCCGGCCCTGCACGGCGGCGCCCTGGGGCTCGGCCCGGCCCTCGACGCGCGCATTCGGGCGCTGGTCGCAGCACACGGGGCGCTCATCCGGCGCGAGCTGCCCTCGTGGCCGCGCCGCGTCTCGGGCTATGGCCTCGACTGGCTGCTCCCGGAGCGTGGCTTCGACATCGCGAAGGCGCTGGTCGGGTCCGAGGGCACCTGTGCCGTCGTGTCCTCCGCGACGATCTCGCTGGTCCGGCCGGCGGCGCACCGCGCGCTGCTCGTGCTCGCCTTCGACGATGACATCGGCGCGGCGGCCGCTGTGCCGGGCCTGCTGCCGGAGCATCCGCTCACGGTCGAGAGCATGACCGCGGGCTTCCTCGCCGCCTGGCGGGACCCCGGCCTGCTGCCGGCCGGCGGCGCATGGCTGCTGGTCGAGGCCGGCGGCGACACGCCGGTCCAGATGCGAGATCACGCGGCGCGGCTCGCGGCGGCGGTCGACGCCCGGATCGGGGACCGGACCGCGGCGCTGATCGAGGACGCCGCAGCCCAGCGGGTCCTGTGGAACGTGCGCGAGGACGGCGCCGGTCGTGCGGCCCGCCTCCCCGACGGCTCGCCCGCCTGGCCGGGGCTCGAGGATGCCGCCGTGCCGCCCGAGCGGCTCGCCGCGTATCTCACGGCGCTCGCGGTACTGCTCCGCGACCATGACCTGCGCGGGACGACGTACGGCCACTTCGGCGAGGGGTGCGTCCATCTCCGAGTGGGATTCGGGCTGGATCGCCCCGGCGGGGTCGAGCGGCTGGCCGGGTTCATGACGGCGGCCGCCGATCTCGTCGTCGCCAACGGCGGGACGCTGTCCGGCGAGCATGGCGACGGTCGGGCGCGCAGCGAGCTCCTGCCCCGGATGTTCAGCCCCGAGCTGCTCGACGCGTTCGGCGCCTGGAAGGCCATCTGGGACGAGGCGAGCGTGCTCAACCCCGGGATCCTGGTGGACCCGCTGCCACTGACGGCGGATCTCCGGAGCCCTCGTCCGACGCTCATCACCCTCGACCCGGCGTTCGCGCACGCCTCGGACGGCGGCGACCTTCGGCAGGCAGTCGAGCGGTGCATCGGCGTTGGCCGGTGCGTGTCGCGCCAGGGCACTGCGTTGATGTGCCCGAGCTATCGGGCCACGGGCGAGGAGCGGCACTCCACGCGCGGCCGGTCGCGCCTGCTCCAGGAGATGGTCGCTGGCACGCTTGCCGACGAGGGCTGGCAGTCGACGGAGGTCCGGGACGCGCTCGACCTGTGCCTGTCGTGCCGGGCCTGCACGACGGAGTGCCCGACCGGCGTCGACATGGCGACCTACAAGTCGGAGTTCCTCGATCACCACTATCGAGGCCGGCGGCGACCCCGCTCGCATTACTCGCTGGGATGGCTGCCCACCTGGCTGCGGCTGGTCCACCGGGTGCCGGGCGCGGCGCGGTTGGTCAACGCGCTGACCGGGTTCGCGCCCACGCGCCGGTTGTTCGCGGTGCTGGCGGGCATGGCCGGCGAGCGACGCATCCCCAGGATCGCGCCGAAGACGTTCGTCGCCGCGTTCCGGGCCTCGTCCCGGGCGGCGCCGGCCGCGGCCCAGGCAGCGGCGCCGGCCGCCGTGCCGGCCGTTCCGCCCGCCGCGGTTCCAGCAGCCGCGCGGGGCGCGGCGTCGGCTGCGGCGCCTGGCGACCGGGACCGGGTGGTCCTGTGGCCGGACACGTTCAACAACCACCTCTCGCCCGAGGTCGCGCATGCCGCCGTCCGCGTGCTCGAGGCCGCCGGCTTCGACGTGTCGGTCCCGTCGTCGCCGGTGTGCTGTGGCCTCACGTGGATCACCACCGGCCAGCTGGACCGGGCACGATCCGTGCTCCGGGCCACCCTTGCCGCGCCGGATCTCGAAGGGGACGACCCGATCGTCGTCCTCGAGCCGTCGTGCGCGGCGACGCTCCGGCGGGACCTGGTCGAGCTGCTGCCCGACGATGCCCGCGCTGCATCGATCGCACGCCGCGTGACCACGTTTGCCGAGGCGCTCGACGGCGCCGGGTACGCGGGTCCGGCCGGTGGGGCGCTGGCCGCGCTGGTCCAGCCGCACTGCCATCAGCAGGCCGTGCTCGGGACGGCGGCCGACCAACGGGTGATGGCCACGGCGGGGATCGAGCCGTCACCGATGCTCAGCGGGTGCTGCGGCCTTGCCGGCAACTTCGGGGCGGAGGCGGGCCACGAGACGATCTCGCGATCCGTTGCGGAGCTGGCGCTGCTCCCCGCACTCAGGGCGACCGGGGATGACGACATCCTGCTCGCCGACGGCTTCAGCTGCCGAACCCAGATCGAGTTCCTCGACGGGCGCCGGGCGCGGCACCTGGCCGAGGTGCTGGCGGACCGACTCGACGAGCAATCGACCGCCTGAGGGCCCGGACGCCTGAGGGCCCGAACGCAGCCGATCGGTCCCCGGCGACGGGACACTTGGCCCCTACCGGCCGGGGCGCGTCCGGCGGAAGGTGGAGCAACGACCAACGTGCCCATGGGGAAGAGTTCCTGATGACGAGAGCTGATCCGGCCCCGGACCCGGGTCATCCAGCGCGGAATGGCAATCGCGCCGACGAGCCACTCGCCGGTCCCGGAGCCGGGTTCGAGCGCGCCGTGCTCGACCAGGTGTCCGACGGCGTCTACTACGTCGACCGCGGCCGCCGGATCCAGTACTGGAACCGCGGTGCCGAGCAGCTCACCGGCTATGACGGCTCGTCCGTGGTCGGGCACCTGTGCTACGACAACATCCTCAACCACGTGGACGCGGACGGCCGGCAGCTGTGCCGCACGGGCTGCCCGCTCGCCGCCACGATGCGCGACGGTGAGCCGCGTGACGCCGAGGTGTTCCTGCGCCATCGTGATGGCCACCGCGTCCCGGTGCACCTGCGCGCGACGCCGGTCCGCGACCGCGGAGGTGCCGTGATCGGCGCGGTCGAGATCTTCGACGATCGGACCGAGCTCAGCGCCATCCGCCAGGAGGCGTCCGAGCTGCGCGACCTGGCCATGCAGGACGCCCTCACCGGGCTGCCCAACCGTCGCCACTTCGACATGTCGCTGGCGTCGCGCGTTGCGGAGCTGGCCGGGTACGGTCGCCGGTTCGGGCTGCTGATGGCGGACATCGACCATTTCAAGCGGGTCAACGACCGGTACGGCCACGCCGTCGGCGACGTCGCGCTGCGGACGATCGCCCGCACCCTGCTCGACTCCTCCCGCGCATCGGATGACATCGCCCGCGTCGGCGGCGAGGAGTTCGCGATGACGATCACGGATGCGAACGAGCCCGCCCTGCGCGCGATCGCCGAACGCTTCCGGGCCCTCGTCGAGCGGACGAGCGTGCGAACCGACGGCCGCGACCTTCGGGCGACGATCTCGATCGGGGGGACGATCGCGGCGGTCGGCGACACCGCCGAGACGATCTACGACCTGGCCGACGCCGCCCTCTACCGGGCGAAGTCGGAGGGCCGCAACCGGGTCGTCATCAACGGCTGACGCGCCGCTCGAGGCCGCCGGTCAGCCGATCCGGCTGCCATACTTCGGGCCGATGTTCGACGACAGGTTGATGCTGTTCGGCGTGCCCACCCAGGTCATCCTCCTGGCGGTGGCCGTCCTGGGCAGCGTGGTCGGGTTCAGGTGGCTGCGGCGCGTGACCGGCGTCGAGCCCGAGGTCCGGTCGTTTCGTGCCACCGACCCGCCGCGGCGAGGGGTCGATCTGCTGCTGCGCGTGGTCGCGGTGGCCGCGGCGATCATGGCGCTGCTTCTGCTCGCGATCCTCGTCGTTCGCGCGATCTGAGGGCGGGCCCGAGGGACGAGAACGTCGAGCCAGCACAGGCTCGGTCAGCGGTTGCCGTTTGCCATCCGCGATGCTTCCGGGCGCCCGCGGAGCCGCCACATCGCGATGATCCCGACCACGGGACCGACGGCCAGCAGGGTGAATGCCAGCCGCCAGCCCAGCGCGTCCGCCTCGCTCAGCAGCCCGACCAGCAGGATCGTGATCCCCGTCAGCAGGAAACCGGCCGCAGTCTGCAGCGCGAGCGCGGAGCCGGCCGTGCCCGGGGGTCCCAGCTCCGTGACGGCAGCGGAGAACTGGGCCGAGTCCGCGACCACGCTGACGCCCCACACCAGCCCGACGATGAGCGTCAGCCACGGCGCCGCGCCGAACAGCAGCCCGATGGCGACCGAGCAGCTGCCGCTGATCGCCATCGCGGCGATCGTCAGCGTCGTCCGTCCCACGCGATCGGCGGCAAGCCCGGCCGCTGCACAGCCGACGCCCCCGGCCGCAACGACGACGAAGGCGGCGAGACTCGATGCGGTCGGATTCGTGAGCCCTGCGGCCGTGAAGCTGGCGGCGAAGAACAGCGGGATCCAGGTCCACATTGCGTACAGCTCCCACATATGGCCCAGGTACCCGAGGTTGGCCAAGTCGAACCGACGGCTCCGCAAAGGCCCGACGCGCGACCTCGATGCTGAACCGGGGCGCCGGGACGTCGAACGGCCCGCGCTCGACCGACCGTCCGACGAGGACGCCGCCCACGACACCGGCGACGCTGGCGCTGGCGACGATTGCGCGCCAGTCAAGACCCGAAAGTGCGCCGATCGCACGGAACAGGTACGGCAGCGACGACCCCACGGTCAGGGCGCCGACCAGGACCCCGATCGCGAGACCACGCTCCCGCCGGAACCAGCCCGCGACGATCTTCATGCCCACCGGGTACACACCTGCCATCGCCAGGCCGGTGACGAAGCGGAATGCGAGCGCGGTCCCCAGGTCGGCCGACGCGTAGGCGAAGCCGAGGTTCGCCGCGGCGGCGGCCAGGGCGCCGGCGAGGAACAGCCAGCGAGCGGGGAGCACATCGGGCGCGCCGGTCACCGCGAGCGCGAGCGCGCCGACCACGAACCCAAGCTGGACGGCAATCGTGAGCAGCGGCAGATCGAGGCCGTGGAGTGACAGTGCCGACGTGATCAGCGGCGCGACGGCCGAGGCGCTGAACCAGGGCGACATCGCAAGCAGCTCACCGATGGACAGCAGCGCGAGCAGTCGCCAGCGCCCGGCCGTCTCGGGGAGGGCGGGTGTCGGCGCTTGTCCGCGGGACGCGGCAGCCAACGTCAGGGGGCGTCCGGCAGCATGGTGTACACGAGGCAGGTGCCGCGCAGGACCTCGGTACCGTCCCCGCGCCGGGCGACGCAGCGCAGCCGCGTGATCGGCTTGTCCGCGCGCGCCTCGACCACCTCGGCCTCCGCCACGACCGTGTCGCCGATGAACACCGGGGCGGGGTAGTCCCATTCCTGGTGGAGGAACACGCTCCCCGGGCCCGGCAGCTCCATCGCCACCAGCGCGTTGAACAGTCCGGTGGTCAGCCCGCCCTGGACGACCAGCCGGCCGGCGCGCGTCCGCGATGCGAAGTCGGCGTCGAAATGGAGCGGGTTCCGGTCCCCCGACAGCCGGGCGAATGCCTCGACGTCATCGGCCGTGAAGGTCCGCGTCCAGGTCGCGCGTGACCCGACGGACGGGGGTTGCCAGCTCATGGGCACCTCGGTTGTGCGGCTCCGGACGCCAGAGCGTGCGCCCGGTGGCACCGAACCATAGCGATGGCGCGGCGCCGCGTCATCGCGGCGCGCCCGCCGCGGGCGCCGCCGACGACGGCCGCGTCGGCCGACGCCCTGGGCTCCACGCGTCAGGGATACAGCGAGCTGGCGATCCCGAGCAGGCGGGTCGCCGGCAGCGTGCCACTGGCGACCAGGTACAGCATCCCCGCGTCGTGCCACACGACGACCGCGGGCGGTCGGCCATCGATGTCGTCGGGTTCGGGCTCGGGGCCAAGCTCGTAGATGCGACCCTCGCGGTCCGCGATCCGCTGTGCCCGCCCATCCCGACCATAGGGAACGTCGAGCGCGAGCCGCCGCGCCTCGTCCACGGCGTGCAGGGCCTCGCTCAGGACGAAGCCCCCGTAGTGGGCTTCGAGGGTGCGTGCCTCACGCGCCAACCGGCGAAGCCGATGATCCATGACGTGGACGCGGAGCGACTGCAGCCGGAACCCCGCGGTGTCCGATGGCTCGACCGGAATGAACGCGACCATGGCGCGCACGGCCGCCCAGGACGACGCGGTCTCGAAGTGTGGATTGGGCTCCGACATCGGCGCCAGCGTATCGCCGGCGTCGATCAGCGGGCGCGGGCCGTGGCGATCATGGCGCCGCTGCCGCTCGCGATCCTCGTCGTTCCCACGACCCGAGGGCGGGCGCCAGGTGCGATGGGGTCTGGCGAAGGGATCAGGCGCGAAGCGCGCCCAGAGCCGCCTGGCTCGGCGATGGTGACGGCGCAGCCGGCACGCTGATCACGAACCGGCGATCGTGGAGGAGCCCCCGCACGATCGGGGCGACGCGCGCCGGCAAACGCGACGGCGTTGCGAACCTTGCGCACTCCAGCCATGCGGCGTCGTCATGGACGGCGACCGTGAGGCTGCTGCCACAGGCGCAGAAGGCGGGTGATCGGAGGGCCGCGTCGATCGCGACCAGGATCGAGTCGTCGTGCATGGCACGCACCTCGGCCCCGGCATTCATGGTCGCCGGTGTCCGCGCGATGCGGACGAGGTCGACCTGCCAGGAGCAGGACCGCCGTGGCCCAACTGATGCGCCCGTGAGCGCAGGATCCACGGCCCGGGCCGACTGCCACCCCGTGGTGGACCTGCGTGGACCCGTGACAATCATCCTGGGGCACGATCGCCGGGCGCGCGAGGGCCGGCAGGGTACCGGTCGGGTTGTACTTGCGTTATCGGACTAGTCCAAGCGACCCGCGCTCGAGGGTCCGTTCGGCATTGAAAGGGTTGCGGGCGGCTGCTGCCGGGACTTCGCAGCCGGGGTGCGGCGCATCGACCGGTGCCGGGCCGTGATCGAGGGCGATGGTCCTCGCCGTGCCGGGCCGTGCTCGAGGCAATGGTCCCGACCGCGAGGGGCCGAGCCCCGCTGGTCCTAGGCCTCCATCCTGATCTCTTCCAGGTCCAGCTCGCGCTCGACCTCGCGCAGCGTCTCGTCGTTGATCTCGCGCCGATCCCGCAGCTCGATCATCGCAACCCGTTGGGCGGCGATGACCCCGCGCTGAATCTCCTCGTGCTCGATCCGCTCCTGACGGCGACCCGCCGTCTCCTCCGCGTTCTCGGTCGCGAGGTGCCGCGTCCGGTCCTGCAGGCCCAATTCCAGGCGGTCGAGCAGTGGCTTGTGCCCCGGCCATCGCGGCCGTGCACGCTCGATCTCCTCGAGACCTGCGCGGTAGGCGACCTCCCGTGCGAGCGTCGCCTCGTCGCCGTCCGGCAGCGCGCTGTCACCG
>CAVYXU010000015.1:0-76207 GCA_963772565.1 uncultured Chloroflexia bacterium
GCGCCTCGGGACCGGCCGCTCAGCGTGGCGGCGCGTACCGCTCCATCCAGGTCACGACCCGTGCCACCCAGTCCGCCCGAGCCGCCCAGTCCCGGACGCCGTGCCCCTCGAGCGGGTAGACAACGAGCTCGGCATCCGTGCCCTGCTCCCGCAGCGCGCGGAACAGCTCCGTTGCCTGACCGACAGGCGTGGCGCGGTCGCGGAGGCCGGTCGTGATCAGCGTCGGCGTGCGCAGCCGCGGCCCGGCGAACACGGGCGATCGCTCGAGGTACCGCTCGGTCTCGGTTCCCGGATGTCCCCCGACGAAGTCGTGCACGAACCGGGTGAGGCTGGAGCCGTAGTAGCTCGAGACAAGGTCGGTCAGCGGTGACCCGACGATCGCCGCCGCGAACCGGTCGTCGAGCGCGGGGAGGAGGGCGGCCATGTAGCCACCGTAGCTGACGCCGGCGACGACAAGCCGGTCGGGGTCGGCGAGTCCCGAGGTGGCCAGGTGATCGATGCCGGCGAGCAGGTCATAGGCGTCCTCGCCGCCCATGTCGCCGACGACGGCCGCTGCGAACTCGCGGCCCCGCCCCGTGGATCCGCGCGGGTTCGGGGTCAGGATCGCGTACCCCGCCTCGAGCAGGATCGTGTCGACCAGTTGCGGAAACGGCTGGCCGACCGCGCCCACGGGTCCGCCGTGGATCAACAGGATGGTCGCGAACGGGGACCGGCCGTGCGGCAGCCGAAGGAGCCCCTCGATCCTCGTCCCGTCCCTGCCGGTCCACGTCTCGACGCGCTGGACCGCGAGGGCCGCGGCCCCGGCCTCGCTGGTCGCGTTGCGTGTGCCCAGGAGCGTTCGCTCGCGACCGTCCTCGATGATCACCAGGCGCCCCGGCTCCGACGGGCCGTCCAGCATCGTCGCCACGGCTCCAGACGTGCCGGATGGCGAGATCCTCGCGTACGGCAGGCCATGTGCGGGATCTCCTCGCCAGGCTTCCTGCCAGGCGCCGTCGACGTCGAGGATGCCGCTGACCGACTGCATTCCCATCGTGCCGAAGGCCGCCAGTCGGTCCCGTCCGATCCAGCGTACGGCGGACACGTCGACGCCGTCGACGGGAAGCGGCCGGACCGTCCCGGCGGCGTCCAGCAGCACGCAGTCGCCGGCCACGAAGTACCGGTCGCTCGCGACCGCCTCGATGACAACCGCCCAACGCCCGTCCGGCGAGCCGTCGAGGAACTGGACCTGCCACTCCGGTAGGTACAGCGTCGTGACGGTGCCCGTGGCCAGGTCGATCCGGGCGACGCGGGCCTCGTACCAGGCGTCCTCGGCCGCGGCGTCGCTGACCACGGCGACCGCCGCGTCAGGTCCCAGCCACGCTGCCTCCCACACGTTCAACCCGTCCGGTGACGCCGGGCGGCTCTTGCCGTCCGCCAGATCCAGACACCACAGCGTTCGCCATTCGTCATCCCCACGCGATGTCTCGACCTCGGGGTACCAGGCCGGCTGCTCGTCATGTGCCGCGTCCTGCCCGAGCGTGCCGGAGCCCAGGCCGTCCGCCTGCTCCGCTCCCTCGCCGGCCATCACCAGGAGGAGCCGGGCGCCGTCCGGCGCGAACCGGAGGTGCTCGACGATGCCTGGTGGGGAAGCCAGGGGCCGCGGCTCGCCCGCGGGTCCGTCCGGTGTCATGGGGATGGTCCATGGCACGGCCCGATGGCGCGTCTCGTGGTCCGCCACGAACGCGAGTGTCCCGCCGTCCGGCGACCAACGGGGCTCCTGGGCGTCGCCATCCGGGCCCGTGACCGTCCAGCGACGCGTCCCGTCGGTTGCCAGGACATGCAGCTCCGAGTGGCCGTGCCCGCCGACCTCGTCCATGATCCGGACGATTGCCGCCACGAGCGTCCCGTCCGGAGAGACCTCCGCTGCCTCGATGCCGGCCACTCGGCCCAGGCCGCCCGCGAACAGCTCCCGGTGGCGAGCTTCCACGGCCTCGTGACGCGAGCGATTGCGGCCAGGGTGCGGCATCGATACCTCCGGTGTGGGAAGAGTATCGCCGGCCGGCCGCCCGTCTGGCCGTATGCTGCTTCGGTGAACGTCTCGACTGGCGACTTCCGGACCGTCATCGGCCAGTTCGCGACCGGGGTCGCCATCGTCACGGCCATGGACGGCGAGCGGCCGCAGGGCATCACCGTGAACGCGCTGGCGTCGGTCAGCCTCGACCCGCCGCTGCTGATGATCGCGCTCGACCGGAAGCGATTCATCGTCCCGACCCTCGATGCCACCCGCTGCTTCGCGGTCAACGTCCTGCACGAGGGCCAGCTGTGGCTCTCCGACTGCTTCGCCGGGGCGAACGTCACCCCCGACCGGGATGCGTTCTGCGGCGCCGAATGGACGCCGGGCGCGATCGGCATGCCACTGCTCACGGGTGCGATTGCGTCGATGGAGTGCACGGTCATGGATCGCTTCACCGTCGGCGACCACCACCTGTACGTGGGTCGCGTGGACGCGCTTGCGCTCGACGATCCGGTCGCGCCGCCCCTGCTCTACCACCGCCGCCGGTACCTGCGGATCGAGCGAGCGACCACCGCAACGGTGGCCGGCAAGCCCGAATCCCCGGCTGGCTGAGCGCGGACTGTCGTCGATGCCGTACGTCCGTGCCAACGGTCTGGAGATCGGGTACGCGGTCGAGGGCGCCGGCCCGCCGCTCATCCTGCTCCACGGCGCCAGCTCGTCGGGTCGGGAGGACTTCGCTGCGCAGCTCCCCCTGCTGCGGCGGGCGTTCCGGTGCTACGTGCCGGACGCGCGCGGGCACGCGTCGACCCGCTGGAACGTGGACGATGGCTTTCGCTACGAGTGGCTGATCGACGATCTCGACGCGTTCTCAACCGCGCTGGGTCTGGCGACCTTCCACCTCGTCGGCTTCTCGATGGGCGGCGCCACGGCGATGGGGTTCGCCGTCCGGAGTCCCGAACGCCTGCGGACGCTCGTGCTGGCGGGCATCTCGCCTGACCGGGAGCCGCGCACATCCGTCGCCCGGCGACTGTTCGATCCGGAACGCATCCGGCTCCGCGATCCGACCTGGGCCACGGACCTGGCGCGGCGGCACGATCAGCGTCCAGGGCGAGGGAGGGTGGGCGCGACTGCTTGCGGCGATCGCGCGGGATGTCGCGGCGCACGATCTTCCGGGCCCCGGCGAGCTGCGCCGGATCGACGCACCGACCCTGGTCGTGGTGGGGGACCGGGACCCATTCGTGCCCGTGGACCACGCCTGGGCCCTGCGACGACAGCTGCCCGACGCACGCCTGCTCGTCGTCCCCGACTGCGGGCACGAGGTCGCGCGCCGCAAGCCCGCGTTGTTCAACGAGGCGCTGGCCGGCTTCTATCGGTCGACCGAGGCGGTCGCGAAGCGCCGGGCCGAGGCGCACGCCGGCGCCGGCCGCACGACCCCGGTGGGACGCGCCGACGTCTGGACGTCCTCGCTGGGTGACACTGACGCATCGGCCGTGCCGGACGTGGACTGGCTGGAGGAGGCATCGCGATGACCGACGACATCCCCGCACGCGAGAACCCACCCCTGGTCCGGGTCGACATGCCCGGCGGCGACCCGCCGCGTGACGGCGTGGCACTGGTGACGCTGGATCGGCCCGACGCGCTCAATGCGCTCTCGTTCGCCCTGCTGGCCGAGCTCGACACCGTGCTCGCCGTCCTGGACGACGACGACACGTGCCGGGCGATCGTGATCACCGGGGGCGAGCGGGCGTTCGCCGCCGGCGCCGACGTGCGCGAGCTCGCCGGCGAGACCGCGGACAGCCTGCGTGCGGACGATCCGTTCGCCGCCATCGACCGCGTCAGCCGCCTTCGGACGCCGACGATCGCGGCGGTTCGCGGGTTCGCCCTCGGCGGCGGCGCGGAGCTGGCGATGGCCTGCGACATGCTGATCGCGGGCGAGAACGCGCAGCTGGGCCAGCCCGAGATCCTGCTCGGCGTCATTCCGGGTGCGGGCGGCACGCAGCGGCTCACACGCGCCGTCGGGCGCGCCCGGGCCATGGAGATGGTGCTGACGGGTCGCCGGATCGGCGCCGCCGAGGCCGAGCGGATGGGCCTGGTGACGAAGTTGGTGCCGGCCGCGGACGTGGTTGCGTCCGCCCTGGACCTCGGCGCGCGGATCGCGACCATGGCGCCGCTGGCGGTGCGGGCTGCGAAGGCGGCGGTCAACGCCGCGCAGGCGCTGCCGCTGGGCGATGGCCTGCGGCTCGAGCGCGACCGGTTCGAGGAGCTGTTCGACACGGAGGATCAGCGCGAGGGCATGGTCGCGTTCCTCGAGAAGCGCGCGGCGGTCTGGAAGGGCCGCTGAGGCCGGCGCGTCAACCACGGCCGGCCGCCATCGCCGGGGCCCGCGCTTCGGGGCCCGTTGCGTGCCGCGCTCGCGGGCCAGACCCTCGTGCCACAATCGACGCATGGCTCGAGACCTGCATCGCCCGCTTCGCGAGGCGTGGATCGTGGATGCCGTCCGGACGCCGATCGGGCGCTACGGCGGCGCGCTCGCGTCCGTTCGCCCCGATGACCTGGCGGCAATCGTGATCAGCGCGATCGTCGATCGCACCGGCATCGAGCCTGGCCTGGTGGAGGACGTCATCTTCGGCTGCGCCAACCAGGCGGGCGAGGACAACCGCAACGTGGCCCGCATGGCCGGGCTGCTCGCGGGGCTGCCGGTCGAGGTCGCGGGCCAGACGGTCAACCGGCTGTGCGGCTCCGGGCTCCAGGCGATCAACGCGGCCGCCCACGCGATCGGCGCCGCGGACGGCGAGGTGTTCGTCGCCGGCGGAGTCGAGTCGATGACCCGCGCGCCGTACGTGATGCTCAAGCCGGAGAGCGCGTTCAAGCGCGGCTCGCCGGCCATGGAGGACTCGACGCTCGGCTGGCGGTTCGTCAATCCCCGGATGGAGGCCGCCTACCCGCCGATCTCGCTGGGCGAGACCGCGGAGTGCGTCGCGGACCAGCAGGCCGTGTCCCGTGAGCGTCAGGACGCGTTCGCGCTGGAGAGCCAGCGGCGAGCCGTGGCGGCGATCGAGGCCGGACGGTTCGCGTCCCAACTGGTGCCCGTTTCGGTCGCCGGACGCAAGGGCGTGGTCACAAGGGTGGACCGCGATGAGCACCCGCGGCCGGACTCCTCGATCGAAGCACTGGCGGCGCTCAAGCCGGCGTTCAGGGCAGGCGGCACCGTCACCGCCGGGAACAGCTCCGGGATCAACGATGGTGCGGCCGCGCTGCTGCTGGTCGAGGCGGACCGTGGACGCGCGCTCGGGCTGCGGCCGATGGCGCGCATCGTGGCGACGGCGGTCGCGGGCGTCCATCCCGACGTGATGGGGATAGGCCCGGTGCCCGCGGTCCGGAAGGTCCTCGGGCGGGCCGGGCTGGCAGTCCCGGACATCGACGTCGTCGAGATCAACGAGGCATTCGCGAGCCAGTCGGTCGCCTGCATGGACGCGCTCGGCCTCGACCCGGCGCGCGTCAACCCCAACGGGGGCGCGATCGCGCTGGGCCACCCGCTGGGCGCCTCCGGCGCGCGCCTGATGACCATGCTGGTCCATGAGCTGGCGCGCACCGGCGGCCGGTACGGGCTCGCGACGATGTGCATCGGCGTGGGACAGGGGATCGCGACGGTCGTCGAGCGCATCGACGGCTAGCAAGCGCGCCGCGGGCTTCGTGACCGGTCGCGCTTCGTGACAGGCCGAAGCTCCTCACCCGCCACACACTGAGGATGATTTTGGCGCAGGTGCTGGACGAAATCCGTTGCGCTGCGTACGATCGTCGAGTTCACGCACCGGGTTGGTGCGGGACCTGCGCCCCTCGAAGGAGTTCCACATGATCGACGCCCAGCCGACGGTCGTCTCGCTCACCGATACGGCAGCCTCGAAGCTGCGCGAGCTGACCAAGGACGAGACGAGCCCGGACATCGGCCTGCGCGTGTACGTGTACTCGGGCGGCTGCTCGGGCTACAAGTACGGGATGATGCTCGAGGATCAGCCGACCGCCGACGACAACGTGCTGAACACCAACGGCGTTCGCGTCTACATCGACGGCAACAGCGTGCCGCTGATCGAAGGCAGCCAGATCGACTACGTCGACACGCTCATGGGGGCCGGCTTCACGGTGAACAACCCCAAGGCCGTGTCGGGTTGTGGCTGCGGATCGAGCTTCCGGACCGAGGCGGACGCCGGCCAGGCCCGGAGCTGCGCGCACTGACCGCGCCCCGCCGCTGACAGGAGCCCTGCGGGCCAGCGCCCGCCGCGACAGGCATGAAGCCGCCGGTCCCCGGCGGCTTCTCGATTTGCCGGCCCAATGCTCGTCGCGGCGGCTCGTCATATGCTGCGACCGAGATGCAGATCCCGCTGTTCCCGCTCCGCACCGTCCTCGCGCCCGGGATCGCGCTGCCGCTCCACATCTTCGAGGAGCGGTATCGCATGCTCGTCCGGCACTGCCTGGACACGGGATCGCCGTTCGGGGTCGTGATGATCCGCGAGGGGACTGAGGTTGCACCCTCGAACGGCGAGCGACACGAGCTCTCGATCGCCGCCGTCGGCACCCTCGCCGAGATCCGGGAAGCGAGCGAGTACCCGGATGGGCGATGGGACCTGCTGGTCGTCGGCAGCCGCCGGTTCGTGGTGGTCGACGTCGACGGCGATGCTGCCCCGTACATCATGGCCGAGGTCGATCCGATCGACGACGAGCTCGGCAATGGTCCCGTGGCCGACGCCCTCGTGCAGCGCGTGACCGCGCGCTTCGTCGACTACCTGCGGCTGCTCCAGCCCCGGGATGGCGAAGCGGTCGAGCCGATCGACGTTCAGGTCGAGGTCGAGGTGCCCGGGACGGATGGCGAGGACGCGATGCGCCCGGGCGGCGGGCCCGGCGAGCTATCGGCGGCGTTGCGCATTCCCGACGATCCATCGGCGTTGTCGTTCCTGCTCACGGGCATCGTCCAGGTGGAGCTCGATCGCAAGCAGGCGCTGCTCGAGGCGGCGAGCGCTGAGCGACGGCTGCGCGATCTCGATGACCTGCTCGATCGCGAGCTGCTGCTGCTTGCCCACCGGCTGGCGCCCTTCGCGCCAGATCGGCCGAGCATCTCGAACCGCGCCAACTGAGCCTCGTTCAGGCGCGCGCCGTCACGGCGACCGAGAGCCGACGCCGGGCGACGAAGATCGTGAGCGCCGGGATCGCCAGGAACGCGCCGCCGAGGACGGCGAGGGTCTGGTAGCCGAGCCAGTCGAGGATCAGCCCTGAGGACACGCTCGCGGCAGCACCGGCGGTCCACACCAGCACATCGGTCACGCCCTGAAGGCGGATCCGCTCCTCCAGCGATGCGCCGCTGGTGAGCAGGCTGCTGCCCGCGACGAACCCCAGGTTCCAGCCGTACCCGAGCAGGAACAGGCCGAGCGTCAGCACGGGGATCTCGGTATCGCGAGCGACGGCCGCCAGGATGGCCGACACCAGCAGCGTCGCGAACCCGCCGTACAGCACCGCGAATGCGCCGAACCGCTGGACCAGGCGACCCGAGAGGGGCGACAGCGCGAACATCCCGAGCGTGTGGGCGCTGATCACGAGGCCCACCGTTGACAGCGTCTCGCCCATGTCCTGGACGTGGACCGGCGTCATCGTCATGATCAGGACCATCACCGTCTGCCCCGTCACCAGGGCAACGAGCGCGACGCGGACCCGCAGCGGTGCGATGATGCTGAGGCGCCCCCCGAGGAACCCGGGTCGGTCCGCCACGACGGGTGCTGCCTCGACGTCCACGGGCACCATGGTGTCCAGCGACGCGGCTGGGTCGTCGCCTGCCGGATCGATCGCGGGCCGCGAGCCGCGGATCCAGGCGAGCGTTACCAGGAGGGCAAGCGCGAAGCCGAGCGTGGTGACCGCCATCCCGCCTTCGAGCGCGGGCCGGCCCAGCGCCTCAGCGACCCACCCTGCGGGTGCGACGAGGTTGGGTCCCAGCACGGCGCCGGCGGTGCTGCCCCAGACGACCGTTCCGACCGCCGACGCTCGTCGCTCGGGCGCGAGCAGGTCCGTGGCCGCGTAGCGCGAAAGCTGGATCCCGGCGTTGCCGAATCCGAGCGCCAGGCTGCCGGCGAGGAGCAGCGCGAATGACGAGAGCGCGATGGCCGCGACCGACGCCGCACCGCCTGCGACCGCGATCGCGAAGCCCACCAGCAGCCCCGGCCGCCGTCCTCGGCGGGCCATCGTGGCCGACAGCAGGGCGATCGCACCCGCCGTCCCGATCGTCCCGATCGCGCTCGGGAGTCCGGACAGCTCCGCCTTGCCGGTGATCTCACGAGCCGCCAGCGCCGCCGACGTGAACGCGGCGATGTAGGCGATGCTGCCGAGCGCCGTTGCGGCGACGAACGGAGCAAGACGAACGGTTCCCGGTTGTCGCTCCGCCGTCGGGGTTGCGGACATCCGCGGATCATATCGGGCGATGAGGGACCGGCCCGGTGGTCCGCGGATCAACGGCGCAACTCGCGCATGGGGGCCGGCGTCAGCCCGGCAGGTTCCGAAGCTGAGCCGCCGCCTGCCTCGAGATGCCGCTACTCGCTGAAGCGCTGCTCCTGCCAGGGGTCGGCATCGTTGTTGTAGCCGTACCGCTCCCAGAACCCGAGCATGTCGTGGGTCAGGAATTCGAGGCCGCGGATCCACTTGGGACCCTTCCAGAAGTAGCGCTTGGGGACGATCAGTCGCAGCGGATAGCCGTGGTCCGGCTCCAGGGGCTTGCCCTCATACGTGTCCGCGAGCAGGACGTCATCGTCGTCGAGGACCTCGATCGGCACGTTCGCGGTGTAGCCCTGCTCGGCGTGCCCGACCACGAACTTCGCGGCCGGCCGGACCTGGGCGAGCTCCAGAATCGTCTGGATCGCGACACCCTCCCAGTGCGTGTCGAGCTTCGTCCAGCGAGTCACGCAGTGGATGTCGGTCGTGACCTGCTTGCGCGGGAGCGCCTTGAACTCCTGCCAGGTCAGCCGGAGCGGGTTGTCGACCTCGCCGTAGACCTTGAGGTCCCAGGTGGACAGGTCGGCGTGCGGCACGCTGCCGTAGTGGAGGACCGGGAACTTCTCGGTGAGGTACTGACCGGGCGGGACGCGGTCGGCGGTGGCGGGATCGCCTCGACGATCCCCGAACAGGCGCTCGAACATCCTGGACTCCTGCGGGCGCGGGATCGCGCGCTGCTGGTCGATCCCGGGGTGTGAACCGTACCAGCGAATGATGACGGAATTGCGACCGGGTGACTGCCCGCGCGTTCAGGGCCGGTTCGCCAGACGGCTCGGACGAGCCTCAATGGACGAACAGTATCCAAGCACCCGAATCGGGCGTCGCCACCGTTTCGGCGCTGTGCGAGCCGAGCATCACCGTGCCACCGACCTCGAGCGCGCGATATGCACCGACCGGGACGTCAAGACGCGAGTGCACGATGACTGAGCCTGGCCGAACGTCCGCCCCGGGCGCGAGAATGGATGGATTCATCCCGGCGACCGCCCAGAGGGGCAGGTCAAGGTCGACGGCGAGGCGCGGTCTGAGCAGGCCCGGAACGTAGAGCCACGGGGCAGCCTCGGCCGGTGCAGTCTGGCCGGCGACGAGGCCATCGGGCGCAAGGAGCGGCTCGACGATTGGCACCGCCAGATCCCCTAGGCGAGCGGTCGCCAGCTGCCCCTGCATCGCCGAGGCGACGCTTGAGCTGATCGGGGCGAATGGCGCCCCGAGGGCCGATGCCCCCACGACTACTGCCGACACGAGGGCTGCGGCCGTCATGGATGGTACCGGCCCAACCGCGCGCGTCGTCCGTGCACGCGTCACGACAGCTCGCGCGATGGCGGCAGCGCCGATCGCCGCGGCCACCGCCAGCGCAATCTCGATGCCGGCGTAGTACCGCGAGGAAACGTATGTGCCGCGAGCCGCCAGCAGCACAAGCAACGCGCCGAGGCCCGGGCCGAGTGCGAGCAGCCCCAGGAGCAGCGGGCGGCGGTCATCCCTCCACAGTGCCCCCAGCCCAAAGAGCGCCAGGAGCACGGGAATCGGCCGTGCGACCAGGATCACCGCCCCGGCGTGGATTACTTCGCGCGGCGTGGGCACGGAAGCGGACGCGTTCGAATACGCCGCCGAGACGGACAACCAGAACCACGGGTCGCCCGTAAGCAGCCAATCATGGAGGAGCATCACGGGCAATGCCATTGCGGCCAGCCCGGTCGCAATCGCCAGGGATCGGATGCCCCAGGGCGACAGCGCGATCCTCCGTTCCGACGACCGTCGCCATCTGACGGATCGCACGATCTGGAGCATGAGTGCCAGACCGACCATTCCGGTGACCACTACCGTCTCCAGGCGAGCCAGCGTGGCGAGCATCAGGGCGAGCCCCACGATCCAGGGACGAGGTCGCGGCCCGAGTGCGGCCAGTGCGGCGACAAGCCATCCGACGAGCGCCCAGGCCACGGGGTAGGCCAGCCCGACGTCAACCGCCAAGCGGGGCGATCCGAGCAGGACCAGCGGTGCCGCGACGATGGCGACCCAGCGGGGCGCTCCAGCGGCGGCACGGCTGACGACGAGGACACCAAGGATCGCAGCGAGCGTAAACGCTCCGATCGCCATGAGGCTGATCGCCCGCCAGTCCGGAACCAGGGCATGTGTCAGGCCGTAGACGAGCGTCAGCAAGGGCTTCGGCGTCGTGGTCACGAACGCCTCGAGCTGCTTGCCCGACACGATCCGGTCGAAATGGATCACCGACGCCGCGCTGTCGAAACCTACCGGCCCGACCTTGAGCGGACGGATCATGGCGACGAGCACTGCCGATGCCGCCAGAGCACCAATCATGGCGCCCGCGAGCGTCATCCTCGAGCCGGCTGGCACCAACCCACCCGAAACGGCCACCGTAACCTCCGATCCGCCCCTGGCGATCGCCTTCGTGTTGGATCGCGTCCGACCCGCGCCTGGCCGCCCCGTCGGCGCCGCGATGTGGGCCGCGACCTACGCTACCGCACCGGGATGGGATCCAGAGGCATGTCGCCCGTCGTCGGCCCACCTGGGGCGGCCCTCGAGTGTGGCCTGCCGCCAACGACGCCCTGCGCTCGACGTTCGATATCCTGCGGCTGGTATCGTGCCATTCGTGATGTCCGAGACCAAAGAGGCGGAGCCCCGCGTCGTCATCGTGATGCCCGCCTACAACGCCGCTCGAACGCTCGAGCGAACCTACGCGGACATCCCCCACGATCTCGTCGATCACCTCATCCTCGTCGATGACGTGTCGAACGACCAGACCGTGGTCATCGCGAAGCAGCTCGGGCTCGAGGTGATCACGCACCGCCAGAACCTGGGCTACGGCGGCAACCAGAAGACGTGCTACGACCGCGCGCTCGAGTGGGGAGCCGATGTCGTGGTGATGCTCCATCCCGACTACCAGTACGACGCCACCCGGATCCCCGACCTCGTCGCGCCCATCGTCGCCGGCGACTGCGACCTGATGCTGGGAAGCCGGTTCCTGGGCGACCCGCTGGCCGGCGGGATGCCGCGCTGGAAGTACCTCTCGAACCGGTTCCTGACCGGCGTCGAGAACCTCGTGTTCGGTCTCCGGCTGTCCGAGTACCACACGGGCCTGCGGGCCTACAGTCGGCGGCTGCTGGAGACCATCCCGTACCGCCTCAACTCGGACGACTTCGTGTTCGACCAGGAGCTGATCTCACAGGTGGTCGCCGTGGGCGGCCTGCGGATCGGCGAGATCGCCGTGCCCACGCGCTACTTCGAGGAGGCCTCGTCCGTCAACTTCCGCCGCAGCGTCGTGTACGGCCTGTCCACGCTCCGGGTCGTTGGCCGCTTCCTGCTCCACCGCACCGGACTTCGTCGCTCGGCCAAGCTCCGGCCGCGCGCTGCGGCACGCGAGCCCGGCGCCGCCTGAGATGCGTCTGCGCGGCGGTCTCGGTCGGGCCGTCCTGGGCATCGCGATCTCGGTCGTTGCCCTGGCCCTCGTGGTCCGCACGGTGGACCTCGGGGCCGCCTGGGACACGCTGCGTCGCGCCCAGCCCGGCTGGATCATCCTGCTGCTCGCGTTCGTCGCTGCCGATCTCCTGCTGCGCGCGATCAGGTGGCGCGTGCTGCTCGCCCCGCTCGCCGACGTCCCGCTCCGGACGACGCTCGGCTCGCTGCTCGTCGGCTACCTCGCGAACAACGTCCTGCCGGCCCGGCTGGGCGAGATCGTCCGCAGCCACCACCTGGGCGCCAGGACGGGCGTCTCGCGGACCACGATCCTGGGCACGATCGTGGTCGAGCGCGTGGTGGACACGGTCGTGGTCGTGGCGATCGCCGCCGCCGCCATCCTCGTCCTGTCGGTCCGGGGCGTCGTCGCCTCGGCGGTGCTGGTCGGGCTCGCCGTGACCGCGCTGCTGGTGCTCGCGATCGCTGTCGGGATGGTCGCTCACCGGCTGCCGGGCGCCGAACGCGTCGCCGCGTTCGTGGGACGGTGGCCGCGCGTTCGCGATGTCCTGGTGCGGCTCCGCAACGGCCTCGCGATCGCCAGTGATCTGCGGACGATGGCGGCCGCGACGGTGCTCTCGATCGGCTCGTGGTCATGCACGGTGCTCGCGTTCGCCGCCGCCGGCCAGGCGATCGGGATCGAGCTCACCATCGGCCAGGCGGCCCTGCTCGCGGCGGGCACCAACCTCGCGACCGCGATCCCGGCCGCACCCGGGTACGTGGGCACGTTCGAGCTCGCGGCGGTCACCATCGCCGGATCGGTCGGGATCGCCGCCGCGCCCGCGCTGGCGTTCGTGGTCCTGATCCATGCAACGACGCTGCTGCTGACCTCGGTCGGGGGCGCCCTGGTGGTTGCCCTGGGCAGCCGGCAGGCGCGTGCGGTGACGCCGACGCCGGCCGCGCCGCCGGCCGACGCGGCACTGGACGGTCGCGCGGCGACCGAGCTGGCCGCCGACCTCGAGCGATGACGACCTCGCCGCCGGCCGCGTCGCCATGGCCCGGCTCGCTCGACTGGGGCGGCGGCTGGCTGGAGGACGCGGTCGACGAGCTCGCCCATCTCGGCTTCGTGGTGCGCGACGGGAGCCGGACGGGCACCGTGCCGGGACCCAGGTTGCTGGTTGCGATCCGGGACCAGCCCACGCTCGAGCACTTCGACCCCGAGGAGGCCACGTACTGGGTCGCTCGCGCAGGGCGCTGCCAGCTCGGTCGCGTGGACGGCGGGACCCCGATGCCGTTGCATCGCTCGTTCGCCTGGGGCCGGCTACAGATCACCGACCGGGTTCCCGTCTCGAACCAGTTCCTGTCGTTCGGCGGCACGGTGCTCGGAGCCGTGCACGATGAGCGCGAGACGATCGTGGCATTCGTGTCCCGAGCGCCGATCGTCCGCTGGGCCGGACACTCGCAGGGCATGGACCCACTCGCGGACGAGATCGGCGCGTTCTTTGCGCGCCTCATGGTGCCCGTCGACTACCAGCCCGATGCCGAGGCACGGATCGCCGACACGGAACCCGAGGCGTTGTACGCGGCGTTCCTCCAGCACCTGGGCTCGCGGCTGCGACCGGGCGGTCCACTGCGCGCGGCGTACCCGACGCTGGCGCGGAACATGGATCACGAGGGTCACCGGCTGCTGGCCGACGCGCCGGTCGTATGGCGTGACGGTGCTGCGCTGCTCGCCTGGCTGGAGCTGGGATAGGGTCGGTCGGCTGCGCCGGCCCGGAGCCTGATCTGTCGCCCGGGGCCTGGAATTGACAGCGCCCCGGCGTGGGCCGGGGCGCTGCGCGTACGGTCGAGCTCCCGGTCAGGGGATCGGGTTGGCCAGGTCGCTGAGCTTGGCCAGGTTGTACTTGGTTGCGGTGGCCTGGGTGACCACGAAGCCGTTCTGGTCCGTGGCGGCCGCCGGCGTCAGGGCCGCGAGGCCCTTGTCCTTGAGATGCTCGTTGAGCTTCGCGACCGTGGCCACCGGGTCGGTCGACGCCTCACCGGCGCCGCCGTTGACGAACTCGAGGGCCGTCGCGGCATACTCGGCAAGGATGTCGATCTGGCCGGACTCGAGCGCCGGGAACACGATCTCCCGGTTGCCCAGCTGGAACTTGCGGTCCACGGTGAAGCCATTGGCCTCGAGCGTCTGGGCGAACAGCTCGCCCAGGATCTCCTGCTCGTAGAAGTTGGTCGAGCCAACCGTGATGGTGCCCATGCCCGAGCCGCCGGGGCCGGGCAGGAAGCCGTTGGCCGTGAGCCACGACTTCGCGGCGTCGGCAGCCGGCGTCCCGTCGACGGTGACCTGCTTGTTGAGCGAGGTCAGCTCGCTCTGGGACAGCTTGGCCGAGATGCCGTCGAGCAGGGTCGCGACGTCCGGATGGGCGTCGAGCACCGCCTGGCGCACGACCGGGACGAGGTTGTCGGCGAGCTGGAGGCCCTTGTCGTCGGCCAGCAGGACGAACCCGTTGGACGCGATCGCGGGGTCCGAGGTGAACAGCAGGCCGACCTGGATGTCGTCGTTCTTGAGCGCTTCGACGGTCAGCGGACCGCCGGCGTCGAGTGCGACGAAGTCCTTGAATGTCAGCCCGTATGTTCCCTGCAGCCCCTCGAGGCAGAAGGGTCGAACCGGGCATTCGGCCGGGCCGCCCAGCAACAGCTCGCTGGAGATCGCCGGCCCGGCGCTGGCCGGCTCGCTTGAAGCCGGGGCCCCGCTCGCGGCGGCACTCGATGCCGCGGTCGCCGTCGGCGACGCGCCGCCCCCACCCGACGAGCACGCGCTCAGCACGAGCGCGAGGATCGTCGCCCCGAGGGCAGCAGTGCGGAACTTCCGCATGGGTCCTCCTTCCTGAACAGCCCGCATCGCCATCGGCGATCCAACGGGTCGGCGCATGGTACCTGACGTTGGCGTCTCGTCCGTGACAGTCGCTATGGCGCCGCGCGCGGCGTGCCGCGGGGCTCCCGCAGCCCCGGCGATACCGCCAGGTGCTCGAGGAGGGTCATCCCTCGCTCCGTGGCAACCGCCAGCAGCGCGACCAGGATCGCGCCGCCGATGAGCATCGCCTGGTCCTGGCGCGCGAACCCGTCGGCGATGAACCGTCCCAGCGTCCCGCCACCGACCAGCGCGGCCAGCGTCGCCGTCGCGACGACCTGAACGGCAGCGACGCGGACGCCGGCGATCACCACCGGCACGGCCAGCGGCAGCTCCACGTGCCACAGCAGCTCGATCTCGCGCATGCCCATGCCGCGGCCGGCCTCGACCATCTCGCGGTCCACTCCGGTCACGCCCGCATAGGTGTTGGTCAGGATCGGCGGCAGCGACAGCAGGACCAACGCAGCCAGCGCGTTGGGGAACCCGATGCCCAGGATCGGGACGAAGATCACGAGCAGCGCGTAGGACGGCACCGCGCGCCCGAGGTTGCCGATGGCGATCGTCGCCACCGCACCGCGGCCCGTGTGGCCGATGAACAGTCCCACGGGTACCGCCAGGAGGATGCCGATCAGCACCGCCAGCCCGGCGAGCTCGACGTGCTCCACCAGCCGGTTCGGGATGCCCGACGACCCGGTCCACGTCGCCGGGTCGAGGAACCACGCAGCCACCGCCTCCATCGCTACCGCTCTCCCGCCCGGAGCCACGGCGTCATCAGGCGTCCGGCCAGCACCAGCGCGAGATCCGCCGCGACCGCGAGCCCGACCATCACGACCAGGCTGGCGTAGACGAGCTCCCAGTTGCGCAGCGAGAAGCCGCGTAGCAGGACCTGTCCGAGCCCGCCCTGTCCGATGACGGCAGTGACCATCACCAGGCCGACCGTGGTCACCGTCGCGATCCGCAACCCGGCGATGATCAGCGGCACGGCGAGGGGGATGTCGACGGCGATCAGCCGCTGGAGACCGGTGTGGCCCATGCCGTCGGCGGCCTCCCGGATGTCGGCCGGCACGCCGTCCAGGCCGGTCAGCATGTTCCGGATCAGGATCAGCAGCGTATACGACACCAGGCCGATCTCCGCCGAGGTCACCGAGAGCCCCGTGATCGGCACCAGCAGGGCGAACAGGGCGAGGCTGGGGATCGTGTACAGCGTCCCGGTGACGGCCGTGATCGGGCCGGCGAGCCGCCGCCAGCGGACGATGGCGAGCGTGAGCACGAGGCTGAGCACGAAGCCGACGCCGACGGCGATCCCGGTGAGCACCAGGTGGTCGATGAGGCCGCTCGTCAGCAGACTGCCATTGCGGCGGAGAAACTCGTCCACTCAGCCGCCCTCGCCGCCGAACTCCTCGCCGGACTGCGCCTCCGCGGCGATCGCCTCGGCGGCCTCGTTCATCAGGCGCGGTGGCGCATCCGGGTCCGACGGCGCGATCTCGCGAGCGGTGTCGCGCATGTACGCCATGATCTGCTCGACGGTCACCAGGCCGCGGTAGGTTCCACGCCGGTCGACGACGACGCCTGCCTGGACGTCCTCCTCGAGCAGCATCGAGAGCGCGTCCTTGAGCGTCGTGCGACGGTCCAGCAGTGGCGAGGTCGCCTGGACCATCTCCGTCGTGAGCGGCCCGGACGCCGGGATCCGATCCTCGTCCACCCAGCCGACCGGGCGATCCGACTCGTCGAGCAGCAGCAGGTACTGGAACGGGTCGGCGAGCGTCCGCCGGCGGGCGTCGCCGGCGTCCGCGCCGAGGCGGGCGGTGACGGCCGGGGCGAGATCGAGCTTCCCCACCCGGGTCAGCGACAGCCGCTTGAGGCCACGGTCGGCGCCCACGAACCGGGCCACGAAGTCCGAGGCGGGTGCGGCGAGGATCTCGGCCGGGGTCGCAAACTGCTCGACCACGCCACCGTCGCGGAACACCGCCACGACATCGCCCATCTTGATCGCCTCGTCGATGTCGTGGGTCACGAACAGGATCGTCTTGGCCAGCAGCTCCTGGAGCCGCAGGAACTCGTTCTGGAGTCGCTCGCGGACGATCGGGTCGACCGCCCCGAACGGCTCGTCCATGAGCATGATCGGCGGATCCGCCGCGAGCGCTCGGGCGACCCCGACTCGCTGCCGCTCGCCACCGGACAGCTGCGCGGGATATCGGCCGGCGTACGAGGCGGGGTCGAGCCCGACGATGTCCAGCAGCTCCTCGGCGCGCGCTCGCCGGCGTGACTTCGGCCAGCCGAGAAGTCGCGGCACCGTTGCGACGTTGTCGGCGATCGTCTGGTGGGGGAACAGGCCGGTCTGCTGGATGACGTACCCGATGCTCCGCCGCAGCTCGGTCACGTCGCGCGAGGCCGCGTCGACGCCGTCGAGCAGGATCCGCCCCGAGGTGGGTTCGATCAGCCGGTTGACCATCTTGAGTGAGGTCGTCTTGCCGCAGCCCGACGGACCGACGAGGACGCAGATCCGCCCGGCCGGGACGACGAGCGACAGGTCGTTGACTGCGCCGGGCGTGCCGTCCCGGAACGCCTTCGGGTCGTACGACTTGGTGACGTGGTCGAACTCGACCGTGGCGGCGCGCTGGGGCGTGGCAGCGGTGGTCATCGGGGCAGTCGGCTCCTCGCGGTGTTCAGGAACCGTACCCGATCGCGTCGCGCGTGCGCGCTCGACGCGATCGGCGGGGCCGCTCGGCACTTGGCGGCGTCCGCTCCAGTCGCGACGCTGGGAGTGCGACGCTGGGCGGACGCTGCGTCCCGCGAGTCGCACGCCGGGCCGGTCGCGGAGGTTCCCCGATGGTCGATGTGCTGCGCTCCCCTCAATACCACTCCGAGATCGGTGCTGCACGGGATGCGCTCCCGGGCAAGCGTTCCGGCCTCGCACGTGAGCTGCGATCCTTCGCCGAGGATCTGGCGGGTCGCCCGGACCGCGATGAGCTCACCCTCGCCGAGGAGCAGCTCCTGGCACGCGAGCTCGACGACGCAGTCGCGATCGTCCTGCCACAGGTGCGGGACCGGCTACGGGCCGAGCTGACCCTGCGGGTGGAATCCCTCCCACTGCACGCACGGATGGCGCTGCTCCGCGCCCGCCAGCGCCGAGAGATGGGGTTCGAGTAGCTCAGATCGGCAGCGCCAGCAGGTCGCGCTCGATGACCGCCCGATCCTCGGGATCGGCGATGGCCTCGAGGGCCGTGACGGCACGCCCTTCCACTTGGCCGCGCCGGTCAGGTCGCCGCTGACCGCGAGCGCACGGGCCATCGCCTCCGCGGCGGCGGCCGCGTGCCAGTCCTCGAACCCCTCGCCGCCCGCTTCGACCACCTCGAGCGCACGACGCGCATGGTGGGCCTCCGTCAGGCGTTGTCCAGCTCGCGCGAGATCGCCCGCATGATGAACCGCGCCGCCTCGGCGCTCTTGCCGCCGAGCCGCTGCCCCTCGTCCGCCTGGAGCGCGGCCTCGAGATCGGCGAGCATCGCCCCGAGCACGGGGGTCCGATCGAGCGTCCCGGCACCGAACGCGGCGTTCAACCCGTCGACAGCGTGCCGAGCGTTCTCGACCGCGTGGCCCTTTGCCTCCATCCACTCCCGGAATGCAGCGCGGGCGGCATCCGCCGCCAAACCTTCGCTCGTCATCTCACCCTCCGCGTCGTGGGACGACCCGCTCCTCGTTGACCCCGTCGGCCGGGCCTGACGCGACGGCGGTCCGCTGGTTCGCGTGAGCTGTCGCGTCCGCCTCCGCCTCCGCCCGGCCCTCGGCTTCGGCTCGCGCCTGCCATCGGGCCGCCCGCCACTCCGGCTCGAGCACGCTCATGTGGACCTCGTCCCACCAGCGTCCGTCGCGCCAGATCGCCTCGCGCGACCGGCCCTCGATCACGAATCCCACCCGCAGGTAGGCGCGGATCGCCCGCTCGTTGAACGCGAACACCGACAGGGCGACACGGTGGAGCCCGAGGGAGCCAAGCGCGTGGTCGACCATCAGGCTCGTCGCCTCGCCGCCATACCCGTGGCCCCACGCATCGTGTTCCCCGATGGTGATGTGGAACAGCGCGGACCCGTTGTCGCCGTCGAGCTGTGAGAATGCGCACGAGCCGATCAGCCGCTCGGTGTTCCGGACGTGGATCCCCATCGCGAGCGATTCGGGACCCAGTGCCCGCATCATGAAGAAGCGCTCGATCTCATCCGGCCGCATGGGGCCGTCCTGGTAGCGCGTCAGGCGGGCGACCTCGGTGTCCTGATACCAGCGCAGGAAGTCGCGCAGGTTCTCGCGTGAATGGCGGCGAAGCATGACCAGCTCGCCGTCGATGTGCTCGGGGAACCAGCGCCGATGGAGCATCGCGGACACCCTATACCATCGCCCCCATGCGCCGCTGGAGCGAGATCGCAGAACAGGTGGCCGGGACGACGAAGACGTCCCAGAAGACATCGATCCTGGCCGGCTACCTGACGGGCCTGCAGCCGGACGAGCTGCCGATCGCGGCCCGATTCCTGACCGGCCGTCCGTTCGCCGAAGCCGACCAGCGGACGATCGGGATCGGCTGGGCCGGACTCTCCTCTGCCGTCCTTCGGGTCGCGGGTGCCGATGCCGACGCCCTTCGCCGCGCCTACGATCGATCGTCCGACGTATCGACGGCCGTGGCCGAGGTGCTCGCGGGGGCCGGGCATGCCCCGGTCGCGGCCGGGGAGCCGACGCTGGCCGACGTCATCGCGGCGTTCGAGGCGATCGAGGCGGCTACTGGGCCGGCGGCCAAGGCGGCGATCCTCGAGGCGCTCCTCGCCCGCTCTTCGCCGGTCACCGTCGCCGGGATCGTCAAGGTGCTCACGGGCGAGCTCCGGATCGGGCTTCGCGAGGGCCTGCTCGAGGCGGCGATCGCAAAGGCCTTCGACCGCCCGCTCGACGCGGTCAAGAGGGCCGGAATGCTCACCGGTGACGTCGGACGGACGGCCGTGCTGGCGCGCGAGGACCGCCTCGAGGAAGCAACGCTGGCCCTGTTCCACCCGCTCAAGTTCATGCTTGCCTCGCCGGCCGAGGATGCCGACGAGATCATGGGCCGGCTGGGGCCCACGGTGTGGGTCGAGGACAAGTACGACGGGATCCGCGCCCAGCTCCATCGCGCGGGCGACCAGGCCCGCGTCTACTCGCGCGACCTGCACGACATCAGCGACCAGTTCCCGGAGGTGATCGAGGGCGCGGTCGGGCTGTCGTGGTCCGGGATCCTCGACGGCGAGATCCTGGCCTGGAAGGATGGCACCGTCCTGCCCTTCCTCCAGCTCCAGGCGCGCCTCGGCCGCAAGCGCCCCTCGGCCCGGATCCGCGACGAGGTTCCGGTGATCTACGTCGCGTGGGATGCGCTCGGGCTCGATGACGGCGACGCCGGCGTCGTCCGGCCGCTGCTCGACCTTCCGCTGCGGGAACGGCGGCGCCGGCTCGAGACCCTGGATCTGCCCGCGGCGGCTGAGGGCGGGCGCTTCGCGCTCAGCCATCTCCTCGAGGTGGCGTCCGCCGATGGGCTGGAGGCGGCCTTTGCGCAGGCGCGGGCGCGACGCAACGAGGGGCTGATGGTCAAGGACCCGGCGAGCGGCTACACACCCGGTCGCCGCGGGCTCGGCTGGCTCAAGATGAAGAAGGCACTCGCGACGCTTGACTGCGTCGTGGTGGGGGTCGAGGTGGGCCACGGCAAGCGCCACGGGGTGCTGTCGGACTACACCTTCGCGGTTCGCGACGATGCCACCGGGAGCCTGGTGACGATCGGCAAGGCATACAGCGGCCTGACCGATGCCGAGATCGCCGAGATGACCCGCTGGTTCGAGGCGCATACCGTCAGCTCCCACGGCCGGTACCGTGTCGTGGAGCCCGCCGTCGTGATCGAGGTCGCGTTCGACGTGATCATGCGCTCGGCCCGCCATCGGTCCGGCTTCGCCCTTCGGTTTCCCCGGATCGCTCGCCTCCGTCCCGACAAGCCTCCGGCGGAGATCGACACCCTGGCGACGGTCACGCGCCTCTACGAGGGCCTGCAGCTCGGAGCAGAGCACCTGGTGACGGCGAGCGCCAGGCGATAGGACCTGCGCCCCCGATCACGGCCCGAACGGGGGGTCGACGGGTGGCGCGACGCACGTATGCTGCACGGGACGCGCTTGCGCGCCCGGGGGGCGCTTGCACGGAGGAACCGAGCCGATGTATGCGGCATTCAACGAGCTCCAGGGCGTGGAGCTCACCCTGTACACGGACGCGCTGATCGCACGGGGAACCGTCCGGACCAGACAGCATCGGGTCACGGACATCCTCAACATGGCCGACGAATCGTTCCTGATCCTCGAGGACGTCACCGTCGAGGAGTTCGGCTCTCGCGGTCAGCCGATCCGGTCTGCCTACGCGCAGGTCAACCTGGAAGCGGTGCTGTTCGCCGTGGCGAACACGTCGGTTGAGTCGTCGCCGGAGCTGCGGACGCCGAAGATGGCCGAGCCTGCGATCGTCTCCGTGCCGCCGTTCACGGTGACCGGCCTGATCCACCTGCTGCCGACGGGCGGCGACCTCCGCGCCGCGCTGACGGAGCTCACCGGTCGCTTCCTCCCCGTCACCGAGGCAACGTACTGGTCGGAACATCTCGGCGAGGGCCGCCAGACGGCGATTGTCGTCGCGGTCAACCACGGTCGGGCGCAGATCCTGGCGCCACACCAAGAGGTCGATCCCTGGGCCGGGCTGGACAAGGCGAGCGGCGCGGGATCGGCCCCGAAGGCCCCGTCCGAACCGCCCGGCGGCGGCTGGTAGGACGCCGCAGCCGGGGGACGTTGAGCCGCTAGCGCTCCACGGGCAGGTCCAGCCGGTCGCCCCACTCCGCCCAGCCGCCGTCGTAGACGGCGACGTCGTCGTGGCCGAGCAGGGTCATCACGTACGCGAGCTTGGCGGCCGCGACCCCTGAGCCGTCGTAGCACACAAGCCGGCGACCACGCGTGATGTTCGCCTTGAGCAACAGCGACCGGATGTCCGTTGCGTCGCGTAGCTGTTGCGTACCCGGCTGGTGCAGGGCAGCCACGGGCAGGTTGACGGCGCCGGGAATGTGGCCGAGGCGGCGCACGTTGCCCTCGAAGCCGCGGTATTCGGCGGGGCCACGCGCATCGATCAGCAGGACATCCGGGGTCCCCAGCAGCGAGCGCACGTCCGCCGTCGTCAGGCGGAGCCGAGCCTGCGCACGCGGGGTGAACGCCGCCGCCCGGACGTCCGAGGCGCTGGACGTGACCGTGTGGCCGGCGTCGCGCCAGGCGGGGAACCCGCCCTCCAGGACCCGCGCGGACTCGAACCCGTAGGCTCGGAGGCTCCACCACACGCGAGCCGCGTAGTAGGACAGCGTGTCGTCGTACAGGACGATGGATGTCCCATTGCCCACCCCGGCGTTCGACATCGCGCCGGCAACGCGATCGGGGGAGGCCAGCAGGAGCGCGTCGCCGCCCTCGCCGACAGCCGCAAGCGCCGACTTCCAGTCAACGTACACGGCGCCGGGGACGTGCCCCGCCGCATGGAGGGCCTCGCCGGTGCCGTCCGGTCGCCACCGGACATCGAGGACGCGGAGATCGGACCGCGCGAGGTTTTCCGCCAGCCAGTCTGGGGTCGCGACGAGCTCGGGACGGGCGTATCCGGCCAAGGCGGCCTCCGAACAGCGTGACGGGGTTTGGGGTGACGCGGGTGCCGGCAACCGGCACCGATATCATACGGGCGTGGTTTCCCCGTTCATGCCGGAGGCCGAGAAGGTCGCGGCCATCCGCGACCTGCTGCCCGCAACACGCGCCGGGATCTACCTCAACGCGGGTACCGCCGGCCCCATGTCCGCCGAGGCCCAGCGCGCCATGGACGATCAGGGGGCGCGCGACCTTGCCGTCGGGCGCGCCCACCTCGATGCCTGGCCGGAGACGCTCGAACGGATGGCCGAGGCGCGAGCAGCGGTCGCAGCGGTGCTCGTGGCCGATCCCGACGACATCGCGCTGACCCATTCCACGACCGACGGCATGAACCTCGCGGTGGGCGCGCTGGCCTGGGCTCCGGGGGATCGCGTCGTCACGACCCGCCACGAGCACCCGGGCGGGCTGGGGCCGCTGCTCGCCCTGCGCGACCGGTCGGGGGTCGAGGTCGAGCAGGTCGACATCGGTGACGGGGGCGACGATCCGCGAACCCTGGCGGCGTTCTCCGCGGCGCTCGGGCGTCCCGCACGCGCGGTCGTGTTCAGCCACGTCCTGTGGACCACGGGGGCGTTGCTGCCCGCGGCGCCGCTGGTGGCGATGGCGCGCTCGGCGGGCGCGGTGAGCATCGTCGACGGAGCGCAGGCCGCGGGGGCGATACGGGTCCAGCTCGATGAGCTCGGGGCGGACGCGTATGCCGTGCCCGCCCAGAAATGGCTCCTTGGACCAGAGGGGATGGGAGCCCTGTGGATCCGGCGCGGGTTGGCCGATGCCATCGTGCCGCCCGCGGCAGGGTCCCAGTCCTACGCCTCCTTCGACGCCGCTACCGGCCTAACCCTGCATCCGGGCGCTCGCCGATTCGAGGCAACGGCGTTTCACCGCCCGTCCCTGGTCGGGTTCGCGCGGGCCTGTGGCTGGCTGTCGATGTCGGTAGGGCTGCCGTGGGCGACCGAGCGGGCCGGCCGTCTCGCTGCGGCTGCGGCGGACAGGCTGGGCTCGATCCCGGGCGTCGACCTCGTCACGCCGCCCGGGCGGATGAGCACGCTGGTCTCGTTCCGGATTCGGGGCTGGGCCGCAGCCGAGGCAGCGAACGAGCTGGGCGCCCGGGTGTTCGCGATCATCCGCGACGTTCCGGCCATCGACGCCATCAGGGTGTCGGTGGGGTTCTGGAACACCGAGCCGGAGCTCGACCGCTTCGCCGAGGCCGTGGAGCTGCTCGCGCGCCACGGTCCGGACACGATCCCGCCGCGCCGCACCCTGACCATCCTGGGCAGTGATGACCGACCCATCTCCTGAGGGGCGGTCAACCGTGCCAGCGCGACGGCGCGGCTGGCTCGAGATCCGCTGGCGCCAATTCCGGCGCGCGCCGCGCCCCGTGGTCCGCGCGGTGGCCAGCAGCCTGGCCGTCGCGGTCGTGACGGGGGTCGCCTATCTCGCCTATGACATCGCGCTCGATCGTGGCGCGGTGCTCCCCGGCGGCGACCTGCGCCTGCTGGTGCTGACCCTCTACGTGGCGGTGGTGCTGGTGGCGGGCGCGGTGGTGACCTGGCTCGTCGTCCCACTGCCGGCGGGGAGCGGCACGCGGCGGGCGACGCGGACACCGTGGAGTGCCGCGCTGGGCCTGTTCGCCGCCGTCCCGATCGCGTATCTCGTCCTCGTCGTCCTCCATGAGCTGGTCAAGCCCCTGCTGGTGTGACTTCCGGCCGGGTCAGGCGTTGCCACGGCCCGCTATCATCGGTCGCGGTCGATGCACGACCGACTGAGACGAGTGAGGATCCGGGTGGCCAACGACGAGCACGTACACGTCGCCCTGCCAAAGCTCTACGGAGCTCCTGCCTATGCGCGCCCACCCGTGGTGCCCGTGCAGCAGGCGGACCGACCGCTCGATCCAGATGCCCTGCCGCTCGAGGCGGTGCAGACCGACGAGGAGCGAGAGATCGCGCGTCGCATCTCCGCGCACGGGTACGAGCATGCCGCGGCCGCCTCGGAGCTGGTGACTGCCGGCAACGGAAAATCGGCACATCTGCGCGGGCGGCAGTTCCGGCTGCGGGCGATCACGGGCCTGTTCCGCGACAATGAGGGCGGCACGACCGACTGAGGCGCGTCGCGTCACAGGTCCATCGTGGGGGAGTAGCTCAATCGGTTAGAGCAGCGGGCTTATATCCCGCCGGTTCCAGGTTCGAGTCCTGGCTCCCCTACCACACTGCGAGTGGGTGGCATCGCGTGCGCCGGACCGCCGGTCCGGACCACCGTGCCCGATCCCGGACCACCGGGTCCGGTCAGCGTCGGGCGCGTCTGCCCCGGCTCCCGGTCGCCTCGGCTCGCAGCATCTCCACCAGTCGCTCCCGACGATCCGGCGTCAGTCCGCGTTGCGCCGGGAGCGCCTCGAGCCAGCCGGCGAGCGCGTCAGGTCGAACAACCGCACACGCGGCGGTGCGCTCGACGCGCGGGTCGTCGGTCACGACGACCGCATGGACCTTGACGAGGAAGTCACGGTCGTCGGACGAGAGCCACCCCCGGACGCGTTCCGCGTCCCGAGCCGTGCCGTCCAGCGGCGGCTCGATCGGGATCCAGCGGCCCTGCGCGCCGCGGAGCTCCCAGCGGCCCCCGACGATCCGACTCACGCTCGGCGGCGGGACTTCGCCCAGGACGACCACCCCGAACGGTCCCAGGACGAGCTCGCGGACCCGGCGGCCCCCCGGAAGCGCAAGGTCGGTCACGGCCACGTGGTCGTCGCCGAGCTTGGTGGCCAGTCGTGGCGCCAGCGTTCGTGGCCGGGCCGCAGCGTGCTCGACAATGGTGAAGAAGCGAGCGACCCCTAGGATCAGGAAGCCCGCCGGGACGACGATGGCGAAGCCCCACGCGAGGATGCCCCCGGCCATCTGCATGGCCGTCGCGCGGCCGGTGGGCGTGAACGAGCTGATCATCGGCGTCGCCACGAACATCCAGGCGAGCAACCCGCCCACCAGGATCATCATGATGGCGGACACGGCCGCGCGGAAGACGGGGACGCGGCCCGCGCGGGACGCCGGCGCCGCGGCAGCGATCACTTGCATGGCCATATCCTCGCGAGCCCTTCCTCTCCTGGGTATGCCCCGTTCGGGCTACAACGGGACGGGCCAGGGTCCTCACGACCGTACCGGAGCGCACCGGAGCGAACCGCATCGGTGCCCGCGTGCACCGCCAATTCGCGGCTCGGGCTGGAACCGACGGCGCGATGCACCCCGGACGACGCGCCGTCTGTACCCCCGCGACCCGGTTGAGGCCGGGACCCCCGTACCATTGCGCGCCGTCCACGTCGCTCCGATCCTGCAGGTAAGCCGCACATCTGCCGGGGGGCAGGGAGCCTGGAGCCGCGTTGGTCCACCTCACGATACGAGCACTGCGCATGGTCGTGCGCGGCCTCGGCCAGTCGCCGGCCCGGGCGCTGATCGCGGCCGCCCTCCTGGTTGCGCTGGCCGTCCTTCCGGCTGCGGCGGGGGGTCCGTCCGGCCTCACGACGCCATCGGTCTCCCCGACGTCCGGCACGACGGCGACGGCAATCTCGTTCGCCGTCACCTATCACAGTGCGAAGGACGACGCGCCTGACTACGTGCGCGTCGTCGTCGGCTCGAAGACCTACCCGCTGGAGCGAACGGCCGGGTTGGAGACCTGGAAGAACGGCGTCCGGTACACAACGACGACCAGGCTGCCCGCGGGTACGTGGACCGTCCGGTTCGAAGCCAGGTCTGGGTCGTTCGAGCCGAGCGTCGCCGGGGATACGGTGACAATCACGCCCGCGCCGACGCCCAAACCCACACCTGCGCCAACGCCCAGGCCCACACCAACGCCCAAACCCACACCTGCGCCAACGCCCAGGCCCACGCCCGCGCCGACGCCCAAGCCGACCCCGGCGCCCACCTAAGGCCCGCATCGACGCCGGCACCGACGTCGTCGCCGGTCGGGACCGCTTCGCCGAGCGTCCCGCATACGGCCGTTCTCGATGGCGATCCGGGAGCCGGCCCCGGAACCCAGACGTCCGAGCCGACCCCGAACCTTGACTCGTCGCCCTCGTCGCCCTCGCCGAGTCCCGATCCGGTCACCGCGGGGATCCTCGGCGGAACGGGCTCCGGCGGAACGGGGTCCGGTGGCCCCGGCGGTTCCGATAGCTCCGGTTCCGGCGGCCCGGGTCCCGGCGGGGCCGGCGACGGGAGCGGGAGCCTGCCCGGCGGGCTCAGTGGATCATCGAGCCTGACGGCCACCGTGCTTCGAACCCTGCCCACGGTGGTGGTGACGACGGGCGGCGTCACCATGCTCATGGCATTCATGATGTTCGGGAAGCGCCGACGCGACGGCGAGCCCAACGGCTCCGACGACGAGCTCGCCGAGGCCGCGCGGCGCGGGTACGGCATGGGCGGCTACTCCGGGCTGGTGCCCGAGGCTGCCGCTGCCCCGGCCGCGCTCCAGGCCGTGATCGTATCCGCGCCCGCGGGCGAGACCGACCAGCACCTGCCGCGCTGGCGCCGGCCCTCGCTGATGGAGGCCCGCAAGAACGATCCGCTGCGCAGTGCCTCCACCACCGTCCGGCTCACCTTTGACGGGGAAGCCGGGGAGGCCGTCAGCGGCCTTGAACGACGGCTCATCCGGTATCGCCTCGTCAGCCTGCTCGACATGCCCGACGAGGTCCGTGGCGTCGAGATCGACGTCCTCGACGAGGGTGACGAGGTCGTGCTGCTCGAGAAGCGTGGGACCTACTGGCGGGTGCTGTGCCCCGACGGCCGCGAAGGATGGCTCCACAAGATGACGCTGGGCGATGTCGTCATCGGCAGCTCCGTCTCCGACGCGGCGAGCTGGACCTCGGGCGACGAGGATGTCGATGCGGGCGGCTTCGAGGACGTCCTGCGCGCCTACGACGAGCACCGGCGGCAGTTCGGAGACGCCTGACCTCAGCGATCGGGCTTCGGGGTCGCCTTTGCGGCGCGGGTATTGGCCGGTGCCTTGCGCAGCACCAGGATGTGCTGGTGCGCGATGTTGGGAACGAATGAGCGCGGGTAGCCGTACGGCCGCAGCCGCGTCCCCGCCTGGTACCAGGCGATGTCGCCCTTGGGAACCAGGCCCGCGGCGTCCGCCCGAGCTGCGAGATCGGCGGCCGTGAACAGGTACCGGCCGCCCTGGTACGCGTCGCGCACGATCAGCACCGCATAGCGGCCCGGGCGAAGGATCCGATGGACCTCGCCGAGCACCTCGCCCATCGCGTCCAGAAACGACGGGTAGTCGGGCAGGTTCGCCAGGTCCGCGTCAAGCGACGACACCATCGCGTAGTCGGTGCGCCGGTTCGCGTGCGCCTCCGCCAGCCTCCCACCCGCCATCGTCATCGGCAGCTGGACGTTGTACGGCGGGTCCGTGACCACGAAATCGATCGAGTCCGCCCCGATCGTGGGCAGGATCGCCCTGGCGTCGCCCACGCGCAGCTCGAGACCGGAGGGATCGAACGAGCGCACGCCACCTGGGTCGCTGGCACCCAGGTCCGCGAGCCGTGGCCCCAGGCCATCCCGCTCGGCGGCGAGCGACGCGACGGTTTCGGCGTAGACCGCTGCCCAGCGCGGGTCGAGCTCGATGCCCAGCGCTCGCCGGGGTCTGCGGGCGATTGCCGCACCCAGCAGCGTGCCGCCCACGCCGGCGAACGGGTCGAGCACGAGCTCGTCGCTGCGGGTGAAGAACTCGATCAGGCGGGCCATGAGGCGGGGCGGCTTGTTGGCGCCGTGGACCTTCCGTCGATCGTGCCCGAGCTCCGACGGGTAGGCGGTGGTCCAGACGGACTTCGTGAAGTACAGCCACTCCTCGCCGGACAGCTCGTTGAGCTCGTTGGCGGGGTGGGGCGGCCGACGGTCCTGCACCCGCGAAGCGTACCGGCCACCGCGATCGCCGTGGCCGGGAGCGGGCGGGACTGTCTCGAGGCTCAGCGCGGCGTCCCTACAATGCGTTGATGCCGGGCAGAGTCGTCAGCCGCCAGTTCATCGGGCGTGAGCCGGAGCTCGCGCAGATCGACGCGGCCATCGCGGCGGGTGCAAAGGGCGGGGCAGCAACCGTCGTGGTCGCCTCGAGCGCGGGCATGGGCGCCTCGCGGTTCATCGACGAGGCGCTGACACGCGCCGCGTCGGGAGCCATGCCCCCGCTCGTCATGCGCGGCCGTGCCGAAGGCCCGGTCGATTCTCCGTGGGCGGCCGTGCTCGAAGCACTGGGACCGGTGCTGTCCGTTCGCCCCCGGGAGGAGCAGCTGGCCCTCCTCCGGCGCGATCCCCGCTCAATGCTGCTCGCGCTGCCTGGTATGGCCGCGCTTGCCGCCGAGCTCCCCGCTCCTCCGGTCAGCGCGCTGGCTGACCCGGAGCGCCGGCAGCCCCGGGCTCTCGCGGCACTCCTGCGCTGGCTCGGGCGGCTTGCCCTCGAGAAACCGCTGGTCATCGTGCTCGAGGACCTGCACATCGCCGATGCCGCCACCCGGGCGTTCGCCACCTTCGTCGCGCGGATTGCCCGGGATGAGCGGCTCACGCTCATCGTCACGTACCAGCCGGACCGCATGACCCGGGAGCATCCGCTGCGCGACAACCTCGCGATCATCGAGGGCGGCCTCCGCCCGCCGGTCAACATCGAGCTCCGTCCTCTTGCGCGACGGGAGATCGCACGAATGATCGAGGGCATCGAGGGGGAGCGGCCATCGGCCTCGATCGTGGTTCTCGTCGCCGAGCGCTCGGGCGGCTCGCCGATGGTCGTCGAAGAGCTGGTCGCTGCGCGTCGGGAGATCCGCAACGTCACCCTCACCGGGACGCTTTCCGACCTCGTCGCGGCGCGACTCCAGGGGCGATCACCCGAGTGCCGGCGCGTTCTGCGGCTCATGGCGCCCGCGGAGCGCGCGATGAATCGCGGGCAGCTGGCCCTCGCCGCCGCGACGTTCGAGGCCGGGCCGCAGACCCGCCTCCCTCCGCGCTCGACATCCCTGCCACGGCGCGGAACCGCGTTGATGGATGCCGACCTGTTGGCCGGCCTGGACGAGGCGCTCGAGCACGGGTTCGTGCGCGCCGATGCCGAGGGCCGGATGCGGATCCGTCACGAGATGGTCGCCCGCGCCGTGGTCAGCGATCTGCTGCCGACCCAGCTTCCCAGGTATCGAGCCGCGGTGGCCAGGGCGTTCGACGACGTGCCCATCGTCGCGGCCATGCACTGGCGTGCGGCACACCGGCTGGTGGAGGCGCGCGACGCCGCCATCCGTGCCGGCCGGCTGGCGATGACCGTCGACGCGCCCCAGGATGCGCTGGCCGCGTTCGAGATCGCGCTCGAGCTCCCGCCGCCCGATGACCCCGGGGTCGCCGATGAGATGAACGTGGGTCTCCAGGACGAGGCGGCTGAGGCCGCGCTCGCCGCCCTGCGCCCGACCCGCGCGGTTGCCTACGCGGAAGCGGCGATCGGGGCACTGCGCGAGCGGAGCGATCGGGTCCGGCACGGGGTTCTCGAAGCCCGACTGGGTCGCTACCGGCTGGCCGCGGGCGATACCGCGGGTGCCACGACGGCGCTCCGGCGGGCCGCGGAGGTCGTGCCGGATGCGCCATCGATCGAGCGCGCCCGGATCCTCGCGCTCCTTGCCCAGGAGCGGATGATCGCGGGCGCGTTCCGCGACGCCGAGCGCGCCGCAACCGGGGCGCTCGTGATCACCGAAGGTCTCGGACCCTCGGCCGAGCCCGAGGCGATCCACGCCATGACGACGCTCGCGGTCGTCAAGGGCTGGAGCGACGATCCGGAGTCGGCGCTGCCGATCCTCGAGCAGGCGGTCGAGCGCTCCCGCGCCCTCGGCCTGGTCGAGGAATGGTGGCGGGCCGGGGCGAACATGGCCGTCGTCCTGGAGCTGCTCGGGCGCCAGCAGGAGGCGATCGACGTTGCCTTCCGCGACATGGAGGAGGCGCGCGCCAACGACCTCGACGCGATCTACGGCAACCTGCTCGGTGGCAACGTCGCCGGGCTCCTGGTCGACGTCGGGCGCTGGCAGGAGGCGCGCGAGCTCAGCCTCCGTGCGCTCGACTGGAGTCCCGCGGGCGTGCCGTTCGTCAACGCGCTGATCAACCTCGTGCTCGTCGAGATCGAGTCGGAGGCCGGCGAAGAAGCCGGCCGGCTGCTTGGCCGGATCCTGGTGGAGCTCGAGACGGGCGGCGATCTCCAGTTTGCCGTCCCTGCCTACCAGGCGACCGCCTCGTACGCGATGTGGAGCGGCGACCTGGCCGACGCCCGACGCGCGATCGAGCGCGGCTGGGCACGCCTGCGCGGGTCCGAGGACTGGGTTCTGGTCGCGCGCATGGCGGCGACGGCGCTCGAGGTCGAGTCCGCGATCGTCACCGCCGCGCTCGAGAAGCGCCGGATCGCGGACGTGGCCGCCTCGCGGGAGCGCGCGGGCCGGATGCTGGCCGAGGCGGAGGCAGCGGTCGCGCGGGCCGGCCTGGAGTCACCGGCGACCGCCGGTCGCGAGCCCGGTACCAGCCTGGCAACGGCGCGCGCCTTCTACGAACGGCTTCACGGTCGGGATGATCCGTCGCACTGGGCAAGCCTGGCGGAGCGATGGCACGAGCTCGGCGATCCGTACCGCGAGGCGCGCGCCCTGTGGCGCCAGGCGGAGGCGAACCTGAACCTGGCCATCGCCGGCAGGGCGGCGGGGACCCGGGTCAGGACGGACGCCCGCCTCGCGCGTGCCGAGGCACGGGATCCGCTGATCCGGGCGGTCGAGCTTGCGATGGGCCTCCACGCGCGGCCGCTGCTGCGGGCGCTCCGGGACCTGGGGGGCCGCGCCCTGATCACGCTGCCGCCTGAGGTCGATGCGCTGCTCGAGGAGCCCGTGCCGGCGCCCGCAGAGCCGCGGGCGTCGGTTTCGCCGGGCCCTGTCGTCCAGGCATCGGGACCCCCGCCGGTGCCAGTCCCCGCCGGCTTGCGACCCGCCACCGGCGGGGACACGTTCGGGCTCTCGCGCCGGGAGCTCGAGGTGCTCGCGCTGATCGCGAAGGGTCGGACGAACCGCGAGATCGGCGACCGCCTGTTCATCAGCCAGAAGACCGTGGGCGTCCACGTCGGAAACATCCTGGCCAAGCTCGGCGTGTCGGGCCGCGTCGAGGCCGCGGCGGTCGCGATCCGGCTGGGTCTCGAGGAGGAGGCGGCGGCGCGGCGCCGTTGAGCGGGCCACGATCGCGCCGCGGCGCCGTTGAGCGGGCCACGACCGCGCCGCGATGCCGCAGATCGGGGCGCGACTGCGGCGCGGAGGAACCGCCGGCGGACGCATCTCTCGCGGGCATTGGGTAGGATCGGGCCGTTCCGCGCCGCCCCGATCGAGGTTTACATGCGCCGTCTTCTCCTTGGAACCGCGCTCGTCGCGCTCACCCTTGCCGCCGCCGCCTGTGCGACCGCAAGCCCCGGCTGGACCTATGCCGCGCCGACGGAGGCACCGCCGTCGCAGCCGGCCGCCTCGAGCGACGCATCGACCGCCCCTTCAGAGGCGCCGGCCTCGGCCGCCCCAACGGAAGCGGCCTCCGCGGGCACTGGCGGCGCGACCGTCCAGATCTCCGCGTTCAACATCGCGTTCGAGCAGAGCGACGTCAGCGCACCGGCCGGCGCGCCGTTCGTGATCCACTTCGACAACAAGGACGCGAGCGTGCCGCACGACATCGCGATCAAGGACGCCAGCGGTACGCAGGTGTTCAAGGGCGACGTCGTCACCGGGCCCGCCGAGACCGACTACAACGTGCCCGCCCTGCCGGCCGGCACCTACCAGTTCATGTGCACGATCCATCCGAACATGACCGGCACGCTCACGGTGGGCGGCTGAGGTCCCCGGTGTGACGCCGCGGGTCGACGAGGTCTGCTACCGCGACGCCTATCTCCGTACGCTCGAGTCGCGGGTCCTCGAGGTTGCCGGTGCCGACGGACCGCCCATGGTCGTGCTGGAGGCGACGGCGTTCTATCCGGGTGGCGGCGGCCAGCCATCGGACCGAGGCACCATCCTGCGCGCCGGCGATGGCCGATCCTGGGTCGTCCGGACGGCCAGGCGAGTGGGCGGCGAGATCGTGCACGAGCTGGAGCCGCCCGAGGATGGCGAGCTGCCACACGCGGGCGATCGGGTCACCGTCGACGTCGAGTGGGCACGCCGGTACGCGCTGATGCGGACGCACACGGCACTGCATGCGCTGTGTGGTGTCGTCTGGCGCGACTACGGGGCGCTGGTGACCGGCGGCAACATGGAACCGGGCTCGGGCCGGATGGACTTCGAGTTCGAGCGGATGTCGGGCGACCTGGTCGAGGACATCGAGGCGAAGGTCAACGCGGAGCTTGTGGCTGCCCACGATGTCCGCGTCAACGTGCTGCCGCGCGACCAGGCGTTCGCGATCCCCGACCTGATCCGGACGAAGGTGAACCTTCTGCCCCCGGGGATCGAGCAGATTCGGACGATCGAGATCGTCGGGCTTGACCTGCAGGCCGACGGGGGCACGCACGTCGCGAACACCCGCGAGGTGGGCGGGATCAGGGTCACGGGCTACGAGTCCAAGGGCCGGATCAACAAGCGGGTCCGGGTCGCGCTGGTCGACGCATGAGGATCAACCTGGCGGGTGACTCAATCCGTTGCCCGGCGACGATGATTGACAGCTCGGGGGCCGCGTCCGGTAGTTGACCGGTCACTACCCGACGTCGACCTTCTGGGCCGTCATCAGGCCGTTGTTGGAGAAGATGAACCCCCGCACGTGGTTGAAATACGCGGTGCTTGCGACGGACGGGCGGTTGCCGGTGATCGAGACGTTGGAGGCCGGGCGCGACGAGCTGTAGCCGTCAACGCGGACCCGGCCCTTGTCCATGATGTTGTTGCGGATGACGATGTTCGTGGGCTGGACGTCCACCTTGGCCGGCGTGAGCACGACCGCATAGCCCTCGCCGGAGGGCGTATGCCCGTAGTCGAAGTTACGCAGGACACAGCCCTCGACGACGATGTTCTTGAGCACATCGCTCGAGCGGTTGGGCTCCCCGTCGATCGCGTGGAGCGCGGCGTGGTTGATCGACACCCCGCTGATCGTCGCGCCGTTGACTGAGATCAGGCCGATCCCGTTGCGGCCGATGACGTCCATCTTGACGTTTGCGATCAGCACCCCGGTTGTCGGTCCGTCGACACCCGAGGCGTTGCGCGGGCGCAGGTCGACGCCGTCGCCCCATGTGCCATGGATCGTGGCGTTGCGGAGGGTGAAGCCGGACGTCGTCTCCACCGAGAAGGCCGCCTGGTCCTGCCGATCGTCGCTACCGAACACCCGGTTCTGCACGTTGGCCAGCGTGGCCGGTCCGGTGATGTTGAGGCCGTCGACGACGATGTTCTTGCCCTGCACGATCCTGAGGTGGGAGGACTGGCTGGTCGAGGCCGTGTAGCGCTTGAACGTCGCGCCGTGGCCGTAGATGGTGCCGGTCCAGCCGACGAGCTCGATCCGGCCGTCAACGCGGTAGACGGCGCCCGATGCGAAGCACACCCGCTTGCCGGCGTTCGCCCGGAGGAAGCTGGCGATCGCGCTGGACTGATCGCTCGTCTTGGAGGGTGCCTGGGCGAACGTCGCGTCGCACCCGGTCGCGGGCTTGGGCGTCGGTGCGGGCGTGAGCCGGGGGGTCGGCTTCGGGGTGGGCGTTGGCCTGCCCGTGGGCGTCGGCTTCGTCGTCGGCGTCCCGATGGCCCTGGGGGTGGGCGTCGCTGCGTCGGCCGGCGCCGTCGTCGGGTCGCCGGCCGGGATCGCCACCGTCGAGGTGGGTGTCGGATCTGCGATCGCCGGCAGGGTCGGCGCGGGCACAATGGTCGCGAACGGCAGCGCCGAGACCGCGGTGCTCGGTGGGGTTGGCGTCTGCCCGGCGCGATCCGGCATGGATGCGTCGCACCCAGCGACGAGCGGGACGCCGAGGAGGAGGCCCGCGAGGAGCAGCGCGCCCACAGAGAGCCGGCCATCGGGCCGGCGAGGGGACTTCGGGGGCGGCGTGAGGGTCTGGTCGGTCCGCCGGAATTCGTCTACGGCCATGCGAAACACTGCTCCTTCGGCAGCCCGGTTGACGCCCAGCGTCGCGGGCTGTGGGCTTCGCCTCCCGGCAGGCGCAGCCTGAGGATCGTCGGGCGTGGATCACGGACACTGGTGGCGGCACAGCCGCAGCCAAGGTCATGACCACGCACGAATATGGGGCATGCGGGGGGCACGAAGGCCCATGCTCGGCCCCGACCGGCCGCATCCGGATCCCGCTGGTAAACATCGGCGCCACAGAGCGCCGGATACGGGTTTCCGAGCCACGGGGGCGTTGCTGCGGGGAGTCTACCCGCAGTCTCTGGACGGCGCTGTCCGAATGACAGCCGAGCGCGCAGTGGTGCGAGCCGCCATCCTTGATCCCACGACTGCCAGTCATGCCTGACGGGGTCACTTCATGGTTGTGGTGCGCTGGCGCACCACAACCATCGCGGGACGTACGCCTCACGCCCTTGACCGTATTGACCCTCCGCATTCGAGACAGTACTTTCGTCCCGCTGCACCTAGTCCGAACAGACTACGCCGGGGTTCAAGCTGGGAGGTCTTCGTTGTCAACGCATCGACGCCTCATTGCACCAACGATCGTGCTCGGGGCACTGCTCGTCGGGGCGCCGACCGTCGTCGCGCGCGAGCCGTTCCCCCATGAGTTCCACCACAACATGGGGTATTGCGCGCCGTACCTTGCCCAGCTCCGGTTGCCGGACGGGTCGCCAGTTCGCCCGTGGATCAACCACCTCATCCACGATCTGACGACACAGTTCGGGTCGTTCGAAGGGCAGAAGAACGTCGGCGACCTGTACAGCGATCGGGCGCGCAGCGAGACGGACCAGAACTGCGTTGCACGCTGACGATCTGATCCTGGTAGGGAGTGAAAGGAGATCCCGGTACATGAAGCGTGTCCTGCTCTCGATGGCCGCCGCGGGCCTGCTGGTCTTCGCGTCGGTTGGAGCCGTCGCCGCGACGGGCGGCCACGGAGGGAATCCGCACCGGACCCTTGCGACGCCGAGCACGGCGTGCCGGATCATGGTCCAGTACCACGTCGGTGGCTACACCTCGTTTGGCGACTGCATGGGCAGCCTCCACGGTGACATGGCGGCCTACCGCTTCCCGGACGACGCGGACCCCACGAAATTGCTGACGCTCTCCGAGCGCTGCACGCAGCTGGAGCAGGGTGTCTACGACGAGATGGTGGGCGGGCTGCTCCAGATCAGCTACCCGTTCTACTTCGAAGAGTTCCCCGGCTGGCCGTTCCCCACGCTCACGGGGCAGAACCATCAGCAGTGCATGACGACCCTGTTCACTTACCACAATCTTGCGAGCCTTCTGTTCGGCCCCGAGTAGGACAGACCTGCGCGCAACGCGCGATCCACGGCCGGCACGGGCAGGTCCCGAGCCGGCCGTTCCATGTCCAGCGTCGCCTTCGCCGAGCCCCTCAGGCGTTACCCAGGCGCTCGACCACCGGGCGCATCGCCTCGAGCGTCTCGAGCGTCGGGGGCCAGGGGACGCATTCGACCTGCGTCACCCCGACCTCGGTGAAGGCGTGCAATGCATCGGCGATCCGGTCGGCCGAACCGCGAACCGGCACGCCGAAGCCGGCAGCCTCGGAACCGGTCGCGTCCGTCGGCTCGACGGCACCGATCATCAGCGGGACCGCCCCGGACCGTGGTCCACGGGGCCGCGACTCGACGTCCTTCGCGTGGTGATACGGCCCGGCGTGGTCGGCCCGGCCGGTCCGGAGCAGCGGCATGATGATCTCGAGCGCGTCCTCGAACGCCCGACGACATGGTCGAGCGGAAGGCCGTATGCCTCGGCTTCCGAGTCGCCACTGCCGGCGCCCAGGCCGAACACGAAACGCCCACCCGAGATCTCGTCGAGGGTCTCGACCGCCCGAACCGTGACACCGGGGTTGCGGTGGTTCGCGGACAGCACCCACGTTCCGACCTCGATCCGCTCGGTTGCGTCCGCCAGGGCCCCGGCGATCGCGACGCACTCCCACCAGCCGCGTGGCCCGGGCCACGCATCGACGCGCCACAGGAGCTCGTCCGGGACGCAGACAGTGTCGAAGCCTATGTCCTCGGCCAGCCTCCCCATGGCGCGCAGCTCGTCCCATCGGTGCCGCGCCCGGTCTCGATGTCTTCGTACAGGGGGAGCACGACGCCGAACTTGAGGTCACGCATGGGTGTCGGCCTCCGATGAGCGAGGGATCACGCGGGCGCGGTCATCCGTCGCGGTCGAATGGTCTCATGCGCTTCGCCCGGTACCCTCAGGCTGACATCCGACCGCCCGATCCGGCGCCATCGAGGGAGACGACCAGCCATGCCCACCACCGACACGCCCGCCTCGCCGCCCGAGTCAGGATCCGGCCCCGGACCCGGCAAGACGGAAGCCGGAGCGTCGGCACCGCCCCCGGAGCCGACCGACGACCTCGTCACCCGCCAGCACGTGCTCGCCGTCGGGCGCCGACGGCTGAAGTACACCTCGACCTCGGGACGGATGGTGCTGCGGGAGGAGGTCGTCGAGGACGGCAAGGTCCAGGGCTACAAGCCGCGGGCCAGCGTGTTCCTCACGGCGTACACGCTGGACCGCTCGGATCACCGGCAGCGGCCGGTCACGTTCGCCTTCAACGGCGGGCCCGGCTCATCGAGCGTCTGGCTCCACCTCGGCCTGCTGGGGCCGCGGCGAGTGGTGTCCGGGGACGCCGGGACGCCCGTTGCGCCGCCGTACGAGCTCGTCGACAACCCGGCCAGCCTGCTCGTCCACTCCGACATCGTGTTCATCGACCCGATCTCCACGGGCTACTCGCGCGCCGTCGACGGTGTGAAGCCGGGCGACTACCACGGGTTCACCGCCGATATCGAGTCGGTCGGCGAGGTGATCCGACTGTGGACCTCGCGGAACGGGCGATGGCTCTCGCCCAAGTACCTGGCGGGGGAGTCGTACGGCACCCTGCGCGCCGCCGGCCTCGCGGCCCACCTCCAGCAGCGCCACGGGATGTATCTCAACGGGCTGATGCTCATCTCCAGCGTGCTGGACCTCTCGAGCATCTTCTTCACCGAGCAGAATGACGTCCCGCACGCCATGTACCTGCCGACCTACGCGGCGATCGCGCACTACCACGGCCTGCACGGGGACCGGCCGCTGGCGGAGGTGCTGGCGGAGGCCGAGGCGTACGCCGCCGGCGAGTACCCGCGGCTGCTCGCGCTCGGTACCCGGATGACCCCGGACGAGCGGACCAGGGCCGTCGCAACCCTCGCCCGATTGACCGGGCTGAGCGCGGACTACGTCGATCGCGTCAACCTCAGGATCGAGCACATCCGGTTCTTCACCGAGCTGCTCCGCGACCGGCGTCGGGCGGTCGGCCGGCTCGACGGGCGGTTCCTGGGCTGGGAGCCCGATGGCGGCCGTGAGCACTTCACCGCTGATCCCTCGCACACGGCGATCGCGGGTGCATACACGGCGGCCGTCAACCAGTACGTGCGCGAGGAGCTGGGCTACGAGAACGACCTCCCCTACGAGATCCTGTCGTCGGCAACAAACCAGGCGTGGAGCTACAAGGAGTTCGAAGGCCGGAGTGTCTCGGTCGTGGACCGGCTGGGCGAGACGATGCGCGGGAACCCGCATCTCAGGATCTACGTGGGCTGCGGCTATTACGACGGCGCCACCCCGTACTTCGCCGCCGAGGCGGTCTTCGCCCACCTGCCGATTCCGGAGGAGCTCCGCGCCAACGTCTCGTTCTCGTACTTCGAGGCGGGGCACATGATGTACGTCCACGAGCCGTCGCGGGTCCGGCAGTCGGAGGAGCTCGCAGCGTTCGTGGCGGCCAAGCCCGAGGACTGAGGGCGAGCGCCATGGCGGCGGTTCGCGTGCCCTCGGCTGAGCGGGCAGCTCGGCGGATGGCCACTTGGCACCGCTGCAAGCGGTTCTGGCACCGCTGCAAGCGGTTTGCAAGGCCGTCGCCACCCGCGGCATGGACGCCGGGAGAGCTGCCCTCCAGGATGGGTCGACGAAGGAGGTGCAGCATGGCGATCACCACTGCAACCCGTCACGGCCACGCATCCACGACGGCTCGCCCATGAGCTCGGGCGCAGTCGACGCGGACCTCTTCGGCCCCGGAACGCGCGTCCCCCCTGCGAGCGTTCGCACGCGACGCCGCGCTCGGCGCTGACCCCAGCCGCTCTGGGCTGTCACCAGCTCGCGTTGCCGCGGGGTCCGTCGGACAAGGACCCGGGCGCGGCGTCGCGACGACGCCTGCCCGAAACGAGATCAAACCTGATCCACGTGCCAGGCGCGCCTGTCCGCCCGGCCCTGCGCACGGGTCCGACATGTCCGGCATCGCCGCCGTTCGGGATCCCGGGCGCGACCGTTCTCAAGGAGATGACATGAGCTATCAGATTGGACGCTCATCGCTCACGGAAGATCATGCAGCCGGGTCAACGACCCGCGAATCGCTGCGCCGGGTCGATACGGAGGAGATTGTCACCACGCGACCGGCGGGGATCACGGTTGCCGCCCGGCTGGTGACCCTGCTGTTCGGCCTCGTCCAGCTCGTGATCGCGCTGCGCATCGTCCTGCTCGCGTTCGACGCGCGCCAGGGGAACGACATCGTGACCACGATCATGACCATCAGCGGCGTGTTCGTCGCTCCGTTCGAAGGCGTCCTCCAAACGGACGCGATGTCCGCGAGCGGCGCCGTCCTCGACATCGCCGCCGTGGTGGCCCTCGTGGGCTGGACCATCGTGGAGCTGATCGCGCTCCAGGTGATCCGCATCGGCAGTGTCAGGCCGGACGCATAGCGCACCCGTCGTCAGGGCAGCCACCGGACGATCCACGCGGTCGTCCGGGCCGGCTCCCAGGCGCGACCCGAACCCGGGGCAGGTCCGACGACGTTGATCCACGCCTGCGCGCCGGAGCCCAGGGACACCACCGCGCTGCCCAGCGGCTGGGCGTCGGCGATCGTTGCCGCGGGGCACGCGACGTCGTCATTGCACAGGAGGCTGGGCGAGACGGCGATGCGCGTCACGGGACCATCGGCGGTCGTCAGCGTCGCGATCGACGCCCGGGCAACCTGACCGCACGTCACCTGATCCAGGCCGCGGCACACGATGGCGTCCTGCGCGGGCATGCCGGGCGCGATGACAGGTGTGCTGGTCGCATGCGCAATCTGGGTCGGCAGCGATCCGGCCTGCGGCGCGGCATCGACCGCGAGCGCTAAGGGTGAGCCGTCGGGCGGCGTCGCGGGAGTGTCCGCCATCACCAGGGCGAACGCGACGATGGCGATCGCCCCGCCCGCCACCCCCACAGCCCGGCGCCATCCACGCTGCCGGAGCGGCTGGGGCGCGACATCGAATTCCATGCGGATCGTGGTCCAGCATAGCGAGTGGTCTCGCCGGGGAGCCCTGCCCGTGACCGGCGATCTGTGCGCCCCCAACTGACCAACGGAGGATCAGCTCCCGATCGTCAGCGTTGCCCGGACGTCCGGGTGCTTCGGGTCGACAATCGTATAGCTGCCGTCGGGCAGCGCGTCGATCGAGTACCGGATCGTCGCCGGCCCGGTGATCGAGTTCTGCTCCCACGCGTAGTCGCCGTTGGCGAACAGGATCCGGATCCCATGCTCGACCCCTGGATCGTTGTTGACGAGCTCGATCGAGAACCGGCGCCCGCCGGCGAATGAGACCGCGTCGGGAGAGAAGCCCGTGGCCGACACCGTGAGCATGATGTCCTGCGGGGGCAGGGTCTCCTCGGGCGCCGCCGATGGAGGTGGCGGTGCGCTCTGTCCAACGTGGAGCGTCCCGGTCATCAGCGGATGCACGGGGTCCGTGAACGCATGGGTCCCGGCTGCCAGCGCCGGGATGCCGTACGTGCGCTGGGCCGGCCCGACGAAGATCGTGCCACTGAACACGACCGTGCCGGCGGCATCGCTGATGTCGAGGCCGTGGGGCACGGCCTCCTTGCTGTCCAGCAGGATCGTGATCGCGGTGTCGGCCGGCCAGTAGAGATCGGTCTGGTCGAAGACGACGTTGTCGGCCGTCAGCACCAGCGTGCCGCGCGGTCCGGGCGACGTCGACGCGGCCGGGGCAGCCGACGACGGTGCAGGGGAGACCGACGGGCCGCCGACGACGGCCGGCGCGTCCCGACCGGCGAGCCAGCTCGCGGCGACGAGCGCGACGGCTGCCATCACCACCACGGCGGCGAGCCGCCCCAGCCCCACCGTCGGGCGAACGCCGCCGATCCCCGGGAACCGCCTGCGCTGCGCCGTCCGGACCACCTCAGCCTCGATCGACGCGACCAGGCGCCCCGGGGCGTCGTCCGGGCCGGGGCGCAGCCACGCGGCGAGGACCTCGTCGATGTCACGGTCTGCGCTCATGCGGAAGTACCCCTCGCTGCGATGCTGCGCGCGTCGGCGTCGAGTGCTGCGCGCATCACCCGATGTGCGTGGTGGAGTCGCGATCGGACGGTGCCGTCCGGGATCCCGAGGATCTCCGCGATCTCGGCCGTCTCGTGGCCCGCGTAGTGGCGCAGCACCAGCAGCGCCCGCTGCTCGGGCGTCAGTCGCCGGAAGGCGCGGTCGAGCTCGTCGCGCTGGGCGATCCCGAGGTACTCATCCCGCCCGACGGCGATGTCAACCGGCAGCTCGACGAGGCTGGTCACGTGCCGTCGCACCCGCTTCGCGTCGGCGATGCAGGCATGAACGACGAGCCGGTGGAGCCAGGCATCGAAGCGATCGGGATCCCGCAGGGACGGGAGATCTCGCCAGGCCGCCACGAGCGCCTCCTGGACCGCGTCCTCCGCCCGGTCGACGTCGCGCAGGATGCGCTCGGCGATCGCGAACAGGCGCCCCACCCGCGGGCGCAGGAGCTCCGAGTACGCCCGACGGTCGCCGTTGCGAGCCGCCTCGACAAGGTCGCGATCCACGGTCCACCAGCTGCCGGCGTCCAGCGGGGACGCCACTCCAGACGCTATGGGTGTCGGCAGGTAATCCGTGTTCAATCCCGGCATCATTCGTGGATGCCAGACCTCGACCACGCGCTTGCCGCGCTCGACGACAGATTCCGCCGCCTCCGCGATGAGGCGCACATCCCCGGCGTGGCCTGGGGGGTCGTCGCCGGCGGCGCGCTGGTCCACACCGGCGGTGCCGGGACGATTCGCGACGGCGAGGATCAGCGTCCCGATGCGGACTCCGTGTACCGGATCGCATCGATGACGAAGAGCTTCACGGCCGCGACGCTGATCCTGCTGCGCGACGAGGGTCGCCTCGGGCTCGACGTGCCGGTGGCCAGGTACGTGCCGGAGCTCGCCGGCTGGCGGCCCACGACGGCGGACAGCCCGCCGATCACCGTTCGGCAACTGATGACGATGTCGGGCGGCCTGCCCACCGACGATCCGTGGGGCGACCGGCAGCAGGGCCTCGACCTCGGTCGGTTCGCCGCGCTGCTCGCCGCCGGACCGTCCTTTGCATGGCCCCCAGGCGTCACCTTCGAGTACAGCAACCTGGGCTACGGAATCCTCGGGCGCGTGATCACCAACGTCGCCGGCCGCGAGTATCGCGAGATGGTCCGCGACCGGCTGCTGGTACCGCTGGGGATGACCTCGACGGCGTACCTCGATACGGACGTCGCACAGGCCGACCTTGCGCACGGCTACGTCCGTCGGGACGAGGCGTACGTGCGCGAGGGCACGGACGGGTACGGCGCGCTGGCGTCGATGGGCGGCGTGTTCTCGACGGTGCGCGACCTGTCGCGCTGGGTGCTCGAGTTCCTGGACGCGTTTCCGGCGCGCGACGACCCGGAAGGCGATCACCCGCTGCGACGATCGTCGCGACGCGAGATGCAGCAGGTGCAGCGCGCCATCGGCCCGATGGTGCTTGCGCACGCGCCGGACGCCGAGCCATCGTTCACCGCTGGCGGCTACGGCTTCGGGCTGTTCGTTGGCCAGGACCCGGAGCTGGGCTCGATCATCAGCCACGCCGGCGGCTACCCGGGCTTCGGCACCCACATGGCCTGGCACCCGGCGACGGGGCTGGGTGTGATCGGGCTGGGCAACCTGCGTTACGCACCGGTCAGGCCCGTGGTCAAGGAGGTCCTCGAGGACCTGGTTCGCGCGAAGGTTGCACCCCGCCGCCGCATCATCGTCATGCCTGCAGTCGACCGGTTTCGCCCGGTGGCGGAGCAGCTCATCAATGTCTGGGACGATGCGCTCGCGGATACGTCGTTCGCCGGCAACATGGACCTCGACGAGCCCCGTGAGATCCGCCGGGCGTCGGTCGCGAAGGTCCGTGAACAGCTGGGTCCGTTCCGGCGTGACGAGACGCGGCCCACGACCTCGGACTCACCGGCCGATGTGGCCTGGTGGCTGCGCGGAGCCAACGGCTGGTTGCGTGTGTCGATCCTCGTGAGCCCGGAGCCGACCCCGCGCCTGCAGCGACTCGCACTGCGTCCGGTCGGGGACCCGTCGGCCGAGATTCGTTCGCTGGCCGAACGGGTCGTTGCCCTGACCGGCGCCCAGGACCCCGCCTGGCCGGCAGACCTTCCGCTGGGCGAGGGGCAGGATCGCGAGGCCCTGGAGCGAGCGGTGCGTGCTGCCGGCCCACGGTTGGGCGTGCTGCGCCTGAGTGACCCGATCGACGGCGACGGCCGCACGACCAGCACGTTCGAGCTCCACGGCGAGCGCGGCATGGCCGAGCTCAAGCTCACTCTGGAACCCGGCACGGCCGCGCTGTCGACCGTCTCGCTCCAGCTGCCCCAGCGGAACCCGTTGCCCGAGGCCTGGTAGCGCGGCGCGGGTCAGGCTTCGGGCGTGCCCGGCGGCAGGTCGAACAGCGACGGGTCGGCCTGATGAGCGCGAAGGAGCGTGAAGATGAAGCCCATCCGCTCCCGGTAGGACTCCCAGTCAGGCGCATCGCTCTCGGCGGCGGAGTCCATGTCCTGGCCGAACCTGGCCGCCAGGGCGATGGCGTCGGGGTCGCCGAGCCGGACGAGCTCCGGTGGGAACATCGCGCCGCCAAGGTACGCGGGCGCCGGGATGTCCCGGTTGAGCTCGAGCGTTCCTTCGGGGATCCGGATGCCGAGGTGGCTGGTGGCCGCGATCGCCGTGATCCAGCGGCCCGGGATCGCCTTCCGCACGAACGGATCCGCCACCAGCTGCTCGTGAGCGCCCACCGAGACGTTCGCGACGAGGATCCGTTGTGCGCGCCTGACAGAGCTTGCTCGGTCGTCCGCGCGCCGCAGGAGCATCGAGTCCACGTACGCCGTGAACGCCCTTGCCAGGTCCTCGCTGGCCGCAACCTGAGGATCGGCGAGCACGGTGTCAAGTCCGCGCCTCGCGGCGCCATCGTCGACGAGCACGGCGCGGAACCCGGCAAACGCGCGGACGAAGCGGATGAACGGCGGGGCGACGTCCCCGAAGATCGTCGCATTGCCGGCCGCGACGGCCTCCGCGACCTCGGCACCGAAGAACGGCCGGAGGGCAGCGGGCACGGCCTCGCCATCGATCGAACGGCGCGCCTCGGCGCTCGCCCACTGGCCGTAGGTCAGCCAGTTCGCCTGGTCGCGGCCGATGATCGCGGCCACCGCCTCTGACAGCGCGTGGTAGCCGCGCGTGATCGCGGCGTTACGGACGAGGGGGTCCGCGATCCGGACGACTCGCGCGATCAGCCCCAGGTCGAGGTACGGAGTCCCGAGAGGATCGGGCGTGGCGCTGGTCACGTCTCGGGCCGTCAGGTCCAAAGGTCCGGGGCCCGCACCGACGCCCCGATGGCCGCTGCCAGGCGTTCGACAACCGAGAACCAGTCGAACCGGCTGGTGACCTCGGACGCCCGGAGCGTCACGAGCCGGGCGGGCGCGACCAGCGTCGGCAGCACCGTGTCCAGGATTGCCTCCACCTCGTCCCGGAATGCGTCGCTGGTCGACCGCACGCCGTCGGCCTGGAGCGCGACGTCCGGCAGCAGGCGCACGACCAGGTCGTAGGTCTCGGACCAGCGCCGGACCAGCGGCTCGACGTGGAACTCGTCACCGCCGCCGCAGGCACGCAGGTAGTACGCGTAGTTGTCCATCACGCCGCGATCCGTAGCCAGGATGTCGGCCTTGCGCGTCAGCTCCAGCTCCTGGCGGATCTGCGACACGAGGACCCACAGCTGCGCCTCGCCGGTGGCGCCTTCGTTGATCCCCAGCGGGTTGTCGCGCACGACCTCGCGACCCAGCTCGACGGAGCGTCCCGCGCGCTGGACCTCCGCCGCGAAGGCCAGCAGCGCGGACGTCTTGCGGATCCCATGAGAGCCGATGAACGCGATCTTTGCGGGGCGGGGCCAGGCGGGGGGTCGTCGTCGGGGCATCGCCTACAGGGTATGGCCGCGCGGCGCCCGGCGCCGGCCCATGGGGCGGGGCGCCCCCGGACCGGTGCGGCCGGGGGCTCAGCCCGGGATCTGGCCGAGGGTGACCTGCACGGTCACCTGGCTGCCGGCCGACTTCATCACCACCACGGGCACCGTCTGCCCCGGCTCGAGGCCCGCGAGCACCACCGACAGGGTATTGCTGTCCGGCGTCGGCTTGGAATCGATGCTCACGATCAGCTCGCCCGTCTGGATGCCGGCCACGGCGGCCGGCCCGCCGGCGTCGATGCCGTAGACCAGGACGCCCTGAGCTCCCATCACGTTCGCGGCGCGGATCCCGAGGTAGGCACGATGCGAGCTGGTCACCTTGCCCGAGGCGATCAGCTGTCCCGCGAAGTCCTTCGCGTCGTTGCTCGGGATCGCGAACCCGATGCCCGGCGCCGACCCTCCGATCTGCTGATCCACGGCGGCGAGTGTCGGGATCCCGACGACATCGCCGTGGATGTCGACCAGCGCCCCCCCGCTGTTGCCGGGGTTGATCGCAGCGCTGGTCTGAATCGTGCCGGGCAGGGTCACGCCACCGGGCTCGGTCACGGTACGGCCGAGCGCGCTGACGATGCCCTGGGTGACGCTGGTCTGGAGGCCGAGCGGGTTGCCGACCGCCATCACGATCTGGCCGACCCGGAGCATCGCCGAAATCGGCGAACGTCGCCGGCTGCAGACCGGTCGCGTGGATCGACAGCACGGCGATGTCATTCGCCGCGAAGGTGCCGACGAGCGTCCCGGTGAACTGGCGGCCGTCGGCGAGGGTGACGTTGAAGGTGCTGGCTCCGCCGACCACGTGTGCGTTGGTCACGATGTCGCCGTTGGCGTCGAGCACGATCCCCGATCCGAGGCCGAGCGGCGTCTGGATCACGACGACGGAGGGGGAGACCCGCTGCACGACAGACTCGTAGTCCTGCTGCAGCTGCGCGAGGGCGTTGCCGTCGCCCGGCAGACCCGACGTGGAGCCCACACCCGGTGTCGCGCTCGGTGCGGCGGGGACGCTCGTGGGAGCGGACCCTGGCGTGGAGACGGCAGCGGAGGCCGGGGCCGTCGTCGAGGCCGGGGCCGACCCGCAGGCCGCGACGATCAGCAGGGTTGCCGCCAGCCAGCCAAGCAGCCTGCGGGGCGGCCGAGCGCCCGCAGGGCGATGTGGTGTCGAGGACGTGGGGACGCGCGCGCGGCCGCGACGCGTCGGCAGGGTCATGGTCTGCATCTGCACTCCGATCACGCGGGTCGCTCCGACGGAGACGCCTGCGGCCGCGTGCGTTGCGGCCGGTCGCCTGCGGCGCGCTCCCCGCGGCTGCTCGCCACCCGTCCGAGACCTCCGGCCTCGACCGGCGGATGGCTGCTCGTGTCACTTCACACCGTGACCGTAGCCGATCCATCTTCGTGCTCTCTGAGAACGGCAACGCTCCGGGTTGCGACGCCCTCGGCCACGTCGGTTCGCATCGCGCCCCGTGATCCCGCCCCGATCCGCGCCACGCCCGCAAACGGTCGATCAGGACCCAGCCGACTGCTTGTCGCTGTCTCGGCCCGTATGAGACGCGATCCCGGGTCACCCAGTCGCTTGGGTCCTGCCTGGCGCTGAAGCGCCGCCGACCTCACGACGAGCTGGTGCCGAAGATGCGCCCGAGTGCTCAATGACAGAGAATCCGGCGGCGCCCCAACCCCGCGCTGCCACGACACTCGCCGCACGGCTGGGAATCGAACGGCCCCGGCGTCGCCGCCGGGGCCGTCACGCAATGCGCGGGACCGCGCCTCTAGAGCTCCTTCACCGCCGCGATCAGATCCGACAGCCCCTGCTTCGCATCGGCGAACAGCATCCCCGTCTTGGGGTTGCTGTACAGCTCGTTGTCGATGCCGGCGTAGCCGCGGCCCATCGAGCGCTTGATCACGATGATGTTCTTGGCGTGGTCGACGTCCAGGATCGGCATCCCGGAGACCGGCGAGCCGGGCCGGCGGGCGGCCGGGTTCGTCACGTCGTTGGCGCCGATGACGAGGGCGACATCGCACCGGTCGAACTCCGGGTTGATGTCCTCCATCTCCTTGAGCTGCGGATACGGGACGTTCGCCTCGGCGAGGAGGACGTTCATGTGCCCCGGCATCCGGCCCGCGACCGGGTGGATCGCGTACTTCACGTCGACGCCCCGAGCCTCGAGCAGCTCGCCCAGCTCGCGGCACGCGTGCTGGGCCTGGGCCACCGCGAGACCGTAGCCCGGGACCACGATGACCGACGACGCATACGCCAGCTGGATGGCCGCGTCATCGACCCCCAGCTCGCGAACGCTGCCGCCCGCACCCGTCGCTGCGCCGACCGTGCCTTCACCGCCGCCGAAACCGCCGATCATGATGTTGAGCACGGAGCGGTTCATGGCATCGGCCATGAGCTTGGTCAGGATCGCGCCCGACGCGCCCACGAGCGCTCCGGCGATGATCAGGACCGGGTTGTTGAGCACGAAGCCGGCCATCGCCACCGCCGTGCCCGTGAACGAGTTGAGCAGGCTGATGACGACCGGCATGTCCGCGCCGCCGATCGGCAGCGTCATGGTGACGCCGAAGATGAGCGCGGCAGCAAGGATGATGAGCATCACGGCGACGCTCAGGTTGGGAATCCACAGGAAGATCGCACCGGCAACGACGATCAGCGCGAGCGCCCCGGTCACCAGCTGGCCACCGGGGATCATGACCGGCCGGGAGGGCGTGATCTTGAGGCCCATCAGCTTGCCCGAGGCGATCAGCGACCCCGTGAACGTGATCGAGCCGATCACGATGTCGAGCACGGTGGCGACGTTGATCTGGAGTCCGGGCGCCGCCTTCAGGCCGAGGTAGTCGTCGATCGCGATGAGCGCGGCGGCACCGCCGCCGACTGCGTTGAACAGCGACACGAGCTGGGGCATCGCGGTCATCTTCACGGTGCGCGCCGTGTACAGGCCGTAGCCGCCGCCGAGCGCGATGCCGGCGAACACGACGACCCAGCCGACCACGTTGAGGCCGCCCTCGCTGGGTCGCAGGGCCAGGTACAGAGCCGTGGCGACGATGGCCACGGCCATGCCGCCGCCGGACATCAGGTTGCCGTTGCGCGCCGTTGCCGGCGAGTTCATCCGGATCAGCCCGATGACGAACGCGATGGCACCCACCAGCCAGGCGAGCCGGACGAGGGGTTCGAGGATGTCGAGGCTCATCGGTCAGCCTCCGCCTTCTCGGCCTTGGGCGCGACAGGCTTGCGCCGGAACATCTGGAGCATCCGGTCCGTGACCACGTAGCCGCCGACCACGTTGAGGGTTGCGAACGTGACCGCGACGAATGCGAGCAGGTACGACAGCGGGTCGTCTGCCCCCAGGGCAATGAACATCGAGCCCACGAGGACGATGCCGTGGATCGAGTTGGCGCCCGACATCAGCGGTGTGTGAAGGGTCGCCGGAACCTTCGAGATCACCGCGAACCCGCACAGGATCGCGAGCACGAACACCGTGAAGTTCTGGATGAGCTGTGCGACCTCGGGGCTCATGTCTTGCCTCCATCCGGAGCCAGGAGCTTCTGCACGGCCTCGGACAGCACCGCACCGCCATGGGTGACCACGGTCGCCTTGGTCACCTCCTCCTCCAAGTCGAGGCTGAGGCTCCCGTCCTTGACCATGTTGAGCAGCAGCATCGAGATGTTCCGGGCGTAGAACTGCGACGCTCCGGTCGGCATCGAGGCCGGCAGGTTGTCGGGCGCGACGATCGTCACGCCGTTGTCGGTGGCGACGGTCTCGCCCGCCTTCGACAGCTCACAATTGCCACCCAGCGCCGATGCCGCCATATCGACGATCACCGAGCCCGGGCGCATCGCCTTGACCGCGTCCGCCGTGACCAGGACCGGCGGCTTGCGCCCCGGAACCTGAGCCGTCGTGATCACCACATCCTGGCCGGCGATGATCTCGTTGAGCTCCACCTGCTGGGCTCCACGTTCCTCGGCCGTCAGCTCTCGAGCGTAGCCGCCCGCACCGGTCGCGTCGATGGAGGTCTTCAGGCGCACGAACTTCGCGCCCAGTGACTCGGCCTGCTCGGCGGTCTCGGGCCGCACGTCGTAGGCGGACACCACCGCGCCCAGCCGGCGAGCGGTGCCGATGGCCTGGAGGCCGGCCACGCCGATCCCGAGGATCAGCACGTTGGCGGGCTTGGCCGTGCCGGCGGCGGTGGTGAGCAACGGGAAGTAGCGCCCGTACGTCGTCGCGGCGATGAGCACGGCCTTGTAGCCGCCCACGTTCGCCTGCGACGACAGGGCATCCATCGTCTGGGCCCGCGACAGGGTACGAGGAATGGCGTCCAGGCTGATCGCCGTCACATCGGCCTTGGCCAGCGTCTGCATCAGGGACGGGTCGAGGAGCGGCTGGAGGAGGCCGATGACGGCCTGCCCGCCGCGCAGCTTCTTGGCCTCACCCTTGTCCGGCTTCTGGACGCGGAGGATGACGTCGCAGGCCTTGTACAGCTCGTCGGTCTTCACGACCGTCGCCCCGGCGTCCACGTACGCCTGGTCTGGGATCGTGGCACCGGCGCCTGCGCCTGCCTCGACAAGGATCTCGAGCCCGGCCGCCGTGAGCTTGCCGAGCGCTTCGGGCACCAGTGCGACGCGCCGTTCGCCGGCCGCAGTCTCCCTGGCGACGCCGACTTTCATGGGGCATCACCGTCCATCTGGACACAGTTGGTTGGACCCGACCAGTCTACCGGAGCGGGCTGGTGGCGGGATGTTGCGGCCCGGTGGCGGCGGTGGTGGCGGAATGGTGACAGCCCGGGTCAGATGAGGTCGTCGTCCTCGTAGCGAGGCAGCGAGACCGTGAAGGCCGCCCCACCGGTCGGCCGTCGTTCGGCCCGGATGCGGCCGCCCATGGCCTGGACCAGCTGGCGGCACACGAACAGCCCGATCCCGGCCCCGGCCACGCTGGTCGCCACGGTCGGGGATCGGAAGAACAGGTCGAACAGCTGATCGGCCTCGGACGCCTCGATCCCGGGTCCCTCATCCAGCACGCGCATGCGCACGTGGTCATCGTCGGCCTCCGCGGTCACCGTCACCGTGGAGCCGACACCCCCGTACTTGGCCGCGTTTCCGAGCAGGTTCCGGAGCACCTGCTCCGCGTACGTGTCCTCGCCCCTGACCGACGGCAGGTCCGGGGGCACCTCGGTCCTGAACTGGATGCCCGGCCAGCGCGGCTGCTCGGAGCTCACCACCCGCTCGAGGAGCCGTCCGAGATGGACCGGCTCATCGCCAACATCGAGCGATCCCCGCTCGACCTTGGTCAGCACGAGCAGGTCCTCGACCAGCCGGTACAGGCGATCGGCCTCCTCGACGACGTCCTTGAGGATGTCATCGCGTGCGTCGGGCTCCATGTCCCGCCAACGGCGCGCCAGGACACGGGTCCCGCCGAAGATCGTGGTGATCGGCGTCCGCAGCTCGTGCGAGACGACGCCGATGAACGCATCCCGGAGGTGAGCAGCGTCTCGCTCGGCCTGGATGAGCCGGTCCCGCTCGAGCTCGGCAAGCATGCGATCCGTGATGTCAAGCGACGTGCCCAGCATCCTCGAGGGCCTGCCGGCGGTGTCCGGGAACACCCGCCCGGTGCCCTCCGTCCAGCGGGCGGAGCCATCGGGGCGGATGATCCTGTACGTCTCGCCGTATGCGCGTAGCTCGCGAGCGCTCGCCATGATCGCCGTCCGCACCCGGTCGCGATCGTCCTCGTGGACGAGTGCCAGGTAGGCCTCGAGGTTGGCGGGGACCTCGCCCAGCGGGAGCCCGTGGAGCGCGTGGACCTCGGGTGACCAGGTCAGCCGGTCGTCCGTCAGGCTCCACTCCCAGGTTCCGATGTTCGATGCCTCGAGGGCGAACCGGAGACGCTCGTCCCGCTCGCGCAACGCCGCAAACAGCCGCGCCCGCTCGAGCGACTGCGAGCCTTGCGCGGCGAGGGCCCCGAGAAACCAGCGCTCGTCATCGTCCAGCTCCCTGACCGTGTCGAACGCAACTCCCAGTGCCCCGATCACCCGGCCCTCGATCGTGAGCGGGACGGCGGCCGAGGCCTCCGTGCCGGACGTTGCGCCGCCGCGGGCCCGGATCGCCGGGAACGCCTCGCTCCGTGCATCCGCCGAAGCAAGGACGATCCAGCTCCCCGTCCGGATCGCCTCGGTCATCGGCGTCTCGATGTCGAGCGACAGGTGGGACCACGGCCCGATGACCTCGGGCGGGTAGCCGGCGCTGCGGATGATCTCGGCATCTCTACCGGCCGGGGTGACGACGGCGACCCAGCCTTTCGGCGCCCCGAGCGCCCCGAGTGCGGCGTCGAGGATCCGCGTTGCCACGGCGCTCGGGTCGGCGGCCTGCGACAGCGCGGCCGTGACCGCCTGCAGCCACTCGCGCTGCTCGACGATGCGCTGGGCCGCGGTCCGGGCACGCGACTTCGGCCCCGTGCGAGGAGCGGGGCGTGCGGCTGCGCGACGGTTCGGTGATCGGGTGGAGCTCACGCCACGGGAGTATGCGACGCGCTCAGCCCCCGGTCGACTCGCGCCACATCCGGACGCCTCCACCGAGCTCCTTGACCGCGTACATCGCGGCATCGGCGCGCCGGCGGAACTCGAGCTCTGTCTCCTTCGCCTGTGGCTCGATCAGGGCGACACCGACGGACGCCCCGACCCGCATCTCGCCGATGTCGGTCGAGTACGGCGCAACAATGGTGGTGTGCAGCCGCTTCGCGAGGCGCTCTGCGGTCACCTCGTCGGGAACGCCGGCCAGCAGCACCACGAACTCGTCGCCGCTCCGCCGGCCGGCCGCGTCGTTGGCCCGGATCGCCCCCCGCAGGCGGAGGCCGACCTGGGCCAGGACCTGGTCGCCGACATGGTGATCGCGAGCGGCGTCGTTCACGGCCTTGAAGTTGTCGAGGTCGATGAACACGTATGCGGCGCTCTCGACCCCGCGCCGCGCCCGGTCGACCGCCTCGACCGCGCACGCCGTGAACGCCGTCATGCTGAGCACGCCAGTCAGCTCGTCCCGCCGGGTCTGCTCGGAGGCACCCGACGCTCGCCACAGGGCAAGGACCATCACGGTGCACACGATGGGCCCCCACCAGCCGACCGCGATGTAGGCGACCGTGAGGAGCCAGCCGAGCAGGGTCTCCGCGATCGTGCTCGTCCGGAACGACTCGTCGAACAGGGCCAGCGTTTCGCGCACCGTGATCCCGTCACGGAGCACGATCGTGCCGGCCGCGAGGCCCACCGTCACGGCCACATAGATGAACGTCCCGGCGAGGACGGCGACGAGCGTGAACCCCGAGTTCCCGGCCAGGCCGAGCGCGTCGCCCGTGGCGCCGAGGACCAGGATGACGAGCCCGCCCACGATCGCCCCCAACGTGAGCGCAGCGTGGTTCGCGAGGATGCCGTACCAGGGCGTCTCCTCGAGCTCATGCCTGTCGAACGAGGAGATCATCGCGACCCAGCCACCGGCAACCGGGCCACCGAGCGCCATCGCCGCGACGACGAAGGGCATGTGGAACGTGAACACGCCGTGCCCGGACGGCTCACGCACGATCCGCGCAGCGCCGGCGAGGCCGAACAGCGTCCACAGCACGACACCTGCCGGCAGGTCAACCCCGGGACCGAGAGCCGCGATCGCGATCTGGGGGGAGACCGGGACCAGCAGCGTCACCAGCATCAGCGCTCCGGCACCGATCACGATCGTGGCCGACGTGTACAGGGGCAACAGGAGGCTGCGGGCCCCGTCCGCCATCAGGGCCTGTTCCCTCGACGTGCGGAACCGAGCCCGCGTCAGGCGCATCGGATGCCTCGGAGCGCGATCGGGCCGCGCCTGCGCCGCAGCTCGGGGGCGTGGCGAGGCGCTCGCGAGCCGCCTGCCGTCCACGCCACGATCATCGATCTCTCCCTGGCGACCCTGAGTCGCGGATCCTCGGTCGCCACATGTCGCAATGAAACCCCAAATCGCCGCTCAGATCACCCAACCAGTGGTCCTGACGAGGCTCGATACCGTGCGTGCACGCACCACGTGAGCGCCGGGGTCGGGACGATCGTCTCATTGACGGCGCTCGGCACTTGACGCCACCGTTCCCGGATCGGGCACCATGCGCAGGTGAGCGACGCGCGCGCCGACGAGCCAGCCGGCAACCGAATTCTGGATGCCGGCCCGGGGGCCGACCTGCCGCCGCATCGCGACCCCGATCCCCACGCAGGGCCCGACGATGCGTCGTCGGGCGGGCACGCGCCTGTCGAGGCCGTGCGCGGCCGCACCGCCCGCCGCCAGAACCGCGGGGCGGCCATCGGGCTGATGGCGCTCGTCGTCGCCCTCGCCTTCGGCGCCGGGCTGGCCATCGGTCGCGCCAGCGTCCCGGCAACGCCGGTCGGGTCGCAGCCGGCCGGATCCCTCGCGCCCGGTGCGGCGTCGGCGGTTCCGACGGCCGGCGCGGGGCTGCCGTCCGACGGACCGCGGCTGGGGCGTGCCGACGCAACCGTCGTGATCGACTACTGGGCCGACTACCAGTGCCCCTTCTGTGCGCGGTTTGCCGAGACCGTCATCCCGGAGCTCACGTCCCGGATCGCCGACGGGACGGTCGCACTCGTCCACCGCGACTACGCATTCCTGGGCGACGAGTCGGTGGACGCGGCGGTCGCCGTTCGGTGCGCCGGTCGCGAGGACAAGTTCTGGGCCATGCACGACGCGGTCTACACCGCCCAGCAGGGCGAGAACCAGGGTGCCTTCGCGCGCCCGAGGCTGGCCCAGATCGCCGCAAGCGTCGGCCTCGATGCCGCGGCCTTCGATGCGTGCATGGACGACCGATCCGTGCTGGTCGAGGTCCTCGACGACACGTCAGCCGGCGTCCGGTCCGGCATCGTGTCCACGCCCACGATCGATGTCAACGGCACCCGGTTCCCCGGCGTTGACGATGTCTCGAAGCTGATGGCAACGGTCGATGCGGCTGCAGCCGGCGCCTCGCCTGCGGCGCTTCCGACACCGGTGTCGTCGCCCGACCCATGGAGCGGCGTGGTCACGAACGGGCGCGCGGCCGGCGACGCGGCGGCTGCCGTCTCGGTTGAGCTGTGGATGGACTATCAGGCGCCCGGATCGGCGGTGGTCGCCACCGAGCTCGAACCGATGCTGCGCACCCGGATCCTCGCCGGGAGCATCCGAGTCGAGCAGCACGACCTGGCGACGCTGGGCGACGAATCCGTCCTTGCGGCGGCTGCGGTGCGGTGCATCGCCCGCCAGGGCGGGCCGACCTGGTTCACCCACGACGTGCTGGCCGCCGCGGCGCAGGGAGCGGGTGCCGGGATCTTCACGACCCGGAACATCCTGCGCTTCGGGTCCCGCATGGGTCTCGACGTCAGCGCGCTCAGCGCCTGCCTCGACGACCCCGCCATCGTGGCGGACGTCACGGAGGACACGGCTGCGGGTGATGCGGCGGGGCTCTCGAACCCCCCGGCAGTCGTCGTGCGGCGGGGAGGGCTGGAGGTGGCCCGCTTCTCCGGCACCCTGGACGTCACGGCAATCCTGGCGGCGATCGACGGGGGGAGCTGACCCGCGCGGGTCCCGTGTCGGGCGTCCCGTCCCGGCGCGCTACAGGTCTGCGACGCTGATGATCCCGCGCCGGATCGCGTACTTGAGCAGCTCGACCCGGTCGTGGAAGCCGAGCTTCTCCATGATGTTCGCCCGGTAGTTGTGAACGGTCTGCTCGGACAGGTGGAACACCTTGGCGATCTCGCGGTTGGTGTGCCCGACCGCCGCCAGCAGCAGGACCTCCTTCTCGCGGTCGGACAGGTTGGCGTAGGCGTCCTCGAGCGAGCCGTCCGGGCTGCGCAGGACGTAGGTGTTGACCATCCGGGTCACGATCGCCGGGCTCACGTACGTCTGCCCCCGGCTGACCGAGCGCACCGCGGCCAGGATGTCGCCCGGTTCCGCCTCCCGCGTGAGGAACCCATCCGCACCGGCCTTGAGGGCCAGGCTGAACTGCTCGCTGCCGCTGCGGCACTCGAGGGCGAGGACCTTCGCGCCGGGCTTTGCCGCACGGATCTGCTCGATGGTCTCGAAGGTCGTCCCACCGCTCCCAGCGGTGAACGGCAGGCATTCCGCCACGACGATGTCGGCCGAGGCCTGGCCCAGGCTGTCGTCGAGGCTCTCACGATCCGGAACGATGCCCACCACGCGCATGTCGAGCTCGTCATCGATCACGGACCGGAACCCTTCGACGAGCATCGGGAAGTCGAAGATCGCAAGCAGGACCCCCAGCTTGCCGACTCCGGAACCTGTCCCGTTGCTCGCCACCCCAGCCCTCGGCTTCCATTTGCGCGCGTGCGCGATCCCTGCGTTCCGGGACCGCAAGGCCAACTCTCGCGCGCCTCGATGGCCAACTGACGGGCCATCGGTCGCGTTGCCGTCCCCTCCGGGTCCACTCCGACCGGGACCCACGGGCCCCTAGGCCCGGGCCCTTCGGGTCGCTCTCGGGCACGGCTGCGGGCGGGTGTCCACCGGCAACGCGCGTTGCCGGGCAACCGACGGCCGTGCACTTCAACCGACGGCCGTCGCGAAATGGGCGACGCTCGTCGCCCTCGTTTGACGCTCGACGCCACCGGGCACACGCTTGCCCACGTGCATCGTCATCGGCTGGCTGCCCTGGGGTTCATCGTCGCGTTGATCGCGGCCGTGGCGGGCTGCGATTCCGGATCGGCCGGCCGGCTGACGACCATGTCCGCCGGCGCGACGGCGCAGCCGGAAACCCCGGTCCCGACGGTGCACCCGGTGCCCGGGCACGAGGTCTATGGATTTCTCCCGTACTGGGAGATGGACGACACCATCGCCGCATACGTCAACACGACCTTCCTCACGACGCTCGGCCTGTTCTCGGTGACGAATACACGCGATGGCTCGATCGACACCAGCCAGAACGGCTATCGACGGATCACCGGAGATATCGGGGCGCAGCTGATCCGTGAGGCAAGGCAGCGCGGCGTCCGCACCGAGCTCGTGTACACGAGCTTCGGGACCGACCGCAACACCCGGCTGTTCGAAGACCTCGCGCTCCAGGACGCCACGATCCGGAGCCTGGTCGGCCTCGCCGCGCGGCTCGGGGTCGATGGTGTCAACGTCGATGTCGAGTCGCTCCCGCCGACGCTGGTGCCTGCCTACGGCGCGTTCGTCGGCCGGTTGCGGAATGCCGTCCTCGCGGCGAATCCGGAGGACCAGGTCTCGGTGGCGACCGCCGCGAACACGCTGGGTGCCGCGATGGCGGTCGCGGCTGCGGACGCCGGCGCCGATCGGATCTTCCTGATGGGCTACGACTATCACTCGGCCGGATCGAGCCCCGGCGCCTCGGCGCCGCTCGTCCGGCGCGACGGCAGCGCGAAGACCCTCCGCTGGTCGCTCGACCTGTACGCGGACCTGGGCGTGCCCGTCGACCGGACGCTGCTCGGCCTGCCCCTCTACGGCATGGTGTGGCCGGTTGCCGGCCCCGTGATCGGGGCACCCCGGACGGGGCGGGGCGCCCCGTGGATCCCGCGTCAGCACCTCGACGTGCTTGCCGACCCGGCGATCGTGCCGCTTCGGGACGAGATCGAGGTCGTCGAGGTGTACCTCCTCGCTTCGGACGGCTCGATTGGAGCCCCGATGGAACCGGCCTCGGGAGGGCCGCTGGGACCCGAGACCCGGAGCTGGCGAGCGGTGTACATCGACTCGCCGGCGACCCTCGCCGTCAAGCTCGCGCTGGCCAACGACCGGGGCCTCGCGGGGGCGGGCCTGTGGGCAGTCGGGTACGAGCGCGGCCTGCCCGGCTTCACGGACCTCATCGGGCGCTTCGGCGCCGGAGCGCCGCTTCCGTAGGTTCCGGGGCCTGCCTCAGGTGCCGGCGATCGCGTGATCCGACGGCGCGAGGGCCACGGGCTCCGTTCGAGGCACCAGCAGCCACGTCGGGATCGGGCCCTTGCCCTTCACGTCGACCAGGCCGCGGGACTCGAAGGCGAACACGCCGCCGCTCGCCGGGTTCGCGTAGATGAGGTACCCGTCGCCGTCGACACGCAGCACCGGGTTCGGGTTGTCGTCCGGGAAGCGGTTGATCGCGCTGATCTGCTCGCCGGTGAGGCGCGCGGTGCCGGCGTGCGACGGTCCAGGAGTGGCTCGGGGGACACGTCCTGCCATCGTCAGATCCTGGGGGAGACGTCAAACGAACGGCGAAACGTCGCATCCGGACCGGAGCAAATGGCCCTACGCGAGCAGGCCGGTCGCGGCTGATGCTGCCCTCTGCACCCAGCGTCCTGCGCTTCATCCGCTCACGATCGGCGGCCGCCCAACGGGTCGACCTCGCCGGTTCGCCCTGGAGGGTTCGCACCATGGTCACGGCCCAGCACGCCATCGACGACTTCCTTGCTCAGCCGCGCATCGCGGTCGCCGGCGTGTCGCGCGAGGCCGCGGGCCACGGGGGCAACGTCGTGTACAAGCGGCTGCGCGACCGCGGCTACCAGGTGTTCGCGGTCAACCCGAATGCGGACACCATCGAAGGTGACACCTGCTATCGGGACCTGCGTTCGATCCCCGGTGGTGTCGACGCCGTGGTGATCGCGACCGCACCGGACGCTGCCGAGTCGGTCGCCAGGGAGTGCAAGGAGCTCGGGATCACGCGCGTCTGGATGCACCGCTCGTTCGGGGCAGGCAGCGTCTCGGCCGAGGCACACGAGTTCTGCCGGACAAACGGGATCGCGTCGATCGCCGGCGGCTGCCCCCTGATGTACGGCAGGACATCGGACGGCGGCCACCGGATGATGCGCTGGTGGCTGGGCCTGCTCGGCCGGCTGCCCCGAGAAGCCTGACCGTGTCCGGGGCCCGGGAAGACCGCCCGGCTGGTCGTCGCGCCTCCCGCGCCATCGCGCTGACCCTCGTCCGCGCGGGGCACTCGGGCGTGTTCCTCGTCGAGCTGGCAGCGATCCTGTGGCTGGTCATCACCGGCATCGTGGGGCGCCGGGACCGAACCGTCGGAATCGCGGCGGGCCTGGTGGCGATCGAGGGTGGGGTGTTCCTTGCCGGTCGGGGCGTGTGCCCGTTGACGCCCCTCGCAGAGCGGCTCGGCGCCCGCCGCGGCTCCGTATCCGACATCTTTCTGCCGGACCCGATCGCGCGCACGATCCCGATCTGGTCGTCCGCGCTGCTCGTGATCGCCGCGGTCCTGCACCTGCGCGGGCTCGCGAGCTCCGCACGCTGAGACGAGGATCGGGGGGTGCCCCGCGTCCTGATCGCGGGGCGGGCCTTTCCGTCCAGGAAACGATGAGGTGCGTGCAGCCGTTCGCTCGCCAGGGAGCTCCGGGTCCGCGCCCGGGATCGTGCGCCCCGACGGCCGGTTCAACGGCGCCGACTTGGCCACCAAACGTCGAGATGCGTCTTCGGGCAGCTGGTCCTGGCCAAGCACGCTGCCCAGCTGTAGGTGGCAACAAATCCCACGCTCCCGGCCGATACGACGGCGCCTGAACGTTGGGTGGCCAGATCGTCGGCGGGTGCCGCGAGATGCGACCTATCCGATCGTTTTGTGGCCAGGTGTCAGTTGCGGTGCCACTCGCAAATGTCGGACGCGGTTGTCGCGGCGTCGATGCCGGGCTGGACCGGGCGGGGGCGCGGTGGCGCCGGATTGCCTCCGCGAGCGTGCCGGCGCCCGTTCAAGCTCGCGAGGCGCCCACCACGATGTCTCCCTGCTCGGGGTGGCGCTCGAGATATGCCTTGACATACGGGCAGATCGGGATCACCCGAAGCTCGCGGCTACGCGCGTCGTCAAGCGCGAAGCGGACGAGCTGCGCGGCGACCCCGCGACCCTCGTGGCCGGCCACCGTCTCCGTATGGACCAGCGCGATCCGGCCCCGCTTGAGCACGTAGTCGATGAAGCCGGCAAGCTCGCCGCCGTCCCGGGCTTCGTATCGCTGCGCGTCGGCGGCATCGGTGATCGCAAGGCTCATCGACGCGATGGTACCCGCGCACCCGTGCGCGTGGCGCGGCGGCTCGTGTCCCGGCGTCTGGTCCGCTGTGCCACCCGCGGCCCGATCAGGGGATCGCCCGGAACAGCCTCCGGAACGTCGGCCGGAAGCCGAGCCTGGGCCACGTGCGGCTCGACAGCAGGTTGGTCTCGCGCCAATCGGTGACGACGGTCTCGTAGCCGGCGTCGCGCGACCAGGCGAGCACCGCCTCGCCGAGCGCGCGTCCGGCGCCCAGGCCGCGCCCCTCGGGCAGCACGGCCGCGAAGCCCAGGAACCCGGCGTGCTCAGGCCGGACGATGCCCTTGTGCTCGGACGACTCCTCGATCGAGCAACCCACCGCCGAGCCGATGACCAGGCCGTCGTGCTCGGCAACGAACGTCGTGAACCGGGGATCGTCGAAGTCCTCCTCCAGCTCGTTGACGGCGTCCTCGAGCGCCGGCATCCGCTGCCCGCTGAACACCGGGGACAGCGCCTGGTGCTCCGGCAGCACGAGATCGAGGCGGCCCAGGATCGGAATGTCGCGGCGCTCCGCCCGGCGGACCCGCAGATCGTCGGGAACCACGAACACCTCGTCCGGCCCGGGTACCTCGCGGATCGCGTGAACGTGCTGCTGGCCGAAGCCGACACCGAACCATGCATCCACGACGCGGGGATCCGTCGCCGGCACGACGGCGTAGTGGCTCACGATGCCGGATTCAACCCAGCGCGAGGCGGCGAAACCGTAGAGGTCGCGGACGAGTTCCGGCTCATCCGCGATGACCGCATGACCGGCGCCCTCGACCCAGGTGTTCGGGCCCCACATCGGGGCTCGCGGCGTGCCGACGAGATAGCCGATGAGCCTGCCGGCCCGGAGCGCGACGGCGCCCGACGCGCCATCCACGGTGAGGAGGCGCTCGATCTCGGCGCGCGCGGCGGTCCGATCCTCGTAGCCGGGCGCGAGCCCCGGTTCGATGATCCGTTGCGCACGATGCCGGTCTGCAAGGAGCTGCGCGGCGTCATCCAGGTGGGCGTCCTCGAAGGTGCGCAGCTCGAGCGCGATGCCGCTCCTCACGCAGGCCCTCCTTCGTCGTCGGTGACATCCCGGCATCCAGCATCCGGCGGAGGGACGATATCGAACTCGCGGGCGCGTCGTGCCCCCCCACGCGCGAGAACGGCCGAGGGCACCATCGAATTGACTGACTAGTCAGTCATGCATAGGATGATGACTGAACGCTCAGTCAGTGAGGTAGGACATGGCACCGGAGACTGACCGCGGGCCCGAGACGACGAGGGCCGCGAGCACGGCTCGCGTGCTCGACGCGGCGAGATCGCTGTTCGCCGAGCGCGGATTCTCGGCCTGCCGGGTGACCGACATCGCGCGGCAGGCAGGGATGAGCTCCGGCAATGTCTACTGGCTGTTCGAATCGAAGAACGCGATCCTGCGCACGATCCTCAACGACGGGCTCGCGGCGCTCGAGGCGTCCGTCGGCGTGGTCGCCGACGAGTACGGCCCGGCGCGCCGCAAGCTGGACCTCCTTGTCGCCCGGACGATCGACTTCTACCGGCACAACGGGGCCTTGATGACCATCCTCGGCAGCCTCAACGGCGAGGGCGGTCAGGAGCTGCTCGCGAAGCTCGGGATCGACCGCGAGGCGATCGAACATCGGCGTCGCGCCAGCCTTCGGCGGGTGTTCGCCGAGGCGCGGTCGGAAGGAGCCGTGTCGGCCGCCGACCCCGACCTGCTGGTCACCCTCTACGTCGCCCTGTTCGACGGGCTCCTCGCCGGCGACCGAGGGCGATGGATCAAGATCCCGCCCGACGACCTGCGCGACGCCGCGCTGCGGCTCGTGGGATACCGCCCCGCTGGATAGACCGCGTCGCGAACCGCCGCCTTACTTCCGGTACAGGAAGGCGTCCTGCACGTCCGACTCGCCGAGCGCAAGGCGCTGGAGCCGGTACAGGTGGGTCCCCATGGCGTAGGCGTCGTCGGGCGAAAGCCCCTCGGACCGCCGGCTGGACTCGAACTCGATCCGGACGCCCAGGGGCGGATGTCGCGTGATCAGCCCCGCGATGCGCTCCGCTTCGGCGATCAGGTCCGCCGGCTCGACGATCCGGTTTACCAGGTGCACCCGGAGCGCCTCGGCAGCATCGATCGGTTCGCCCGTCAGCGCCATCTCCCACGCCGTCGTTGGTGGCACGTGGCGAAACAGCTGCATCGCACCGGCAAGCCCGCCCATGCCGTAGGCAATCTCCGGGAGGCCGAACCGGGCGTCGGGCGTGGCGATTCGGATGTCGGTGAGCTTGAGCAGGTATGCCAGGCCGCGGCCGAGGCACCAGCCGCGCACGGCGCCGATGATGGGCTTGGTCCGCACGAGCCCGAGGACGCGATCGGCCCAGTCGTAGCCGGGTGCCGAGGCATCGCCGGATCGGGCTGGCCCCGAGCTCATCGCGGCCAGCAGGTCGCTCGCCGCGGACCCCGAGCCCGGCTCCTCTGACTTGATGTCGTCCCCGGCGCAGAACGCCCGCTCACCGGCTCCGGTCAGGATCCCGATGGTGAGCCCGGGATCGGCCTGGAAGTCCAGCAGGGCCTCATGCATCTCCCGATGCATGGCCTGGGTCAGCGGGTTCACCTTGCCGTTGCGGATGGTGAACGTGGCCACCTGCCCCGTCTTGACGTAATCGATGGTCACCGAAGCTCCCTTGCCTGGATGGCTGCGTCGCAGTCAGGGTGCCCGGGGTCGGCGACGGCGGCCCCATGGTGCGCTGCCGGTTTCCAGCATGCCTCAAGCGAACGCAGTCACCGGCTACTCGCCGTTGCCCTCGCGCGTCCCGGCCGCGCCGGAACCGTCAACGCCGTTCTCGCTCAGGAATCGACCCAGGCTGGCACGCCACATCGCCCGCGAGTGGAACGATCCGCCCGGGTTGATGGCTGCCGGGACCCCATACCGGATCAGCGTTTCGAGCAGGGGCGACAGCTGGGAGCCGTAGAGCTGCATGCACGCCTCCGGTGCGACGCCGGGCCAGGAGTAGCACGAGACGACCGTGCGCCGGTGTCCCGTCGGGACCCCTGCGGGGAGCCGGTCCCAGGCCGGGTCGTCGGGTCCGAACTCCCACTGGTCGAGGTTGCCCTGCGGGATGCCCTCGATCCCCCGCACGACCGGCGGATCGTTGTCGAGCAGGTAGGGATCCACCGCGAGGTCGCAGATCACGGCATGTGCGGGCATGAAGCCGAGCCACCCATTGGGGAGCAGCGGACGCGACGTGTCGCGCCGGGCCGTGGCGTCGACGAGGACGTCGGTGACCGCAAGGCAGTGCTGGAGATAGGCCTCGTTCCCGGACAGGTTCTGATCGACGACCACGACCTCCACCCCCGGCAGACCCTCGCGCATGAACCGCTCGTTGCGCGCGTCGTCGCCGCATCGGACCGCCCATTCAACGGCGAGCTTGCCGACCCCGCCCGAACCCATGATCGTGACCCGGACCGGGAGTCGCATCGGCGACATCAGCGCCGGCCACCGACGCTCGAGCGCCTCGAATGCCGCCGCCAGGCCGTTGCGGGCCACGTCGCGCAGGTTCTGGACGAGGCGCCGGCCGTCGTCGCCGGTCACCATGTCGAGGGCGATGGCCTCGATGCCGAGGCCGCCGAGCATCTCGACCCGCGCCGGCCGGGTCATGAAATGGAGCATGGAGATCAGCAGCGTGCCGGGCCGCAGCAGGTCGTAGCGGCCCTCGGGCGCACGGAGGACGACCACGATGTCCTGGGCGTAGGCGGTGGCTTCGTCCACGATGTGGACGTTCGGCGACGTGGCGCTGTAGGCATCGTCCGCGTAGCCCATGCCCGTCCCGCTGCCGCTCTCGACGAACACGTCGAGTCCCTTGTCGGCCAGCTGGCCGATCAACGCGGGCAGGAAGGCCCGCCGCTCCCCGGGCTCGTTGTACATGCGCGGGAAGCCGATGCTGAGGTCGTCGTCCGGGATCATCGATACCTCGGTCGCTGGCGTGCGGGTGGGTCCTGGTGTGCGTTGGGTGCTCGCGTTCCCACGAGCATCGCTGGGTCAATCATCGATCAGGCGAGCGCGGTGACACAACGTCCAGGCGGACCAACCGGGCCATCGCTCGCAACTGCCCGGCAGGTCGTTTGGCCGGCATGCCCATGTTGACCTGGGGCAGCCGTGGAGCGGGCGGACCGACCTCCCGGAAGACGCCCACGCCTGCCGGTGCCTCGCTGCACCCGCTGTTGCCGGTGTTCAGTTGCGCTGATCACCTCGAGCCGCCATCATCGCCGCTTCGGGGCAGCGGCAGGAGGCGATGTGCGCAGGATGGTCGTCGGAATCAGCTGGTCGGCACGGCATCGCGCCCAGGTGGCGGCGTTCCTCGGGGCGGTCATCGTCGGGCTCGTCCCATTGCTCGCGGCACCGGTGGCAGCGGCACCCGACCGCGGTCCCGTTGTCGGCCAGGCCGTCATGCACGACGTCTCACCTGCGCTGCGCGACCTCGCGCCACTGCCCGGCGGCGAGGAGGACGGGCACGGCCCGCCGCAGGACCTGCTCGAGAACCGCCCGACCCACGCACACGGCCCGAGCTCGAACGTCACGGACCCGGTGGTCCAGTCGACCTCGCCCGCCTCGACGGCGCCTTCGACGGCCGCCAACTTCGAGGGCATCAGCAACCTCGATGGTGTCTACCCGCCCGACACCAATGGCGACGTCGGACCCAACCACTACGTCCAGTGGGTGAATCTCCACTTCGCGATCTACTCCAAGACCGGAACGCTCCTGTATGGACCCGCCGCCGGCAACACGCTCTGGTCCGGCTTCGGCAACCCCTGCCAGAACCAGAACGGGGGCGACCCGATCGTGCAGTACGACCAGCTTGCCGACCGCTGGCTGATGGCCCAGTTCACCACCTCCAAGCCGTACGGCGAGTGCGTGGCCGTCTCGACCAGTCCCGACCCGACGGGGTCGTGGAACCGCTACTTCTTCCAGTTCAGCACCCGCGTCTTCTACGACTACCCGAAGATCGGCGTCTGGCCGGACGGCTACTACCTGACCGCCAACCGGTTCGGTGGCGCATTCGGCAGCTTCCAGGGCGCGAGTGCCATCGTCCTCGACCGGGCCGCGATGATCGCCGGGCAGCCGGCGGCGTTCCAGGAGTTCAAGACGGGCTCAAGCTACGGCTCGCTCCTGCCCGCCGACCTTGATGGGTCAACGCTGCCGCCAGCGGGCGCGCCCGAGCCGATCATGGAGGTCGGGTCATCGGCCCTCCATGGCTGGCGCTTCCACGTGAGCTGGTCGAACCCGTCGAGCTCGACGTTCACGGGACCGATGACGACCCCGGTCGCGGCCTACAACGAGCTGTGCCCCTCGACCCGGAGCTGCATCACGCAGCCGGGCACGAGCGTCGGCCTTGACGGCCTCGGCGACCGCCTGATGTACCGGCTTGCGTACCGGAACATCGGTGGTCACGAATCGCTCGTCGTCAATCACAGCGTCAACGTGAACGCGAGCGGCACGGTTCGGGCCGGCGTGCGCTGGTACGAGATCCGCAACGCCACCGCCGGAACCCCCACCCTGTTCCAGCAGGGCACGTTCTCCCCAGATTCGACCAACCGGTGGCTCGGGTCGGTGGCGATGGACGGTGCCGGCAACATCGCGCTGGGCTACAGCGTCGCCAGCAGCTCCGTGTCCGCGGGCATCCGCGTGACCGGACGGCTCGCCGGGGACGCGCCGGGCCTGATGACCCAGGGCGAGACGACGATCATCGCGGGCAGCGGCTCACAGACGGGGAGCGCCTCGCGCTGGGGCGACTATGCGTCGATGTCGGTCGACCCGACGGATGACTGCACGTTCTGGTTCACCACCGAGTACATGCCGTCGACCGGCGGGGCTCCGTGGCAGACGCGGATCGCCTCGTTCACGCTCCCCGGATGCTCGGCGACGCCTGTCTCCAAGCCCAGTGCCCCGACGAATCTCACCGCCACCGCCGGCAACGCGACCGTCCACCTTGCGTGGGCGGCGCCGACGACCGGCGACGCTCCGACGGGCTACCAGGTCTATCGCGGCGGCAACCTCGTGGCGACGCTGGGCAACGTCCTTGCCTTCGACGACGCAGGGCTCGTGAACGGGACCCAGTACTCGTACACGGTCACTGCGACCAACTCGGCGGGCGAGGGACCGGCCGCCGGTCCGGTCAGTGCGACACCGGTGGCGCCGGCTGCGACCGCGCCGGGGGCGCCGACGGGACTCACGGCCACGGCCGGCGACACGGTCGTTGACCTTCAGTGGAGCCCGCCATCGAGCGACGGCGGTAGCCCGATCCAGAGCTACGTCGTCTATCGCAACGGGAGCTCAATCGGCACGCCTTCGGGCACGAGCTTCCACGACACCGGCGTGGATGAACGGCCAGACCTACACGTACGCGGTCGCCGCGGTCAATGCCGTCGATATGGGGTTCCGCAGTCCGATCCGGTCGATGCGACGCCGAGCGCGGCACCCGATGGTGTCAGCGCCGTCGTTCCGCCACTGGACCTGACGGCAGGCCAGGCGAAGGGCAGGGGTGTCCAGCTCAGCTGGTCCGCCCCAACCTACGATGGCGGGAGCGCGATCACCGAATACAGGATCTACCGGGACGGGTCGCTGCTCACGACGGTGACCGCCACCACGACCAGCTACAAGGACACGTCGACCGCGCGAGGTGCCACCTACACCTACGGCGTCAGCGCCTTCAACGGGTCCCTGGAGGGGCCGCAGGCCACGGTCTACGCGGCGGCGAAATAGCCCGGGCGATCCGACGGCGCACCACCTCGACCGCACGCCGGAGCCGGCTCCGAGTGCTGTTCCGTCAGGCGTTTGCGGCCAGCTCCCGACCGACCGTGATCACCTCGTCGACCAGGGCGTCGGCGTCGGCGAGCGTCGTTCTGGGGTTGATGAAGCAGGGGCGTATGGCGAACTTTCCATCGACCCGAGTGCTGGACGGCACGACCCGCCCGCGGGCGCGGACCGCGTGGAGCAGCGCATCGTTGAGCTCCTCCAGGCGAGCCTCGTCGGTCCATCCGGTCGGCCGATAACGGAAGCAGCAGATCGACAGCACCGGCTCCGCGAGCAGCTCCAGCTCGTCGGACGACCGCGCCCGCTCCGCAACGTGGCGGGCGCAGTCGTTGTGCCGGACCACGCGGTCGCGCATCCCATCGGCACCGATCTCCCGGAGGATCGCCCACACGGCCAGGCCACGCGCGGGTGTCGAGAAGTCGACGCCCAGGTCCGGCGTTCCGTGGCCGAGCGCCTCGAAGGGGGACGCCGTGTCCCCCTCGTCCGCGGTCGCGTGGCGCTCCCGGTCGTAGTCGCCGGTCTCGATCGTGAACGCGCGCCCAAGGATGCCTTCATCGCGCACGATCGTGGCCCCGGTCCCGACCGGGGCGGCCATCCACTTGTGCGGATCCACAGCAAACGAGTCGTACGTCGAGACATCGCCGTACCGGTCGCGGACGCGCGGGTCGAGGATGCCGAAGCCGCCGTATGCGCCGTCCACGTGCAGCCAGATCTCCCGCTCGTGGGCGATGCGTGCGAGCTCGGCCATCGGATCGACCCTGCCCCCGTTCACGTCGCCCGCGCAGCCGACGACGGCGACCTGCGTGCAGCCCGCGGCGCGGTCCTCGTCGAGGGCCCGCTGGAGCAGGTCGAGGTCGATGGTGCCCTCACGGTTGAGTGGGATCAACCGGAGGTTGCGTCGTCCCATCCCGAGGACACCCAGCGCGCGGCCCACGACGTGATGGGTCTCCGCGCTCGCGTAGACGCGCGGCTCCGGCATCCCGTCGATCCCGTCGAGTGACGGCCGGAGCCCGAGCCGCTCCCCGGCATGCTGCCGCGCGGCGCCGATGCCCAGCAGGTTTGCCGTCGAGCCACCGGCCGTGAAGGTTCCCTCGAACGTGGCCGGGAAGCCGAGCAGCTCGATCAGCCAGCGCATCGCCAGGTGATCTGCGAAGTTCCCGGGCGTCATCCACCAGCGCTGCGGGACGGCAACGGCCTGGGCCAGATTCGCGGCAGCGCCGACGTCAGTCGGGCCGGTCGTCACCCAGCCGGAGAACCCCGGGTGCCCGACGCGCAGGCCGTTGGCGATCACGACCTCGGCCAGTTCGCGGAGCGTCTCGTCGCGCCCGACGCCGGCCGCCGGCAGCGGTCGATCCAGGGCTGGGCGCCAACCCGACCGCTCCCGGGCCGGATCCGGCCCTTCGAAGCGGAGGAACTGCTCGAGCGACGGGAGGATGGCCTGGATCGACATTCCCAGGTCATCGATGGATGCGGCATCGCGGCGGTCATTCATCGCAGGCGAGTGTATCGGGTCGGTCGAGGACCGGTTGTCCTGCCCTATGCTCCCGGCATGCCCGACACACCCACGACCGCGCGCGCGATCGCCGACGAGCTGCGCGAGCACCAGCTGGCCCACGATCACGACAGGGCGCTGCGTCAGGGCGATGTCGACCACGTCGAGCGCTGGTCCGACTACTCGGCCGGCGGGATCGGCGATCGCCTTGCGGTCATGCGCGACATCGCGGATCGGGCCGATGCCACGCCGGCAGCCAGCCGGTCGGAACAGAACCTGCTCGACGCTGTCGCCTTCAGCGCCCGCAGCGAGGCCCTCTACCTCGAGATCGCGCCGACCCTGACCGGGATCAACCCCGCTGTGGGCATGGTGGCCACGATTCTCACCTTCCTCCCGCGGTACCCGCTCGTGACCGCCGACCACGGTGCTCGGTACCACGAGAAGCTGCGCGCGTTCCCCGACTTCATCGAGGGGTGGTGCGATCGACTCCGCGCAGCCGCAGCGGACGGCGTCGTACCGATCCGGCACCTCGTCCAGGCCCAGATCACACTGCTCGACGCGATGCTGGCGGGCCCGTTGTCCGCGGGCCAGCTCGCTGCTCAACGGCCTCCGACGGAGCTCGATGCCGACGCGGCCGCGCGGTGGTCGACCACGCTGCACGGGCTCCTCGACGGACCGGTGACCCAGGGGTTCGCGCACCTGCGCGCGACCCTTGCCGAGCACACGCTGCCCGCGGCGCTTCCGGACGACCGGCCCGGGATCATGCACCTCGAAGGCGGTCGCGAGGCCTATGACCGGTTTCTCTGGGCGGCGACGAGCCTGGACATGACCGCCGAGCAGATCCACCACGTCGGCCTCGAGCAGGTCGCCCGGGTCGAGGCCGAGTACCTGCGGATCGCGGCTCCGGTTCTGGGGACCGACGACATCGCGGAGATCTACCGGCGGCTCCGTGACGACCCGGCGCTCCACTATCGGGACGGCGACGCGGTGATCAGCGATGCGACCGAGGCGCTTGCCCGGGCGACCGCAGCCGCACCGGGATGGTTCGGGACCCTGCCCGTGGCGCCATGCACGGCACACCCGACCATACAGGGCGGGATCGCGTTCTACTCCCCGCCGACGCGAGAGGGGACCAAGGACGGTGAGTTCTTCGTCAACGTCGCGGATCCGGCAAATTGGGGCACGTTCCAGCTCCAGGCGATGACGTTCCACGAGAGCGTGCCCGGACACCATCTCCAGCATGCGGTGGCCCAGGAGATGCCCGGTCTGCATCCGCTGCTGGCCGAGAACCTCGTCATCTCCTATGGCGAGGGATGGGCCCTGTACACGGAGCGACTGGCCGATGAGATGGGCCTCTACGCGTCCGACCTGGACCGCATCGGGATGCTCTGGGGCGACTCGGCGAGATCCTGCCGGCTGGTCGTCGACACCGGCCTGCATGCGCTCGGCTGGACGCGCGACCAGGCCATCGACTACATGCTCGATCACGCGCCCATGACCCGGGCGCCGGTGACCGCCGAGATCGACCGCTACATCGGCTGGCCCGGCCAGGCGTGCGGCTACATGCTGGGCAGGGTCGCGATCGAGGAAATCCGGAGGACCGCGGAGGCTCGCCTCGGCGATCGGTTCGACATCCGTGTCTTCCACGACCAGGTCCTGGGCACGGGCTCGATCCCGCTCGAGTCCCTCCGCCGGACCATCGACGAATGGATCGATGGGGTGGATCGAGCCGGCTGAGGCGGATCACCGCCCGGGGGCCGACCTCCATCGTCACTACCCGAAGATCGACTCCGGGCAGTACATCGTCACGATCCAGTTCGGTTGGTCAACGATCTCGCTGATCCGGAGATCACCCGCCACGGACAGCAGCAGGTAGGCGTCGTTCGCGGCCATCCCGTGCTCCGCGCCGAGCCGGTCGATCATCCTGCGGGTCGCGTCGCGCGCGGCCTGGAACAGGTCGGGGCCGATCCCGTCGGCGGCCAGCCAGCCCGCGGAGTTGGTGCTCGTCCCCAGCGGCCCCGGGGTCCGGAACTCCGGTGCCTTGACGCGAACGTCGCGCCGGACGGACAGCCGGACCGTCGCCCGCATCGAAGTCTCGATCGCCGTCCCGCAGACCTCACCGTCCCCCTGTGCGGCGTGTCCATCGCCGAGGCTGAACAGGGCACCGGGGACCTGGACCGGGAGCCACAGCACCGTGCCTGCGACCAGGTGCCGGGTGTCCATGTTGCCGCCGTGCTGGCCGGGCGGGATCGTGCTCCGCGGCGGTCCCTCGGGCGCGACGCCGAGCTCGCCACAGAACGGCGCCAGCGGGACCCGGATGCCGGGCAGGAACTCGCCGAACCCACCGCCGAGCGTGGTGATCCGCAGGTGGGGCTCCGCGAAGTCTTCGGCAAGCAGGCCGAACCCCGGGATCGCCGCCGTCCAGCCCCAGGGGCCCGGCTCGAAGGCGAGCAGCTCGACCTCGAGCGTGTCGCCGGGCTCGGCGCCCTCGACGAAGATGGGCCCCGCCACCTGGTCGACCCGCGACAGGTCGACGGCGTCGAGGTCGGCTGCCGTGGCGTCCTGCCGGAGCTGGCCGTTGCCGGCGTCGAGTGCCTCGAACTCCACCACCGTGCCGCTCGGGACGCGGAACAGGGGCGGGATCGTGGCGTCCCAGGACAGGTGCCACTGGTCGCGACGGACGTGGAATGGGGACATCGGAGCCATCGACGCCAACGATACGCGACTGTCGATTCGTGCCGGCGGCCGCCGTAGCGCGCCCCAGCTCGTTGGACATCGCGTGTCACGCTTGAACGGGCAAGTGACACGGGGCCCACGCCCATGGGTCGCGATCGAGCCGCCGGTGCCCCCGGCGGCGGGGAGGGCGCGTTGAAGGTTGGTCTGTATATCCGTTTGTTGGGGCGCCCCGGCACCGAGCCGCCGCCGCCGTCGTGGGAGTCCGTGCGAGATCAGGCCCTCGCCGCTGAGGCGGCGGGGTTCGACCTCGTGGTCCTCGAGGATGCCCTGCTCTACCCGGACGAGGACGGATCCGTCGGCGTCTGGGAAAGCGTGTCGATGGCGGCGGCCGTCGCGGCGGCCACGTCGACCATCGGGGTCGGCCATGCGGTCATGAACAGTCCGTACCGGGCGCCGGCGCTCGCGGCCAAGATCGCCGCGACGCTCGACGAGATCTCCGGCGGCCGCTACACGTTCGGGATCGGGCTCGGCAACACGCCCGACGACTACCCGTTGTTCGGCATCGACGCGGATCCTCGCTACTCCCGGTTCGCCGAGGCGATCGAGATCATCCATGGGATGTTGCGAGAAGGCCGTGCCGACTTTGAGGGCACGTACTATCGGGCTCCGGGCGCGGAGCTGGTCCTTCGGGGCCCCAGCCCGGTTGGCCCGCCGATCGTCATCGCGGCAGGAAAGCCGAAGGCGATGCGCCTGGTGGCGCGCTACGCGGACGAGTGGAACTGGTGGGTCTCGGAGCAGGACGCGATGCCGCAGCTGCGTGACCTGATTGCAGAGATGGAGCGCGCGTGCGCGGAGGTCGGGCGAGATCCTGCGACGCTAAGACGGTCCCTGGATGTGTTCTCGGTGGCTGTCCCCGGTGCTCCGGAGTCGCACGGCGAAAGCACCGCCCTGCTGATCAGCGGCTCATCCGAGGCGATCGCCGACGCGCTCCTCGCCTACGGGGATCTCGGCTTCGCGGAGGTCCGCCTGGATCTGCGCGTTGCCGACGACATCCCCCGCACGGGCGCGATCGCCCGGATGGGGGGCGTCGTCTCCCTCGTCCACGGCTGATCTCCGGGATCGTCGAGGCCGGCCTGGATCTGCGCGAACGTGGATGATAGGTGTCGTGGAGATCGAGCCGACCGGAACGATCACGTTCCTGTTCACCGACCTTGAGGGCAGCACGAGGCTCTGGGAGCAGCACCCGGAGTCGATGAAGGGCGCGCTCAGGCGTCACGACGCGATCCTCCGCGACGCGATCGAGGCATCGGGCGGCCGGGTAGTCAAGACCACCGGCGACGGCATGATGGCGGTGTTTGCTGGGGCGATCAACGCCGCGACCGCGAGCCTGGCGGCTCAGCGCGGGCTGGTCGTGGAACCATGGGGCGATACGGGGCCACTCCGGGTGCGGATGGGCGTCCACTGCGGCCAGGCCGAGCAGCGTGGCGGCGACTTCTTCGGCCCCACCGTCAATCGAACCGCGCGGATCATGGCGGCCGGCCACGGGGGCCAGGTCCTCCTCTCGGCGTCGGCCGGCGCCCTCGCCACGGAGCAGTTGCCCGCCGGAGCCCGTCTGCTCGACCTGGGCGAGCACCGTCTCAAGGACCTCGGCCGGCCCGAGCACCTGTACCAGCTCATCCACCCGGACCTGCCGTCGTCGTTCCCGCCGCTGGTCACGGTCCGCCAGGCCGGCGCGAACCTGCCGGCCCGGGTTGCCGAGCTGGTCGGCCGGCGGGACGAGATTGCGCAGATCACCGACCGTCTTGCGAACGGCTCCGTGCGCCTCATGACCCTGATCGGACCCGGTGGGACCGGCAAGACGACGCTGGCGATCCGGGTTGCCCGGGACCTTGCTCCCCGGTTCAGTGACGGCATCTCGTTCGTCGACCTGGCCAGCGCTCGCGACGCGAACGCCGTACTGGTGGCGATCGCCCGGGCGGTGGGGCTGGGCGAGATCATCGATCGTCCACTTCAGGAGGAGCTCGTCGATCGCCTCCGCGACCGCCGGATGCTGATCGTGCTGGACAACCTGGAGCAGGTGACCGAAGCCGCCAGTGTCGTGGCTCGACTGCTCTCCGAGTGCGAGGGGTTGACGGTTCTGGCGACGAGCCGGCAGCCGCTCCATGTCCGGGCGGAGCAGGTGTACCCGGTCCCGCCGCTCGCGCTGCCGCCCGCCGGGCGGTCAACCGCGACGGCACGCCAGGTCGGTGAATTCGAGGCCGTCCAGCTGTTCCTCGACCGTGCGCGGGTGGTCCGCCCGGACTTCGAGCTGACCGATGACAACGCCGCCGCCGTCGCCGAGATCTGCCGTCGGCTCGACGGCCTGCCGCTCGCCATCGAGCTCGCCGCGGCGCGCCTGCGGCTGTTCTCACCGGAGGTGCTCCGCGATCGGCTCGGCGATCGCCTCGGGCTGCTGCGCAGCGGTCCCCGCGACCTGCCGGAACGGCAGCAGACGCTGCGGGCGGCGATGGACTGGAGCTACGAGCTGCTGCAGCCCGGCGAGCAGCGGCTGTTCGAGCTGATGGCGGTGTTCGCCGAGGCGGACATCGCCGCGGTCGAGGCCGTGGCCGGGTCGCTGGGCGAGATCGATGGAGTTGCCCTCGATGTGCTCGACGGGCTCGCCGGCCTCATCGAGAAGAGCCTGCTCCGGCAGGTTGACATCCCGGGCGGAGAGCCGCGCGTGACGATGCTGGAGACGATCCGTGAGTTTGCCGTTGACCGGCTTGGCCAACGGCCCGACCTTGCCTCGCGGGCTCGCCGGTGCCACGCCACCTGGTACGCGGACCTGGCGCGCCGCCAGCGCGCGGACCTCGTCGGCGGCGGACGGGAGGAGGCGCTGGCCGCACTGGGTGCGGATGTGGGAAACCTGCGGCGTGCCTGGGACTGCTGGGTCGAGGCTCGCGACCTGGAGCAGCTCAACGGGATGGCCGCGACGCTGCTGATCCTCAACGACGCGCACGGCTGGTATCTCGACACGGTCAACCTCGCCTCTGACATGCTCGCCGTCCTCGAGGCGGCCCCGTCCTCGCCCGACGCGGTCAACCAGGAGATCGCGCTGCGGACGACGCTGGCGCGCGCGCTGATCGCGACCAAGGGCTACACGCCCGAGGTCGAGGCCGTGCTCGGGGGTGTCCTCGAGCTGTTCGAGCGCGGCGCCGACGTGCGCCAGCAGTTCTCCGTCCTGCGTGGGCTGGCCAGCCTGTACGTGTTCACCGCACGACTCGACGAGTCCGCGCGTCTTGGGCGCGAAATCCTCGTCCTGGGCGAGGAGCAGCACGATCCTCGGATGCTCATCGACGGCCACCTGCTCGTCGGGACGACGCTGATGTCCTTCGACGACCTGCCGGGCGGGCTCGAGCATCTCGATCAGGCGATCGCCCTGTTCCCCGACAAGCCGACCGCAGGCCGTACCGTGACTGTTGGCACGGACTCGCGGATCTCGTGCCTGACCACGTCCGGGATCACCCTGTGGCTGCTCGGCCGGCCGGACCGCGCCGGCGAGCGGGCGGACGCCGCGCTGGCTCTCGCGGCGGAGCTGGACCACCCGTTCACGTCAGCCTACGCGCGGTTCCATGCCGGTCTGCTCCGGCTGTGGCGGCGCGAACCGAACGTCACGCTCGATCTCGCGACCGGGCTGCTCGACCTCGCCGACGAGCACGAGTTCCGCATCTGGACGGCGGCCGGCAGCGTGCTCCTCGGGGCCTCGCAGGTCGAGCTGGATCGCGTCGAGGAGGGACTTCGCAACATCCGGTCCGGGGTCGGCCTGTACGGAGAGCTTCGGTCACCGCCCGTCTTCTGGCCGTTCCTGCTGTTTCTCGATGCTCGGGCGCATGCCCGCGCGGGGCTGACCGCCGAAGGGTTGCGCGCGATCGACACCTCGATCGAGATCTTCGGTGCCGACTCGGCCGCATCGATCCTGCCCGAGCTCCGGCTTGCCCGCGGGGACCTGCTGGCGGCAGCGGGAGGCGGCAGCGGACCCGGGGCCGGCGACGCCGAGGCATGCTACCGGCTGGCGCTCGACCGATCCGCGGAGCTGGGTGCCCGGATGTCCCAGCTCCGGGCGGCGACGCGGCTCGCGCGGCTTCATGTCGAAGCAGGGAACGACGCGGCGGCGAGGGACCTGCTCGGCCCGGTATACGAGTCATTCACCGAAGGATTCGACACGGCCGACCTGCGGGACGCGCGCGAGATCCTCATGGTGGTCGGCCACCGCTGAGCGCGTCTGAGGCGACGCCCGTCGATGCGCGCCGACGGCTCGCCGATCAGGTCCGCGGGTTGACCTGGGCAGGGTCGGTGTGCATAACTCTCCGGACCACATTGTCGGGATCGTCCTCGGCGCGAATCGCACTGCGCCTGGTCCAACAGGTCGGTCCGGCGTCCCCCATTGGAGGATCGTCCGTTGCATACGCTTTCGACCAGGTCCGGCCGCGCCACCGCAGCGCTGGCCACTCTCAGCCTCGTCCTCGCCGGCTGTTCGGGCGGCGGCGAAGCAACCGATCCCACCATCGATCCCGCGAAATCGTCCTCGATCGCACCCAGCGCCAGCTCGGGTGGCGAGAGTCCGGCGGCTGCGTCCCCCGTGGCTGCGTCGCCAGCGGCGACCAGCGGCGGCTCAGGTAGCGGCGACACCGGTCCGGCAGCCGACCCAGGCACCGGCAGGCTAGAGGTCAACGGGAAGACCTACTCGTTCACGATCAGCAAGTGCAAGTTCACCGACGATGGCCCGTCCAAGGGCACCGTCGATGTCAAGGGAACGGAGGCGAGCGGCGCATCGTTCGAGATGACCCAGTTCTACCTGGGCGATTCATGGTCGCAGACCAGCGTCCAGCTGGATTTCGGCCCGACGCAGATCTACGTGATCCGTTCCGGCGCCTCTGCAGGGGCGGTCCCGGCGACGGTCGACGGCACGAACGTGACCTGGATCGAGAGCTACCATGAGCTCGATGTGGCGGCCAATTCCCAGGTGGCGGTCGGTGAGGGCGTGCTGAACCTCACCTGCGCCTGAGCGAACCATTCGGGCGCCGGGACCGACACGGCCTCGTCCGCTTCAGCGGCTGCCTGCTACCTCGAGACCGCGACGGACTCGAACGTCGCCTTCTACAAGAAGCGGCGCTGCGTTGCGATACTGAGCGCGATGCCTCGTGCCGTCTCTTCCCCGGACCGTCGCCGGATCGCCGCGCTGCGCCTGACGGCCCAGCACTTCGGCGCCGCATCCTCGGCGTCGCCGGCGGATGCGGCGCGCTGGATGCTGGCCATCCAGGCACAGGACCTGTCGGGCGCGAAGTGGTCGCTCGGTTTGCGCACTCGCGGCGGCACGGAGACGACCGTGGACGGCGCACTTGATGCAGGTGAGGTCGTCCGTGCCTGGCCGTTGCGCGGAACCCTTCACATCGTCGCCCGAGAGGACATCGCCTGGCTCGTCGCGCTCACGGGATCCCGCCAGATCAGCCACTCGGAGACCCGCCGTCATGCGCTCGGGATCACGGATTCGGAGATCGCCCGGGCCGAGGCGGCGGTGCGGGCGGCTCTCGAAGGCGGGCACACGTTGCCCCGCGATCAGCTGCTCGCCCGGATCCGGGCGACCGGCGTCGCGACGAACGGGCAGCGCGGTTACCACCTTCTCTGGCGCCTCGCGCATGCTGGGACGCTCGTCATGGGCCCCACCCACGGCCGGGGTCAGGCGTTCGCACTGCTCGACGAATGGGTCCGGCCCGCGCCGGCTCCGGATCGGGATGAAGCCCTTGGCCAGCTGGCCCTCCGCTACTTTCGATCCCACGGCCCCGCCACTGACACGGACCTGGCCCGCTGGGCGGGCATCGGGCTCGGCGAGGCGCGGCTGGGGCGCGCCGTCTGTGGCAGCGCGCTCGCGACGATCGAGGTCGGAGGTATCTCGTACCACCTCGACCCCGAGACGCTCGATGGCGAGCCGCGTGCCCCGCTGACACGGATCCTTCTGCTGCCGGGGTTCGACGAATACCTCCTCGGGTACGGCGATCGGTCAGCTGTTCTGCGGCCCGAGCATGCCGACCGCATCGTCCCCGGCAGCAACGGAATGTTCCGGCCGACGATCGTCGTCGGCGGCGAGGTGGTCGGCACGTGGAGCAGGACGGCCCGCGGCGCGAAGATCCAGGTGGTCCCCCGGCCATTCGACGCGCTCGGCGCCGAGTGGCTGGCCGATCTTGGTGGTGCCGGTGTGGCGCTGGGATCGTTCCTCGGGCGGGACGTCGGCATCGCCCCATTGGAGACCGGTGGCCAACTGTGCTTATGATTCCAA
>CAVYXU010000016.1:0-48175 GCA_963772565.1 uncultured Chloroflexia bacterium
GCGCATCTTCGTTGCGGGGGCCTCGGGCGTGCTTGGCCGCACACTGCTGCCCCTCCTGCTGGGGCACCACGTGGTCGGCACGACGCGGTCGCGGCCCGATGTCGTGCGCGCGCTCGGTGCCGAGCCCATCGTCCTCGACGCCTACGACCGTGGATGCGTGCTCGAGACGGTCGAAGCCGCGCGGCCGGAAGTCGTCGTGGACCTACTCACCGATCTGAAAAGACGTGACTTCGCGGCGAACGACCGCATCCGGCGCGAGGCGACACCGATCCTCGTCGAGGCGGCGGTCGCAGCACGCGTGCGGCGGCTGGTCATCGAAAGCATCGCCTTCGATGTGGCATCCGAGACGGCCGCGGCCCGCGACAAGATGGAGGGGACCGCCCACGCCTCGGGTCTGGAGGTTGCCGTCGTGCGTCTCGGTCGACTGTGGGGGCCGGGCACATGGAGCCCCGTGCCTGGCGACGATGGGAACTGGGTGAGCGTGGAACAAGCCGCAGATCTCCTGCGCGACGCGACCTTGAGCTAGGGAAACGCGGTTGGGCCTCGCGCGCGGGCCACCTCCACGTCGACCGCATCCGGGGCCGTCTCGAGGACCCACCCACCGCATCGCCGCAGCCACCTGCTTGATGTCGGCCTCCGAGGGCCGGACGCCGTCGAACACCCGAGCGAGCTGCTTCTCGTCCAGCTCGGCCGCGTATGACGGCCCGTCATGACTCGGCGGTCCGGCGGCAGGAAACTCGGGTGCCGCCGGCCGGCGACCGATCGGTCACGCGGTCAATGCGGTGCCGGGATTCGGATCGCAGCCACGACGTCGGTCGCAGCCACGCCGGCTTGACATGCCTCTTCGGAATCGTCTTGGACGCCTGGCACGGCTCACGACCCTGCCCGAGACACGCAGCCTCATCGTCGCGACTGTCCGCTCGCCGACCCTTCGCACGATCGCGCGCCGTGCCGTCGAGGATCGAGCCGGGCTGCGTCGAGACCTGGCCAATCCGGCGAATGTTCGGCATCTCGCTCGCAGAGCGATAAGACACCCGGCCGTCACTGAGCTTGCGAATGCCGGCCTGGTCTTCCTGCCCGGTCGATACCTGCCGGTTGGCTGGGCGGCAGCGTGGGCGACGCGCCGGGTGCTCCGGCGGTACCTCGATCCGCCGGTCGAGTTGCGCGAGGGCACCCTGATCGAGGCCGGCCCGCCACCGATGATCGTGACGCCCGAGGGATCGGACGCCGAGCGGAGACAGGAGGGTCCACGATGACGAAGATCTGGAGCGAGCTGCCGGTCGCACGGATGAAGGAACAGGTCGCGGACGTCGCCACGCTCGTGTGGACGGTGTTCTGGGGATCCCTCGCCTGGCGACTGTTCCAGTTCCTGGCCAGCTTCGCCGAGGCCGGGCGCAACATCCGCGATGGGGGCCGGACCATGGTTCAGAGCGGGCGCGACCTGGGCGACTCACTGGCCGGCCTGCCGCTCGTCGGCTCGCAGGTCCGCGACATCGCCCGTGACGCGTTCGGCGGCGCCGGCCGGCCGCTCTCCGACTTCGGCACGCAGCTGGAGCAGTTCATCTTCGTGGTCGCGCTCGTGCTCGCCCTGATTCTCGCGCTGGTGACGCTGGAGCCCTGGCTCGCCCGCTACGTCCCCTGGCGCTGGGAGCGGCTGCGGCATGTCCGGGCCGGCCACCGTGCCGTCCGCACGGCGCCTTACCTCGAAGCCGCCACCATCGAGCGCGTCCTCGCGATGCGTGCGGTCACCCGGCTCGACTACGCCACCCTCCTCGAGTACACGCCGGACCCGCTCGGTGACTGGGCCGGCGGCCGCCACGACCGGCTCGCCCGGGCGGAGCTCGCCAGCGTGGGGCTGCGGCCGTGACCGCGATCCGGGCGCCGGGCGTTCGCGATCCATCCGGGGGCGTGCGGCGCTTGAGCCAGGGGCTCATCGCATACGGAATGGTCGGGCTCGTCGTGGCTGCGATCGGGTTCGGGGCGATGGTCTGGGTGAACGGTCGGATCAGCACCCTCCGCGCGGACGCCGAGGCGAACGTTGCCGGGGCGGCGACCACGATGGAGCTCGCCGCGACGGTGCTCCGCGGGGCGTCGACGACCGCCCAGTCCTTCAGCGGGACCGCCGATCAGGCCCGTCAGGCCGTGTCGGCCGCGGTGGCAACGGTCTCCGAGGCGCGTTCGGACCTGTCGGCCCTCGAGGCGCAGCTCCGGTCGGTGAACATCCTCGGGGCGACGCCGCTGGGGTCGTCGGCGGACGCGGTCGGGCGGATCGCCGCGAGCATGGACGGCCTCGAGTCGCAGATCCCCGTCGTCGCAGACAGTCTCGACGGCAACCGGGATGCGCTGGCTCGCAACGCGGTCGCGCTCAGTGACCTCGCCGATAGCACCGCGGCGCTCGCCGCGCGTCTTGGGTCCGGTGTCGGTCAGGGCTCATTCGGCGACGTTCAGCAGGTCATCGCCATCACGTTGCTCATGTTCGCGGCATGGTCGTCTGTGCCTGCGGTCGGGGCGCTCGGTCTGGGCGCGTGGCTTCGGGGCGAGCTTGCCCGATCGCGCTCGGCCTGAGCGCGGTGACCGCCTCTGGCGACGGTCGTGGTGATGGCTTCGTCGGGCCACCGTCGGCTCGGGTGGAGCGTTCGGCTTCAGCCTGGGATCCTCGCGGCCGCGGGAATACCTCGTGCAGCTGGCCGACGGCGTCCGCGCCGCTGCTATGCCCGCGCTGACTTGCCGTCGGGCTTTCGGACGGCGTCCTGAGCGTCTCCGAGGCCCTGCTGCCCGGAGCCCTGGATCTGCCTGGCTTTGCCATGGAGCTCCTGGCCCTTGTTGCCGGTCACCTTGCCGGCCACTTCTTCGGCCGTGCCCTCGATCTTGCTCACGGTTCCCTTGGCATGCTGATCGGCCATCTCGGGGGTCCTTCCGGAGGTGCATGGCGTCGGGGGTGTTGCGGCGCAAGTGCCGACGACGGCCATTCGGAGTGTTTCCCGGTGGCATGGCAGTGTCATGACGACGCGTCATCCTCCTTTGCGGCGATCCTCCTGTCGGCCGTGGCCGGCACAGCATGACCGACCGTAATGACGCCCAGGCGGCTCGACGAGACACTCCCATCGCCAAGGCGCCCTCGCAACGAGGGACCCTCGCTCAGGAGTGCAATCCGCTCCCGACGCGACGGCATCAACGGCCCTGGCATCACTAAACGGGAGATCGAGATGAACAGAGGCGGCGGCGTCGGGATCCTTGGCGTGATCGTCATCGTCGTGGTGATCCTCTTTCTTGTCGGCGTCATCAAGCTGTAGCGCCGGGATCGTCAGGCTGTGGTTCCGGGAGGCGGCCCGGCGGCGTCCTGACCCGCCGTGAGCGTGTCACCCCCGGGAGGCTCCTCAGATGTCGTTCAAACCGGGCGCGAAGCTCGATCCATCGCAGGTCGAGGACGTCCGCGGGTCGCGGGTCGGCGGACGCGGTCTCATGGTCGGCGGTGGCGGCGGGATCGGGATCGTCATCGCCATCGTATGGGTGCTCCTGGGCGGCAGCCCCCAGACCGGCGAGACGGTCGGCGGCCTCGTCGGCCAGACGATCGGCGGTGGCGTCGAGCAGCCGGGGCCCGCCAGCAGCGCCCTGGCGGCCGAGTGCCAGACCGGGGCCGACGCAAACACCATCGAGGACTGCCGGATCGTCGGCTACGTGAACAGCATCCAGGCCTACTGGACCGACGAGTTCGCCGCCTCGGGGCAGCAATACGTCCTTGCCAGGACCCGCTTCTTCACCGACCAGATCAGCACCGGCTGCGGCGTCGCGTCGTCGGCCAGCGGCCCGTTCTACTGCCCCAGCGACACGTACGTCTACATCGATCTCGGGTTCTTCGACGAGCTCCGCTCGACGTTCGGCGCCCAGGGGGGACCGTTCGCCCAAGCGTACATCCTCGCCCACGAATACGGGCACCATGTCCAGGATCTCGTTGGAACGCTGTCGAGCGGGACGAGCCAGGAGGGAGCGACCGGGCAGTCGGTCCGGACCGAGCTCCAGGCCGACTGCTTCGCGGGAGTCTGGGCGGGCAACGCGGCGGCGACCGGGTTCCTCGTGCCGCTCACCGACGCCCAGATTGCCGACGCCCTCGATGCCGCGTCGGCCGTTGGCGACGACCGGATCCAGCAGGAGATGCAGGGTCAGGTCAACCCCGAGACCTGGACCCACGGCTCGTCAGCCCAGCGCCAGAAGTGGTTCAAGGCCGGCTACCAGGCGGAATCGCCGGACGGTTGCGACACGTTCAGCGGCAACCCCTGAGGCCGGGCGGAGGCAGCCCCCCGAGGTGCCTGCCTGGTGCCGATCCCGGCCCAATCCGGCGCAGATGACGGTCCGTAATGACGCCATGGGACCGCGACCACACACTCCTGGCACGTCTCGGAGTCCGCGTGGACAAGAGGTCGAGCTTCGCTCGAACCCTGGAGCCGGCGACGCACGAGGAGACAGTCATGACCATCGACGAGGTCGATCGAACGGTCGTTACTGAGACACCCCCCCCGGCCACCACCCGTGACACAACGCCGGCCCCGGTCGGCGAGACGGTTCGCACGGACAGCCGGCACGTCACCCGATCGGGCCCCAGCGGCCCGGAGATGACCCGACGGGTCATCGTTCTCGTATTCGGGCTCATCCAGATCGTGATCGGGCTGCGGATCGTCCTGCTGCTGCTCGATGCCCGTACCGGCAACGCGTTGGTCTCGGGGATCCTCGATATCAGCAAGATCTTCGTCGCGCCGTTCGAGGGCATCCTCAACACCAACGCCATCTCGTCGGGGGGCTCGATCCTCGACGTCGCCGCCGTGGCTGCCCTCGTGGGCTGGACGATCCTTGAGCTGATCGTGATCTGGGTCGTCGGGATCTTCCGGCGCGAGCCCGTCTGACCCGGGATACCTGACCGGTTCGCGGTCCCCCGGCGGACGGGGTCTCGTCCGCGGCCAGCGTCGGCCCCTGGTGGGCCGCGCGACAACTTGAAGGAACACCTGCCATGGGCTTCATCGCCTGGATCGTCGTCGGCGCCATCGCCGGCTTTCTCGCCAACGCGGTCATGGGCTCCAGCGAGGGGCTCGTGATGATGGTCGTCCTGGGCATCGTCGGCGGCCTCGTGGGCGGGTTCGTCGCCACGAACGTGCTCAAGATCGGAACCGTCGACGGCATCAACGTCGAGAGCATCGTCATCGCCACCCTGGGGGCCATCGCGGTCGTCGTCGTCTGGGGATTTGCCAAGGGTTCGCGTGGTTTCAGTCGTCGCTGACAGAGCCCGCTCCCCATACGGAGCCAAAGGGGGCACCATGAAAGTCTTCGGAACGATCGGGCTGGCGGCCGTCCTGGTCGGCGCCCTGGCCGGCACGACTCTCGCTGCTGCTGCGGTCGATCTTGGCACGGCCACGAGCTTCGCCGTGCTGGCCGGCACGACGATCACGAACACGGGGGCAACCACGATCACCGGCGATGTCGGGCTGCATCCGGGATCCTCTGTTACCGGCTTCACCACGGTGACGCTGGACGGAAGCGAGCACTACACCGATGCGGTGGCGGAGCAGGCGAAGACTGATCTCACTACCGCCTACGACGCCGCCGCCGGCCAGACGCCCGACGCCGTGGTGTCCGCGGATCTCGGCGATCAGACGCTCACCGCGGGCGTCTACAACTCGGCCAGCTCGCTCGCGCTGACCGGGACGCTCACGCTCGACGCCGAGGGCAATCCCGATGCCGTGTTCATCTTCCAGGCCGGGTCCACGCTGACCACCGCGACCGACAGCGTCGTGGCCCTCATCGGCCAGGCGTCCGCGTGCAACGTCTACTGGCAGGTCGGCAGCTCCGCGACGCTTGGCACGCGCACGAGCTTCATGGGGACGATCCTCGCCGAGACGTCCATCACGCTCAACACCAACGCGTCCATCGACGGCCGGGCGCTGGCTCGCACCGGCGCGGTGACGCTGGACACCAACGTCATCGACAGCTCCGCGTGTGTTGCGTCCGCCCCTGCCGCCACCCCAACCCCTGGCGGTACCGCGAGCCCGTCTCCGGTGGCGACCCCGGGCGCTACCGCGACCCCGTCTCCGGTATTGACCATTCCGGCGACCGACACGGCATCCTCGACACCCGCCGGGGTCACCGACCCGGTCCCGACGGCCGTACTCATCCTCCTGGTCGTGGGGGCGTTCGGCTTCCTGGCGGCCATTAGCCTGGTGGCCGCCCGCTCACGCCCACGCACCTGACCACCCAAGCATCCTCATGCGTGCCGGCGCCCGGCTGGCCCTCCCGCCGGGCGCCGTTCACGTTGCCGCGCCAGATGACGAGCCGTCATGACGCGGCTTCGACGAGACTCGAGACTGGCGGCCGGATCGCGCGTTACCCCCTGGCGGCCGCACTCGATCGGGAGCGGCCCGAGCAGCGGGAGGTCAGCCAGAGGGCCTGGCACAGGAGATCCCGATGACGGCCACAGCAACCCCCGAGCGTGGTGGACAGCAGGCTGGCGATACTGAGCGCCCGGTCGGACTTGAGAGCAGCCGTCGCGGAGACCTCGAAGCCCTGGCATTCCTGATCGGACTGTTCGGCACGATCCTCGCGGTCGTGGTGATGATCGGTTCGACCTCGCCATTCGGGTCTTGACGGGGATGAACGTCTAGGCCGAGCGGCCACCGGTCGCCCCGGACTTGGCCTGCGCAGCCGCCCGCCGGGTCGTCCGGTTCGTGACAACGCTGCCGGGCAATCTCAGCGGACCCACGCGGTGCCTGAGCGAAGCGCACGAAGCGTCCCGGCGGTAACGACGAGCCAGAACAGGACGAGAGCGACGAACAGCACCACGGCCAGTCCCTCGAGCAGCGGCGAATTCCAGGCACGGGCGAGCGCGAGGGTGGACGCCGCGTAGGCGCCGAGCGGGAAGGTGAACGCCCACCAGCCGATGCCGAACGGCAGATGACCGCGGCGCACGTACCCGGCCAGCAGCAGGGTCGCGGCGGCCAGCCACCACAGCCCGAAGCCCCACAGTGCCGTCGCCGAGATGGTCGACAGGGTGGCGACGGCTGCCCCGGATGGCCCCCAGATCGTCGATCCGGCCTGGGACAGGCGCAGCAGTACCAGGGCACCGACGCCCACCGGCCCCAGCCCGATCCACAGCGACGGTGCCAGCGGCGCTGCGGGTAGCGGGTGGAAGACGAGGCGGTCGTAGAGAAGCGAGGCGACAAGCAGGAACAGCAGCAGGCCCATCCCGAAGAACGCGTAGCCGGCGGCGATGAGCGTCGTGGCGTCGGCCTTCCCCAGTTGGGGGAGGAGCGGCAGCACCACGAGCGGGACGATGATGTTGACCACGGGCGGGATGAACCAGCCGCCATTGACGCTTTGCGGACCGACGTCCGGAGACACGAACAGAAGGTAGGCGAAGAGCACGCTGACCCCGAACGCAAGGGCGATCCCGGGCACGGCGAGAACGGTCACGACCGTGGCGATCGCCGCCTGCGAAGCGATCGAGGGCCCCACCGTCGCGATCCCGACGGCCAGGACCAGGACGCCGCCGGGGAAGGTCGAATACAGCGCGCCGGTGACCGGGTGGCGCAGGTCGGCAACGGCGGGCCCGGGGTGGCGCAGCCAGCGACCGACGTAGGGCACCCCGAGGACGAACGCCAGGACGGTGGCCAGGCCGACCATCGCGACGCCGACCGCGTGCGCGGCATCGGTGAGCGCCGCGCCGTCGCCGGGGTTCTGGTAGGCGATGATCCCGATAACCGCGGTGCCCATGACCGCGCCGAACCAGCCGGGATGAAACCCGTGCAGACGCCCGAGCGGAGTCGCCGCCGACGGCGACGACGTCGACGCGACCGCCATGGAGACCTCCTGATGAGCCTGGATCGAGGTGTGCCCGGTCATCGCAGGACCTCGCCGATGTCGGCGCGGACCCTGGCGATGGCAGCCTCGTCGCGCTCGTAGTACAGGAACCGGGCATTCTCCTCGTGTCGGCTGGCCACGACCAGGCCTGCCTCCCGAAGCCGGCCGAGGTGGTTGCTGACATTGTTCTCGCGAGCCCCGAGGGCAGCCGCGAGCTCGCATACGCAGTGCGGCCCATCGCCCAGCATCCGCAGGATCGCGGCTCGGATGGGATCGGCGAGGAGGGCAGCGGCACCGACGGCGTTCGCGACGTCCGGAGCTTCGAGGTCGAGGCGCGGCTGGCCGATGACCGGCAGGTCGACGTTCATGCCGCTGTCCTTCGGGTGACGGGCAGCACCCGTGCCCCGAGCGGTGGTGCGAGCCGGCGACTCACCGGCCGGCTGCCGCGGGCTGCCGGATCGCGGAGGGGGACTCGCGAAGACGAGCGCTCAGACTGGTTTTGGCACGCGCGCTGCGGGACGAGATCGCCGCGAAAGGCTTCGACCAGGTGCGGCTTGCGCGAGCCCAAGCGTCGTATCAGCACGCGCTGAACATCTCATCGCATGCTGAGATGTACACGTGCCGATGGTCACGAATCAGCGCCGCCTGACGGTCACGAGGGTCGCTCCACCGCGACGCGGGGTGACTCGTTGTCCGGTGGCGAGCAGCCGGACGTCGGCCGCGAGCCCGCTCCTGACGATCACGACGTGGGTGAGCGCCAGCATGACCGCGGCGACCGAGACGGCGGTGTGGATGTCCGCCCAGCCGTGCTTCGTCACGGCGAACAGCAGGAGCTGCTGCCCGGAGCGCTGCCCGTCCGCCGCGTGCCAGGGAACGACGCCACTGGCGATCACGGCCGGGACCAGGCTCAGCATCGCCGCGACCACGACGAATGCTGCGGGACCTGGCGACATCGGGTGAGACCAGGCCCGTGATCGACCGCACCTATGTGCTGGACGACATGGTCGAGGCACACAGGCATGTCGACAGCGGGCACAAGCGCGGCAACGTGGTCGTCGCCGTGGCGTAAGGTCGCGATCGGTCCGTCCATCGAACAAGCCGGTCGACCGTGACGCACGCCGCAGAGGATCGAGCGAGGCTGAGACTTTGCCGATCTAACCCGTAGTATCTGAGTATGCGTTTCGCACCGGCCGATGTCGCCGAACCCCGGACCGTCCGCCTGTGGCTGCCGCACCAGCACGGCGCCTGGGCCATGCTCGCGTTGCCGCTCCTTGTCGGGATCGCCGCCAGCCGGTTCGTGCCGAGCCAGGTGCTGCTGGCCGTCGCCGCCATTGCTGCCTACCTGGCATCCGCGACGCTCCAGGCGTGGCTCCGGGCCCGGCGGCGGCCGTCATACATGCGATCGATCGTCGTGTACGCCGCCGCGACCGCGCTGTGCACGATCCCGCTCGTCGTGCTCGAGCCACGGCTGGTGTTGGCGGTGCTGGTGCTGGCGCCGGCGGGCGCGTTGACGCTTGTCGCCGCCCGGCCCGGCGCGCCCCGGGAGCTGGTGCTGAGCCTCGCCCATGTTGCCGAAGCGTCGATGCTGGCCCCGGCGGCGATGCTCCTCGCGGGTGGGGATAGCGTCGAGGTGCTCGTCGCAGCGACCGCGATCGCCGCTGCCGAGATGGCCGGCTCCGTGCTGGTGGTTCGCTCGGTCATCCGGGAGCGCGACAACCAGGGCTTCGCCGCCCGCTCCGTGGCGTATCACGTCGCGATCACGCTGGCGGCAGCGGCAACCCTGCCCATCGCCTACGCGGCGCTCGCCGGCTTCCTCACCGTCCGCGCTGCCGTGCTGCCGGTCGTGCGCCGGCGGCTCGCCGCCACGCACCGCGTGCTTCGGCCGGTCCACGTCGGCGTGGTCGAGGCCGTCGCCTCGACCCTAACGGTGGCCATCGCGCTGGCCGTCCCTCTGGCCGCCGCCCACGCTTGACCAACAGGGCGCCGGGCGGGGCCGCCCCGGTCACGCCCAGTGGCTGGGACGCCGCACGTCCGGAGGCAGAACCGTCGCCTGATCCCCTCGGGCCGCGTCCAGCTGGGCCTGAACCAGGAACAGGGTTCCGCCCAGGTCCGCGCCGCCCAGGTTTGCACCCCGGAGGTCCGCACCCGTGACGTCGGCCAGGCCAAGGTCCGCGCCGCGCAGATCGGCACCGATCAGCTGCGTGCCCCGCAGCTCCGCACCGCGGAGATCGATCGCCCGCAGGTCCGCACCGATGAGGTCTGCCCCCCTCCGGTCCAGCCGAGGGCCAGGTGAGGCGGCCCGCGCCAGGGTGCTCGCGCTTCGCAGCAGGGCATTCACGCGAAGGCCGTGGCTCGCCACGTCCAGCGAGCCCAGGGCTTCCACGGTGCCGCCGGCGAGGCGATCGGTCTCATCGCGGCTTGCCTCGAGCTGGGCGTGAAGCGCGCTCGTCGTGCGAAGCGCCAGCGCCGCGGTCAGGTACCAGAGGAGCTCATGGAGCTGGCGCACCGTCAGGAACGTCGCGAACATGCCGGGCGCGATGTCGGGATCGGCCCGCCAGTCCGACCCGCCGAAGGTCTCCTGCGTGACCCGCTGACCGGCACCGAAACAGTCGTATGCGGCACAGCCCGGGAACCCCTGTCCCCGCAGGCTCGCGTGGATGCCGCAGCGGAAGTCGACCTGCAGGTTCGGGCAGGGACTCCCGGCCGGCTTGTCGATCGCGAAGTCCGCAGACGCGGCGAAGGCGGACGCAACGCAGCACAGCCCCACGCATCGATCGCACTCGGCGCGCAGTGCCCGCCGGTGACGCCCAGGAAAAGACGGGTCGCCGGCGTGCCCGTCCGGCACGGCATTGCCCCCGCCCATCCGCTCCCTCACGCAATCCGGGACGAGGCGTCGCGAAGCGCAGCCCTGACTGCCGGGATGACCGTGGACCCGTAGGCGTCCAGCTGCGCCTCCTCGTCCCCGCTCATGAGGTAGATGTTGAACTGGTCGATACCCGCCTCGCTGAGCTCGACCAGCCGCCGCACGTGCTCCTCGGGCGGGCCCACGATGGTGAACCGGTCCACGACATCGTCGTCGACAAACGCGGTGTCCGACGCCTCGAACTCGGCGTGGCGTACATGGTCATCGTCGCGGTCGCGGAGGTAGGCGCTCAGCGACTCCGGCAGCTGATCGCTCGGGTACCTGTTCACCAGGTCCACGATGTGGTCGATGACGAGCGCCGGGAACCAGCGCACGTGCTCCCGGCACGCCTCGACCGACCCGACGTGCGCCGGGGCTGCGGCCTGCACCTTGACCGAGGCGGGGTCGCGGCCGGCCTTCACCGCCGACGCTCGCATGAGACCGACCATCCAGCGGATCAGGTCCGGGTCCGCGAGCTGCAGGATCAGCCCATCGGCGATGCGACCGGTCATCGCGAGCGCCATCGGACCGTAGCCGGCGATCCAGACGGGCAGCTTCCACCTGCCGGTCCACGACAGGGCGAGCTCAGCGCCCTCGAACCTGGTCGCGCGGCCCTCGACGAGGTCGCGGATGAGCGTCGCCGCCTCCTCCAGCGTGTTCATCGTCGTCGGCGGCTTGCCGAGCACACGGACAGAGCTGTCGCCGCGCCCGATGCCGAGGTCCATCCGACCGCCCGAGATCTCGTCCAGCGTCGCAAGCGCGCTCGCCGTCACGCTCGGCTCCCGTGTCGCCGGGTTGGTCACGCACGTGCCGAGGCGCATGTGCGTCGTGTTCAGGGCCATGACCGTGAGGAGGGGATAGGCCTCCCTGAACGGGACGTGCGCGTCGAACACCCAGCCGTAGCCGAACCCGGCGGCCTCCGCCTGCCTGGTGAGCGCGACCATCCGCTCGACGCTGTCCGCAGGCTTGAGCGTGAACCCGAAGTCCATGGCCAGCAGCCTACACCGCGCATCCCGGCGTCCGACGCAACCGGCAGGACGCTCCACCGGGTGGCTGGCATCGCATCGCCGATACACTCGAGCGAGCTCGCGCTCGTCCAGCGCCATCGACCGAGGAAGTCATGACCCACCCGTTCCAGACCGTCTCCGCGTCGGGACCCCTGCTGCTGGCCGACATCTCCGGCTACACGAGCTTCTTCCAGACGGTTGCCGAGACGCACAGCGACGACGCCTTCTTCAGCGGCGGGCGGGTGCCCGACGCGTACGGCCTCGTGTCGTCGCTCCTCGATGGGATCGTCGAACACATCGTTCCGCCCCTCACGTTCTCGAAGCTCGAGGGCGACGCGGTATTCGCCTTCGCCAGCGACGATGCGGACGTCCCCAGGGGTGCCGCCGTCCTGGACTGGCTGACCGACTGCTACACCTCGTTCCGCGACCGGCTGGCCGGTGCCGGGGATATCTGGAGCTGTCAGTGCGACGTCTGCTCTCGGTCGGGGGGCGTCGACCTCAAGGGGCTCGACCTCAAGTTCGTGCTCCACGCCGGCAGCTACGTCGTGCAGTCGATCGCCGGCAGCCGCGAGCTCGTCGGCCCCGAGGTGGTGATGGCCCATCGCCTCCTCAAGAACCATGCCGCGGAGCTCGTCGGACCGGCGTACGCGCTGGTGACGGATGCCGCGGCCGAACGCCTGGCCATCCCGCTGGGTGCGGCCCGCCAGCTCACGGAATCGTACGAGCATTACCCGCCCATCGACGTGCGCGTCTACGCCCTGCGGTAGTCGCAGCCCCCTGGATCCGGGGCGTGGTCCCGGCCCGGCTCCATCGGTTTCCGCGCCGCAGCGTCATAATCCGCCAATGCAGGCTGAGGTGACGTCCACCGATCAGGGCGCGCTGCTCCGGGCGGCCGACGGCGGCGCGCTGGACCCGCTCGTCGGGCCCCAATGCTCGCTCGCCGTCCAGCTGCGCCGCGCGACCGGCGCCGTGATCGGACGGAGCGCCGAGCTCGAGGCGATCGCCCAGGTCCTGCACGAGGCGACCGGCCGCCTCGCCGCGGTCACCCTCGAGGGCGAGCCGGGGATCGGCAAGACGCGCCTGCTGCTGGAGGCCGCCGAGCTCGCCGCGGCAAACGGGTTCACCTGCGTCGCGATCACCGCCGACGAGGAGATCCGCGGGCCGTTCCTCCTCGCCCGCAGCCTGTTCGCGTCAAGCGCCATCCGCGACGCGGCCGCGGGGATGCCGGCGGAGGCCGCGGTCAGCCGGGTGGTCGAGGCGATCTCCGGACGTGACGAGCGCGGGTTCGAGTCCCTGTCGCCGGACGCCAAGCTGCTGCGGGCGTTCGACCTCGGCGGCGTGGCCGTCTCCGCGCTCGCCGGGATCCGGCCGCTGGCGCTGCTCATCGACGACGTGCAATGGGCCGACGACGACACCCTCAGGCTGCTCCGATATGTCGTCCGCAGCGATGCCGATCGGCCGGTCTTCCTGTTCCTGACGATCCGCCCGGACGAGTTCGCGATCGTCACCGAGGCCGTCAACTTCGTCGCCGACATGGAGCGCATGGGTCTCGTCCGGCGCCTGCGACCGGGACGGTTCGGCTCGGTCGAGACGGCCGAGCTCCTCAAACGGGTCCTCGGCGGTCCCGTCGAGGCCGCGTCGGCGGCCGCCATGCACGCCCAGTCCGAGGGCGTCCCGTTCATTGTCGAGGAGCTCGCGAGGACGCACCGCGAGGCTGGCACGCTCCAGCAGATCGACGGCCAGTGGCGGCTCGGCCGGAATGCGGCGCGGCTCGTGCCATCGGCGGTCCGGACGCTGATCGATCGTCGTGCCGCCCGACTGCCTGCCAGGACACGAGCCGCGCTCGGCGATGCCGCGATCCTGGGGCGCAGCTTCAGCCTGCGCGACCTGCGCGCGATCCGGGCGAAGATCGGCGAGGGCGACATCGGACCGCAGGCCCCGGGCGAACAGGCCGGCGAACCGGCCGGTTCCGGCGACGGCGCGGACCCGCTCGCCGACGACCTCGTCCCCGCCGTCCGGGCCGGCCTGCTGCTCCAGCAGGCGCAGGACGAGCCCGCCGACTACACGTTCACGCACGAGCAGGTCCGCCAGTTTGCCGCCAATCAGCGCTCCGCCGCGCGTCGCCGGCAGGTCCATGCCGCCGTGGTCGACCTGCTGCTCGAGGGCGGCGACCCTGCCCCCGCCGGCCTGCCGATGCTCGCCCAGCACGCGCTCGCGGCGGGCGACACCGTGCGAGCCGCGCGGTTCTCGATCGATGCGGCCGCGTCGGCGCTGGCATCGAATGCCCCGGAGGAGGCGCTGCGGCTCGTCGAGCAGGCGCTCCCGGTCGTCTCGACGCCGGCCGACCGGCGGGTCCTGCTGGCGACCCGTGACGATGCGTTTGCCGCGCTCCGCCGGACCAGCGAGCGCCTCGATGGCCTGACCGAGCTGGCCGCGCTCGCAGAGGCGATGCGAGACCCCGAAGTCGAGCTCGACGTGCAGCTCCGGCGCGCCTCTGCGTTGCGCATGGACCACGACGAGGACGCCGCCGCCGAGCTGGCCCGTCGTGTCCGCACACGCGCAGCTGAGCGGGGCGACGCGGCCATCGAGCTCCGGGCGACGCTCGAGCTCGGGCAGGCCATCCTGCGCAGCCCGCTGGGTGAGTCGTTCGGGGGAGCGGCCGTCGAGGTCGATCTCGATGCCGCCGACGAGGCGTACCGCCGGGCCATCGAGCTCGCCGAGCAGCTCCACGACGACCGCAACCTGGCCGCCGCCCTGCGCGAGATCGGGACGATCAACTTCGCCAGGGGCCGCGGCTGGTTCTCGGCCGAGGTGGTGGGCGGTCGCGCCAACGAGCTGCTCGCGCAAGTTGCCGCCGGGGCCGATCCGGAGGCGCTCATCCTGGCGTCGCCCGTGGGTCCACTGCTCGTGGAGACGGGCCAGGTCCTCGAGCGCGCGCTCGGCATCTTCGAGCGTCTGGGCGACCGGACGGGCGTCATGTCGACCGTGATCGCGATGGCCTACGCGCAGTACGGCCTGGTGCTCCACTTCTCGTCGTCGGCGCGCCACCTCGAAGAGATCCGGCGCGTGACGAGCCGGCTGTCGGAGCTCGTCACCGAGAGCGAACGCGCGCGCCTGGACCTTCAGATGCTGTTCGGGGTCCACGTCTTCTCACGCGCCAAGGTCGTGCCTGATCTCGCGCTGTCCCGCGGCGAGGAGGCCCATCGCGAGGCGAAGCTCCAGGGGGACCGGGCGATCGAGTTCCTCACCGCCGGTGGCGTGGCCCTGAGCCTCGTCGAGGTCAGCGACATCGACGGTGCCGAGCGGTGGCTCGGCCTCGCCGCGGCCGCTGCCTCGGTTGCTCCGTCGCGTGCCCGCGCCCAGCAGCTGGAGGTCTGGCGCGGGATCGTGCGGGGTCGGGCCGGTGACGCCGATGGCATGCGCCGCCACTTCGAACGGGCGGTCACGACGGCCACCGAAGGGGGCCGGGCGTCCGCCCGGTGCGAGGTGCTCGCACGGGTCGCGATCGAGGCCTCGCGGCTCGCGGCGGGTGGACCGGCTGCCGACGCGGGTGATGCCGCGGACGAGCTGGACCCGTTGCTCGTCGACCTCGTGGAGCGATCGGTGGCGCAGGTCAAGGAGCTGCTGCCCCTCCTGCCCGGTCACGCCCCCTGGGGGGCGCAGGCGGACGCCGCGCTCGCCACGATCGCCCTCGCCCGGGGAGACATCCCGGCCGCCGTGGCGGCCGGCGGGGCGGCGCTCCAGGCCCTCCAGGCGGCGTTCCACGAGGACGTCAGCCTCGAGATCATGATCCCGGCCGCGCGGGCGATGTTCGCCGGTGGGCCGCCGGAGGTGCAGGGATTCATCCGTGCCCACCTCCAGTCGACGCTGTCCAGGATCGCGCAGGGCACGGCCGACGAGGACATCCGCGTGCGCTGGCTCACCGGCCCGGTCGGGCGCGAGCTGGTCGAGCTTGCCGGCCCGATGGAGCTTCGGTCCGATGCCGCCGCAGCCGGCGAGGGCAAGGTGCCCGCCGGGCCGAGCCTCGACCGGGGCGAGCGTCTGTTGCTTCAGCTGCTGACCGAGGGGCACACCAACGCCGAGATCGCCGCCGAGCTCAAGGTGACCGAGGAGGACGTCGCGGAGCGCCTGGCGAGACTCCAGGCCAGGCTCGGCACCTCGAGCCGCGCCGAAGCGACGTCACTGGCCTTCCGCGGCCTGGCGTCGGTGGGTTCGTACTGATGGCGATCCGGGCGCGGGTCGACCGCCACAAGTGCATCGGCGCCGGCAACTGCATCACGCTCGCCCCGACGGCCTTCGACTGGCTCGCGGGCGATTATGGCAAGACCGACGTCGTGGGCGCCGACAGCGTCGACGAGGAGGTCCTTCGCGCGGCGGCATTCTCGTGCCCCACGGCCGCGATCGTGCTCGAGGATGTCTCGGAGCTGCTCCCCTGGCAGCTGCGGGGCAAGGCCGGCCCGGCCCGGCGGGTCCTCAAGACGTTCATGTTCACCGACATCGTCGGCTCCACGAACCTGGTCGAGGCCCTCGGCGACGAGGCATGGGAGACGATGCTGCGCTGGCACAACACGGCGCTGCGGGAGGTGTTCTCGGCGCACGAGGGCGAGGAGATCTCGACCACCGGCGACGGGTTCTTCGTCAGCTTCGACTCGCCGGACCTCGCCGTGGCGGCGGCCATCGCGGTGCAGCGGCGACTCGCGGAGCACCGCTCGACACAGGGTTTCGCTCCCCAGGTGCGGATCGGGCTCCATGCCTCCGATGCGACGCAGGTCGGCGGCGATTTCCACGGCAAGGGCGTCCACGAGGCCGCGCGGATCGCCGCGCTCGGGGGCGCCGGCGACATCGTGGCGAGCGTCGCGACGGTCGGGGATTCTCAGCACACGTCCAACCCGCGAAGCGCGACGCTCAAGGGACTGTCCGAGCCGATCGAGGTCGCGAACGTCGACTGGCGCTGACCACGGCTCCGCGTGCGGCGGCACTGCCTACTGGGTGACGAGCCGTCCGATCAGCACACCGGCCAGGGCAGCAGCGCCGGCGATGGCCATCGTCTGGAGGGCGGTCCGCCACACGGGTTCATGACCGATCCGCCCCCGGGCAACGCCCAGGACGGCCATGAGCGCCCCGGTGACGACGAGCGAGACGATGCGGGCGGTCTCGATGTCGAACACGGCGAAAGGCACGACCGGGACGCTCGCGGCGACGAGGTCGGCGATGAACATCCAGGCCGCGTGGGTCCATGGCGACGCGCCGGGCCGGCGGGGCACGCCGAGCTCGAACGCCGCCACGTAGTCGAGCAGGGCCTCCGGGTGGCGCTCGAAGGATGCGGCCGTCGCTCGAGCTTCGACCTCGGAGAAGCCGGCGGTCCGCAGCTGTCCCGCGACGGCACTGGCCGCCGCACCCGGGTCTGCGGCGACCCTGCCTCGTGCCCGCTCGACCAGCGCCGCCGCGCGGCTGCGCTCCGAGTGCACGTCGAGATACGTCCCGGCCATCATCGAGACGGCGCCGGCGATGGCTCCGGTCGCGCCGGCCAGGAGGACGATCCGGCCGTCGTTCGTGCTCGCCGCGACGCCGAACACCAAGCCCGCGACCGAGACCGCGCCGTCCTCCATCCCGAACGCCACGTCCCCGATCGAGGACAGCAGCGACGCGCGAACGCGTTGGACGATGGAGCGCACGAGCGGAAACGGCCTCCCTGGAGCGGACGGCCCAGTCTAGCCGCGATGCGAACGGGTTCGCGGTCGGGCTCGATGGTGATGCGGCAAACGTCGAGCAGGCCACGCATACGCCGCCCGACGCCGCGACAGGTCGCCTGTCCTAGCCCGCCTTCTCGATCAGCTCGCGGAGCGAGGTCCGGTCCGGCGCCAGCAGCTCACCGATCCGCTCGGGGTTGACGTCGGCGACGATGATCTCGCCGACCTCGGTCGTGACCGCGTTGTAGACGCCCAGCTCCTGCATCCGCTCGGTCTGGACCTGGTTGTCCTGGGTCGGGCTGACATAGTGCACCGAGTCGGCACGGTAGCGGTGGATCAGGAACACGTGGATCAGCGTCATCAGCCGCTTGCGGCGGAGCGTTGCGTCGAACGTCTCCTGGTCACGGATCGACAGGATGCTCCGGCCCTTCCGGTCGTGGATCGGAGCGAAGACGACCATGGCCAGCTTCGCATCTCGCGTGTCGAACAGCGAAAGCTCGAGCAGCTCGGAGCCCGCTCGGTGGGGCAGGAGACGGACCCGGAAGCGCTCGGCGACCTGGTTGTGGGCGGTCCACAGCGCGAGCCACTCCTCGAGCAGCTTCTTTGGCACCTCTGTCTGGACCTGGTGCTGGTGCTGGGTGGAGCCCTTGCCCATGGCCATGGTCGTCGCGGTACGCCCGGATGACGCCACCAGCGCAGCGTCGAGCCGGGGCCCGCCGACCAGCGTCTGCGGCGTCCGGTAGGGGGACTCCACGAGGCGGATCTTCCGCTGGAGCCGGGCCAGCGCGAGCATCCCGTCCTGGTGCAGCGCGGTCGCGAACTCCTCGGCGGCGACGCCGTCCACCTGGTGGCCTCCGTACGTGATGAAGTTGAACACGAACCCGAGCTTTCCGAGCTCCGTGGGGAAGCGGCGCATCTCGTCGTCGGTCATGCCGGTGGAGTCCCAGTTGAACGACGGCGAGAGGTTGTACGCGAGCATCTGGTCCGGATACACCGCGTGGATCGCCTCGGCGAACTGCCGCGCGTCGGCGAGGTCCGCCGTCTTGGTCTCCATCCACAGGATGTCGGCGAACGGTGCGGCCGCCAGCGACTTGGCGACCGCGTACGCGATCCCGCCGGCGACCTGGTAGTAGCCCTCCGGCGTGACCGCCAGCTCCGGATCCCACGCAACCTCCAGACCCAGCGTCCGGACCCGCCGCCGGGCGGCATCGAGCGTGGCATTCCGAGCGAATTCGAGCCACTCGTCCACGCCGATCGGCGGCGCCTCGCCATCGTCGTCGCTGCCACGTTGCGTCAGCAGCTCCGCGACGGCATCCGCGTACGTCACGAGGCCAGCCTCGGCCTCCCACGCATCCAGGAATCGTTCGCCCACCTCCTCGAACGTGATATCGACGTCGGCGCCGTCCTCGAGGATCTGCCGGGCCGCATTCGTGATCTCGGCGAGGAGCCCCATCCGGCCGAGCCATCTGGCGGCGGGACCGTAGTCGTCGTCGGCGATCGAGTACAGCAGGTGCCCGTTGAGCTCCTCCACACCTGCCTCGTGGAAGGCGCGGAGCACGGCAAGGTAGGCGACCTTGTAGGCGGGGACGGTGAGGTTGGTGACTCCCAGCACGAACGGCTGGTCGCGCTCGTCGCTGCGCGACTCGAGCAGGCTGGCAGACTCGGCGTCCGTCCGGGCGACGATGATCCCGGGCACCCGCATCACATCGAGCTGGAAGCGCGCGGCGTTGAGGCGCTTGATCTGCTCGCTCGATGACACCAGCACCTTGCCGCCCTGGTGACCGCACTTCTTGGTTCCCGGCCGCTGATCCTCGATGTGGTATCCGGGAACGCCTGCCTCGACGAACCGGCGGACCAGGTTGCGGACGTGGGGATCGCCGCCGTGGCCGGTGTCGGCGTCGGCGATGATGAACGGCCGGTAGTCGACGGCAGGTGCCGCCCGACGCTGGGCATCCGACATCCGCGACCGGAGGTACTGCTGGTTCCGGTCTGCCGTCAGCAGGGCGCGTACGAGTCCGGCGGCCTCGTCGGGCACCTGGCTCAGCGGGTAGCTGGCGAGATCGGGACCCGGATCCTCGGTGGCCGAGCCCTTGGCAGAGGTGGCCCATCCTCCGAGATAGATGCCTTCGATGCCAAGCCGCTTGATCACCACGGCCTGGCCCGGGGAGTACGGCCCGAAGGTGGTGATGCTCTTGCGCTGGCCGAAGAGCTCGCGGAGGCGGTCGTGGAACGCCACCGCGGCCTCGCGCGCGACGGTGTGGTCCACGGGAATGGTGCCCCGCTGCCCGACCACCTGGCGGGCCGAGTGCAACCGTGTGATCCCGGCGAATCGCGGTTCGGCGAACCAGTCGCGGGTCTCCTGGACGTCCTGGTCGAAAGCGATCATGCGGCGCTCCTGCTCAGCGGTCGAAGTCGAGGTTCTCGGTGATCCGCGTGTCGTCGTGCACGAGTGCCGCGACGTAGGCCGCGATGCGTGCGCGCGCGGCCGCCAGATCGTGGTTGTCGAGGGTCAGGTTCAGGAGGTCCACGTACCACGGTGCCTTGACCGACTCACGGACGTAGGCGTCCACGATCGCCCGCGCGATCGGGAGGGTTATGGCCTTGGAGTCCTCGTGAACGTCGCGACCGTCGGCGGCCAGGAGCTTCGCGTGCTCCTCCGCGAGCAGGCGCTCGAACAAGGCGGTGGTGAACGGGTCCCCGGCCTCCACGCCGGTCTCGGCATCCCGATCGGAGAACCGGGCACCCTTGTGCAGCCACTCCCACAGGATGCTCAGGCGGATCTCCCCGGTCGCCATGTCCTCCATGAGGTACAGGACATCGTCGTCGCCGAAGAAGTCCGCCGGCTTGAGGGCGGCCGCCTGGTAGCCGCGGCCGAAGGCGTTGCCGTACTGGAGCCCGACGCTCAGCAGGTCGCGCGCTCCGCGGACCGTGCGGGGCGCCGGTTCGAGCGCCACGAGGCCCGCGGCATCGTCAGCCGTATGGGTCAGCGCGGGGAACCGACGTCCGAGCTGGTTGTCTGCCCCGTGTCGCTCCCAGACCGGCCGGACAATGTGAACCATCTTCCAGTGGGCCACCCACTTGCCGCTGGCGCCCTCGCGCTGCTCGCGCTCCGCTCCGGCCACGGCGCGGTTCATGGCGGTCGCGACGCCCGCCTCGGAGCCGACCGGGATCTGCGCCTCCATGCCGCCCTGCCACAGGGCGAAGCGACCGTTGCGGTCGGGGGTGTTGACCGCCCGGCGGACGCGGTCCTCGTACGCTCGCATGTACGCGTAGGTCATCCCGATCGCGTCGATGTTGGGGTTGGTGAACTCGGGATCCCAGCTGAGCGCATCGGCAACGCTGTTGATGTAGTCCCAGCGGCCGGTGTTGAACCCCACGAACCGGATTCCCAGCGCGGCCCGGATCTCCAGGAGCTGGAACGCGGCCTCGAGCTGCTCGACCAGCACGTAGACCTTGATGCTCCCCTCCGGCAGGCCCAGGTGGCTCTCGAGGGCCGCAAGCATCTCGCCCCACAGCGCCGCTTCTTCGGCGGTCTGGATCTTGGGCAGGTAGAGGACGATGGACCGACCCTCGGTACGCAACCGTTCGTGGTTATGGACCACGTACAGGACCAGGTCGACGATCGAGGCGGAGAAACCCCGGCCGTCGGCGATGCGGACATGGCGATCGTCGAGGTGGAGGCCCCGCGCACGGAAGATGCGGGTCGTGACATCGAGCTGGCGCTGCCAGTCCTCGACGATCGGGCGACCGAAGAAGCCCGCCGCCCACGCATTCATATCGCCGGCAACCTGCTCCGCGACGCCGACGAAGACCGGGTCGTGGTCGAACGCGAGCCGCAGATTGCGCTGGTTGTCGAGAGCCATGGCTTCGGTCTGACCGAGTGCGTCCTCGCCGTCGAACATCCAGCCGTCCGCCCCGGACAGGAGCGCGTACGCGACGTTGCGCAGGCCGCTCTCGATCGACGCGCGCGGCCTGGTGGCCGGCCCCGTCCCCTGGATCCACTGCCGTCGCAGGTCGGCCGGGATCTCGCTGCCCTCGAATTGGCCGTCACGGGCCGCACTCACCCGAATCGAGGTCCGCGGGATCAGGTCGCCGGGATCAAGGAACGAGATCGGGCGGGCCTCACGCGCACGATCGCGGCGGCGTCGGGTCCGGGCCGCCATGAGGTCGCGGCGTTCGGGTTCGAACCGCATGAGGGCGGCCAACGCATCGAGCGCCGCCGGCGTGTAGACGTCGGCGTACGCACGCCGCACTCCATCGCGGAACTGGAGGGGCTGGCGCATGCGTGACTCCCGTGCGTGCTCCCGAGCGGTCGGCACCGTGACCGTCGACCCGGGCGATCCGCCGGCCGTGTCGACCGGGCGTCGGCCTTGGCGAGTGACTACTCGTTCTCGTGGTCGCGGATGCAGTCCTCGGGGCACTTGCACGCGGCAAGCTCGGCCTGCGAGGCGGGCCGCGGTGGCCAGGCGAGCATGGGGCCGACCGCGGTCCAGGTCACGACGGTCCAGCCGGGCACGACGACGCCGTGATCGAGGAGATCGGGCGTCGGACGGGTGGGTTGGGGTAGCTGGTACATGAAGCGCCTCCTGACGGGACAGAGTCACCATTCTGGGGGATGGCTGACCATCAGACAAGACACTTGCTATGATCAGTACGATCAAGAATCCTGATGGAAAGCGGGCAGATGGTATCCATCCAGGTCGAAGGCTTCATCGAGATCGCGCACCAGGGAAATCTCAGCCGCGCTGCCGAGGCCCTGCACGTCACACAGCCGGCGCTGACTGCCCGGCTCCAGAAGCTCGAGGCTGAGCTGGGGACGCCGCTGTTCGAGCGCTCACACCGCGGCATGCGCCTCACCGACGCTGGACGTGCGCTGCTCCCTCATGCCGAACGTGCGGTCGCGGCGCTCGAGGCCGGCAGCGCCGTCGTCGGCGAGCACGCGCGCGGGGAGTCGGGGCTGCTCACGATCGGGACCGCACCTTCGGTCGGCGCCTACGTGCTGCCCGGGCTCCTGGCGCGGTACGTGGCGCGGTTCGCCGGCATCAGGCTCGTCGTACGGACCGGCCACTCCGAGGAGATCGCCGATCTGGTCGCCCGGGGTGAGCTCGCGATCGGGCTCATCAGGGAGCTCCACCATCCGGACCTGATCATGCAACCGCTGTACGAGGATGAGCTGCTGCTCGTCGTCCCCCCGGGCCATGCGTTCGCGAGCCAGCGAAGCATCGACGTCAGGCAGATCGCCAATTCGACGCTCGTCCTGTTCGACAAGATGTCGAGCTACTACGACCTGACCAATCTCATGTTCAGGACCGCGGGCGTCAAGCCGAGGAGCATCATCGAGCTCGACAACATCGAGGCCGCCAAGCAGGTCGTCCGCCAGGGCCTGGGCGTCGCGCTGCTACCCGTCACGGCGATCGCGGGTGAGGTCGCGCGAGGCGTCCTGCGGACCATCCCGATGAATGGGGTCGCGCCGACGCGACGACGGATCGTTGCGGTTCGGAAGGCCTCATTCGATCCTGCGGTACCGCGACCGGTTCAGGGGTTCCTCGAGGTGCTGGGTCGGATCGACGAGATCCTGCCCGATCACGGCGCGATCCTCGCCTGACCTCGCCGGGAGCGATCCTGCGGGCGAGATTGCGCGCCGCTCCGTCATCCGGTCCGGAGATGCGCCCCGCCTCCTGAGCGACCATGGCGATCGGGACCGACGGGCGTGGCGCGCTCGGTGATCAGCCGGCCGCCAGCGCGATCCCGGCTGCCCGACAATCCTCTGCGAACGCGGCCTGGGCATCGGTGGTCGGATCCGACCGGGTGGGAAAGGCCACGATCCGATCCAGGCCGGTCTCGCCGTATTCGCCGAGATGGTCGACGCGCGCCTGGCCCTTCCTGGCCATCTCATCGTCGCTCGCGTACAGCGAGAACCGGAGCGTCGCGGGGTCGCGGCCTTCGGTCTCGCACAGGGTCCGCACTTCGTCCATCCGGACCCGGATCTCGGACGCGTCCAGGAACACGAAGTTGAGCTCATCGGCGAACCGCACGGCCAGACCCGCGGTCTTGCGGCGGCCGTTGCCGCCCACGATGAGCGGGATGTGGGGCTGGATCCCCTTCGGGATGTTGATCGCCCCCTGAACCTGTGCATGGTCGCCGGCGAAGCTGGCGCGGCCGGGCGCGAGCATGCGCGTGATGATCTCGAGATGATCGGAGAGCTGTGCCAGCCGCTCGGCGATGGGCGGGAACCCGTACCCGTACGCCAGCCACTCCTCCTCCTTCCAGCCGGCGCCTATCCCGAGCTCGAAGCGGCCGTCCGAGATGACGTCGATCGTGGAGGTGAGCTTTGCCGTCAGGCCGGGGTTGCGGAAGCCCGTGCATACGACCATGTGGCCAAGGCGGACGCGCTTCGTCGCCATCGCGAGGGCAGCCAGCATGGTGAACGACTCGAAGGTGATCTCGTCGGTGGGATCGGGCACCGTGTGGAAGTGGTCGAAGGCCCACAGCGATTCGAACCCCAGCGCCTCGGCCTGGGCCGCGAGCTCAAGGGTGCGCGTCCAGGCGTCTCCCGCCTGCCACCCGTCGTATTCGCCCTTCCATCCCTGGGGCGCCATCAGACCGACCTTCATCGCATCTCCCGTGCCTGCGCGAGCATCGCCAGCTCACCCACGAAGGTACCTTGGCCGTGGGTGGTCGTGTCGCGGCCGGACGTGGCCGCGTCGATGCGTGCGGCGGCGGGACGTCCCTGCCTCATCGACCGGGTACAGTCGGTCCGTGCCCCCGGCAGACACGCGCCGCGCTCTCGTTCTCATCTGCGCCTTTGCGGTCGCCGTGTCGACGAGCTACACGAACCACGGCCCCGTCCTCGGCCTGATCAGCGATGAGTTCGCGCTTGACGCGGCGAGCGCCGGCGCGATCGCGACCTCGTTCTTCCTCGGCGCGGCGACGCTGATGCTGTTCGGGGGTGCCGTCGCAGATCGCTACGGATCGCGTCCCGCGGTGACCGCCGGGTTCCTCGTCGCGTGCCTCAGCACCCTCGGCTGCGGCCTGCTGTCACCCGGCTATGCCGACCTCCTGGCATGGCGCTTCGTGGGTGGCCTCGGTGGTGGCTTCGCCTTCGCCGCGGGTGCTGCCTACACCCGGGGCGTCTTTGCGGGGCGGGGACAGCACCTCGCCCAGGGCCTGTACGGTGCCTCGTTTCTGGCGGGGTCCGCGAGCACGCTCATCTACATGCCCATCCTGGCCGGCGGGGACGGCGACTGGAGACGTGCGTACCTCGTCTCCGGGTTGGCCGTGCTCTGTCTCTGGGTCGCCTGGTGGAGGCTCGCGCCGGCCGGTCGCCGGCCGATCGCATCGGCAAGCGGTCTCGGCCTCGGGGCAGCCGTTCGAGCGCGCAACAGCTGGCTGCTGGCGCTGTGCCACATGTGCGGATTCGGCCTCGCCATGGTCCTCGGGACCTGGGTGGTCACCTACGTGACGAGCGCGTTCGGGCTCTCCCTCGTGGTCGGCGGGACGCTGGGCTCGCTGGTCCTCGTCACCGGGATCGCGGCCCGATCGGGTGGCGGCCTGATCCTCGAGCGCGGCATGCCGCCGGTCCACCTGATTCGGCTTGGACTGGGCCTGGCTGCGGCCGGGCTGGCCACGATGGCGCTGGCCGGCGACCTGGCTCTCGCGATCGCGGGTCTGCTTGCAACCGGGATCGGCGTCGGCCTGCCCTATGCGGCCGTGTTCAACGGCGCTGCCGCGAGCGTGCCGTCGAGCCCCGCCTCGGCCCAGGGGTTCGTGGGCTGGGGCGGCGTGATGACCGCGATCGTCGGACCGCCGCTCGTGGGCGGGTTGCTCGATATCACGGGGGGATTTGCAATCGGGTTCCTGGTCATCGCGGCATTCGCCGTACTGGTGCTGGTCTCGACGCTGGCGCTTGAACCATTCACATTTGCGGCCGACGGAGCCGCAGGAGCCCGATGACGACCCACCCCGGATGGCCGGCCCGGCTCGCAGCCGGCGCGGTCCTGTTGCGCCCGCCCCGCCTGGACGATGGGCCCGCGTGGAGCGAGGTCCGCCTTCGGAATGAAACGTGGCTGCGGAAGTGGGAGCCGACGACGGATCAGCCGTGGTTCGAGCGCAACGGTCCGACAGCGTGGTCGCCGTTCCTGGCCGGGCTGCGGCGGGCGGCGCGCGCCGGGACGAAGCTGCCGTTCGTGATCACGTACGACGGCAGCCTGGTCGGCCAGATCAGCGCCTCGAACGTCGTCCACCGCGCGCTGCGGTCGTGCACGGCCGGCTACTGGGTCGACTCGGCCGCGGCCGGTCGCGGCATCGCGCCGGTTGCGCTCGCGCTGCTCATCGACCATTGCTTCGCCGAGGTCGGCCTGCACCGGGTCGAGGTTGACATCCAGCCCGACAACGCGGCCAGCCTGCGCGTCGTCGAAAAGCTCGGGCTGCGCTGCGAGGGACGCTTCGAGCGCTTCCTCCACCTGGGCGGCGCGTGGCGGGACCACCTCGTGTTCGCCGTCACGGTCGAGGAGCTCGAGGGCGGCACGATGGTCTCGCGCCTCGTCTGACGGCCGCGGGGTCCGCGACGTCGCCTGTCGCGGTCAGGCGGGATCCGCCCGCCCGGATCCGCGCACGAGACTGGTGATGATGCCGATCCCGCACACGGCGGCCGCGACCACGAACGCGTCGTGGATCGCCCCGCCCAGCGCCTGGCGCTGCAGCGCGTCCCCGGATGCGCTTCCCGCCAGGTCTCCCAGGTGCACGGGCAGGCGGGTCGCGACGATGGCGGCGCTCAGCGCGATCCCGAGCGCCTGTCCCGTGACGCGCATCTGGGCCAGCGTCCCTGATGCCGTCCCGATACGCCGCCGGGGCACGGACCCGAGGACCGCGCTGCTGTTGGGGCTCATGAACAGGCCCTGGCCGACGCCCAGGACCACCAGACGCCAGACGAGGTCGGGCAGCGCGAAGTCCGCCGGGAGCTGGGTGAGGCTCAGCAGCCCCAGGGCCATGACCGCCATGCCGGTGCTGGCCAGCGCGCGCGGCCCGAACCGGTCGGATGCCGCGCCGCTGAACGGGGCGACGACGGCCATCGAGATCGGGACTGGCGTGAGCAGCAGGCCGGTCTCGATCGGGGAAAAGCCCGATCCCTGCTGGAGGAGGAACGGCAACAGGAACGTCGCGGTGAACAGGCCGGCGAACGCCACGACCACGCTCGCAAGGCCGGCCGCGAACGGCCGGATCCGGAACAGCGCGAGATCGATCATCGGCTGGATCGACGCCTGCTCCACCACGATGAACGCGACGCCCAGCACGAGGAACACGGCCAGCAGCCCGAGCGTTGCCGGGCTGGTCCAGCCCCACGACTGACCTTCGCTCAGCGCGAGCAGCAAGGCGAACAGGGCGCCGCCGGAGAGCACGGCCCCGCGCACGTCGAACGACTGGCCGCGCCCGGGCGTCTCGGCCGGCAGCACGCGGGAGGCCCAGACGACCGCCAGCAGCCCGATCGGCACGTTGATCAGGAAGATCGCTCGCCACGTGGCCAGCTGGGTCAGCAGACCGCCCAGCGCCGGACCCAGGCTCAGGCCGATCGACACGCTCACACCGTTGAGCCCCAGCGCTCGTCCGCGCTCGCTGGCCGGGAACGTCCGGGCCACGATGGCGGGGCCCATGGCCATGATCATCGCGGCCCCGGTGGCCTGGACGGCCCGGAATGCGATCAGCACCGCCTCGTTCGGTGCGGCGCCGCAGCAGACGCTCGCGATCGTGAACACGCCGAACCCGACGAGGTACACCCGCTTGAAGGTGAGCACCTCGCCCAGCCGGCCAACGGGCAGCAGCAGCGAGCCGACGACCAGCAGGTAGGCGACGACCACCCATTCCACGGTCGTCAGGTCGATCCCGAAGTCCGCCTGGATCCGGGGCAGGGCGATGTTGACGATGCTGCCGTCGAGGGTCGCCATCAGCGATCCCAGCGAGACGGTCGAGAGAATGAGCCACTTGCGTTCCATCGGATGCCCTGCTGCCGCCGGAGTCGACCCGTAACGATGTGCGAACGATGAGGATGCAGCCTGTGCGGGATGGATCGACCTCGGAGCAGCCTACCCCGCGGCCTCGGCCCGCGCCGATCCGGCCGATGGCAGTTGATCGCCCGAGGCGGGATGTCCACGGCGGGTCTCGTTGCGCGCGGCGCGCTCATCATCGGGTTCGTCGCCGCCCTGGTCGCGTGCCTTGCCTTTGTCAGTCTCGACGCAACGATCTTGTTCGTCGCCTACGGCGGCGCCGGGGCCTACCTCGTCGTGCGCCGGCCGGCGAACAGCATCGGCTGGCTGCTGCTGGTCGTCGCGACCGGGCTCGCGCTGGGGAGCGTCCGTGTGACCGCGGGGCTGGCCGACCTCCAGTCGGGCCACCTCGACGCGCTCGGTGCTGCCTCCGCCTGGGCCTACAACTGGGGCTGGAGCCTCGTGATGGGCGGGTTGGTCGGCATCGCGCTCGTGTACCCAGGTGGACGGCTGCCGTCCGGTCGTTGGCGCTGGGTCGGCCGAGCGGCCCTGGCCGCCGTCGTCATCCTGGCTGTGCTCATGGCGGTCGGACCGACCCTCAGCGTTCTCCCCGCCGGCTCGGTAGATGAGGTCGCCGTGCCCAACCCGCTCGGCATTGACCCGACCGGTTCTGTGACGGCGTGGATCCCGCCCGCAGATGTGCTGTACCCGATGATGAGCGACGTCGCCCTGGTGGCACTCATCTCGATGTTCGCCCGTTTCCGTCGGTCCACCGGCCTCGAGCGCCTCCAGTATCGCTGGCTCGTCGCGGCGGTGGTGGTGGTCGCGCTCGGAACCGCGACCTGGGTGATCGCCACACAGGTCATGGGCATGGCGACCCAGGGTGGTGCGCAACTCATCGTGCTGCTGACCTATCCGTCGATCCCGATCGCGATCTCCGTCGCAGTCCTGCGGTATCGGCTTTACGAGATCGACCGGGTTGTCAGCCGCACGATCTCGTACGCGCTCGTCACCGGTGTCCTGGCCGTGGTCTTCGCCGTCGCCGTGATCGCCCTGCAGACGTTGCTTGCCGGCGTCACCCAGGGTGAGACGCTGGCCGTTGCGGCGTCCACGCTCGGTGCCTTCGCGCTGTTCCAGCCCCTTCGCCGCCGCGTCCAGTCGGGCGTGGACCGGCGCTTCGACCGTGCGCGCCACGACCACGGCCTGACGGCGGCGGCATTTGCCGAGCGCCTGCGCGCGGAGGTGGACCTGCCCACGGTGACCGCCGATCTCGATGCCACCGTCCGGCGCGTGATGGCGCCGACGGGTGTCAACCTCTGGCTGCGCCAGTCCGATCGCTGATCGGAGGGCGCGGGTAGCCGGCGGTCGGATCGCGGCGTGGTGAGCGACCAGGCACATCAGCACCACTAGAATGGTCCTGGGCGCGTTCCCTCATCCCGTCCGCAGTGACTGCGCCCGGGAAGCAGCCCGACAGCCGTACATGGCATCTGCCGTGGTTGCCACGGCGTACGCGGACGAAAGGGTCACCTGCATGATCGATCCGGAGCTTCAGGCGGAACGCGACGGGCTCAACCGGTACCCGGTCCCGTTCCTCCAGAACCTGATCGACAACGGCGAGGGCTGGCAGTCGGAGGGCGCCCTGAGCAAGGCGGTCGTGGACGCGCTCGAGGACGGCACCTGTGTCCTGGGGCCGGTCGCGCACCGCGATTACCAGGGCCATGTCGTGCCAGCGCGCGGCGATGTCGAGCCCGGAGCGAAGGGCACGCTCGCCTACGCGAACCGGCTTCGTGCCGAGCGGGGCGACCCGCTGCTCGTCGAAGGCGCGGACGGCCGGGTCAGCGAGGCCACCGACCGGGCCTAGCGGGAACGCCTAGCCGAGCGCCGAGCGCCCGGTGTCCGGCCCAGTACCGGCGCCGATCACGTCCGCGAGCGCGTATCGCAGCTCCGCGTACGCCTCGAGGCACAGGTCCGTCGGATCCGTCGCGCGGAGCTGGACGCACACGTGGTCCGCGCCCGCCTGGAGGTGCTCGCGCACCCGCCCGGCGATCGCGGCGGCATCCCCCTGCGGGACCACCGCATCGAGCAGCCGGTCGCTGCCGCCGCCCGCCAGATCATCGTCGCCCCAGCCGAGCCGGCGCAGGTTGTTGGCGTAGTTCTCGAGCTCGAGGTAGCGGGTCCCGAAGGCACGCGCCACCGTCAGGGCACGCGCGGCATCGGTGTCGATGACGGCCGCCATCTCGACCGCGAGCACCGGACCCGGCCCCAGCCGGTCCCGCGCCATCCTGGTGTGCTCGACGGGCACGAAGTAGGGGTGGGCCCCGTCGGCCCGCTCGGCGGCCAACTCGAGCATTCGCGGTCCGAGGGCCGCCAACACGATCGGTGGCGGCTCCGCGAGCGCCGGCCCGGTGTAATCGGCTGCTTCCATGGCGTCGAGATATGCGCGCATCGTCTCGATAGGCCGGCCGTAGGTGCCGCCACGGTGGGCGACGGAGGGCGCATGGCTGACCCCGATCCCGAGCACGAACCGGCCCGGGTACGCATCGCACAACGTCCGGGCCGCGTTGATCATCGCGGTCGGATCGCGGGCGTAGATGTTGGCGATCCCCGTCCCGACGGCGATTCGCGGGCTGCCGGCGAGGAGAACCGACGCGTGGGACATCGCCTCCGGGCTGCCCTGGCTCTCGGGGAACCAGACGGCCGAGTAGCCGATGCGCTCGTAGCTCGAGACGGCGGCCCGGGCATCGGCGACGCTCAGCGTCTGCAGCGCGAAGCTCCAGATCCCGACCCGGCCGAGCGTGCCGCGCAGGGAATCGTGGCGTGCGGTCATGTACCTGAGTCTACCGATCAGGCTCGCGGTCGTCGCCCCGCCGCACGCGTCGCGGCGGCTCGGGCGACAATGGCCTCCTGACCTGCGTCCGCCCGCCGGAGAACCACCGATGAACTACGCTCCCGCGCCGGGCCGCTACGACAGCATGGCGTACCGCGCCTGTGGTCCCAGCGGCCTCCAGCTGCCTGTGCTCTCGCTAGGCCTGTGGCACAACTTCGGCGACACGACCCCGATGTCCACGTCGCGCGAGATCGTGCGGACCGCCTTCGACCTGGGCATCACCCACTTCGACCTCGCCAACAACTACGGCCCGCCGTACGGCAGCGCCGAGATCAACTTCGGGCGGATCCTGCGCGAGGACCTCGCGGCACATCGCGACGAGCTGATCATCTCGAGCAAGGCCGGCTGGGACATGTGGCCGGGGCCGTACGGCCAGGGCGGCGGCTCGCGCAAGTACGTGCTGGCAAGCCTCGACCAGAGCCTGCGTCGCGTCGGTGTCGACTACTTCGACATCTTCTACTCGCACCGGTTCGACATCGACACGCCGCTCGAGGAGACGATGGGCGCCCTGGCGACGGCCGTCCGGCAGGGCAAGGCGCTGTACGTTGGGATCTCCTCGTATTCCGCGACCAAGACCCGCGAAGCCGCGGCCATTCTGCGTGCCGAGGGCGTGCCACTGCTCATCCACCAGCCGTCGTACAACTTGCTCAACCGATGGATCGAGCCGGACCTGCTCGACGCGCTGGGTGAGCTGGGAACCGGCATGATCGCGTTCACGGCGCTCGCCCAGGGCCTGCTGACGGACAAGTACCTCGACGGGATCCCGGCCAACGCCCGGGTCAATCGCCCGGGTGGCGATTCCTTCCCGCGCGACGCGCTGACGGAGGAGACCCTCGCCCGGGTTCGCGCGCTCGACGAGATCGCCAAGCGGCGTGGCCAGAGCCTCGCCCAGATGGCGTACGCGTGGGTGCTGCGCGATCCGCGGGTCACGAGCACGCTCGTCGGCGCAAGCTCACCGGCGCAGGTCGTCGAGAACGTGGGCGCGCTCGCCAACCTGGCGTTCTCGCCGGAGGAGCTGACGGAGATCGACCGCTACGCCGTCGACTCCGGCGTCAACCTGTGGGAGAAGCCGAGCACCGACCAGCGCGCCTGAACCTGGGCGGGAGATGACCGCGGGGCCGTCGCGCGAGGGCTCCCGCCATGGCCCGTTGCGCAAGGCTGCGGCTCCACGACTGCCCGCGACCGCTCCATCGCCGCCATCGTCGACGCCTTCGTTCCCGCGGCGTCGCGGCCGCGTAGCAGGCGCCAGGTGGGTGCGCCAAACTCGGACTCACATACTCAGTCGCTGCGTGAGCGAGGAGGTCTCCCGTGTTCGTGCCCCTTTCCGTCCTCGAGTTCCGCGACCGGGCGGCCGCCTACTTCGGCGACAAGGTCGGCGTCGTCGATGGCGAGACGGTGCTCACGTACCACGCGTGGGCCGAACGGACCCACCGGCTCGCCAACGCGCTCGTCGGCCTCGGGGTGGAGCCCGGCGACCGGGTCTCATTCATCACCTACAACACCCACCACCTGCTCGAGGCCTACTTCGGCGTCCTCGAAGCCGGTGCGGTGCTGAACCCGGTCAACATCCGCCTGGCGCCCCACGAGATCGCGTACATCCTCGATCACGCAGGCTCGAGGGTCGTGTTCTTCCACCGGGACTTCACGCCGCTGGTCGAGGCGATCGCGCCCCAGCTCTCGACGCGACCGCGCTTCGTGGTGCTCGAGGGAGAGCCTGGCGGCGTCGCCGGCAACGAGTACGAGGCGCTGCTGTCGGGCGGCTCGTCCGAGCCGCGGCATCCGCAGATCGACGAGAACGCGATCGCCGAGCTGTTCTACACGAGCGGTACGACGGGTCTGCCGAAGGGTGTCGCACTCAGCCAGCGCGCGCTGTACCTCCACTCGCTCAACGCCCAGCTCTCGCTCCGGTACGACGAGGATGACGTGGTCCTCCACGTCGTCCCGATGTTCCACGTCAACGGCTGGGGCGTGCCCCACTTCGTGACCATGATCGGCGGCCGCCACGTGATGCTCCGCAAGTTCGACCCGGTCGCGCTGATGGAGCAGGTCGAGCGCCACGGCGTCACGCGTCTGCTGGGCGTGCCGGCGATCTTCAACGCCGTCCTTCACCACCACGATCGTCCGAAGCACGACCTGTCGAGCCTCAAGCAGCTGATCATCGGCGGATCGCCCGCATCGCCGGCCCTGGTCGGCGCACTGGAGGAACAGCTCGGTGTGCAGGCGATCGTTGGCTACGGCCTGAGCGAGACCAGCCCGATCGTCACGATCGCGCAGCCGCGGCGAATGCTCGGGGAGACCGAGCCGCCCGACCGGCGGCCCGAGCGCCAGGCGATGACGGGCTGGCCGATCCCCGGTGTCTCCGTGCGGGTCGTCGATTCGGCCGGCGGCGACGTCCGGCCGGACGCCGAGCAGATCGGCGAGATCGTCGTGCGTGGCAACACCGTGATGCTGGGCTACTACCGCGATCCGGATGGGACCGCTGCGGCCATCCACGACGGCTGGCTCCACACCGGCGACATGGCGACGCTCGACGAGGCGGGCTATGTCGTGATCAAGGACCGCTCCAAGGACGTGATCATCCGCGGCGGCGAGAACATCTCGTCGGTCGACGTGGAGAACGCGCTCGCGGCGCACCCGGCCGTGCTGGAGTGCGCGGTTGTCGCGGCGCCGGACGAGAAGTTCGGCGAGGCCCCGGTGGCGATCGTGGTGCTCAAGCCGGGCGCAGCCGCCACGGCGTCGGAGCTCAAGGCGCATTGCCGCGCAAGCCTCGCCCGGTTCAAGGTGCCCCGGGAGATCCACTTCCACGAAGCGCTACCCAAGGGAGGCACCGGCAAGATCCTCAAGGCGGAGCTTCGCGAGCCGTTCTGGAAGGGCCTCGAGTCGCGCGTTCACTAGACCCGGTCGGGGCGTCAGGCCCGGTCTGGGCATCCTGACCGCGGCCCGCGCCCGCTAGTGCATCGCGTAGACGCGACCTGGCCCATCCTGTCCACGTCGGGTGTGTGTCAGGCGGTGTCGGGTGTGCGTCAGGCGGTGTCGGGTGTGCGTCAGGCGGTGGTCGGGCTCGTCATTGCGCCACGGCCGCGCTTCGATGCCGCGGCCTCTCGGCGGTGCTTGACCACCAACAGGGACTTGCCCTCGGTCGCCTTGACGTCGATCGTCTTGCCGTCCAGCAGGTCCGCCGCGCTGGGCGCGACGAGCGTGGACATGCGGCCGCCGTCGACCAGCCGGTCACCTTCCTCGGGTGCGCGAACGAAGGTGAGCGCCAGGCGCCCGGATCGCCGGATGAACCGCGGGAGCTCCTTCGCATCGATCCCGCGCTGTCCGCGGACGCGCTGCAGGTGATCGATGGCCTGGGTGGTGAGTCGAAGCATGGGCGACCTCCGTGGTGCTCGGGCCGGACCGCGAGGGCTGCCGACCGGCCGTGGGACGGCGCGTGCGCGCCGACATCCCGCCTGTCGGTCTAATGGTAGCCCATGGGCTAGTATTTGGCCAGCCCGAAACCGGCCCGGCCAACCCATCCCCGGGAGGCGTCATGACGTCCCAGCGGTGGCGTCTTCACGTCCGAGCCGCCGACCGCCTGACCTGCGCCGCCCGGCTGAGGCACGATGTGGGCATGCATCCGGATCCTTTCGGCCCCCCGCTGGCCGCCCTCGGTGCCGTCGTGCTCGACGGCGGGCTCGCGACGCAGCTCGAAGCGCAGGGTCACGACCTGTCCGACCGGCTGTGGTCCGCGAGGTTACTCGAGACCGCGCCGGAGGCGATCGTCGAGGCGCATCTCGCGTACTTCCGCGCCGGCGCTCGCGTCGCGACGACGGCCAGCTACCAGGCCACGTTCGAGGGGTTCGCCAGGCGCGGGCTCGACCACGACCAGGCGGTGGAGCTGTTGGACCGGAGCGTGACCCTTGCGGTCAACGCGCGTGACCGGTTCCACGCCGAGCTGGCCGCTCGCGGCGCCCCCGACCCCGGGCCGCTGCTGGTTGCCGCCTCGATCGGCCCGTACGGCGCGATGCTCGCCGATGGCTCCGAATACCGCGGCCGGTACGGGCTCACCGTCGGAGAGTTGATGGCGTTTCACCGGGAGCGGCTGCGGGTCCTGGCCGCGACGGATGCCGATCTGCTCGCGATCGAAACGATCCCGGAGCTGGACGAGGCCGTGGCCGTCACCCGCCTCCTCGAGGAACTCCCCGGGACGCCGGCGTGGATCAGCTTCTCGTGCGCTGACGGTGCGCACCTTCGGAGCGGCGAGCCGTTCGAGGCGGCGGTTGCCGCCGTAGCCGGATCGCCGGCCGTCGTCGCGGTCGGCGTGAACTGCACCGCGCCCGAGCACGTGGCGTCGCTGGTCCGCCTCGCTCGCGGCGTCACGGCCAAGCCGATCGTGGCCTACCCGAACAGCGGTGAAGGCTGGGACGCCGTGGGGCGCCGGTGGACGGGCCCGTCGTCGTCGCGAGTCGACGGTGCCGCCGCGGCCAGGTGGCATGCGGCGGGCGCCTCGTTGATCGGCGGTTGCTGCCGGGTGACGCCGGACCAGATCGCGATCCTCGCGGAGTCGCTCGAATCGGTGCCACCAGGTCCGACCGCCACACGGCTTCAGGTATCGCCGCGGACGTGACCGCCCGCGCCGAAAACGTGACGAGTGTCACGAGGGCGGACGGCAGCGGCCGGGCTAGGCTGGGACATCGTCCATTGCCGCCAGGGCCGAGCCAAGGAGATCGATGGTGCACCGCCGCGTCCTCGCGGTCGCGATGACCCTGTTCGTCGCCGCCTGCGGTTCGAGCGCTCCGCCCGCGGCCACCGGACCGGTGTCGTCATCGCTTCCCGCCGGAACCTACACGTCGGCGGCGTTCCAGCCACCGGCCACGTTCACGGTGCCGGACGGCTGGGAGCTTGCGGCGGACACGGCGGGGTACCTCCAGCTGCGCCCGGCAGGATCGGAGGTGGCCGGCATCTACGTGTTCCGGGATGTCGTCGCAGCATCGCAGGACCCGGCATGTCCCACGGCGGCCGAGCCCGGGATCGGGTCCACGTCCACGGATCTCGTTCTGTGGATCCGCAGCCTCGACGGGCTGACGGTCAGCACGCCGGCAATGGTGACCGTGGGCGGCCTGCGGGGCACGTCTCTCGACATCGGGATCGCCGCCGGCTGGACCAGCTCCTGCCCGTTCGCGAACGGGCTGCCCACGGTGGCGCTGCTCGTCGGCCCCACAAGCGATCTTCGCTGGGTGGTCGCGGGCAGCGAGCGGCTCCGCCTGTACATCCTGGACTTGCCCGGCGGCGGCACCGTCGTCGTCGACGTCGACGCGTTCGACGGGACCCTGATGAACAGCCTGCTGAGCAACGCCGCGCCGATCGTCAAGAGCCTGTCGTTCCAGACCGGCTGACCGTCCGGTCGTCGCGCGCGGATAATCCGCCGATGACGAGGTCGGCCGGGGGCTGGGATATCGACGGCCACCATGGATGTCGAATCCACAACGTGGTCGGCACCCGGGAGCAGGTCCTGGGGCACGCGGAGATCCTCGATCCGGACGATGCGCCCGTTCCCGGTCGCGCGGACGCCACGGGCGAGTGACGGACGCCGTGTCGCGGATCCTGGCGCTGGTCCCGGCTCACGACGAGGGGCCGCGCGTCGGTGACGTGGTCACGGCAGCGCGACGACATCTGGCGGTCCTGGTCGTGGATGACGGTTCGAGCGATGACACGGCAACCGTCGCGGAGGCTGCCGGCGCCGTCGTCCTCCGGCAGCAGCCGAACCAGGGGAAGGGTGCCGCGCTTCGAGCCGGGTTCCGGCGGGCGCTCGACGACGGCTGGGATGCGGTCGTCACCCTCGACGCCGACGGTCAGCACGATCCTGCCGAGATCCCGCGGCTGCTCGCGAGGTATTCGGCGCCCGGTGCCGCCGGACCGCGGCCGGAGCTCATCATCGGGCGGCGGGACTTCGGGCGGATGCCGCCGGTGCGACGGCTGTCGAACACGCTCGGCACCGCCATCTTCTCGTGGGCGGTCGGCCGGCACGTCCCCGACAACCAGTCCGGCTACCGGCTGCTCGGACGGCGGCTGATGACCGCGATGCTCGACAGCCGCGAGGCCGGCTTCGAGCTCGAGGTCGAGATGATCGCCGTCTGCCTACGCCGGGGCTGGACGCTGGACTGGGTCCCGATCTCGACGATCTACGCGGGCGGTCCGAGCCACGTGCGGCCGCTGGCCCATCTTCGACACTTCGTGCGGGCCACCCGGGCGGCGCGCCGGACGATGCGCGATGACCCCGGGCGGGTCGATCGGTAAGGCAACTTCACCGCACGTCCACCCGCAATGAAGGACGACCCGTCATGCTGAACCTCGCGCAGCCCGACCCGGTGCGCCCCACGCAGCCCAACGGACACGAATGACCGACACCGACGACAGCTCCGACCAGAACCCGATCCCCGACGGCCAGACCCCCGGCGGCGAGGGTGTCCCCGCTGTCGGCGACACCGCGGCTCCGCCTGCCGCGCCACCGGCTGCACAGGCGGCCATGCCGCCGACCTCTGCGTCCGCGCCTCCGGCTCCGCCGTCGCCGTTCGCGGTTCCGGGGGGGCTCCGAACGTCGCGGACATCCGCGTGGATCGCCGCCTTCCTGGCACCGATCCTGGCCGTATCGTTGTTCCTCGGCGGCGCCGCGGCGGACCGGTCCGGCTGGTTCGGCGGGCCCGGTGCCCCAACGGCCACGGCGGCACCGTCCGGCGGCGCGGCCGACCTGGCACTGATCGAGGAGGCCTGGCGCGACCTCCACGAGCACTACGTTGACGCCAAGAACCTCGACGACCAGGCGCTCGCCTACGGCGCGATCAGCGGGATGACGCAGGCGGTCGGTGACGTGGGCCACACGTCGTTCCTCACCGCTGCCGAGTCAAAGGCGGTGGACCAGTCGCTCTCGGGCACGTTCGTCGGGATCGGCGTCCGGGTGACCGGGGAGACGGATGCCGTCGTCATCGCCTCGATCATCCCGGGCACGCCCGCGGCCGACTCGGGCCTCAGGCGGGGCGATCGGATCGTGGCCGTGGACGGGACGCCGACCACCGGAGAGACCGTCGACCAGGTCGTGGCCCGCGTCCGGGGGCCGGAGGGCGAGGACGTCACGCTCACGATCGCGCGCGCCGGCCAGCCGAACCTCGACCTGACGATCACGCGCCGCAAGTTCGACCTGCCACTGGTCAGCTGGGCCATGGCCCCGGGGAGGACGGTCGCCGTCATCCGGCTTGACCAGTTCGCGACCGGCGCGACCAAGGCGATCCAGGACGCGATCACGGGTGCCAAGGCTGCGGGTGCCACCGCGCTGATCCTCGACCTTCGCGGCAACCCGGGCGGCTACGTGACCGAGGCGATCGGGGTCACCAGCCAGTTCGTGGGCGACGGGATCGTCTATCGGGCGATCGACGCGAGTGGCAAGGAGACCGACTCACCGGTCGAGCCGGGCGGCCTGGCCACCGATGTCCCGCTGGTGGTGCTGGCCGATGGCAGCACGGCCAGCTCGGCCGAGATCGTGACCGGGGCGATCCAGGATGCCGGTCGGGGCAAGGTGGTGGGCGAGAAGACGTTCGGGACGGGCACCGTCCTGGGGCGGTTTGACCTCGCGGACGGCTCCTCGCTGCGGATCGGCGTCGAGCGCTGGCTGACCCGGGCGGGCCGACCGATCTGGCACGAAGGTCTGCTGCCCGACGTGACGGTCGCGCTTGCCGCCGATGCCCAGCCGCTCGGGCCGGACGAGCTCCGTGACATGACGGTCGCGCAGCTCGCCGCGTCGAGCGACGCGCAGCTGCTCAAGGCGCTCCAGCTGCTCGAGGGCCAGGGCTGACGCATCGGGGAATCGAAACGACCGCCGGGTTACCGGCGGTCGTCGTCGTGTGACGCGGGTTCGGGGTGCGCTGCCGACGGGTCAGCCGCGCTCGAGCCGGGACGCCGCGACGTGTCGGCTCCAGTCAGACGTCCGCCCATCGGGTGATCGCGAGCTCCCGACCCAGCCGCAGACGCAGGTGACTTCCTGGCTGCGATGGCGATACTCGGCGATCACGTGCTTGCGCTCATCGGCCGGCGGTGCCGGTCGGCGAGGAGGCAGCCCCGTAGCGGGACGTGTGACATCGGCCATGAAGCTCAGGCCCGGCGCTGTGCGAAGCAGGAGCTGCAGTAGACCGGCTTGCCCGAGGTCGGCCGGAACGGCACCTCGGTCTCCTGCCCGCAGGACGAGCAGGTTGCGGGGAACATCTCGCGCGGGCCGCGGCTGCCGCCGCCACGCGAGCCGTAGCCGCCGCCGCCACCGGAGCCGTAGCCACCGGAGCTGTAGCCGCCACCGGCGCTGTAGCCGCCACCGGCGCTGTAGCCGCCACCGCCGTCCGCGTTGCGGGCAGCCTTGCGGCTGGCGCGACAGGACGGGCAGCGACGCGGCTCGGTGAAGCCACGCTCGGCATAGAAATCCTGCTCGCTGGCAGTGAAGGTAAAGGCCTGGCCGCAATCAGCACAGGTGAGCGTCTTATCGACGTTCATCGAGATCCACATCCTCGTGGTTTGCGACGGTTTCCGCGATCTTCCTCGGCGGAATCCGGGAGGGAGTGGATCGAGTCGGCCGTACTAGGCTCGCCCTACGGTGGGGCGTCCACCGAGCATACGCCATAAATGCCCCCCCGCCAAGGTATGGATTTCCAATTGCGCGACGTTCGGAGCGCGGACCGGCGGGAGCGTCAGCGCTTGGCGGGCAGCGACGCCGCGAACGCGATGGCCCGCTCGATCCAGCTATCGAGCGCCTCGTCGTCGGCGACCACGCCCGGCGGCAGCGTCGCGTAGCCCTTCATCGTCCGGCCGGGCATGGGCGAGAACGGCGCCGCGCCCGGCAGCGCGAGCAGCTCCTCGATCTCCGCGGCCGCGAGGCGCACGACCCAGGTGTCCGCGAACAGGTTGGTTGCGAGGTTGCCGCCCACGAACAGCGCGGGGTAGCCGAACATCTTCCGGCGCTGCGCCTGCCCGAATCTGCCGGCGGCGTCATCGAAGCGGGCGATGAGCTCCGGCGGTGACTTCTCGAACGACGGCACGGTGGTGGCCTCCTTCGCGGCGGTCGGCTCCGGGACCGGCGCACGGTCGATGGAGGATACGCGTTCGACCTGCCCGCTCGTGCGTCAGCCGGGCGGCTCGTCGGCGAGGTTCTGGCCCAGCCAGCGGGCCGCCTCGTCGACCGCCATGCCGGCGCGACGGGCGTAGTCCTCGAGCTGGTCGCGCCCGATTCGTCCGATGCCGAAGTAGCGGCTCTCGGGATGCCACAGGTAGATGCCCGAGACGGCAGCCGTGGGCAGCATCGCGTACGACTCGGTCAGCCGGATGCCCGCGCGCTCCTCGGCCTCCAGCAGCGCGAACAGCGTGCCCTTCGCCGTGTGGTCTGGGGTGGCCGGATACCCGGGCGCGGGCCGGATCCCCTGGTATCGCTGCGCGATCAGCCCATCGTTGTCGAGCGCCTCGTCCGGTGCGTATCCCCACAGCTCACTGCGGACCCGCTCGTGCAATCGCTCGGCAAACGCCTCGGCAAGGCGGTCGGCAAGCGCCTTGGCCATGATCGCGCTGTAGTCGTCGTGGGCGGCTTCGTGCTCCCGGACGATGTCGTCGAGCCCGTGTCCCGCGGTCACCGCGAAGGCCCCGACATAGTCCGCGACGCCGGCCGGACCGACGAAGTCCGCGACCGACAGGTTCGGTCGTGCGTCCGTTCTGGCCATCTGCTGCCGGAGCGCATTGAGCCGTCCGAGCTCGGTCGCTCGCGCATCGTCCGCCCACAGGACGATGTCGTCATCGGGGGTCGAGTTGGCTGCCCAGAAGCCAACCGCCGCGGACGCGCTGAGCCGGCCCTCCTCGACGAGCCTCCGCAGCATCACCACCGCGTCGTCGTGGAGCGAGCGCGCCGCGCCGCCGACGCGGGGGTCGTCGAGGATCGCGGGATAGGCGCCGCGCAGCTCCCAGGTGGCAAAGAACGGAGTCCAGTCGATCCGGTCGACCAGCTCGGCGAGCGGGTAGTCGTCGAGCGTCCGGACGCCCACGAACGTGGGTCGCGGTGGCGGTGCCGACCAGTCGGCCCGCAACCGGTTGGCCCGCGCCTCGGCGAGCGACAGCCGGGACTCGCGCGCGCGGCGCCCCTCGCGCTCGCGGCGCACGGTCTCGTACTCCCCGCGCACGGTGGCGGCGTACGCCTCCCGGCGCGCCGGGTCCAGCAGAGCGCCCGCAACCCCGACCGCGCGCGAGGCGTCGACGACGTGGATGACCGGCGCCGAGTACGCCGGCTCGACCTTGACCGCGGTATGGACGCGCGACGTCGTCGCCCCGCCGATCAGGAGCGGGGTCGTCATGCCCTCGCGCTCCATCATCGACGCCACGTGGACCATCTCGTCCAGCGACGGCGTGATCAATCCCGACAGACCGATCAGGTCCGCCCCCACCTCGCGTGCGGTCTCGAGGATCCGCGCGGCGGGAACCATCACGCCGAGGTCGATGACCTCGTAGTCGTTGCAGCCGAGCACGACGCCCACGATGTTCTTGCCGATGTCGTGGACATCGCCCTTGACGGTGGCCATCACGATCGTGCCCGCGCGCCGTCCCGTGCCCTCGCGCTCGGCCTCGAGGTATGGGATGAGGTGCGCCACGGCCTTCTTCATCACGCGCGCGCTCTTGACGACCTGGGGCAGGAACATCCGCCCGGCGCCGAACCGGTCGCCGACCACGTTCATGCCCGCCATCAGCGGGCCCTCGATGACGTCGAGCGGCCGGCTGGTGAGCAGGCGCGCCTCCTCGGTGTCCTCGACGATGAACGCGTCGATCCCCTCCACCAGCGCATGGGTGAGGCGCTCGCCGACGGGCAGCTCGCGCCACTCGAGGTTGTCGGCGACGCGCGCCTGGCCGCCCGCGGCCGCGTACCGGGGGGCGATCTCGAGCAGCCGCTCCGTGGCATCCGGGCGCCGGTCCTGGACGACGTCCTCCACGCGCTCCAGGAGGTCCGGGTCGATGTCGTCGTACAGCGGCAGCGCGCCGGCGTTGACGATCCCCATGTCCATGCCCGCGCGGATGGCGTGGTACAGGAACACGGCGTGGATCGCCTCGCGCACGCGGTCGTTGCCGCGGAACGCGAACGACACGTTGGACACGCCGCCGCTGATCCGCGCATGGGGCAGCGACGCCTTGATCCGGCGGACCGCCTCGAAGTAGGCGACGGCGTAGCGCGCATGCTCCTCGATCCCGGTCGCGATCGCGAAGATGTTGGGATCTAGGATGACGTCCTCGGGGGCAAACCCGGCCGTCTCCGTGAGCAGGCGATAGGCGCGGGTAAGGATCTCGACCTTGCGCTCGGTGGTGTCCCCCTGGCCCTGCTCGTCGAATGCCATCACGATCACGGCGGCGCCGTACCGGCGGCACAGCGACGCCTGGCGCAGGAACTCGGCCTCGCCCTCCTTGAGCGAGATGGAGTTGACCACGCCCTTGCCCTGAAGCTGGCGCAGTCCGGCCTCGATGATCGACCAGCGAGAGCTGTCGACCATCACTGGGACGGCGGCGATGTCGGGCTCGCTGCCCATGCGGCGGAGGAACCGGGTCATGGCGGCGACGCCGTCGAGCATCGCCTCGTCCATGTTGACGTCGAGGATGACCGCGCCGTTGGTGACCTGGTCGCGCGCGATGGCGACGGCCTCGTCCTCGGCGTCGCGTCCCGCGGCCATGAGCCGCGCGAACTTGCGGGAACCGGTGACATTGGTCCGCTCGCCGACGTTGACGAACACGCCGCCGGGCATCGGGATCGTCAACGGCTCGAGACCGGCGAGCCGGGTCTCGTGCGTCCGCTCGGGGATGACCCTGGGTGGCACACCCGCAACCGCGGCGGCGATCGCTGCGACGTGCTCGGGCGTGGTCCCGCAGCAGCCGCCGGCGACATTGAGCAGCCCGGCCCGCGCCCACGCCCCGAGCTCGGCCGCCGTCTGGTCGGGCGTCTCGTCGTAGCCGCCCAGCTCGTTCGGGAGGCCGGCGTTGGGGTACGCGGACAGCGCGACCGGCGCCAGCCGCCCCAGCTCCTCGACGTGCTCCCGCAGCTGCCGCGCCCCCAGCGCGCAGTTGAGGCCGACAAGCAGCGGGTTCGCGTGGCGCACGCTGTTCCAGAACGCGGCCACGGTCTGGCCCGACAGCGTCCTCCCGGACGCGTCGACGATGGTCCCCGAGATCACGACCGGGAGTCGGAGCGCCAGCGTCGCGAACACCGTCTCGATCGCGAAGATGGCGGCCTTCGCGTTGAGCGTGTCGAAGATGGTCTCGACCAGCAGCAGGTCGGCCCCGCCCGCGATCAGGCCCTCGGTCGATTCGCGGTACGCGGCCGCCAGCTCCTCGAACGCGACGTTTCGAGCCGCCGGGTCGTTGACGTCGGGCGAGATGGACGCGGTCCGGTTGGTCGGGCCAAGCGAGCCGGCGACGTATCGCGGGCGGCCGTCGCGGGCCTCCGCCGCATCGGCCGCAGCTCGGGCCAGCCGGGCGGCGGCCTCGTTCATGTCGCGGGCGACGTCCTCCAGCCCGTAGTCGGCCTGCGCGATCCGGGTCGCGGTGAAGGTGTTGGTGCTGATGATGTCGGAGCCGGCATCCAGGTACGCGGCATGGACTGCCTGCACCGCGTCGGGCCGCGTGAGCGACAGGAGGTCGTTGTCGCCGCGCACGTCGCGCGGGTGGCTCGCGAACCGCGCGCCGCGGAAGTCCTCCTCCGAGAGCTGGAGTTGCTGGAGCATCGTGCCCATGGCGCCATCCAGCACGAGGATCCGCTCGCGCAGGATCCCCGGGAGCAGCTCGAGACGGGTTGCGCGGGTCAGCGGCGGCGGGGTTGCGATGGTGCCTGGCATCCGGCCACCAATCTACCGCCCCCGGGCGCGAACATCACCGGCCGTCCAGCAGGCGTGCCTCGCGTTTCATGCGCCGCGCCGGCGCGACGAAACCGGCCAGCGGCTGACATCATGATCGGAGACGACGCGAGCGCTTGTGCATCGCGCCGGTGGGCGCCCGATCCCGTCCCCGGCGGCGTCTCGCTCGAGAAGGAGATCGAGACATGCGGATCCTGGTGATCGGCGCCGGCGGCGTGGGCAGTGCCGCCGTCGGCATCGCTGCCCGGCGTGGGTTCTTCGAGCACATGGTGGTCGCCGACTACGACGCCGCCCGCGTTGAGCACGCGTTGGCCCAGGTCGCGGGCGACGCACGCTTCACCGGCGCGCAGATCGACGCCTCGAACGTGGAGGCCATGGTCGCCCTGATCCGCGAGCACCGGATCAGCCACGTGCTCAACGCCGTGGACCCGCGGTTCGTGATGCCGATCTTCGACGCCAGCTTCGCCGCGGGCATCGACTACATGGACATGGCGATGTCCCTGTCCCGCCCGCACCCCGACCGGCCACACGCGGAGAGCGGCGAGAAGCTGGGCGACGCGCAGTTCGCGAAGGCCTCCGCGTGGGAGGCGGCGGGCCGGCTCGCGTTCGTGGGCATGGGGGTCGAGCCCGGCCTGTCCGACGTGTTCGCACGCTACGCCGCAGATCACCTGTTCTCCGAGATCGACGAGGTCGGTATCCGCGACGGTGCCAACCTCACGGTCGACGGCTACGAGTTCGCGCCGTCGTTCTCGATCTGGACCACGATCGAGGAGTGCCTCAACCCACCGGTGATCTGGGAGGCGGATCGCGGCTGGTACACGACGCCGCCGTTCAGCGAGCCGGAGGTGTTCGAGTTCCCGGAGGGGATCGGGCCGGTCGAATGCGTGAACGTCGAACACGAGGAGGTGCTGCTCGTTCCCCGCTGGGTCAAGGCCAGGCGCGTGACCTTCAAGTACGGGCTGGGCGACGAGTTCATCGAGGTCCTCCGGGTGCTCCACAAGCTGGGCCTCGACAGCACGAAGCCGGTCCGGGTCAAGGGAGTCGAGATCTCACCGCGCGATGTCGTTGCGGCGTGCCTCCCGGATCCCGCCGGGCTCGGTGATCGGATGCACGGCAAGACATGCGCCGGCACATGGGTGACGGGTCGTGGCAAGGACGGACACCCGCGCGCGGTGTACCTCTACCACGTGGTCGACAACGGCTGGTCGATGCGCGAGTACGGGTCCCAGGCCGTGGTCTGGCAGACCGCGATCAATCCGATCGTCGCGCTGGAGCTGCTCCAGGGCGGAACGTGGGCCGGGGCGGGCGTGCTCGGGCCGGAAGCGTTCGACGCGATGCCGTTCCTCGACCTGCTGATGGCGTACGGCTCACCCTGGGGCATGCGGGAGGAGACGCCGCCGGCCGGCTGACGCCGCCCCGGGTCCGAGCCTCAGATCAGATCGATCCGCCGCGTCGACAGCCGGGGGCCGTATCGCGGCGCGCGGACCCCCGACAGCTCGAGCAGCCGGAGCACTCGACCGCGCTGTCCGCGGTACGGCTCGAGCAGCTCGAGCATTCGCTCGTCCGTCCCCCGGGGCTCGTGTGCCAGCGCCCAGGCGACGAGGTTGGGCAGGTGGAAGTCGCCGACACTGACGGCATCCGGGTCGCCGAGCACCCGGATGCCCACTTCGGCCGCCGTCCACGGACCGATGCCCTTGAACGACCGGAGGGCCTCGTACAGCCGCGCCGGCTCGCCGCCAGGGCCGGATGCCTCCACGGCCAGCTGCTCCAGCCGTGCCGCTTCGCGGGCGACCGCCCCGATCAGCTCGGCGCGCCGGCGCTCGACGCCCAGCGGGTGGTACGCGTGATAGGGCAGGGCGGCCAGCGTCCCGGCTGACGGCTGGAGTCGCAACCCTGCCCCGCCGGGCGCCGCCTGCCCATGAACCCGGACCAGGGCCCGGTACGCGTGCCGTGCCTCCGCGCCGGTGATCTTCTGCTCCAGGATCGCGGGGACGACCGCCTCGAGGACGGCACCGGTTCGGCCGATCCGCAGCCCGCGCAGGCGACGGGCCGCCTGCGCGACGACGGGATGCTGCGGTACCAGCGCCGACGGCACGTCCTCGAGGCCGATCAGGGCCTCGACTTCGTCGACCAACGGCCGTGCCCCCGGACCCCACCCACGGGCAAGGACGCCGTCGACGGCCGGTTGGAGGAGCAGCGTCGCCGGCCCGGCCGCGGTTCGGGTCGCATGCCACACCTGCCCGCCTGCCTCGAACCGCCAGGCGGGATCGCCCGGTCCTCGACGATGGAGCCCGAGCGTCAGGCGCAGATGGACCGGGACGTCGAACCGCACCTGGCGCTCGGCGTCCGGTGCCGGGGCGGCGGCCCCAGGTTCGCCATCGACCGCGACGGGGTATGCGTTGCTGCTCTCGATCGTCACCCGCGCAGCCTAGCGCGAGGTTCGCGGTTCACGGCTCGCGCGAGCGCCGGTGTGCTCCTGCGATCAGCCTCCCGAGGCGCCGGTCGTACCGGAGACGGGCGGCGGTGCGGCCGGCGCGGGGGGCAGCGCCGGCGCGGCGACAGGCGACGTGCGCGTTGCGCTCCCGCCGGACGTCGCGCGGCTCACGGGCGCGGGACCCAGGTTCAGGCTGGCCGGCAGCCTGCCGCCGATGGCTTCGATCTGGCGAAGGGTATGGTCGAGATCGGCGATCCCTGCGTCCACCGTCGCCAGCCTGTCGACGAGATCGCCGTACACGGCAGCGCCCGCCGAATAGTGCGAGCGCGCCATCTCGAGCTCCGCCGCCATTCGTGCGTGATGGGCGTCGAGGATCGAGATCGCTTCCACGGCCGGCTGGCGATCCTCGATCAGCGCACGGTCCCGGTCCACCTGGACGCGCGTGACCGCCAGGAGGCGCGGGCGACCAGCCAGACACGCATCTGCGACCGATACTCGGTGTCGCCCGGCAGGATCTGGTCCGTCGCGATCACGGCGACCAGGCCCATCAGGGTGGCCAGCAAGAGGACGGTGCGCCCGCTCAGTCGCAAGGGTCGATCTCCGTGTGGACGAGCCCGCCAGTTGCGGGTCGGAGGACGGCACGAGGGCCGGTTTGCGGGGCTGCACGCGTTGGCGCCCGGTTGGCCGGACGCTACCACCGGCGGGTCCGTGCGTGACCCGCGGCGGCCCATCCGATGGTCCCGAACGGGGCTCGTCCGATGGTCCAGCGGTGGTTCGCTGTGGCGCCAGGCGGCCCGTCGCGTGCACGAGTTGACAGCTCCGGGTAGGCTGCGTCGAGATCGTGCGCACCAGGCTCATCGTCGCGATCGCGGCCCTCATGGCCGTGTCCGCCCTGGTCGCCCTACCTGAACCCGCGGGCTCGAGTGCCCCGAGCTCCGCCCGGACGGTCGATCCGGCGTCGTTGCGCCGTGTGTCGATCGAGCTGCCCGCCGGTTCTCCGGCGACGGCAATTCCATCACTCGACACAGCGTCTCGCTCGGCCGGATGGCTCGGGCCTGATTCGACGTTCGTTGAGCCGGGTCGAGCCGTAACCACACCCACCAGGCCGACGATCGCGCAGCCTGCCGCCCTGGTGGGCACCTACCTCAAGAACTACTGGCGCTTCGACGGCAACATCAGCTGGTACGGGCCCGGCTTCTATGGACGGCGCACCGCGTGCGGTCTCGCCTACACCCAGACGCTGATCGGCGTAGCGCACCGCACGCTGCCCTGCGGCACGTTGGTGACCTTCCGCAACCCGGCCAACGGGCGATCGATCACGGTCCCCGTGATCGATCGCGGACCGTACGTCACGGGCCGCCAGTGGGACATGTCAGCGGGCCTGTGCCTGTACCTCAATCACTGCTACACGGGCTCGATCGAGTGGCGGTGGGGGAACCGGTCGGGCGGCTGAGGCGGGCCGGGATCGCTGCGGAACCGGCGGGGATGCGGGTACGTCCTGCCGCCACGGCAACATCGCCGCGTCCCATCGAGGCCAACGTAAGTGTCCAAGCTGTATTCCCGCCAGCCCCGCACGCGCCGAGTGCTCGTCGGGTTGATGCTCGTCCTGCAGCTCGCCGCCTGCGGATCCGGATCGGTCACCCCGATTCCGACCGGAGCGCCGCCGTCGGGTCCCGCGGAATCCGCCGCACCGTCCGCGGCGCCATCAACCGAGCCGGCGCCGGCCCTGCTGCTCGAGGTGACGAGCGAGGGCGGGTTCATCAACCCGTCGGCGGGCATCGCGGCGCTACCGATCGTGGTGGTCGACGCCGACGGCAGGATCTACACGCCGGCCGGCCCCAGCGCCGACGGATCGTCGCCGCTCGTTGAGCCGGTCGACGTCCGGGATGTCGGATCGGCGGGCGCGGCGGCGATCCTCGACGCGATCCGGGCAGCCGGTCTGGACCGGGAAGGTGGCGGCGGCGGGGGCGTCGCCGACACCGGATCCGCGGTGTTCACCGTTGTGATCGACGGCAACACGATCGTGAGCCGGTTCGCCAATGGCGGCGCTCCGGGGCTCCCGGGTGGCCCGGGTGCGCCCGGGGGCGACGGTGCCGGAGCCGCCGCCTTCGACCTGCTCGCCCAGCTGACGGATCCGACCGCGACGTGGGGATCGGCGTCAGCACCCGCCGTCCCGTATGCGCCGGCCGGCTACCGGATCTACGACGCGCCCGGAGCGCCGCGGGCCGAGCCCGGCGGTCCGTCCATCCCGTGGCCCCTGGCGGCCGGTCCGGCGGACTTCGGCGTGCCCGCCGTGCCGGACCTGGGAGTTCCCGGGCTCCGCTCGGGCATCGTCACCGGCGACGCCGCTGCCGCGCTGGCGCCGCTGCTGGCATCGGCATCGGCGACGACGGCCTTCGTCGCGTCGGGACAGCCGTATTCGCTGTGGGTGCGGCCACTCTTCCCCGACGAGCTCGGCGGCTGATCGACCTCGCCCGTCGATCGTAGATGTGAAAACGCTCATCGAGCGCACAGGCACGGGCCAATGACGGACTGCACGATCGTCA
>CAVYXU010000017.1:0-34163 GCA_963772565.1 uncultured Chloroflexia bacterium
CGCCCGCCCGGACCTCCCCCAACCACAGTCCCCGCTGCGGCTGTTTCGGATTCCTTGCACCGGCCGCGCGCCCGGCGGACGATGACCCGGTCGCCCATCTCGGGGAGCGGCGCTCGGTCGACGGCTGGCGCCGACGGTGCTGTGCCCGGGAGCTAGCGCCCGCGCGTCGTGCCCCGATGAGCCCGCGGAGTGAGCCCCCGCGTTCCCGCCGGCACCGTCAGCCCGAGGCCCTCCGGCTCCCGTCGCGTGTCTTGCGCAGGAGCGGAAGCCCGAACCAGAGGTAGGCCACGAGGACGGCTACGGCAGCCGCCGCCAGCATGCCCATTGCGTCCCCGAGCACGACGCTCGTGACGAGATAGGCAACCGACACGATGGACAGTCCGAGCAGCGCCATCCCGATCAGGAACAGGCGGTTCGACGTCCGGAGCATCCGCGCCTTGTCCGGTTCACGGAACGTGATCCGGTGGTACGTGGTCGGCGCGATCAGCAGGACCGAGGCGCTCGTGGTCGCGATGAAGGCGAGATAGTACAGAGCCAGCTGGAGCTGGGTCACCTTGTCGAACGCCGTCTGGAATGGCAGGACGAGGAGGAACGCGAACAGCACCTGCACGCCGGGCAGGGCGACACGGAACTCGTTGAGCTGCTCGATCAGCTCGCGGTCGATGCGCTGCTTCTCGGTCTCCAGGACGGCACCTCCAGCCCGCGGGACCGCGTCAGGACTCCGCGTCAGGGGTCCCCGCCAGGTGCTGGCCGAGAACGACCAGCAGGTGCGCGACGCGCTCGTACTGTTCGGGTGGCACGGCAATCACCTGGGGTGCGTGCGTCGAGTGCTCGGGGACGACGACCAGCGTCGCAGGACGGACCCGCTCGATGTCGAACTGGATCCGTCGCACGTTGTCCATCTCCACGTCCATCATCACCCGGGCCTCCGAGGCGATGACAAGGCGCCGTTCCGTGACGACGACGTCCGCGTAGCCGGCCTGGACGGCCGCCCTGATGACCTCGTCTCGAGCGATGGGGCCAAGAACCGGATGATCTCTGAGGGACTCGTCCATCTGGGTTCTCCCGTGGGTCCGCCATCTGACCCAAGCAGCGTGGTGAGGACGCTAGCGGTCTCGCCCTCGCGTCCGCGATCATGCTAACGCCGTGCCGGTCACAGGCGGATTGCAGCCGGTATTGCGGGCAACCATCGGACTGCGTACGCTCCGCAGTGCCCCAGGAGCACCTGTTGAACCCGTCCATCCTCCGGCTTGTCCGGTTCCGGCCCACCGGCCCCGGCTTCGATCGATCGCTCCGAGCGAACCTGATCCCGGAAGCCGCCCGCCTCCCCGGGAACCGCGCGGTCTTCGCGGGTCGCAGGGGACCCGGCGAAAATGGCCCCCGGCTCGTCGCGACGCTCTGGCAGTCCCACTCGGCGATGGTCGAGGCAGTCGGCGAACAGCTCGAGCCACCCGTGTTCCATCCGGAGCTGCTGGAGACGACGACCGACCGGAGCGTGGTGACGCTGCCGGTCGCGGTCGCCTTTGATCCGGAGCCGGACGCCGAGGTCACGATCATCCGCCTCGTGATCGGACGGACCAACCTCGGATCGCTCGACGACTACGTGGCGCGAGCCCGCGAGGGCACGGTCGCGGACCGCGAGCTGCAGGTCGGGCCGCGGGCGCTGTACCTCGCGGTCGACCCGCCGGACGGGTTCGTCACGCTCTCGCTGTGGGAGACGTGGGCCAACGTCCAGGAGGCGACGGGCGCCGAGGACGCCGAGATACGAACGCGCCACGCCGACCGGCTCGCCGAGTGGCATGCGGAGCACTACGAGGCGCTGCCGGGCTGCCCGATCAGGGCGGTGGCGGAGACGATGAACGAGCCGGAGTCGGGGCCCAAGCCGGCCTGACGGCCGGCGGACGTTCACCCAGCCGCAAGGCAGGCGGAGCCTTCTCTGAACCTTCTGCAACCGGATCGCGCGCACGCTGAGCGAGATCCGGGCGGCCTGGGTCGATGCGAGCCGGCCGCGACCGAGCTATGACATCGCGTGGATCGCGACCAAGCGCAGGAGGTTTCGTCATGTCCGACCTCACCACCAAGCAGCGCAAGCAGGAGCCGGCGTCGGACTTCGGCCTTCCGGAGGAGCGCAAGTACCCGATGCCCGACAAGGCCCACGCTCGCAACGCAAAGGCTCGCGCATCGCAGCAGGAGAGCGCGGGCAATCTCACCGAGAAGGAGAAGGCAAAGGTCGACCGCAAGGCCGACAAGGTGCTCGGCGGACGCGAGGATTGACCGCTGAGCCCTGCCGCCCGGGCCGGTCTCGCCACGCTGTGACCGCCATTCCCGGCATCCATCGGCGCGATCCTCGCGGGTGGGCACGCACCCGATGGTGAGCGATCCGCTCGCGCTGGTCGCGTCGCTGGCCGTCGTGCTCGGGCTGGGCTCGGCCGCGTTCATCCTGTGGGAGATCCTCGTCCGTGGGCAGCGGCTGTCGATGCCGGTCATGGAGGTCGTGTGGCCCGTGACCGCGCTCTATCTCGGCCCCCTCGCCGTGCTCTGGTTCCGGCGCTGGCGACGGCTCGCAGGATCACCGAGCCCCGAGCGCTCGATGCGTGACGCGACCACGCTCGCCGTCACCCACTGCGGGGCGGGCTGCACGCTGGGCGACATCGCGGGCAGCTTCGTCGTGTTCTTGATGGGGCTGTCGATCGCCGGGCTCGCGCTGTGGCCGGAGCTCGTCATCGACTTCGTCCTGGCCTTCTCGCTGGGGATCGTGTTCCAGTACCTCACGATCGCGCCGATGCGGGGTCTGGGCCTGCGTGACGGATTGGTCGCGGCCATCAGGGCCGATGCACTGTCGCTCATCGCGTTCGAGGTGGGCCTGTTCGGGTGGATGATCTTCATCCAGCTGGCCGCCTTCCCGGAGCACCTGGAGCCGGACAGCGCGACCTTCTGGTTCATGATGCAGATCGGGATGGCCCTCGGGTTCCTGACCGCCTACCCCGTCAACTGGTGGCTGGTCTCGGCGGGGTTCAAGGAGCGGATGTAGGCCGTCGCCCGGCACCCTGATCGCGCCGTCTTCCGCGACCGACCACCACCGCAACGAGGGCCGCCGCGCGCCGCGAGTCTCGCACCGGAGCGCTCATCGACGTCGGATCGGCGTGGTCGATGGCGATCATCGGCTGGACGCTCGTGCTCGCGCTCGCGATCGGGCTTGCGATCGACGGGCTGGTCGGGCTGCCCGGCTGGTCGGGGGACGTGGTGCTGCACGGCTTCGCGGGTGCCGCCGCGGCCGCGGTCATGACGATCGCCCTGCAGTCGTTCACCGCCTTCTTCGCAGGCGTCGGTCGGGGCTACATCCCGGCCCTCGCATGGGCCGTTCTTGCAGTGTTTCCTCGCCCAGGTCCTCGCGGTTCTTGGGTGGGGCACGTGGTTCCCCTGGTCCGTTCCGGCCCTCGTGTCGGGCTTGGCCAGGGCCGATGCGGAGGTCGTTTCCGCCGGCGGTGTCGCGATCGTTGCGGTCACCGCGTTCCTCGGTCTGCTGGCGACCCTGCTGTCGTGGCAGCGGGCGGATCAGACGGGGTAGCTGCCGGGACGGCGGGCCGCGGTCGTGCGCACCGCCGCGCGAAATGGGCTCCCGGCCCGGCGCGGGGCTTGTCCTGATCAGCTGCCGAGCTCCCCGCCGGCGGGCTCTCGAGATCGTTGCTCGGCCTCGACCGAGGCCGTTCGGGTAGCCGCCTTCGCCTCGACCTCGGCGACCTCGGCCAGCGACACCTCGGCATCCGAGTCGGCGAGGTCGGCAGTCGCGCTCAGCGCCGAGAGCTTGGCGGCTGCGGCCGTCTTCTGGGCGGAGCTCTCGGCGAGCGTTGCCGCCGCCAATGCCGACCGGGCTGCCTCGGCGGTGGCATCGGCTGCCTGTGCTGCGTCGGCGGCCGCGGCAGCGGCGGCTTCAGCCGCCAGCCGTCCACGACGCGCGACGGCGACGGTCCGCTCGGCCGTCCGCCACTCGTTCAGGGCGTCGGCCGTGCTCCGCTGCTTCTGACTGGGCTCGTCCTCCGACGGTCAGCTCCGCCACGAGTGCACCTCCCGGAAGTCACGCGGTTCTCGCCGCACCGTCACAAGAAAATGCAGTTTGCGCGCCGGCGCAAGCCGCGAGGGGTTCGTTGCTCCACTCCGGCCTATACTTGAGCCATGGCTCAAGTGTTCGCCTCGGCAATCGACGAGGATGCCTGCTCGATCGAGTGCCTGCACCCCGAAGCGATCGCGCCGCTGCTTGGCCGCTCGCTCGGGACCGGCGGGGCGAAGGCCGTCGGCGAGCTCTTCGCGCTCCTGGCCGACCCGTCGCGAGCCCGGATCGTCCACCTCCTCGCGATCACACCGGGAGGAGCTGTGCGTCTGCGACATCGCCCTCGTTCTCGGGATGAGCGTGTCCGCCCTCTCGCACCAGCTCCGGTTCCTCCGCGAGCGTGGTGCCGTCGAGCGCCGAAAGGCCGGGAGGATGGCCTACTACCGGCTGGTCGACGACACCTGCGTGAGCTCGTCCTCGGCGCCGCCGCGCACGTCGCGGAGCGCACCTGATGGGCTACGACCACCGGTCCGCCGCGGCCGGCCAGTGGAGCCGCCTGGTCGCCGTCCTCGCGCTGAGCCTCACGATCCTCGTCGTCGAAGTCGCTGTCGGGTCGCGTCGAACAGCCTCGCGCTCTGTCGCGGACGCGGCCACATGCTCACCGACGTGTCGGGATCTCCCTCGCGCTCGCTTGCGATCTGGTTCGCCGCGCCCGGCGACCAACGGCCGCACCTTCGGCTACCTGCGCCTCGAGATCCTCGCGGCAGTCACCAACGCGTTCCTGCTGTTCGCGATCGCGGCGGTCGTCCTGTTCGAGGCCGGCAGCGGCTGTCGCAGCCGCCCCAGATCGCCACGGGCCCGATGCTCGCCTTCGCCCTCGTCGGCCTCGCCGCCAACGGTGTCTCGCTCTACCTGCTGCGTAACGCCCAGCAGGAGAGCCTCAACATGCGGGGCGCCTACCTCGAGGTCATGGGCGACTTCGCGGGCTCCGCCGCGGTCATCGTCGCCGCCGTCGTAATCGCGGTCGCCGGCTGGACCCAGGCGACACCGTCGCCTCGGTCCCCATCGCGCTCCTGATCCTGCCTCGGACGTTCGCGTTGCTGCGCGAGGCCACCAACATCCTTCTGGAGGCAACCCCCAAAGGCGTCGACATGGACCACGTCCGCCGCACATCCTCGAGGCGCCCGGGGTCGTCGACTGCCATGACCTGCATGCCTGGACGATCACGTCAGGCATGAATGTCGTCTCGGCCCACGTCATCGTTGCCGATGGCGCAGACCCAGCGGTGACCCTCAACGCCCTGTGCGCGTGCCTGTCTGACGATTTCGACATCGCGCACTCCACCTTCCAGCTCGAGACCGCCGACCGCCGACGCCTCGAAGAACGGAGCCACGCGTGAGCGCCGTCGCGCCCGGATATTCGATTCGGAGGCTGCCCGGTCACGGATGGCCCGGGCGATGCTGCGCGACGCCTTCGGCCCCATCGCGACCGACGTCAGGCGCTTGATGGCTTCCCGGGAGCCGCGACCAGGTTGAGTGACGCCAGGGCGCGCACGTCGCCACGCCGCTTCCACGTCGGCGGATGTGCGGATCGACCCCGAAATCGGGAAACATCCGGGCGAAGCGCTCGATCATGATCGTCAGCTCCAGCCGGGCGAGGTTCGCACCCAGGCACAGGTGGCGGCCGCGGCCGAACGCCAGGTGGGGGTTCGGGTGGCGGTCGAGGACGCAGCGCTCGGGATCCTCGAACGCGCGCGGGTCGTGGTTCGCGGCACCGTACGCGAGCAGAACGACGTCGCGGCCGGGATCGTGCCCGTGAAGGTCGATGTCGTGCGCCGCATTCCGGCCGAAGACCTGGACCGGGGATATGACGCGCAGGAGCTCGTTGACCGCCGTGTGCGCGAGCCCGTCGACATCGCCGAACAGCTGGGCACGCTGGTCGGGATGCTGCGCCAGGTGCAGCAGGCTCATGCCCATGGCGCCCGAGGTCGTCTCGTAGCCCGCAAGGAGCATCAGCATCCCGAACTGGCGCAGCTCGAGCTCGGACAGGCGGCGGCCGTCCACCTCGGCCTCGAGCAGCATCCCCAGGAAGTCGTCGCGTGGCTCCCGCCTGCGCTCCGCGATGCGATCGCCGATGTACGCCTCGGCGTCGCGCGCCGCGCCCACCCGGTCCTCCGGATCGCGCAGCGCGTTCGAGTACATCCGCTCGACCCAGTCGAACCACAGCCCCTCGTCCTCCGGCGGGAGGTCCATGAGCCGCGCCAGCGAGGCGAGCGACATGGGGTGGGCGAAGTCGGCCATGACATCGCCCCCGCCCTGCTGCGCGTACGCGTCGAGCAGCCTCGTCGCGACGGCCTCGAGGTCCGGGCGCATGGTGTCGATCCGCGGCTTGGCGAACACCGAGTTGACGAGCGCCCGGTAGCGGGTGTGCTCGGGCGGGTCGAGCTCGATCGGGAGCAGCGGATCGGTGCGCGGCTGCGTGGGCGGGATGAGCGTGGTGCCGGCGACGGCCGACGTGAACGCTTCGTGGTCGAGCGCCGCTGCCGTCACGTCCTCGTAGCGCGAGAGCAGCCAGAAGCCGCCGTACAGGTCCGAGTGCAGCAGCGGCTGCTGTTCGCGGATCGGCCCGATCACGCGTTCCGGATCCTGGACGAACTGCGGGTCATGGTGGTCAAAGCTCATGCCACGGCCCTCCCTCGGGTACGAGCGTGCGCGGGCTTCGCGCTGGGGAGGCAGTCGATGAACATCGCGCGCACCTCAGTCCGGGAACGCCTCCGGGCCGCGTTGCGCGAGCTCGGAGGCCTCGTTGGCGTGGTCATCCGACGGCAGCCACGTGTACGGGTAGCCGGGGCTCTCGAGCCGCGCCGCCTGCGGCGTGAGCCACAGTGGGCGGAAGGTGTCGACCATGACCGCAAGCTCCTCGGTCGCCTCCTTGCCGATCGACGCCTCCGCGGTTCCCGGGTGCGGACCGTGCGGGATGCCCGCCGGGTGGAGCGTGAACGAGGCGATCCCCACGCCGCGCCGGCTCATGAAGTTGCCGGCGACGTAGTAGATGACCTCGTCGCTGTTGATGTTCGAGTGGTTGTAGGGAGCCGGGATCGCGAGCGGGTGGTAGTCGAACTTGCGTGGCACGAAGGAGCAGACGACGAAGTTGCGGGCGGCGAACGTCTGGTGGACGGGCGGCGGCTGGTGGACGCGCCCCGTGATCGGCTGGAAGTCGGCGATGTCGAACGCGAACGGCCACAGGTAGCCGTCCCAGCCGACCACGTCGAACGGGTGGGTGGCGAAGTAGTAGGCGGTGTGGCGGCCACGCGCACGGACGATGACCCGGTAGTCCCCCGCGCCGGCGTCCGGCTCCCGGAACTCGGGGATGCGGATGTCGCGCTGGGAGTACGGCGAATGCTCGAGCAGCTGGCCATAGTCGTTGCGATAGCGCTTTGGCGGCTCGATCTCGGACGGGCACTCGAGATACAGCATCCGCTGGCCGACGCCGGCGTCGGGGTCGAGGCGCCAGGTCGTGCCGATCGGCAGGACCAGGTAGTCGCCCGGGTGGTAGGCAAGGTCGCCGAAGTTGGTCCGGAGCGTGCCCGTGCCCTCGTGGACGAACAGCATCTCGTCGCCTTCGCCGTTGCGATAGAACGTGTCGGGCGCCATCGGTTCGGAAGGACGCACGACGCCCAGCACCACGTCGGCGTTGTGGAACAGCGGCACGCGCCCCGACACGGCGTCGCCGGCCGGCTCGAGACCGGCCGTGTCGACGAGCTGATGGTGGTGCGAGCCATCGTCGGCGGTCTCGACGGTCACCATGCCCAACGGCTCGATCCGCGTCACGCGTGTCGGCGGGACAAGGTGGTAGAGCAGCGAGCTGCGCCCCGTGAACCCTTCGACACCGGACAGCTCCTCGGCGTACAGGCTGCCGTCGGGCGCGCGGTGCTGGGTGTGCCGGGTGGGCGGGACGCTCCCGCGGGAGACGTAGAACATCAGACGACAGGCCTCCTCGGATCTAGCTGGCCGGGCGGGTTCGGTTCCCGGGATCGGCGACGATGGGGGTCACCAGCCGGCCCAGCCGCTCCACCTCGAGCGTCACCTCGTCGCCCGGCTCCAGGTAGCGGCCGAGCGTCTCGTCGCGGATCTCGAGCAGGCAGCCACCCCCCACGGTGCCGCTGCCGATGATGTCGCCCGGGCGCAGCCGAGCGTCGGCCGAGGCGCGGTCGACCATCGCCCCGAACCCGTGGCGGGCGGACGCGAGCGTGCCGCGCGAGGTCTCGATCACCGTCCCATCGCTGGTCCGGACGGTGGCCGTCATGGCCAGGTCCGGCATCGTGGAGCCCGGGGCGCGCCGGTCCGCGAGCTCGTCGGGCGTCACGAGCCACGGCCCCATCGACGTCGCGAAGTCCTTGCCCTTGGCGGGCCCCAGCCGGACCGACGTCTCATCGCGCTGGAGGTCCCGCGCCGACCAGTCGTTGAGGATGAGGTAGCCGCCGATCGCCTCCTCCGCTCGCTCGGGGGCCAGGTCGCGCACGGGCGTGTCGATGAGGATCCCCACCTCGAGCTCGTAGTCGAGCTCCCGTGAACCGCGCGGTGCCCACACGGCCTCGCCCGGTCCCCGCAGCTCCGACACGTTCGAGAAGTAGAAGACGGGCAGCCGGAACCAGGCCTCCGGGATCTCCTGGCCACGCCGCTGCCACATGGTGCCGACGTGCTGCTCGAACGCGTAGAAGTCTCGGAACGAGGGCGGGCGCAGGATCGGGGGCCCGACGTCGAGGTCGTCCGCGTCGAGCAGCGCATCATCGTCGTCACCCCGTGGCGAGAAGCCCTCGACGAGGTCGGCGAGCGCCTCGACCCGGAGGCCGCGCGCCAGGTGGTCGTCGAGCGTCGTGACCGGCTGGCGGTGGAGCAGGCTGTCGTGGGCGAGGCTGGGCCTGGCGGCCACGGCCCGGCGACGAGCGACCTCGACATCAAGCCAGGTCGCCGCCGCTGGATCGAGAGCGGCCGCCAGGCGCCAGGGGGCGCCGGCCGGCGCGTGTCGTTCGCGGACGTGGGCGAGTCGCATCGCGGGCTTCAGAGGTTCCCGCGCCGCGCCTGCTCGATCTCGATCGCCTCGAACAACGCCCTGAAGTTGCCGACCCCGAACCCGCGGGAGCCGTGGCGCTCGATGATCTCGAAGAAGAAGGTCGGCCGGTCCTGGATCGGCCGGGTGAAGATCTGGAGGAGGTAGCCCTCCTCGTCACGATCGGCCTCGATCCCGAGCTCCTCGAGCACATCGATCGGGACGCCCACGTCGCCCACGCGGTCGGCGAGGGTCTCGTAGTAGGCATGGGGCATGCCCAGGAACTCGATCCCGTTCTCACGCAGCTGCCGGACGGTACCCACGATGTCCTCCGTCCGCAGCGCGATGTGCTGCGTGCCGGCATCGCGGTACCAGTCGAGGAACTCCTGGATCTGGCTCTTCTTGCGCCCGCTGGCTGGCTCGTTGATCGGGAACTTGATCCGCCCCGAGCCGTTGGTCATGACCTTCGACATCAGGGCGCTGTACTCGGTGTGGATGACCGTGTCGTCGTAATGGATCAGCTGCGCGAAGCCGAACACGTCCCGATAGAAGTCGACGTAGCGGTCCATGTCGCCCAGGTCCACGTTGCCCACGCAATGGTCGATCTCGAGCAGGCTCAGGCCGTCCGCCGCGCGCGCCGGCTTCTTGATGCGCCGGTAGCCCGGAGCAAACACGCCGTGGTAGTCCCGGCGGTCGACGAACGAGTGACGGACCTCGCCGTACGTCAGGACCGAGCTCACCCGCAGGACCCCGTCCTCGCCGCCGTCGAGCTCACCGGGAACGGCGGCCGAGCGGGCGCCCCGGCTGGTCGTTTCGCGCCAGGCGGCCGCTGCGTCGGGAACCGCGAACGCGATGTCGTGAACGCCGTCGCCGTGACGGCGCACGTGGTCGGCGAGCTCGCCCTCGGGCGTGAGGGGTGCCGTGACCACGATCCGGATGTCATGTTGCTGGAGGACGTAGCTCGCGCGGTCGCGGATCCCGGTCTCGAGCCCCGCGAAGGCGACCGGCGTGAAGCCCCAGAGGGCGCGGAAGTACGCCGCCGCCTGTCGGGCGTTGCCAACCCAGAACTCGACGTGATCGAGGCCGTCGATGGGCAGGAAGTCCTGCGCCTCGGCGTAGGCATCGGGGTTGATCCGCGATCCGGCCTGGTTGGCGGTGGGCGTGCCGATCGAGCGCCCCGTCGCGGGCTGGTGGGCGGTCTTGGTCATGGGAGCGGCTCCCGTCTGTCGAGCTGCCGGCCGGTGGGACGCGCCGCGCGGGCCGGGTGGATCCTTGCGTCCACTCTGGCGCGCGTCGCGCGAACGGTCAAGCGGTACACCGCAAGCCTTGCGACAACGCCACCGCATGCCGGATGCCGCGGTGGGCGGGTCGGCACGGCCGGGCGGAGCGAGCTAGTGTCATCGAGGTGAAGGTCACTGCCGAGGCGGCGCGTCGCTTCCTGGTCTCGCGGCACTTCCTCGCGCCCGCGCGATCCCTCGCGGGAGGCGTCGACGGGGTGCTCGAGGTCTTCCGGAGGCTCGGGTCGATCCAGTTCGACCCCATCGCGGTCGCCGGGCGGAGCCATGACCTCGTGCTGCATGCGCGCGTCGCCGGCTACGAACCCGCCTGGTGCGACGCGCTCTACGAACGCCGCGAGATCTTCGAGACGACCAACAAGGCGCTGTCGTTCATCCCGGCCAGCGAGCTCCCCTGGTTCCGCGTGAGCGCGGGCCGCAAGGGTCCACGGTTCCACGCCCAGGTGCTCGCCGACAACGCCGCCGTCGCGGAGCGCGTGCTCGAGCGGATCCGGTCCGATGGGCCGCTGTCGTCAGCCGACTTCGAGCGCGAGACCGGTCCGACGACCGACTGGTTCGGGATGCCGGAGAACGCGGTGCGCGCCGTGCTCGAGGCATACACGGTCAACGGCGTGATCGGCCTCGCGCGGCGGGACGGGAACCGCCGCTACTACGACCTCGTGGAGCGCCTGTTGCCAACCGAGCTGCTCGCGCGGGTGGTGCCGCTGCGGGAGCAGCTCCTGCACAAGCTCCTGTCCCGCTATCGCGCGCATGGCCTGCTCGGCGCCGGAGGCGCGGGCGGCACGTTTGCCCGGATCGCCGAGCCACGGGAGCGAAACGAGCTGCGGAAGGAGCTGATCGAGCGCGGCGCGCTCGTGCCGGTCGAGGTCGAGGGCGTGCGCGGGCCGCGCTTCGTGCTCGAGGAGGAGCTCTCGCTGTTGCAGGCACCGCCGCAGCCGACGACGTCCGTCGCGTTCATCGCTCCGTTCGACTCGCTGCTGTGGGATACCACCCTCCTCGCAAGCCTGTTCCGGTTCGACTACGTATGGGAGGGCTTCTTCCCTCCGGCGAAGCGCCGCTGGGGCTACTACGTGCTCCCGATCCTGTTCGGCGACCGCTTCGTCGGCCGGATCGAGCCGCGCATCGAGCGAGACGGGGGCATCGTCCGTGTCCACGACGCCTGGTGGGAGGACGGGTTCACGCCCCGCGGCGCGGATGGGTTCGTCGACGCGATGGACGACGCCCTGCGCGCGTACCTGCGCTTTGCAGGCGTGGACAACCTCGACTGGGCACCCCACCTCGAAACCGAGAACCGACTGTTTCTCGCCCGGCCGTGACCGGAACTCGCCGGGTTGGCTGCGAGCGGTCGACAGCACGGGGCGCGGCGTGGCGGAGCGGAGGCCGTTTCACCTCCGGCTCAGGAGCAGGAACAGGGCGCCGGCAACCACGAGCACCGCGATCCCGCCGAAGAAGGCCCAGTCGCCCCACCACATCTCTCTGTTGATCCGGCCGACGAGGATGAGGATCGCGGACACCACCGCCATCAGGGTCAGGTATGGATGAGCCCTCACACGAGGCGGCACGGGGTTCCTCCGATCGCTGTGGCTTGACACGGCCCGCGCTTGCTCAAGCTACCCACGGTGGTCACCCACGGAACGCGTCGAGGAAGCGCACCCGCGCGCCGACGTGGAGCGCGGCGTTGCTGTACATGCGGCCCGCGAGCCAGGTCAGGCCGACGATCGATGCCACGAGCAGCGCTGCCGCAAGCCCGACCTGCCACACCGGCACGTCGGTGACCGCCATGCGCACCGCCATGAGGATCGGCGCGAACGGTGGCAGCAACGAAGCCACCGTGGCCAAAGGGCCAGTCGGATTCGGCAGCGTGGCGTACATCAGCAGGTATCCCGCGATCTGGAGGATCGAGATCGGCCCGACGGCGCTCTGGACCTCTTCCTGGCGCGAGACGAGGGACGCGACCGCGGAGTAGGCCGTGGCGTAGAACAGGAACCCGAGCACGAACCAGCAGATGTCGGCCAGGATCGAAGCCACGCCGAGGGCCGGGATCGCGGCGACGTTGGTCACTCGGACCGCAATGAGCGCGGCTGCGCCCACGATCGTGAGCTGCAGGAGACCGACCAGGCCGATCCCGATGACCTTGCCCGCGAGCAGGCGGCTTGGCTGGATCGTGGCGAGCAGGATCTCCATGATCCGGGTCGCCTTCTCCTCGACCACGCTCTGCGCGACCATGTTCCCGTACTGGCCGAGCGCGATCCAGAGCAGGACGCCGAGTGCCAGGGCGGCGAACAGGTTCTGGGTGTCCTTGGGATTTGCGGGCTGCAGCAGCTGCACGGGGACCATGGCCATGGTCGACTTGACGGCCGCCGGTGACAGGCCGGCGTCGGAGAGACGCGCGGCCTCCGCGGCCAGGGACAGGGCGGTCTCGACGTTCGGCGGGACTGCCGCCTTCGCCACGGCCGTCGGCGCGGTCGCCGACCCCGTCACCAGCACGTCGAGCGTGCCGGCCGTGACCTGTGCCTTTCCGGCGGTCACGTCGGCGATGTCGCTGACCGTGACCTTCACATCGAGGGCTGTGGCCGATGCGGTGAACGTCTGCTCGAGCGCCTGCGATCCCCCGCTGAAGCCCACGCGCGCCGGGTTGGTCCTGCCGGCGAGCAGCGATGCGGCCACGATGCCGACCACGACGAGGACCGTCATCACGATCGTGCCGCCGACGAAGACCCGCGACCGCCCACGCATGCGGACCTCGCGGCGGGCGACGAGGACCGTGATCGGCAGGCGGCGGATCGCACCCTGACCAGGACGCCGGGCGTTCATGCCGCTGCCTCCTCGAGGACCGTCCGGAAGATCTCGCCGAGCGTGGGCTCGACGCGCTCGAACTCGCGGACGGGTCCCGTGGCCAGCGCCGCCTGGAGCAGCGATTGGTCGTCGACGCCCGGATCGAGCTCGAACAGCCGCCTGGTGCCATCGACCTGCACGAGCCGGATGCCCGGCACGCCGGCTTGCCAACCGCCCGAGGCGCCGGGGACGTCGATCCAGCGGCGCTCCTGCCCCCCGGCGCGGAGCTCGTCCACCGTTCCGCAGGCGACCATCCGACCGCGGTCGATGATGCCCACGCGATCGCACAGCCGCTCGACGAGCTCGAGCTCGTGGCTGGAGAAGATGACGGGGACTCCTGTGTTCGCCTGCTCGCGGAGCACGCCCGCCATCACGTCGACCGCAACCGGATCGAGCCCGGAGAACGGCTCGTCGAGCACGAGCACCTCCGGTCCGAAGACGAGCGCCGCGGCCAGCTGGACCCGTTGCTGGTTGCCCAGGCTGAGCGCCTGGAGCTCGGCGTCGCGCCGGTCGGCGAGTCCGAACCGGTCCAGCCAGCCGAGCGCTGCCTCCCGGGCTTCGGCATCCGCCATGCCATGCAGCTCGCCGAGATAGGCCAGCTGCTCCGCCACGTGCATCTTCGGATACAGGCCGCGTTCCTCGGGCATGTAGCCGATGCGGCGCCGGGCCCCGAACGTCAGTGGTACGCCCAGCCAGCGCACAACGCCGGCGTCAGGCGCCAGCACGCCCAGCGCGATCCGCATGGTCGTGGTCTTGCCGGCACCGTTTCGGCCGACGAAGCCGAACAGCTCGCCGGCGCGAACATCGAATGTCAGGTTCTCGACGGCCACGAGATCCCCATATCGCTTGGCGATGCCATCAATCTCGAGGGCTCGGGGGTCATCCTTCATCGCGGCACGGTCGCAGGCCGCCCTCGAGGTACCCCGGTCGCCGGGGTCATCCCCGGTCAGCCAGCTGGTAGGTCACCTTGTAATAGGTGATGCCGAGCGCGGGGATGCCGTATTCGCCGGTGGCGGCGACCCGGTAGCCCTGCCGGGACATCTCGACGGCGTCGTCCTCCATGTCGCGGACTGCCTTCTCCCGCCAGCCGTTCATGCCCCGGGACGCCATGAGGAACGCGAACGGGATGCTGAGCAGCCCGAGCAGGCTGCCGCGGCCATACGTCTTCACGACGACAGCGCGATCCTTGCTTCTTGCGAGCCGACCCATCGCCAGCACCTCGCGATCGGGCGTCACGAACCAGGGTTCTCTCGGGGTCGGATGCGGACCCCATCGCCGTGATTGTCCCCCTCGCGCAGCACACGTGCAGGAATCGCAGTCCACTGAGATGCGCCAGCGGAGATGGAGCGAGGTGGCCGGAACCCAGAACGGACTCCGGGCACGCCATCACCGTCATCGCGCGACCGGAGCGACCGACATCGTCGCTGGTTCTTGTGGCGACTGGGATACTGGCCGGAAAGCCGATCGGAGTGACCGTGATCTCGAGCCGTGACGTGGACCGCGACCGGCCGACCGAGCTGGAGGTCGAGGACGTGCTGGGCCAGCGCCTCTCCGGCGCGGTCGGGACGATCAACGAGGAGGGATCGATCCACCTGGCGTATGTCATCTTCCTGCACGAGGCGGCTCGTGTGTGGTTCGAGACGGCGTCGGTCACCCGGAAGGCGCGGAACGTGGCCGCGCGGCCGACGATCTCGTTCCTCGTCCAGGGCACCGCGTCGACTGGGAGGAGCGTGATGGTGGCGCTCGAGGGCGATGCAGAGGTCCTGACGGGCGCCGAGGCGCACGCGATCCAGCACCGGATCCGGGCGAAATACGTCACCGGCGACGCGCTGCCCTTCCTCGACCGAGCGTGGGATGAGTTGGACGACATCGCAATCGCGATCGTGCCCCGCCGCCGCCGGTCATGGACGGGCTCCGCGCTCGCGGCGCAGACGGAAGCGGCGATGGGTCGCTCCTACGAGGAAGCCTGGATCCCCGACTGAGGCGGGTCGGATCCGGCTCCGCCTTCGGCCCGCGCTGCGCCGCTGTCAGTTCTCGGTACCTTGGCTCCGGCCGGTCGCGTCACCCGCCGACCGCTCGGCAGGCTCAGAGGTCGGTGGCCCTGCGCAGGCGCTCGAGCTCGCGCCGCAGGCGCTTGCTCGGCCGGCCCCCCCCGCGGACGGCCATGATCCCCGGCCGGACCTCTCGCACCACCGGCGGTGGGCTGTGATCCACGTAGCAGGTCGCGGCAACTGGGGCGCCGACCCGCGACTCGATGGGCCGAATGACCTCGACGACGCGCTCGCGAGCTGCGATAAACGCCTCCACCCGATCGCCCGCGTGAACCTTCGTCGACGGCCTTGCGGGCGATCCATTGACCAGGACATGGCCGCCCTCGCACAACCGCGTCGCCAGTGGGCGAGTCTTCACGAGGCGCACCGCGCACAGCCAGCGATCGATGCGCGTCTGGTCGGGGGCGAGGGGATCCGTCACGACCCAAAGGATCGCACGGCTCGGGCCTTCGCCGGCATCGACGTGAGTCCTCGGGGCGGGGCTGACGGGCCGGCGCGGGACCGAGGGCGGGAGGGGCTGGCCGCCAGAACGTGTGTCATCGACAATGCTGCTGTCGTGCTGGCGTCCTCAGCGCGATGGTCCACACGTCACGCATCGCCGGCTGGCAGGATGCGCCAGTGCCGTCGTTCGCACAGGCCGCGGGGAGGCGCTCGATGAAGATCGGACACGTCGTGCTCGACGGCTTCGCGTTCTCCCGGACCCTGAGGAAGGCTGAATTGCAGTCACCGGGTGCGACCGCGGTCGGCACGTGGTCCCGTACCCGGCTCGTCGTGCCGCTCCGATCGCGAGGGGATTGGGGATGAGCGGATCGACTGGTCACCGGATCTTCACCTCGACGCTGGCCTCGGTCTACCCGCTCTACCTCGCCAAGGTCGAGAGGAAAGGCCGGACCCGGGACGAGCTCGACGCCGCGATCCGCTGGCTGACCGGGTATGACCAGTCCGAGCTTGGACGGCACCTTGCCGCCGGCACGACCTTCGCGGACTTCTTCGATGACGCGCACCTGAACCCCGACGCGGCGCTCATCACCGGTGTTGTCTGCGGGGTGCGCGTTGAGGCGATCGAGGACCCGCTCATGCAGCGGATCCGCTACCTCGACAAGCTGGTGGACGAGCTCGCGAAAGGCCGGCCCCTGGAGAAAGTGCTGCGAAGCTGAGGACATCGGCGGGCACATCGACCGCCCAGCCCGACGGGACACTCGTGGATGAGTCTGCGGCTCGAAGCAACGCCCGACTCGTCGGGAATCCTCACTTGCGCATGATGAATTCGGGCTCGTGGGATGCCGCCAGTCCGCGGTTTTGACGTAGGCGTCGGTGGCGTCCCGTCGAGCGCGGCTGGGGTCAGATCCCGACATGCCGTAACGTTTTCCGGATGCAGGACCCGCAATATCTCGACGTGAGCCGCCGGAACCCGCGCCCCGCCCGATCGCGACAGGCCCTTGTCCGGCCCTGCCCATCTGGCGATGTGGTGGGACTTCGGGTGGAAGGCCTGGCGCCCCAGCTGGCGCCGGAATCGTGTCGATGAGCGTGAGGCCCCAGCCGCCGGCCCGAGCATCGCGCTTGCTGGCTGCCGGGATCGCGGTCGCCGCGGTCGGCGTCCTGGTCGTCGGGCTGCCGATCCAGGTGGCACTTGGCACGGCACCGGGCGACCTGCCGGTGTTCCTCGTGGTGTTTCCTGCGCTCATCCTGTCCCTGACGGTGGTGGGCGGGTTCGTCGTGTACCGCGTCCCGACGAACGCGATCGGCTGGCTGCTCGAGATCGCCGGCGTGACCACCGCGATCGCGATCTACGGTGGAACATACGTCCAGTACGCGCATACGACGGGCCGCGCCCTGCCGCTCGTCGTGTCGCTTGCCTGGCTCTCGAGCTGGCTGTTCGTCACCACCCTCGGAATCCTGGCGATCTACGTGCCCCTGCTGTTCCCGACCGGTACCTTCCTGACGGCCCGGTGGCGGGTGGTCGGCGGCATCGGGGCGATCGGTGCCACCGCCAGCGCCGCCGCCACGGCCTTCGCGCCAGGTCCGCTGTCCGATGCGCCGTGGATCTCGAACCCATTCGGGGTTCCGGGGGCCACCGGGCTCCTCGCCGTCATGGGCAACGTGGGCAACGGCGTCGCGCCGTTCCTGTTCGCCGCCGCGATGGCCAGCCTCGTCGTTCGCTTCCGGAGGGCGGGCACGCTGGAACGCCAGCAGCTCAAGTGGTTCGGCTTTGTCGCGTCGATCGCGGTGATCGGACTCGGGCTGGCGGTCCCGAACGACGGCCCGATCGCCGACGCCGGCTGGGCGGTCGGCCTCAGCGCGCTCGCCGCGCTGCCCGTTGCCATCGGGCTGGCGATCCTCCGGTATCGGCTGTGGGACATCGACCGGATCGTGTCGCGGACGGTCGCGTACGCCATCGTGACGGGGATCCTCGCGCTTACCTTCGCCGTCGCCGTCGTCGCCTTCGACGGATTGCTGGCCCCGATCACGGGCAAGAATGGGCTGGCCGTCGCGGCGTCGACCCTGCTCGTCGCCGGCCTGTTCCAGTCGGTCCGCCGCCGAACCCAGGCCGGCGTCGACCGCCGCTTCGACCGGCGTCGCGTCGATGCCGCGCGTACCGTGGCTGCCTTTTCAGCGGGGCTGCGCGAGGAGACGGATCTCGCGAGCATCGGGGTCGCGGTGGACCGCACGGTGCGGGGATCCGTCGCCCCAGTCAGCGTCGCCCTGTGGGTGCGGGAACGGGATGGGGCAGGGGGTCACCGACAGACGGCGACCTGAGGCTTGCCGGCGCGATCGCGAGGAGATGATGCAGCACTCCCACGCCTCGGCACCGGTTGCCCCACTGGCTTGCACCGCTGGCCTATACCGCTCTTTCGGGCATCCGCCAGCCATTGGCGCGCCTGGGCTGGACGCGCCTCGGGGTCAGGTTCGCAACCCGGCCACGATGGCCGCGACGTTGAACCCGGCGCCTACGATGCCCGAGGCGGCGGCGACCGCCACGGCCACCGTCCGCAGGCGAACGTAGCGGGCCGACAACGGGCGTCGGGTGTGGTCGTGCCGCCAGCCCACGAAGGCGGCAATGCCGACCTTGATGAGCACGACGAACTGCACCCCACCCATGGCGAGAAGGGCGGTGACCAGCGGGTTGCGTTCGGCATGGACGCCCGCGCCGATGATGAGGTAGAACCCGGCGAAGGTAAACGCGTCGAGCGCCTGTGCCAAGATGAGGCGGAAGGCGGGCGGGGTCATGTCGCGTCCTCGGCTTGCTGATGTCCTCCGGATCCCTGCAGTTCGGGGATGGCTGCCACGACCCTAGCCCGGCGGCCGTCGAGCGCGAGACAGACTCCCGCGCGGCTGACTTGCAAGTGCGTGACACCGACCCATTGCGTTCGCGGCTGCGGCAGCGCGGCCAGACTTCACGAGCGAGATCATCAATCCGCGAGTCTGGGCTGCACGAACTGCGGGTCTCGACCTCGCACGGATCCGACGCGCCGAAGCCGTAGCCAGCGGCTTTCGCCTGGAACACCTTGCACGAGCGGTCCTGGACGGGGGCACGACCTGAGATCGGACCAGACCAATCACTCGTTGCGGACCGCACGCGGCGGCCGGCCGGTATATACGCGGCCCTTGTACGGCGGATGTTTGGTCGGAGGCAGAGGCGTCAGGACGACGTATTTCGATTGCTCAGCGAACGGCCGACCCGCTCAGCCCACGAGCTCGACGCCGGCTTGTTCGCAGGCACGCTTGAGCCGCGCATCGACCGTGGCCAGGGCGACGCCGTGTCGCGCCGCCAGCGCCAGGTAGGCGGCATCGTAGGCGGTCAGATCGAGCTGCCGCGCAAGGTCGGTCACCTCGCCAAGTGCCACGTCCAGCGGGACGCTCTCGACCTTGATCGGAAGCGACACCAGCAGCTCGCGGACGTGCGTCATGTCGGCAAGATCGAGTCGTCCACGCCGCTCCGCAGTGCGCAGCCCGTTGGCGACCTCGAGCGGCCAGATCGCCGGGGCCAGCGCTTCGTCCTGTTCAAGCCGATCGAGGACCCGCGCAGCCTGCTCGGATGACTCGTCAGCCAAGCACCAGGCGAGCGCGACCGAGGCGTCCACGACGAACATCAGTGCCGGCCTTCATCGATGAGCTCGCGAATCGACAGCCCGTCGAGGGGGTGCGCGGAGCGGAAGGCCCGCAGGCCGGCGATCGCCTCGTGCGCGGTCCGGGCCGGGGACGCCGACACAGGTCCGAGCACAGCGACCGCGACACCGTGCTTCGTGATCGTGATCGCCTCCCCGCCGGCGACCTCGTCAAGCAGCCGGGGAAGATGGGTCTTCGCCTCATACGCACCGATCCTTCGCATTCGCCTCCTCCATCTGGTCTGCGACTAGTCTAACCTCCGTGGCGCCCGACGCAAGGACCCACACGCTCAGGCCGCCTCGACGAAACAGCCAAGGACAAAGTTCCAACCCGTGTCGTAGCCGGACGCCAGTTTGGCGGCCTCGGTGCCGCGCGCCTCCCACCCGGTGTGCACGAGGTCCACCCGTGTCCCGCCGTCCGGGGTCGCGGAGAAGGTGACGTCGACCTGGGTGGCAAGGGCCGGCTCGTTGCCCGGGTACCAGCTGGTGGCAAACCGCTCGCCGGGGGACCAGGCGCTCACCACGCCCCACTCCGACGTCCGCCCGTCGTCGGTCGTCTCGTAGATCCGCCCGCCGATTCGTGCCTCGACCACGACCCCGGTCGCATCGGTGTGGTACACGGAGTGAGTCGCCAGCGGCCACCACGTCGCCATCCGCTCGGTGAACAGCCGGAACGCATCCGCCGGGGCCATGGGCACGGTCACTGACTTGCGGACCGCCATCCCGGGATCAACTGCCTTCGCCATCGCTGCTCTCCTTGATCTGGAGGCCGCTCTCGCGGCTGTTCGCCAACTCCTCGGCCGCCACGCGGAACCCGTCCATCGCTCGCGACCAGAACCGATCCCAGTACTCGCGCAGCGCCACGACGCCCGCCGGGTCCACCGCGTAGATGCGGCGCGTCCCCACCTGGCGATCGAAGACCAGCCCAGCGTCCTTGAGGACCCGGAGGTGCTGGCTGACCGCCGGGCGGCTGACCGGCATTCCGTCGGCCAGGGTCCCGACCGACGCGGGGCCCTCCGCGAGCCGCTCGAAGATCCGGCGTCGCGTCGGGTCGCCCAGGGCGTCCATGGGATCTGCGTAAGTAGACACTTACCGTAAGTTAGAGCTTACACACAGGGGTTGTCAAGCGTCCGCCCAGTGGACGGTCGCGGCGCTGGCGTCCCAGCTCTGTACCCGCCCGCCAGAAGCGCCAGTACGGCCAAGGCGCACCCGGCGGCAAGAGTCGTCCGAAGCGTTCGCGCGCGCAGGATCCGTCCCAGCTGACCGTTCGCCCGGTGTCCCAGGAGACGGCGCGCATCCCGCAGCGGCTCGGCTGCCGACAATTGGTCGTTGCCGGTCACCCAACGCTGACGCACCCGGGCTGCCGCCAGCTCGACCTCGGCATGCAGGCGCTCCTCGCCATCCGCGGGCAGGATCTCGCAGGCTGCGGCCTCAGCTCCTGCCAGGTCACCCGGTCCGCCCGCGAACCAGTCGGCGAACGCGATCAACAGCGCCCGGTTGAAGCGCTCGGGTGGTGTCCGGTCGGGCAGCTGCCGTGCGGTTGCGCGGGCTTCCTCGTGGTCACCAGCGACGACCAGGACTTCGACACGAAACCATCTGGTCTCGCGCCGATCGGGATGCTCTCGGAGCCAGCGACGGGCGACCGATTGGTTGGGATCGGCGAGTCGCCCATGAGCGCTCGGAAGCGGGCCAGGTCAGTCTCGTACAGCCAGGCGTAGGCCTCGTCGGCTTCTCTCGACGAAGGGACCCGCACGCGGATGAATGCTTCCGTCCCCAGTACCGAGGCGACGACGACCATGAGGACCATCCGGACCACAGGGACTCGACGATCTAACGGCCAGACTCGAGCCTACGCGTGACCCGCCTCAGCAGCGCTCCGCTGGGGTCAGAAAGGCAGGTGCCAGAGGTTGCGAACCATGCGACTTCCCCGCTGATGCGGCGCGGCGAAACCCGAGGGAAGCTTGGTGTCGTCGATGCCGCCCGTGTCGTCCCAGAGGACGCGAATCGCCGCGGCCCAGGCGCGCCGGCAGACCGACCGCCCTCTACTGGCCAACGCCGCGCCCCGCGACGTGCCTGGCGTGCCCGCGGTCATGGGACTTTGACTGAGCCGGATGACATGGAGCCCGTCACTTGGTCCCTCCCAGTGGCTCGGCGCGGCTCCGGCGGCCAGGGTCGGGCCGCGCCAGAACCTCCCGTAGGTTGCAGAGTCTCGTTGCGTCATACCACGCCCGCCAGAGGCACTGGTCACGGACTGCCTCCGTCAGCCTGGCCGCCGATGTCGGGACGAGGGGCATGGCCAGTCGACCACACCCGTCATCGCTCTCGTCGGAGGCGGCAGCCAACCACCGCCTGGGCCTCCGCATTCGACCGCCAGCCAATTCAGTCGGGCGCGCACGCGCGGCGGCTGCCGGGCCAGCCTCAGGTCCTGACGGCCGCCATCTCCGCCCCACGGCCGCCGAGACGTCCCGCGCGGCGATCACGGCTGTCCGGCCCCGTGGCAGGTGGCCCAGCGAACCAGCCCGGCAGTTGGGCGATCAGCCGCGGGTTGCCGAATAGCGCGACCGCGTCGTCGTGGATCGCCGTCCGCCAGCTTCCCGTGCCGCGGGCAAGTGGCATGAGCGAACGAACGGTGGTCTCGAGGAACACGTAGCGGTCTTCCGCGATCCGGGGATCCTCGATACACACCGAGGCTCCGATGTCGCGCTCGAGCACGAGCCAGAAACGGGGCCGCCGAGCACCCTCCAGCGAGACGTCAAGAACGACTGGGCGTGACGGGAGCCGGCGCGGATCCACCCGATCGCCGAGCCAGCGGACGACGATGTCCGGGTCGCGCTCCGCCATTGCCTCATCCTCGGGCACGAACCGCTCCGACCAGTCGCGGAACGCCTCGAGCACGGACTGCAGCTCCCGGCCCGCGTACGTGATTTCGTAGCCCTCTGGCGCGTGGGCATCGCCGGCTTCGCGAACACGTTCGACGAGGCCCAGGTCGCGGAGCTTGCGGAGTCGGGACGCGAGCACCGAGCGGCTGATGCCGGACGCGCCCTCGAGCAGGTCTGTGAAGCTCCGCGAACCGTGGACCAGCAGCTCCCGGATGATGACGAGGCTCCACCGATCCCCCAAATGCTCAACGGCCTTCGAGAAGGCGCAGTAGTCACTCATGGACTCGATTCTCCCACGGGAGGCCACCCCACCCGAGTTCGAGATCGAAACTTCCCCGTCCTCCGGGCTCGCCGTAGGGTGTCGCCATGAACGACACACGCCGCATGCCAACCATCGTCATCGGCGGCGGCCAGGCCGGCCTGGCGATGAGCCGGCTCCTGACCCTTGCCGGAAGAGACCACCTCGTCCTGGAGCGCCGGACGACTCTCGGAGGGGGCTGGCAGGACCGCTGGGATGGGTTCCGCCTCGTGACGCCCAACTGGATGGCGTCGCTTCCAGGCCAGCCGTATGACGGAGCCGATCCGGACGGCTTCATGCCACGGGACGAGATCGTCGGCCGGGTGGCAGGGTACGCGGAGCGCGTCCGCGCGCCGGTCATGATCGGAACCGCGGTCGATCGCCTGACCCCGATACCGAGTGGCGGCTTCCGGCTCGAGACCAGCGCGGGCCCGATGAGCGCCGACGCGGTCGTGGTGGCCACCGGCGCCTACCACCTCCCTCGCGTCCCCGACCTCGCGGCGCAGCTCGCGACCGACATCCATCAGTGCCACTCACACGAGTACCGCAACGAGGGCTCCCTTCCGCCCGGCGCCGTCCTCGTCGTCGGGTCGGGCCAGACCGGCCTCCAGCTGGCCGACGAGCTGCTGGCGGCCGGCCGACGCGTCTTCCTCGCGGTCGGCAGCAACGGCTGGGCGCCTCGGCGCTACCGGGGCCGGGACATCTTCCGCTGGCTCGCCACCCTCGCTGTCGACGGCGAGACCTACGGCGTGCGGGTACCCACAGCGGACACCCTGCCCGATCCGCGCCAGCGCCTGGCCGGGACCCCGCAGCTCACCGGGCACCACGGCGGGCAGGACATCAGCCCGCGTCTGCTGGCGGCGCACGGCGGGCTCGCGCTCATGGGCCACCTCGAGTCCATCGACGGCCACCGGATCTCGGGCGCGCCCGATCTGTCACAGCGGCTCCGGCGGACGGAGGCGTTCTTCGACGAGTTCTTCCGCCCGTCGATCGACACCTACATCGACCGGGCGGGCATCGAGGCGCCACCTGGGCTGGTCGAGCACGACTCGTATGAACCTCCCGAGCGCACGGAGCTCGACCTGCAGGCAGAGGGCATCACGTCGGTCCTGTGGGCCACCGGGTACCGCATGGACCATGGGTGGATCGATGCCCCGATCACCGATGCCCAGGGGATCCCGCGCCAGCACCGCGGGGTGAGCGAGATCCCCGGGCTGTACTTCATCGGACTGCTGTGGCAACACAGCCAGGCGTCGGCCACGCTGTTCGGACCGACCATCGACACGCCGTACCTCGCGGCGCGCATGGGCCTGGGACTCCCGGAGGGCGCCGCGATCGGTGCCGGGTAGCATGGCCGCGGTCCTGACCCGGGCGTCTGGGTCTACCCCGGTGCGGGAGGCGGCCTGTGTACGTTGAGCGTCTCGGCGAGTCCGGCCTGTGAGCGGCCCGACGGTGGTCCTCGTCCACGGCAGCGTGACCCCCGGCTGGGCGACCTGGGAAGCACAGCGCCCGTTGGCCGACCGCTACCGGCTCGTGGTCCCGCATCGCACCGGGTACCCGCCGAACCCGCCCCTCGAGCGGATCGACTTCGAGGTCCAGGCGGGCGAGATCGCCGAGTTTGGTCGAGCCTGGCACGCACCTCGTCGGACACTCCTACGGTCGCGTGGTCTCGCTCCTGGCGGCTGTCCTCGTCCCCGAGCGCATCCTCGCGGTACGCGGCCGACCGGCCCCGGTGCGGGCTGGTCGAGTGGGTGGTGACGTGGCGGCGCCAGGTCGGGCCCGTCGAGATGCTGTTCATGGCCGGGGCGAGAAGAGACAACCTCCACGACCGGTCACAATGTCCCGGTCGGATGGCCCGTTGCATGTCCGCATCCTCGCGCGCATCGTCCGTGACTCGCGTCGCAGTCAGCCCCTGCCGAGCAGCGTGTCGATGCCGGCGATCACCAGTTCGAGGCTCGACGCGGAGAGGCGGCCAGTGCGCTCGGTGAGCGCCTCGCGGTCGAGCGTCACGAGTTGCGTCACGTTCGCGACCGACGCCTTCGGGAGCCCCGTGGCCCGGGCGGCCAGCAGCACGTTGCCCGGGGCGTCCGCCCAGCGGAGGTTGCTCGTGAGCGCGACGCAGACGACCGTCCGGAGCGTGCTCGCATTGAAGGCGTCGCCCTGCACGACCACGACGGGGCGGCGAAACCCGGGCTCGGAGCCGGCCGGCTCGGCGAGGTCCGCCCACCAGACCTCGCCCTGGGCGATCACCACTCGGCGGCGGCCAGCATGCGGCGGGCGGCCACTGCGGCGAACGGGTCGGGGGCCACATCGCCTACGTCTGCGAGCACGGCGTCCAGGCCGGCCGTCACCTCATCGGGGGCGTGGCGGGCGACGTACTCGCGCAGGGCCGCGCTGTACACCTCGCTGCGCGAGCGGCGGGAGCGCTTCGCGAGGCGGTCTGCCTGGGCGAACAGGTCATCGGGCACCGAGACGGCTGTCTTCATACCGGGAGTATAACCTGGCGCCGAACCGTGAACAACAAGAACCGGACCGCGCTGGTCCAACGTCCGTGTGTCGTTGCGTTGAGCTGGTCGGGGCGAGAGGATTTGCGACGACGATATCGATTGTCCTCGCGGGGTGCGAGGACTCTGGCCAAGACGAACCTTCACAATAGGGCCTGACCCTTTGGAGAACCCCGGCCGACGTCGCTCATGGTGTATACGCTGGCGATAGATGTATACTCCCTGCATGAAGCGACTGCAGATCTACATCGAGGAGGAGCTGGACGACGCGCTGGCCTCCCGAGCACGTCGGACGCATACCTCCAAGGCGGCCCTCATCCGGGATGCCGTGCGCCGCTCGATCGGCGAGCCGGAGCCCACAGTCGATCCGTTCCGCGACTGGATCGGCGGCAGCGATGCTGAGCCGGCACCCGTAGACGACGTCGTCTACGGCTCGTGAGGTTCGTCGACACCTCCTACTGGGTGGCGCTCCGGCTGCGGCGTGATGCCAACCACGGGGACGCGGTCCGCCTGTGGTCGCCCGGCCAGGCGCTCCTGACGACGAACCACGTCGTCGGCGAGACCTGGACCTTCCTGCGCCGTCGCGACGGACACCGATCGGCCGTCGCGTTCCTCGACGCGGTCGAGTCCGCGGACTGGCTGACGGTCGTGCACGTCGAGGAGGCGATCGAGCGCGAGGCGCGCGCCTGGCTTCGGCGCCACGATGAGCGGGTCTACTCGTTCGTCGATGCCACGAGCTTCGTCGTCATGCGCCGCGAACGCCTCGGGGAGGCACTGGCATTCGACGGCGACTTCAGCGCGGCGGGCTTCGTCGAGGTTCGACCCTAGTCCCGAGCTGGCATCCCGAACTGATAGGCGGACGTCGCACGTCAAGACCACGCCGCCGGCCTGGCCCCTCCGAGACCTCGTCGGCTCCAAGGCGGCCGAGGCGGGCAAGAAGCGATGCCAGCGCACAGGTGGGGACCTTGAGGCTCATTGGTCGGGGCGAGAGGAGTGGTGAAGACGATTTCGATCAGTGCGGCCGGCGCTACGCCTCCAGTGACGCCAGGAACGCCGCCGGCGTCCGGACCGGGAACCGGTCTGCCAGCACCGTGAGGTGAGCGTCGCCCGAGACGAGCACGGCCCGTTCAGCCGCCGCGAGGGCGAGCAGGTCGTCGTCCGCCGGGTCGACAGCGCGGACGGGTGGCTCCCCATCAGGATCCGCGGCAAGGAGCGCCGAGCGACCGATCCAGGCCACGAACGCGTCCGCATCCGCGGACGTGACGAGGCGCTCGAGCTTCGGGTAGGCAAGCGCGCGCCGCAGCTCGGCCAGCAGCGACGGGGAGACGACGAGGTCGAACGCGCCTGCCTGCCACGCGAGCAGGAGACGCGCGGGCGTTCCGCGCGGTGAGAGAACCGCCGAGATCAGGACGTTGGCATCCAGGACGGCGCGCACCCGGCGGTCAGCCGCGGGTGCGGTGCTGGGCCTCGGTGGCCAGCGCCAGGGCGTCGGCCTCGTCGAGGTCGTTGGCCGCCCACAGCCGGTCGAGCAGGTCGAGTCCGAGGTCCCGGCGAAGGGCTTCCTCGATCACGTCGCTGTCGCCCTTGCCCAGGCGGGCCGCTCGAACCTTCACGGCCCGCAGCACCTCGGGGTCGATCGTCAGGGTCGTGCGCACTTTCGTCATCTGCGCATCATAGCATCACGATGCCTGAGCAGGGCGACCGCCGATTCGCCGCTCTGCGCTGCCCGGGTGTGGCGCAGACCCCGGAAACAACGGGCCCCCATAGCACGGCGGGCAACGGGTCCGGGATCCGGGCTCGCGTGGGGAGCCCGATCATGATCGCCAGGACCCGGCGGACGGATCCCATCGCAGTCCGCGTGTGCCCGTGAACACGGGCTCGAGGAATGTCACCAGGACCTCGTGCGCCTCCTGCGCCGTTGCTGGCCCGAGCGCCATCTCCTTCCGGAGGGACGCGTACTGGCGAGCCCACGCTACAGGCGGCTTGGCGGGCACCGGCGGCCAGGCGTGTGAGGCCCGCCGCGCGAAGGTGGCGGTCGCCGCCTCGCTGAGCGCGTCGCTCGAGAACGCGTGGCGCCGCATGAGCCAGACCATGTCGGCGAGGTCCTTCGCACGGGTGTTCTCGACGTCGCGAGGCAGCGTGTACGCGTGCAGCTTCTCCGCGAACTGCTGGGCGACCGGGTAGACCGGGAACCAGGCGCCCGGGAGTCCCAGGAGATCGACGACCGGGTCGCTCGGGTGGCGCTCGAGCTCGCCGGTGATGACGTCCCGGGAACTGATGTCCAGCTTGAACCGGACGAGTTCGGCGCCCGCGATCCGCGCGACGACGACGAACCGCAGGCCGCCGCCCGGCGGCCCGGGCAGCCGCCGGGGCGCGGCTGGCAACTCGTATGTGAAGGGATCGTCCAGGACATGGCCGATGGCGGCCGCGACCATGCCGGATGCCGCGTCGATGCCGGCGTCGATCCGCAGGTCCACGTCCTCGGTGAAGCGGGCCTCGCCTGGATGGCGCAGCTGGTTCGCGTAGCCGCCCTTGAGGACCCACGTCCCCCACGGGGTCGTCGCAAGCAGCCGCACGAGGAAGCGGTCGATCGCGACCGTGAGGTGGACCCGCCGGACCGGCTCGTCACCCGTGGCCGCACGCGCGACGTTGCGCATCCGCGCGAGCAGGGCCTCGCGGCGCCCGAGCTCGGTGACACGTGGATCGGTCACGGGCGCGCGGTCGTGAACGGGTACAGCCGCCGCAGCCGGATGACTTCGTCGGCCGTGAGCATGGCGCGCTCACGCCCTTCCGCGAGGGCGGCCACGAGCTGGTCAGGGTCGGTGCCGTCCCGCGCGCAGTCGACGAGCGTCCGTGCGAGCGAGGTCACCCAAACCCCGTCACGGAGCACGCGCTCGGCGGGGCCGATGGCCGAGCGGTGGATCGTGTAGCCGGGACGCGGCTTGAGGCCCGAGCCCGGCGGGACGGTGACGTGGACCGTGCGCGGCAGGACGTCGCTGACGCCGTAGAGCTCGAGCGCCGTGTCGTGGCTGAAGGTCGCGGAGGGTGCCTCGACCGAGAACGCGTAGAGGCTGTCGAGCGCTGTCGCAGGCGTCCCGACCTGGCGGTACACGCCGTGGGCAACCCGCTCGATGACCCCACGCCGGACCCGATCGACCAGGGCACGCCGGCTGATGCCGGCAGCGGCCGCCTGCGCGGTGCTGAAGTAGCCGTGCTGGACGGCGGCAAGGTGGAGGAGATCACTCTCAGCCATGGCCAAAGGTTACGCATCACGTAACAGTGGGTCAACTCCGCGTTGCGGACGTCCGTGCGCTGAACCCGGCTCGCCGCGTTCATGGCGCAGGCGATGACCACACTTCCGGACGCCGGACTGCACCCACCGCCGTTGCGGCGGCACACTCCGAGCGCTTACGGCCAGGAGCACTTGGGACCGATGGACGGGCCGGACAGAGAAGCCGGACCCCAGCGGAGCCGGGCGTCGGTGTGTCTCGAGAATGGTCGGGGCGAGAGGAGTCGCGACGACGATTTCGATCATGGAGCCCGGCACTCGCGACGCCTGGTGAGATCCAGCCGGTTCGGATGAGAAGACCAGTCGTCCCCGCAGAACCGACCTCATCGATGCCCGGGCTCTATGCGTCCTTCCTGAGCACCTCGACCCTGACGGCGAGTGCCGGCCAGCCGGCGTCCGTCGTGATGATGCGATCTGCGCCGAGCACGATGGCAGTGGCGACGACCAGGGCGTCCGGCAGGCGCAGCGAAGGTCCGTGCGCGCCCCGAAGGGAGGCGGCGGCGGCGCCGATGACGCGGGTCGCAGGCTCGACACGCGCGGGAAGGCCGTCGAGGAACCGGTCCACGGTCGCGATGGCCGCTTGCCCAGTCCGGCTCGGGGAGACGAGGCACTCGGCGTAGGCGGACACCGGGATGACGAACTCGTCGCCCCGATCACGCGCTTCCGTCAACGCCATCGCGGCGACCGCGTGGTGCACGTCACCGGCGTCGAGGACCGCGATCACGACGCCCGCGTCGAGGACGGTCAGTCCCACTCGTCGCGCAGGTTGTCGAGCTCGCCGGGCGTGTAGACACCGGTCAGCACGCCGGCGAACTGGGTCACGGGATCGACGTCCCGGACCAGGAGGACCTCTCCCGGACCGCGGACCTCGGCACGCAGGGTGTCACCAGTTCGGATGCCAGCCCGCTGCAGGGCCTCCACCGGGAGCGTCACCTGGTGCTTCGCGCTGACCCGGGTATAGCCGCGTCGACGATGCTTGACTCTTGCTGTCATGAGTCAAGCATAGAGCAGCCGACCGGGCATGGCAACGGGCGCGACTCGACACCAATGGCTGCGCTGGGATCGGCGACTCGGACCCACGGTGGTGGGGGTCAGTCTGGTCGGGGCGAGAGGAGACGAACCTCCAGAACCGACCTTAATGTCCCGGTCGTTTGGCCGCTGCGATGCCGGGTCATGGAACCGCGTGAAGAGCTTACCGAGGTCCCGGTCTGAGCTCTGATGAGGTCATAGGCTCCGCCCCTGCCCCCACCCCGGGCGCAGCGGCGGCAGGTCCTCGCCTCGGGGATCGCCCGGCCGCGGGCCCTCCCCATCGTCGCCGTCCCACCGACGGCCGTACTGGTCGGGGATCGTGCCCCAGCCCCAGAAGGCGAGCGGCACGTCCGGCACGATCCCAAGCTCCTCGGCCGGGTCGATCCGCTGCGGGCCGACGGTGCACAGGTGGGTCCAGTCGTCGCCCAGGTCGAATGTGTACAGGAACTGCTCGCCCGGGCGCAGGCGCGAGAGCTTCGTCCGCCGGTCGTCGAGCGAGCGGCCGAGCTCGTCATCGTCGCCATATGGCGTCGTGAGCCGCGTGCTATCGGAGAGGCGGAACTCGTGGAGGTGCGCGCGATCCCAGCGGGCGAAGGCGTCGTCGATGGCGGTGGCCAGGGCCGCGAAGGTGTGGCTCCTGGCGGCAGCGAAGATCCTTCCAGGGCGCGGCCAGAGGCGCTCCTCGCGACCCTCAACGAGATCGACACGGATCGACAGCCAGGTGCGGGTCATCAGCGTCTCCTCGGTCAGGCCCAAAGGCTCGAGATCGGCGCGGCGATGATCCTGTCGCCGAGACGGTAGGTTTGCGGACCCGTGTGGAGGACGACGCCGGCGATGAACGTCTCCGGGTACCGGTCCCGGAGGGCGCCCAAGTGCCGACCCGCGTCGGGTGACGGCGCGGCGTCGGCCTTGACCTCGATCGCGACGAGCCGACCGCCGGCGAGCTCCGCGAGCAGATCGACCTCGAGCCTGCCCTGCTGCTGGCGCACGTGGTACAGGCGCGGCTTTGCGGCGGTGACAGCGAGCTCGGCCCGCAGCTGGGCGACGACGAACGTGTCGAGCAGACGCCCCAGGAGGCCGCCCTCGCGAATCACGAGGTTGGCGTCGAGACCCAGGACGGCCCCGGCCAGCGCGGGATCGACCAGGTGGCGCTTGGGCATGAGCACGAGACGCTTGAGCCGGTTCGAGGTCCAGGCGGGGAGCGCCTCGACCACCAGCAGGTTGGTGAGCAGCCGCTCGTAGGCCTGGGCCGTCCGGCGGTTGATGCCAGCCGCCTCGAAGAGGGTCCTCTCGTCCACGATGCCGGCCGTGTTGAGCGCGTACGCCCTGAGATAGCGGCGCAGGCGTACCGGGTCCCGGCCGCCCTCGACCTGCTCGGCGTCGCGGGTCAGCAGGTGTTCGACGTAGCTCTCGAGCCAGGCGCGCCGGGCGGTCTCGCCGAGCCGCAGGGCCGGCTCCGGGAAGCCACCGCGCAGTGCCAGTTCCACGTAGCCGCGCAGGTCCGGGGTATCCGCGGCCGGGAGCAGGTCGGCACCGGCGACCACCCGGTCGAGGAAGGGGAAGCCGCCACCGCCGTGCCCTGCCTGCTCGCGGACCGTCATGCCGAACATCGGAACGCGGGTGAGCCGGCCCGTCCCGGGCCAGAGCTCGCCGTCGAGATCGCCGCGGACCGAGCCCGTGATGAGAAATCGTCCGGCACGCGGGTCCGCGTCGACAGCCCGCTTCACTGCGCCGAGCACGCCCGGCACGACCTGCCACTCGTCGAGCAGAATCGGCTCACGAAGGCCGCGCAGGGCGGCGTCGGGATCGGCCCGGAATGCGACGGCCTCGGCCTCGCGATCGAGTCGCACCATCGTGGAGGCGCGGCGGGCGGCCGTCGTCGTCTTGCCTGTTGCTCGGGGCCCGGTGAGGAAGATCGCAGGAAGCTCGGCCAGCAGTGCGTCGATCTGCCCATCGACGAGCCTGGGGAGGTAGTGCACGCACCAAGACTACCACTCTCGCACGTCGTCTAGTACCACTCCTGCACGAGTTCCGCTGCCGCTCTGCCGCAGCAACCGGAACGTTCAGAGCACGGTCTCGACGAGACGAGGGCGAGGGCAGCCAGGGGACGTAGGCGTCCCCGAGCAAGCCGGTCAAGTTGGAAATGGCCCCTATTGGTGCTGCCCGATCCACGGCCGACGACGGTGCGCGTCGATCCAGTCTTGACCGTCAGGGGAGGGTCTGGGCCTCGGGGCACGCGAGCCAGACGCCCGGTACGGGCGCTCCTCCGCCTAACCGGATCCGGGTTCCTGTCCGCGCGATCACGTGCCCGCTCGGATCGAGGATCTCGACCTCAGCGCCGCTGCGCCGACCCGCGAATCCATACGGCCATCGGATCGGCGTGCGGACCCCGCCGTCGACGATGACCGATCCGGCGTTGGGATCGGCCACGAGTTCGCCCTCGATCACGTCAAGGAGGCAGCCGGTGTCGCCCTCGCGGCCTGTGAGGAGCACGACGGTATCCGGCGAAGCACTCGCTGGCGCTATGCCGCAGCCGGCAATCGCGACAGCAACCGCTAGCGCCCAGAACGCCACTCCGCGCCGTGCAATCTCGCTCCGCTGAGTCCGCGAACGATGTCGGAGTCGACCCGGGACGCCGTCGGCGTCGAGCCAACGGCAGTCGTCCGATCCGCTCGATTTCGAGCCTGCCCCGCATCTAGCCGAGAGACGCACCCTCGCGCCCGGACCCGGCGACGACTGGTGGATGACGACACCGACGCAGGCCGCTTCCTGGAAGTCTGCCGAGCAGGTATCGCATCTGACGATGGCGCCGTCACGTACCACGGGCGAACAATCACGCCTGTTGACAAGCCGGGCGCGCGTGGACGGCATTGCAGCCGCTGATAACCGCGTGCGCGGACTTCTCCGCGCCCGCCTCCATGTGCTCTGCCCAGGTGGCGGTGTGACCGTCATCGTCGCCTCCTTGGCCAGCTAAGGATTGTTGTGAGTACAGTGGCCCAAGGTGCGGCGATCGCGACCTCACCGGTTGCTGAGTAGATGCTCGACGAACCCGCGTGGTCGCCGTTCGGGCACGGGTACGTCCCGCGGGCGGCGAAGCTGTGGCTCCTGGCCGCCGCAAGGATCCGGCCAGGTCGCGGCCACAGGCGCTCCACGCCACCCTCAACGAGGTCCACACGGATCGACAACCAGGTGCGGGTCATCGCGAGGTCGCCTTCATCCGAGCAGGGCCAGAAGCACGCCCGCCGGCACCGTCAAGATGTCGCGGTCGAGCTCCACGTCCCGCCGGCTCACCATGATCCCCTGTCCGAACGCCTTGGTCATGCTCTCGTAGTCCTTGCCGGTGCGATGCGCGGCGTACTTCGAATTCGACCGCGACGAGTGCGGGCTCGGTGACCAGGAAGTCCACCTCCCGGCCATCGGCGCTACGCCAGTAGTACAGGTGATCGGGGTGCGCGAAGCCCTCGAGCGCTGCCCGGTCCGCGCGGAGGAACGCGATCGCGATCGCGTTCTCCACGAGCGCTCCCTCGGCGGGCGCCGGACCGCCGAGCACGCCCGGGATCGCCGCCAACGCCGGGTCGCCGAGGTAGAGCTTGCGCGGCCGGCGCAGGGCCGGCCCATCCTGGCGCTTGGCGTCGCGCTGGTAGAGGGCGATCAGGGCGAACGATGCCGCGAGCAGGTCGACATAGGCGCCCGCGGTCGGGCGGCTGACGTCGAGCTCGTGCGCCAGCGTCCCCGCGTCAGTCATCGACGAGAGCGCGACCACGGTCCGCGCCAGCAGCTTGCGCAGCGTGAGGTCACTTCGCGACAGGCGCCGGGCGTCGGCCGAGAGCCCGCGCCAGAGCTCGGTTATGGTGCCGTCCGCGACGCGTCCGTCGAGGAGCATGTCGGTCACTGGCGCCGGCAGACCGCCGCAGCGGACGTACTCGCCGAGGTACTGGTCGAGCTCGGCCGTGCGCAGGCTCGCCGTCTCGACGAGCGCGCGTCCATCGGGCGAGAGGAGGTCCGCCAGGGCTGGCCGAGCTCCGGGCAGCGCAGCCGGGTTCCGGGCGGCCACGTAATCGCGGAAGCTCATCGGCATGTGCAGCCGGTCCAATGGACGATGCCATCTTCCACGCCGGCCGTGGAGCAGGTCCGCTGAGGCGGCGAGGTCGTACGCGGAGGACCCGGTGAGCAGCACCGTCGCCGCCCGGAACGTGCGGTCGTGCTCGCGCAGGTAGACGATCGGCCGCGCCCAATCGCGTACGAACGTCAATTCGTCGAGGACAAACAGCCAGCCACCCGGCTCGTCGGGCCAGAGGCGGAGCACGAGCTCGATCGCCTCGTGCAGCTCGTCGGCCGTCTCGATGGTCTGGAGCGTGAGGAAGCAGGTCCGGCGGGCATGACCCGCAGCGACCCGCTCGGCAATCAGGCGCTTGGCGAGGGTCGTCTTGCCGCTCTGGCGCAGGCCCCGGAGGGTGAACACAGCGCCCGAGGCGAGGTCCTCGGGGTCGAACGGGCGGGGATCCCAGCGGAACGGTGCGGCCTCGGCGGCGGCGAGGTGCAGGTCGTCGGCCGATTGCCAGTCCGGATCGGTCCACCAGGGGTTCAGCGCATTGACCTGATCGCGTGTCAGCATCATCGTACATTACGCGATGGCAGGGCTTATGGCAATCACGGGGCGCTGGATCGGGGGGCTCGGAGCAAGACCTCGGGGACGTTCAGGTGCCGGCGGTGCAAGCTAGGACCGGCCTGAAGCGCCTCCGCGCCGCTATCCCGAGCACAAATCGCGGCAGTTGGAGGA
>CAVYXU010000018.1:0-15009 GCA_963772565.1 uncultured Chloroflexia bacterium
TACGTCAAAACCGCGGGCTGGCGGCATCCCACGAGCCCGAATTCATCATGCGCAAGTGAGGATTTCCGACGAGTCGGGCGTTGCTTCGAGCCGCAGACTTATCCACGAGTGTCGCGTCGGGCTGGGCGGTCGATGTGCCCGCCGATGTCCTCAGCTTCGCAGCACTTTCTCCAGGGGCCGGCCTTTCGCGAGCTCGTCCACCAGCTTGTCGAGGTAGCGGATCCGCTGCATGAGCGGGTCCTCGATCGCCTCAACGCGCACCCCGCAGACAACACCGGTGATGAGCGCCGCGTCGGGGTTCAGGTGCGCGTCATCGAAGAAGTCCGCGAAGGTCGTGCCGGCGGCAAGGTGCCGTCCAAGCTCGGACTGGTCATACCCGGTCAGCCAGCGGATCGCGGCGTCGAGCTCGTCCCGGGTCCGGCCTTTCCTCTCGACCTTGGCGAGGTAGAGCGGGTAGACCGAGGCCAGCGTCGAGGTGAAGATCCGGTGACCAGTCGATCCGCTCATCCCCAATCCCCTCGCGATCGGAGCGGCACGACGAGCCGGGTACGGGACCACGTGCCGACCGCGGTCGCACCCGGTGACTGCAATTCAGCCTTCCTCAGGGTCCGGGAGAACGCGAAGCCGTCGAGCACGACGTGTCCGATCTTCATCGAGCGCCTCCCCGCGGCCTGTGCGAACGACGGCACTGGCGCATCCTGCCAGCCGGCGATGCGTGACGTGTGGACCATCGCGCTGAGGACGCCAGCACGACAGCAGCATTGTCGATGACACACGTTCTGGCGGCCAGCCCCTCCCGCCCTCGGTCCCGCGCCGGCCCGTCAGCCCCGCCCCGAGGACTCACGTCGATGCCGGCGAAGGCCCGAGCCGTGCGATCCTTTGGGTCGTGACGGATCCCCTCGCCCCCGACCAGACGCGTATCGATCGCTGGCTGTGCGCGGTGCGCCTCGTGAAGACTCGCCCACTGGCGACGCGGTTGTGCGAGGGCGGCCATGTCCTGGTCAATGGATCGCCCGCAAGGCCGTCGACGAAGGTTCACGCGGGCGATCGGGTGGAGGCGTTTATCGCAGCTCGCGAGCGCGTCGTCGAGGTCATTCGGCCCATCGAGTCGCGGGTCGGCGCCCCAGTTGCCGCGACCTGCTACGTGGATCACAGCCCACCGCCGGTGGTGCGAGAGGTCCGGCCGGGGATCATGGCCGTCCGCGGGGGGGGCCGGCCGAGCAAGCGCCTGCGGCGCGAGCTCGAGCGCCTGCGCAGGGCCACCGACCTCTGAGCCTGCCGAGCGGTCGGCGGGTGACGCGACCGGCCGGAGCCAAGGTACCGAGAACTGACAGCGGCGCAGCGCGGGCCGAAGGCGGAGCCGGATCCGACCCGCCTCAGTCGGGGATCCAGGCTTCCTCGTAGGAGCGACCCATCGCCGCTTCCGTCTGCGCCGCGAGCGCGGAGCCCGTCCATGACCGGCGGCGGCGGGGCACGATCGCGATTGCGATGTCGTCCAACTCATCCCACGCTCGGTCGAGGAAGGGCAGCGCGTCGCCGGTGACGTATTTCGCCCGGATCCGGTGCTGGATCGCGTGCGCCTCGGCGCCCGTCAGGACCTCTGCATCGCCCTCGAGCGCCACCATCACGCTCCTCCCAGTCGACGCGGTGCCCTGGACGAGGAACGAGATCGTCGGCCGCGCGGCCACGTTCCGCGCCTTCCGGGTGACCGACGCCGTCTCGAACCACACACGAGCCGCCTCGTGCAGGAAGATGACATACGCCAGGTGGATCGATCCCTCCTCGTTGATCGTCCCGACCGCGCCGGAGAGGCGCTGGCCCAGCACGTCCTCGACCTCCAGCTCGGTCGGCCGGTCGCGGTCCACGTCACGGCTCGAGATCACGGTCACTCCGATCGGCTTTCCGGCCAGTATCCCAGTCGCCACAAGAACCAGCGACGATGTCGGTCGCTCCGGTCGCGCGATGACGGTGATGGCGTGCCCGGAGTCCGTTCTGGGTTCCGGCCACCTCGCTCCATCTCCGCTGGTGCATCTCAGTGGACTGCGATTCCTGCACGTGTGCTGCGCGAGGGGGACAATCACGGCGATGGGGTCCGCATCCGACCCCGAGAGAACCCTGGTTCGTGACGCCCGATCGCGAGGTGCTGGCGATGGGTCGGCTCGCAAGGAGCAAGGATCGCGCTGTCGTCGTGAAGACGTATGGCCGCGGCAGCCTGCTCGGGCTGCTCAGCATCCCGTTCGCGTTCCTCATGGCGTCCCGGGGCATGAACGGCTGGCGGGAGAAGGCAGTCCGCGACATGGAGGACGACGCCGTCGAGATGTCCCGGCAGGGCTACCGGGTCGCCGCCACCGGCGAATACGGCATCCCCGCGCTCGGCATCACCTATTACAAGGTGACCTACCAGCTGGCTGACCGGGGATGACCCCGGCGACCGGGGTACCTCGAGGGCGGCCGGCGACCGTGCCGCGATGAAGGATGACCCCCGAGCCCTCGAGATTGATGGCATCGCCAAGCGATATGGGGATCTCGTGGCCGTCGAGAACCTGACATTCGATGTTCGCGCCGGCGAGCTGTTCGGCTTCGTCGGCCGAAACGGTGCCGGCAAGACCACGACCATGCGGATCGCGCTGGGCGTGCTGGCGCCTGACGCCGGCGTTGTGCGCTGGCTGGGCGTACCACTGACGTTCGGGGCCCGGCGCCGCATCGGCTACATGCCCGAGGAACGCGGCCTGTATCCGAAGATGCACGTGGCGGAGCAGCTGGCCTATCTCGGCGAGCTGCATGGCATGGCGGATGCCGAAGCCCGGGAGGCAGCGCTCGGCTGGCTGGACCGGTTCGGACTCGCCGACCGGCGCGACGCCGAGCTCCAGGCGCTCAGCCTGGGCAACCAGCAACGGGTCCAGCTGGCCGCGGCGCTCGTCTTCGGACCGGAGGTGCTCGTGCTCGACGAGCCGTTCTCCGGGCTCGATCCGGTTGCGGTCGACGTGATGGCGGGCGTGCTCCGCGAGCAGGCGAACACAGGAGTCCCCGTCATCTTCTCCAGCCACGAGCTCGAGCTCGTCGAGCGGCTGTGCGATCGCGTGGGCATCATCGACCGCGGTCGGATGGTCGCCTGCGGAACGGTGGACGAGCTCCGCGCCGGGGGGCAGGAGCGCCGCTGGATCGACGTCCCCGGCGCCTCGGGCGGTTGGCAAGCCGGCGTGCCGGGCATCCGGCTCGTGCAGGTCGATGGCACCAGGCGGCTGTTCGAGCTCGATCCGGGCGTCGACGACCAATCGCTGCTCCAGGCGGCGCTGGCCACGGGACCCGTGCGCGAGTTCGAGCGCGTCGAGCCCACGCTCGGCGAGATCTTCCGGACGGTCCTCGAGGAGGCAGCGGCATGAACGCCCGGCGTCCTGGTCAGGGTGCGATCCGCCGCCTGCCGATCACGGTCCTCGTCGCCCGCCGCGAGGTCCGCATGCGTGGGCGGTCGCGGGTCTTCGTCGGCGGCACGATCGTGATGACGGTCCTCGTCGTGGTCGGCATCGTGGCCGCATCGCTGCTCGCCGGCAGGACCAACCCGGCGCGCGTGGGCTTCAGCGGGGGATCGCAGGCGCTCGAGCAGACGTTCACCGCATCGGCCACAGCCCTCGATGTGAAGGTCACGGTCAGCGACATCGCCGACGTGACCGCCGGAAAGGCACAGGTCACGGCCGGCACGCTCGACGTGCTGGTGACGGGGTCGGCGACCGCGCCGACGGCCGTGGCGAAGGCGGCAGTCCCGCCGAACGTCGAGACCGCCCTGTCCCTGGCCGCGGAGGCCGCGCGTCTCTCCGACGCCGGCCTGTCACCGGCGGCCGTCAAGTCGACCATGGCCATGGTCCCCGTGCAGCTGCTGCAGCCCGCAAATCCCAAGGACACCCAGAACCTGTTCGCCGCCCTGGCACTCGGCGTCCTGCTCTGGATCGCGCTCGGCCAGTACGGGAACATGGTCGCGCAGAGCGTGGTCGAGGAGAAGGCGACCCGGATCATGGAGATCCTGCTCGCCACGATCCAGCCAAGCCGCCTGCTCGCGGGCAAGGTCATCGGGATCGGCCTGGTCGGTCTCCTGCAGCTCACGATCGTGGGCGCAGCCGCGCTCATTGCGGTCCGAGTGACCAACGTCGCCGCGATCCCGGCCCTCGGCGTGGCTTCGATCCTGGCCGACATCTGCTGGTTCGTGCTCGGGTTCCTGTTCTACGCCACGGCCTACTCCGCGGTCGCGTCCCTCGTCTCGCGCCAGGAAGAGGTCCAGAGCGCCGTCGGGCCGATCTCGATCCTCCAGATCACGGGATACCTGCTGATGTACGCCACGCTGCCGAATCCGACTGGCCCTTTGGCCACGGTGGCTTCGTTGCTGCCACCGTTCGCGCCGATCCTCATGGCGGTGCGCATGGCGGTCACCGACGTGCCGCTGTGGCAGGTCGGGCTTGCGGCAGCGCTGCTCGTGGCATCGATCGTCGGCCTGACCTGGCTCGCCGGCCGCATGTACAGCAACGCCGCGCTCCACCTCGGCGCGCGGGTGCGCTTCCTCGACGCGTTCCGTGGGTGACCACCGTGGGTAGCTTGAGCAAGCGCGGGCCGTGTCAAGCCACAGCGATCGGAGGAATCAGATGCCGCCTCGCGTGAGGGAACATCCATACCTGACCCTGATGGCGGTGGTGTCCGCGATCCTCATCCTCGTCGGCCGGATCAACAGAGAGATGTGGTGGGGCGACTGGGCCTTCTTCGGCGGGATCGCGGTGCTCGTGGTTGCCGGCGCCCTGTTCCTGCTCCTGAGCCGGAGGTGAAACGGCCTCCGCTCCGCCACGCCGCGCCCCGTGCTGTCGACCGCTCGCAGCCAACCCGGCGAGTTCCGGTCACGGCCGGGCGAGAAACAGTCGCTTCTCGGTTTCGAGGTGGGGTGCCCAGTCGAGGTTGTCCACGCCTGCAAAGCGCAGGTACGCGCGCAGGGCGTCGTCCATCGCGTCGACGAACCCATCCGCGCCGCGGGGCGTGAACCCGTCCTCCCACCAGGCGTCGTGGACACGGACGATGCCCCCGTCTCGCTCGATGCGCGGCTCGATCCGGCCGACGAAGCGGTCGCCGAACAGGATCGGGAGCACGTAGTAGCCCCAGCGGCGCTTCGCCGGAGGGAAGAAGCCCTCCCATACGTAGTCGAACCGGAACAGGCTTGCGAGGAGGGTGGTATCCCACAGCAGCGAGTCGAACGGAGCGATGAACGCGACGGACGTCGTCGGCTGCGGCGGTGCCTGCAACAGCGAGAGCTCCTCCTCGAGCACGAAGCGCGTCCCGCGCACGCCCTCGACCTCGACCGGCACGAGCGCGCCGCGCTCGATCAGCTCCTTCCGCAGCTCGTTTCGCTCCCGTGGCTCGGCGATCCGGGCAAACGTGCCGCCCGCGCCTCCGGCGCCGAGCAGGCCATGCGCGCGATAGCGGGACAGGAGCTTGTGCAGGAGCTGCTCCCGCAGCGGCACCACCCGCGCGAGCAGCTCGGTTGGCAACAGGCGCTCCACGAGGTCGTAGTAGCGGCGGTTCCCGTCCCGCCGCGCGAGGCCGATCACGCCGTTGACCGTGTATGCCTCGAGCACGGCGCGCACCGCGTTCTCCGGCATCCCGAACCAGTCGGTCGTCGGACCGGTCTCGCGCTCGAAGTCGGCTGACGACAGCGGCCCATCGGACCGGATCCGCTCGAGCACGCGCTCCGCGACGGCGGCGTTGTCGGCGAGCACCTGGGCGTGGAACCGTGGACCCTTGCGGCCCGCGCTCACGCGGAACCAGGGGAGCTCGCTGGCCGGGATGAACGACAGCGCCTTGTTGGTCGTCTCGAAGATCTCGCGGCGTTCGTAGAGCGCGTCGCACCAGGCGGGTTCGTAGCCGGCGACGCGCGCATGCAGCACGAGGTCATGGCTCCGCCCGGCGACCGCGATGGGGTCGAACTGGATCGACCCGAGCCTCCGGAAGACCTCGAGCACCCCGTCGACGCCTCCCGCGAGGGATCGCGCGGGCGCGAGGAAGTGCCGCGAGACCAGGAAGCGACGCGCCGCCTCGGCAGTGACCTTCACCTCGATGACACTAGCTCGCTCCGCCCGGCCGTGCCGACCCGCCCACCGCGGCATCCGGCATGCGGTGGCGTTGTCGCAAGGCTTGCGGTGTACCGCTTGACCGTTCGCGCGACGCGCGCCAGAGTGGACGCAAGGATCCACCCGGCCCGCGCGGCGCGTCCCACCGGCCGGCAGCTCGACAGACGGGAGCCGCTCCCATGACCAAGATCGTCCACCAGCCCGCGACGGGGCGCTCGATCGGCACGCCCACCGCCAACCAGGCCGGATCGCGGATCAACCCCGACGCCTACGCCGAGGCGCAGGACTTCCTGCCCATCGACGGCCTCGATCACGTCGAGTTCTGGGTTGGCAACGCCCGACAGGCGGCGGCGTACTTCCGCGCCCTCTGGGGCTTCACGCCGGTCGCCTTCGCGGGGCTCGAGACCGGGATCCGCGACCGCGCGAGCTACGTCCTCCAGCAACATGACATCCGGATCGTGGTCACGGCACCCCTCACGCCCGAGGGCGAGCTCGCCGACCACGTGCGCCGTCACGGCGACGGCGTTCACGACATCGCGTTCGCGGTTCCCGACGCAGCGGCCGCCTGGCGCGAAACGACCAGCCGGGGCGCCCGCTCGGCCGCCGTTCCCGGTGAGCTCGACGGCGGCGAGGACGGGGTCCTGCGGGTGAGCTCGGTCCTGACGTACGGCGAGGTCCGTCACTCGTTCGTCGACCGCCGGGACTACCACGGCGTGTTTGCTCCGGGCTACCGGCGCATCAAGAAGCCGGCGCGCGCGGCGGACGGCCTGAGCCTGCTCGAGATCGACCATTGCGTGGGCAACGTGGACCTGGGCGACATGGACCGCTACGTCGACTTCTATCGGGACGTGTTCGGCTTCGCGCAGCTGATCCATTACGACGACACGGTCATCCACACCGAGTACAGCGCCCTGATGTCGAAGGTCATGACCAACGGCTCGGGGCGGATCAAGTTCCCGATCAACGAGCCAGCCAGCGGGCGCAAGAAGAGCCAGATCCAGGAGTTCCTCGACTGGTACCGCGATGCCGGCACGCAGCACATCGCGCTGCGGACGGAGGACATCGTGGGTACCGTCCGGCAGCTGCGTGAGAACGGGATCGAGTTCCTGGGCATGCCCCATGCCTACTACGAGACCCTCGCCGACCGCGTGGGCGACGTGGGCGTCCCGATCGATGTGCTCGAGGAGCTCGGGATCGAGGCCGATCGTGACGAGGAGGGCTACCTCCTCCAGATCTTCACCCGGCCGATCCAGGACCGGCCGACCTTCTTCTTCGAGATCATCGAGCGCCACGGCTCCCGCGGGTTCGGGGTCGGCAACTTCAGGGCGTTGTTCGAGGCGATCGAGATCGAGCAGGCACGGCGCGGGAACCTCTGAAGCCCGCGATGCGACTCGCTCACGTCCGCGAACGACACGCGCCGGCCGGCGCGCCCTGGCGCCTGGCGGCCGCTCTCGATCCAGCGGCGGCGACCTGGCTCGATGTCGAGGTCGCTCGTCGCCGGGCCGTGGCCGCCAGGCCCAGCCTCGCCCACGACAGCCTGCTCCACCGCCAGCCGGTCACGACGCTCGACGATCACCTGGCGCGCGGCCTCCGGGTCGAGGCGCTCGCCGACCTCGTCGAGGGCTTCTCGCCACGGGGTGACGACGATGATGCGCTGCTCGACGCGGACGACCTCGACGTCGGGCCCCCGATCCTGCGCCCGCCCTCGTTCCGAGACTTCTACGCGTTCGAGCAGCACGTCGGCACCATGTGGCAGCGGCGTGGCCAGGAGATCCCGGAGGCCTGGTTCCGGCTGCCCGTCTTCTACTTCTCGAACGTGTCGGAGCTGCGGGGACCGGGCGAGGCCGTGTGGGCACCGCGCGGTTCACGGGAGCTCGACTACGAGCTCGAGGTGGGGATCCTCATCGACACGCCCGTGCGCGACCTGGCCCCCGAGCGAGCGGAGGAGGCGATCGGCGGCTACCTCATCCTCAACGACTGGTCGGCGCGGGACCTCCAGCGCGATGAGACGTCGGTGCGGCTGGGGCCCGCCAAGGGCAAGGACTTCGCGACGTCGATGGGGCCGTGGCTCGTGACGCCCGACGAGCTCGCGGACCGGCGCGCCCCGGGCTCCACGATGCCGGACCTGGCCATGACGGCCACCGTCCGGACCAGCGATGGGACGGTGATCGAGACCTCGCGCGGCACGCTCGCGTCCGCCCGCCACGGGTTCGGGGCGATGATCGTCCGCGCCTCAGCCGACGCTCGGCTGCGCCCGGGCGACATCATCGGCAGCGGCACCGTGGGGGGTGGCTGCCTGCTCGAGATCCGCGACGAGACGCTCGGCCGCTTCCTGGAGCCGGGCGACGAGGTGACGCTCGAGGTGGAGCGGCTGGGCCGGCTGGTGACCCCCATCGTCGCCGATCCCGGGAACCGAACCCGCCCGGCCAGCTAGATCCGAGGAGGCCTGTCGTCTGATGTTCTACGTCTCCCGCGGGAGCGTCCCGCCCACCCGGCACACCCAGCACCGCGCGCCCGACGGCAGCCTGTACGCCGAGGAGCTGTTCGGTGTCGAAGGGTTCACGGGGCGCAGCTCGCTGCTCTACCACCTTGTCCCGCCGACACGCGTGACGCGGATCGAGCCGTTGGGCATGGTGACCGTCGAGACCGCCGACGATGGCTCGCACCACCATCAGCTCGTCGACACGGCCGGTCTCGAGCCGGCCGGCGACGCCGTGTCGGGGCGCGTGCCGCTGTTCCACAACGCCGACGTGGTGCTGGGCGTCGTGCGTCCTTCCGAACCGATGGCGCCCGACACGTTCTATCGCAACGGCGAAGGCGACGAGATGCTGTTCGTCCACGAGGGCACGGGCACGCTCCGGACCAACTTCGGCGACCTCGCCTACCACCCGGGCGACTACCTGGTCCTGCCGATCGGCACGACCTGGCGCCTCGACCCCGACGCCGGCGTCGGCCAGCGGATGCTGTATCTCGAGTGCCCGTCCGAGATCGAGCCGCCAAAGCGCTATCGCAACGACTATGGCCAGCTGCTCGAGCATTCGCCGTACTCCCAGCGCGACATCCGCATCCCCGAGTTCAGGGAGCCGGACGCCGGCGCGGGGGACTACCGGGTCATCGTCCGTGCGCGTGGCCGCCACACCGCCTACTACTTCGCCACCCACCCGTTCGACGTGGTCGGCTGGGACGGCTACCTGTGGCCGTTCGCGTTCGACATCGCCGACTTCCAGCCGATCACGGGGCGCGTCCACCAGCCGCCGCCCGTCCACCAGACGTTCGCCGCCCGCAACTTCGTCGTCTGCTCCTTCGTGCCACGCAAGTTCGACTACCACCCGCTCGCGATCCCGGCTCCCTACAACCACTCGAACATCAACAGCGACGAGGTCATCTACTACGTCGCCGGCAACTTCATGAGCCGGCGCGGCGTGGGGATCGCCTCGTTCACGCTCCACCCGGCGGGCATCCCGCACGGTCCGCACCCGGGAACCGCGGAGGCGTCGATCGGCAAGGAGGCGACCGAGGAGCTTGCGGTCATGGTCGACACCTTCCGCCCACTGTGGCTCACGCCGCAGGCGGCGCGGCTCGAGAGCCCCGGCTACCCGTACACGTGGCTGCCGTCGGATGACCACGCCAACGAGGCCTCCGAGCTCGCGCAACGCGGCCCGGAGGCGTTCCCGGACTGAGGTGCGCGCGATGTTCATCGACTGCCTCCCCAGCGCGAAGCCCGCGCACGCTCGTACCCGAGGGAGGGCCGTGGCATGAGCTTTGACCACCATGACCCGCAGTTCGTCCAGGATCCGGAACGCGTGATCGGGCCGATCCGCGAACAGCAGCCGCTGCTGCACTCGGACCTGTACGGCGGCTTCTGGCTGCTCTCGCGCTACGAGGACGTGACGGCAGCGGCGCTCGACCACGAAGCGTTCACGTCGGCCGTTGCCGGCACCACGCTCATCCCGCCCACGCAGCCGCGCACCGATCCGCTGCTCCCGATCGAGCTCGACCCGCCCGAGCACACCCGGTACCGGGCGCTCGTCAACTCGGTGTTCGCCAAGCCGCGGATCGACACCATGCGCCCGGACCTCGAGGCCGTCGCAACGCGGCTGCTCACGCAGTACGCGCAGCAGGGCGGAGGCGACGTCATGGCGGACTTCGCCCATCCCATGTCGCTCGCCTCGCTCGCGCGGCTCATGGACCTGCCGCCGGAGGACGAGGGGCTGTGGTTCGACTGGGTCGAGCGGATGTACTCGAACGCGCTGCGCGATCCGGAGGACCGGGTGGGCGCGGCGCGCGACGCCGAGGCGTACATCGGCGAGCGCATCGCGGAGCGCAGACGGGAGCCACGCGACGACTTCCTGGGGATGCTGCTCGAGGCCGAGGTGGACGGCCGCCGCCTGTCCGAGCTGGAGCTGCGCCAGTTCGGGATGCTGATGCTCCTTGCGGGCTACGAGACGACCTCGGGCGCCATGGGCATGAGCCTGCTGCACCTGGCGCAGCATCCCGACCAGCGTGCCCAGCTGTTCGGCGATGTCGACGGGCTCGCGCACACGGCGGTCAACGAGCTCCTGCGCGTCATATCCCCGGTCCAGGTCTTCGGCCGGAATGCGGCGCACGACATCGACCTTCACGGGCAGACGATCCCGGCCGGCGACGTCGTTCTGCTCGCGTACGGTGCCGCGAACCACGACCCGCGCGCGTTCGAGGATCCCGAGCGCTGCGTCCTCGACCGCCACCCGAACCCCCACCTGGCGTTCGGCCGCGGCCGCCACCTGTGCCTGGGTGCGAACCTCGCCCGGCTGGAGCTGACGATCATGATCGAGCGCTTCGCCCGGATGTTTCCCGATTTCGGGGTCGATCCCGCACATCCGCCGACGTGGAAGCGGCGTGGCGACGTGCGCGCCCTGGCGTCACTCAACCTGGTCGCGGCTCCCGGGAAGCCATCAAGCGCCTGACGTCGGTCGCGATGGGGCCGAAGGCGTCGCGCAGCATCGCCCGGGCCATCTCGTGACCGGGCAGCCTCCGAATCGAATGATCCGGGCGCGACGGCGCTCACGCGTGGCTTCGTTCCTCGAACCGCCGGCGGTCGGCCGTCTCGAGCTGGAAGGTGGAGTGCGCGATGTCGAAATCGTCAGACAGGCACTCGCACAGCGCGTTGAGGGTCACCGCCGGGTCCGCGCCGTCGGCAACGATGACGTGGGCCGAGACGACATTCATGCCCGACGTGATCGTCCAGGCATGCAGGTCATGGCAGTCGATGACCCCGGGCGCCTCGAGGATGTGCTGGCGGACGTGGTCCATGTCGATGCCCTTGGGCGTTGCCTCCAGAAGGACGTCGGTGGCCTCGCGCAGCAAGGCGAACGTCCGAGGCAGGATCAGGAGCGCGATGGCCACCGACGCGACGGCGTCTGCCTGGGCCCAGCCGGCGACAGCGATGACCACGGCGGCGGCGATGACCGCCGCGGAGCCCGCGAAGTCGCCCATGACCTCGAGATAGGCGCCTCGCATGTTGAGGCTCTCCTGCTGGGCGTGACGCAGCAGGTAGAGCGAGACACCGTTGGCCGCGAGCCCGAGCAGCGCGACCGCGAGCATCAGCCCCGACGCGACCTCGGGGGGTGCCGACAGCCGCTGCCAGGCCTCGAACAGGATGAACGCGGCGACTCCGAACAGCAGCACGGCGTTGGCCACGGCCGCGAGAATCTCCAGGCGCAGGTAGCCGAACGTGCGGCCGGTCGTGGGCTCGCGGCGCGCGAACCAGATGGCAAGCAGCGCGAGGGTCATCCCGGACACGTCGGCGAGCATGTGCCCGGCGTCCGCGATCAGGGCCAGGCTGCCCGACGCGAGCCCGCCGGCGACTTCGACCACGAGCATCACGAGGCTCAGCCCGAGGACGGCGACCAGCCGGTTCCAGCTGGTCGCCGCCGCGGAGCCGTGCGCGTGGGTCATCAGGCGACCTCGGCGACGTGCGTCGCCGCCCCGAGCACGAGGTCACGAAGGTGTGCATCGACCAGCCGGTAGTAGGCGATCCGCCCGACCTTTCGTCGCTCGACGGCGCCACGCTCTCGCAGGAACCGGAGTTGATGCGACAGCGCCGAAACGCTCATCCCCAGCACGAGGGCGATGTCGCAGACGCACAGGTCCTGCCCGGTGATCGCAAGCAGGTGGACGATCCGGGCCCGGGACGGATCGGCGAGTGTCGCGAACAGGTCGCTGACGGCTCGCGCCCCGTCGGTTCCCAGCGACCGCCCCAGCAACGGTGCGATGGCTTCCGGGTGGAGGCATTCGGTCGAGCAGACGTCGGCGTCGATCTCGGACGCAAACAGTTGAGCCATGGCTCAAGTATAGGCCGGAGTGGAGCAACGAACCCCTCGGCGGCTTGCGCCGGCGCGCATACTGCACTTCTTGTGACGGTGCGGCGAGAACCGCGTGACTTCCGGGAGGTGCACTCGTGGCGGAGCGACCGTCGGAGGACGAGCCCAGTCAGAAGCAGCGGAGCACGGCCGACGCCCTGAACGAGTGGCGGACGGCCGAGCGGACCGTCGCCGTCGCGCGTCGTGGACGGCTGGCGGCTGAAGCCGCCGCTGCCGCGGCCGCCGACGCAGCACAGGCAGCCGATGCCACCGCCGAGGCAGCCCGGTCGGCATTGGCGGCGGCAACGCTCGCCGAGAGCTCCGCCCAGAAGACGGCCGCAGCCGCCAAGCTCTCGGCGCTGAGCGCGACTGCCGACCTCGCCGACTCGGATGCCGAGGTGTCGCTGGCCGAGGTTGCTGAGGTCGAGGCGAAGGCGGGCTACCGAACGGCCTCGGTCGAGGCCGAGCAACGATCTCGAGAGCCCGCCGGCGGGGAGCTCGGCAGCTGATCAGGACAGGCCCCGTGCCGGGCCGGGAGCCCATTCGCGCGGCGGTGCGCACGACCGCGGCCCGCCGTCCCGGCAGCTACCCCGTCTGATCCGCCCGCTGCCACGACAGCAGGGTCGCCAGCAGACCGAGGAACGCGGTGACCGCAACGATCGCGACACCGCCGGCGGAAACGACCTCCGCATCGGGGCCGGCCAAGCCCGACACGAGGGCCGGAACGGACCAGGGGAACCACGCGCCCCACCCAAGAACCGCGAGGACCTGGGCGAGGAAGATCGCAAGAACGGCCCATGCGAGGGCCGGGATGTAGCCCCGACCGACGCCTGCGAAGAAGGCGGTGAACGACTGCAGGGCGATCGTCATGACCGCGGCCGCGGCGGCACCCGTGAAGCCGTGCAGCACCACGTCCCCCGACCAGCCGGGCAGCCCGACCAGCCCGTCGATCGCAAGCCCGATCGCGAGCGCGAGCACGAGCGTCCAGCCGATGATCGCCATCGACCACGCCGATCCGACGTCGATGAGCGCTCCGGTGCGAGACTCGCGGCGCGCGGCGGCCCTCGTTGCGGTGGTGGTCGGTCGCGGAAGACGGCGCGATCAGGGTGCCGGGCGACGGCCTACATCCGCTCCTTGAACCCCGCCGAGACCAGCCACCAGTTGACGGGGTAGGCGGTCAGGAACCCGAGAGCCATCCCGATCTGCATCATGAACCAGAAGGTCGCGCTGTCCGGCTCCAGGTGCTCCGGGAAGGCGGCCAGCTGGACGAAGATCATCCACCCGAACAGGCCCACCTCGAACGCGATGAGCGACAGTGCATCGGCCCTGATGGCCGCGACCAATCCGTCACGCATGCCCAGACCCCGCATCGGCGCGATCGTAAGGTACTGGAACACGATCCCCAGCGAGAAGGCCAGGACGAAGTCGATGACGAGCTCCGGCCACAGCGCGAGCCCGGCGATCGACAGGCCCATCAAGAACACGACGAAGCTGCCCGCGATGTCGCCGAGCGTGCAGCCCGCCCCGCAGTGGGTGACGGCGAGCGTGGTCGCGTCACGCATCGAGCGCTCGGGCCTCGGTGATCCTGCGAGCCGTCGCCAGCGCCGGAACCAGAGCACGGCCAGGGGGCCGAGATAGAGCGCGGTCACGGGCCACACGACCTCCATGACCAGCATCGACAGCCGCTGCCCACGGACGAGGATCTCCCACAGGATGAACGCGGCCGAGCCCAGCCCGAGCACGACGGCCAGCGACGCGACCAGCGCGAGCGGATCGCTCACCATCGGGTGCGTGCCCACCCGCGAGGATCGCGCCGATAGATGCCGGGAATGACGGTCACAGCGTGGCGAGACCGGCCCGGGCGGCAGGGCTCAGCGGTCAATCCTCGCGTCCGCCGAGCACCTTGTCGGCCTTGCGGTCGACCTTTGCCTTCTCCTTCTCGGTGAGATTGCCCGCGCTCTCCTGCTGCGATGCGCGTGCCTTTGCATTGCGAGCGTGGGCCTTGTCGGGCATCGGGTACTTGCGCTCCTCCGGAAGGCCAAAGTCCGACGCGGGCTCCTGCTTGCGCTGCTTGGTGGTGAGGTCGGACATGACGAAACCTCCTTCGCTTTTTCGCGATCCACGCGATGTCATGGCTCGGTCGCGGCCGGCTCGCATCGACCCAGGCCGCCCGGATCTCGCCCAGCGTGCGCGCGATCCCGTTGCAGGAGGTTCAGAGAAGGCTCCGCCTGCCTTGCGGCTGGGTGAACGTCCGCCGGCCGTCAGGCCGGCTTGGGCCGCGACTCCGGCTCGTTCACCGTCTCCGCCACCGCCCTGATCGGGCAGCCCGGCAGCGCCTCGTAGAGCTCCGCATGCCACTCGGCGAGCCGGTCGCCGTGGCGCGTTCGTATCTCGGCGTCCTCGGCGCCCGTCGCCTCCTGGACGTTGGCCCACGTCTCCCACAGCGAGAGCGCGACGAACCCGTCCGGCGGGTCGACCGCGAGGTACAGCGCCCGCAAACTGACCTGCAGCTCGCGGTCCGCGGCCGTGCCCTCGCGGGCTCGCGCCACGTAGTCGTCGAGCGATCC
>CAVYXU010000019.1:0-76566 GCA_963772565.1 uncultured Chloroflexia bacterium
TACCGATGAGGGGACACCCATGTTGCTGACTACCTTCGAGACTCTCCCTGACCATCGTCACGCCGCTGCTGGCCTTGTACCTGCGCGGCGGCTGGCCCTCGCGCACCGTGGCGGGCTGCATGGTCTGCATCGCCGTGGTCTGGTATCTAACCGATGCGCTGATCGATGAGCTGAATGACGGCGCCGCGACCTGCTGGCCTTGGGTAGGTGTCTCGAAGTCAAGCTCATCCCGAGCTTCTGGGACAACAATGTCGCCGTCGCCTGGGTGACGACCGCCGGGCTCGACCAGCCTTGGCAGCAGCTGGCCATGGGGGGCGCCCGTACGCGGTCGACGTCCTGTGCGTGGCCGCGGGCCTCGCGGTCGTGCGGCCTCGCCTGTCCGGGAATGCCCTGGTTGTCGGGCTGCTGTTCATGTTGCTGAGCCTGCGGGTCTACCTTCGACCTCGTCTGCGAGACGGTCGGCTTCGTGGGCGGCTTCAGGGGTGACCTTTCTGGCACGCGGAGGCGATCGTCGGGAGCGCGGCGCTCTGGTCGTTCCTCTCAGTCTCACTGCGCGCTCGGCATGCTCAGCGCCGTGGTCGATCTGCGGCGCTACGGTGGCTTGCGGGGATCCATCCGGCCAATCCGACTTCACGGCCTGACCGCGGCAGCCCCGTAGGCGTAGCACCGCAGGCGAATAGACCGCGCCAGCCAGCCCGCCGACGATTTGCGGGTGAAGCTGTGCACGGTCTGTGGTGTCGTCACCAGCCGCGCGGGTAGTCGCTGCACCGAGCACGCCCGCCAGTCCAACCGCAGCCGGCACAACGCCCTCTACAGCACGCGGGCCTGGCAGCGACTCAGCGCCCGCGTGCTGCGCGCCTGGCGTGGTGAGCACGGCGACTGGTGCCCGGGCTACGGGCGCCCCGCCCACCCCGCCGCCGACCTGACCGTTGATCACGTCGTCCCGCTCGCCGCTGGCGGTGCGCCGTTCGACATCGGCAACACCGCGGTGCTGTGCCGCTCGTGCAACTCGACGAAGGGTGCGTCGACCGACCGGGGCGGGGTAGCCCATAGGGCGACGGCGATCACGCTGACCGCGCCTCGGCGACTGTGTGCACGCGGCCGGGTTTCGCCCTTTTTGGGGGGTTTTCGCCAGGGGGTGATGCATGAGCGCTGACGCCCTCGAGGCGATGGCCGCGTCCGCGACGATGGCCCTCCGCGCGATCCTCGCGCCGCGGCGCCATTGCCCGGCGTGCGGCGCCGAGCTCCCGTACCTCGGCGGGCGGGGCAGGCCGCGCCGGTGGTGCGACGCCCACCATCCGCGTCCCGTGCGTCTCGCCAACGGCGCCAGGGGTCGCCGTGGTCCCACCGGGATGCGCCCGGGCCGCGTGCGAGCCGAGATCCCGCCCCGCGACCTCTCCTAGGTCCGCGCCGTAACCGCGCCCCACGTTGGCCCAGGTACCGCGATGAGTCCGAGTGCGAGCATCGATGCGACTGCTCGCACCAAGCCACCGTGTTGACGCCCACGGACCAAGGGTCGACCGGCGGCATCCTGCCCCGCCGTATCTGGCGCTCTCACCGGCAGCGCTCGTCAAGCCACTTCGCTGGACTCCGCCTCTGCGGGTTATCAACTTGCCGTCCTGCAATGTGCAGGTCATTATCCTGCCATGGTCAGCCAGCCAGCACCCTCCGAGCGGTCCCTCTTCCGCACCCCGGCGCTCAGCCCCGAGGAGCTCGAGGTCCTCTCGCGGATCGAGGAGCTTCGGGCTGCGCTCCGATACCAGGTCGTCCAGACGCCTCGCCGCTGGACGGGATCGCTGCGGCGCGTGATGTTCGCCCGAGCCATCCAGGGCTCCAACACCATCGAGGGGTACAACGTCACGCTCGCTGACGCGATGGCGGTCGCCGAGGGGGAGGAGCCGCCTCGATGCCGCCGAGGAGACCGCCCGAGCGGTCGCAGGCTACCGGAACGCGATGACGTACGTGCTGCAGCTCGCGGGTTCGCCGCACTTTCGGTACAGCGAGGGCCTCCTCAACAGCCTCCACTTCATGATGCTCAACTACGACATGACGAAGGGCCCGGGTCTCCTGCGCTCGGGGCCGGTGTTCGTGCGGCACCAGCCATCGGGCCGGATCGTGTACGAGGGCCCGGATGCCGACCGCGTCCCGGGTCTCATGGACGACCTGATGCTCAGCCTGAACCAGCCCGGCTCGACGCCGGTCATGGTCAGGGCCGCGATGGCCCACCTCAACCTGGTGATGATCCACCCGTACCGCGACGGGAACGGCCGGATGGCGAGGATCCTCCAGTCCCTCGTGCTCTCGCAGGACGGGATCCTCGCGGCCGAGTTCTCGAGCATCGAGGAGTACCTCGGGAAGAACACGCAGGACTACTACGACGTCCTCGCCGAGGTCGGCGCGGGAGCGTGGCACCCCGAGCGCGACGCGAGGCCTTGGGTCCGGTTCTCCCTGACCGCGCACTTCCGCCAGGCGCAGCGGCTCCTCCGTCGCGTCCGCCAGACCGAGCGCCTGTGGGCGCTGCTCGAGGCGGAGGTCGGGCGACTGGGGATCCCGGAACGCGCGGTCCTGGCCCTGTTCGACGCCGCACAGCGGTTCCGCGTGAGCAACCGCGTCTACCAGGAGCACGCCGAGCTCTCGGAACATGCCGGCGGACGTGACCTCAAGCGGATGGTGGAGGCGGAGCTCCTGGAGCCTAAGGGAGAGAAGCGGGGCCGCTATTACGTCGCGACGCCGCGGCTCCTCTCGCTGGCGGAGGCCGCCTGGGAGCAGGAGCGAGGCGCCGAGCAGGTGGACCCGTTTGCCGAGGTCCAGCTCTCGCTCTTCCCGAGCCGTTGACACCTCGCCGAGTGGGGAGGCGCATGCCCCAGAACCAGCACGTCATCGCCAAGTGGCTCCTCAAGCTCTTCGCTCGCCCGGAGCCAGGAGGGTTGACACTTTCGGTCTTCGACAAGACCACAGGGGCGATCGGCCGGGACGTTCCGAACCGGTTCTCGACGGCCCTCGACGATCATTCGGGCACGATCGAGGCCGATCTCGGGCGTATCGAGAGCGCCGCGGCAGAGCCCGTCCGGCGGCTCGTGGCTCGCGTGTCGGCGGTCGGCCCGGGGCTTTGGCCGCTTGCCGGGACGACAGACAACCTGACCGGCATGGGCGCTCTCGTCGAGGTGGCGTCGCCCGAGCCGGAAATGCGCCTGTTCCGCCCGGACCGCTGGCTCGCCGAGCCTTCCACGGACGACCGGGCCCGGATCGCCCGGTACCTCACGCTGATGTTCACGCGATCGCCAAAGATGGAGCGGGCGATCGCCGACGTCTCCGTGGCCGTGCGCGCAGGCTACGTCGCGATGGTCACGTCCATGGCGCCGGAGTGGCTGCCGCAGACCCTCGGTGCCCTCGACGAGTATCTCGACGAAGCGCGTTTCGTCGGACTGCGCACACCCGAGCATCTCACCGATGCGTTCACCTCGATGGCCTGGTACGCGGTCCGCGCGGCCGACGATGCTCCGTTCCTGCTCGGCGATTCACCGGTCGTGTCGACCATCCAGGTCGGCCACGAGGAGGATTCGTGGCGGCCGCTGCTGTCGCCCGAGACATTCGCGGTATGTATGCCGCTCTCCGCCAACGTCTGTCTTCTGGTAGCCCCACAGGGCCTCGTCCCAGTCGGGGTCGAGACGCCCGAGGAGACGGCTGACGCGATCAACCGGCTCACCTGGCGCTGGGCAGACCAGTACGTCGTCGGCCCCACTGACGACGCGCTCGTTCGCGTGCGCGACACGATCGCCCCGGCTATGGTCAGAGAGACGATCCTCATGGACGTCGAGCCGGCGAAGGCCTACGGGCGCGGCTTGCTCACGGCCTGGAAGGTGCTGGAGTTCGAGATCAACAAGGCCTACGCGTGCATCCGGTGCTGGCCTCGACTAGCCGGACGTATTCGCCCGGTCGGCGCGTAGCCAACGGCGCGCTGAGGCTCCAGCATGGATGCGGGCAGCGCGACGCCCGGAACTCCCGCGTCCGGGCTTCTGGACGCAATGCGGACGGCGTGCTGAGCATCGCTGGGCCGAGCCCTGCGGAGTCCCTCGGCGGCCGAGCCTCTCAGTCGGCTGCCCGAACCCTAGCCTGTGATGCCCATTGGTTGCCGGGGCGCCGGTCGGCCTCGTCCTGGAAGATGAGGTACTCAACCGTCTCGGCAGTGACGCGCAGCTCCTTCGCCCAAGCTCCGATCTGGTCGAGGAAGGCCTCGTACTTCCGCGGCGCCCATGTCGAGGCCCGTAGGTCCGCGCGCCCGTTCGCCTCGAGCCAGGCGGTGACCAGCTCGTCGTGGATCAGGGCCGCTGGGAGCACGGTCTCCGGTTGGCAGAAGGCGATGAACTTGGTGCCGAACGCGGGGCCGAGGCCCTTGATCCGGTTCTCGCCCCCGAGGCTGCGGTAGGCGGCGATCGCGCCCTCGTTGGCGGCGATCTTCGCGACGGCGCGAAGCCGCTTGGCGGCGTCTGGGGCGAGGAGCATTGCATCGGCCCGATGCGGGCCGTAGCCGACCCACCCGTAGCCCCACGCGAGGGTCGCGAGCAACGCCTGCTGCGCAGCCTTCTCGCTCACGGCGGCCCTCGCGCAGACGTCGCGGACGGAGGACCGATCGAGCTCGTCGGGCAGCGCGCGGAGGACCTTCTTGTGAGCCGGGAATTCGGCTTCCCAGCGATCGCGCGGCCACGGCATCGCCGCTTGTGCTGGGCGGCCCCGGCTCTTCCAGTGGTCGACAAGCTTGCGGAGGGTCGCTGGAGGCGGAACGAGACCGCCCGTCGCGGCTCGCCGCACACGCCCGATTGGCTCAGCGACCCGGGATTTCGGAGTCCGTGGTCGCACCTCGAGGTCCCGATCTCCCGCCAGCCATTCGACGAACCGGCGGGCATCGCCGACGTACGTGGTTATCGTCCCCCGGGTCCGCCCGGCCTTGACGAGGTCGCGCTCGTACGCCGTCACCGCCTCATCAAGCTGCCGCTTCGTCCACGCCATCATTCCCTCCTGGCCCGATCCCACCGGGCTAACCTGGCTCGCCGTCGAGCAGAGCCTGCGCGCGCCCCCGAACCGCCCACACGTCACGCCTGCGGAGCCGCCGGGAGCCAGATCGCCGACCCGTCGTGCCCACAGGTCACGCCGACGGCGGAACCGTCAAGCACGCCGCGTGCCGTGACGGCGGCCGCAACGGCGTCCAGACTGTCGTGACTCCACATCCCGAGGTGTGACTCACGCACGCCGGCAGCCTCGAGGAGCGCGACTCTTGCGGCGATCCCATCGGCGGCCCGCTTGGGGCGAACCGGGCCGGCGGCGAGCGTGCGGAACACCGCGTGCGGGTACGTTTCGACCACGTTCGGACGCTCCCTGCAGGGCATCGAACAGGGTGAACCCCACCGCCATCCACGCGGGGAATGGTCCGGCGACCGGCGTTACCCACGGCACCCACAGGCGCCGGAGACGTCCGAGGCCGATCTCCGCACATCGCGCTGGCCGGAACTTGGCGCTCAGGGAGGCATCGCTGGCGTGCGGTGCCGTGCTCGGAGCCGCCGGGGCGTCGATGGCCGTCGCCGAGACGGTTGCAGCGAGCGCACGCACGCCGTCGAGATCGTCGGCCCGCAGAACGCGCGCATCAACGATCCGCCCACCAGCCTCGAGGACGACGCAATGCAGCCGTTCAGCACCGACATCGATCCCGAGGGCTCGCGTCTGCGCACGCGCCGCCTCGATCATGAGGCGATCGTCGCGGTGCGTTCGAACAGGGTCGAGAACGGTGACCCGTCGCGAGCCATGGCCTCGATCCCAGCCGCGGTGAGCCACGCCTCGCCTTCGAAGGTCCTCCCGTCGATCTTCGCAGCCGGGACCTCGTCGAGCTGGATGACGAGGCGGTCCGCGCCGGCCTCGACGATCGCCGCCTGGGTCTCGCGATAGGCAAGGGCCCGCCGGACGATCTCCACGAACCGTGACTCCCCGAGGAGATCGACGCCTGGCTCCACGCGCAGGACGGCACCGAACTGCTTCGCGTACGACCCGGCGATGAACTCGAGCTTGGACAGCCGGAACTCCTGCGCGAGGACCTCACACCAACGGGCATCGTTCGTGTACTCGGCCGCCCACGCGATTCGGGAGGCGATCGCTCCAGGGCTCGATCGTCATCTCGGTCAGCTCATCCGCCACGAGCGACGACAGCTCCGTCGCGCGGACCGCACCGCAGGACCGGGCGAGAAGAAGGGCCGGCTGCCAGGCGAACAGGAATGACAGCAGGTCGGCGCGCGCCGGGCGGACCGAGGCCCACACGAGGCCGGCAGCAAACTCCGGGGCAGCCGACCCCGAGATCGCGACCTCGGCGGTGGCCCGAGTCTCCTCGTCCAGGCTGGCCATGAACCCAGGTCGACGCTCCGACGTGAGGAAGGAGGTCAGGAGCACGCCGACGAGCGGCACGAGTCGATGTTCAGGGAGGTAGCGGTTGGCCCAGCACTCGTAGATCGCGCCGACGAGCGCCGCGAAATTGCCGACCTGTGCGACCGGGCCGATCCACGCGAGTCGCGGATCGGCCAGTGCGGTGCACCAGCGCTCGAGGAGGTTGAAGAGCCGAACCTGGAGCTTCTTGTCGGCCGTCCACTTGACCCCCGACCCGGTGCCGCCAGCGGCCTCCTCGGGCCCTCCCAGTGCGTGGGGCAGCGGCAACGGTGGCACCGCGTCGCGCATCCGTGCGAGATCGAGGAACAGTCCGTCGAGCAGCTCGAGGTGCTCGTGCAACTGGTGGTATCGGGCGACACGAGGGTCGGACCGGAGGTCCTCGCGCGCCAGGCGGTCCCAGAACTCGGGGTCCTCGGACTCTTCGACCGCGCGGCGGATCCTGCCGGCGGTGGGCGTCTCGTCGAAGTCGAAGATGCAGGCCTGGTTGAGGCGGGCAAGCATCAGGCCGACGGGCGTCTCCAGATCCGCTGCCTCTAGCCCACCCGGGCGGTCGGCACCTGCTGCCTCGCCGCGATCCTCGAGTGCGGCGCGGAGCGGTCTCGGTTCGTCGATCGCGACCTTGTTCGAGCGCTGGACCCCGTCTGGCGTCGCGATCCAGACGAGCCGCGCGGTGTCGTCGGCGAACGGCGTGAGCGTCACGAGGTCGGCCAGTGGCGAGGACGCCGTGTCACACCGGAGGTCGAGCTGTTCGGTTGGCGGCACCTCGAGATCGACCCTGACCCGGCCGTCCGTGAGCCATGTGGCCGATCGGAGCAGGTACGGGAAGCGGGTCTCCTTGCCTGGGGCAAAGGCGAGCGCCGCGAGACTCTCGAGCAACTTGGGAACGACGGCGAGGCCGGCCGGTGGAGGAGGTGGGGCGAACGCGGCCCGGACCTGGTCGGGCGTCGTCTCTGCGATCACCCCGCACTCGACATTCGCGTGGGCGTCCTGCCGGACCGTCCGCAGGAGGGCCGCGGTCGAGAGGTTCGCCGATCCCGAGAGGATGCGGCCGCGCCCCTGCCACACGAGCCCGACGAGCTTCCCGTGCACGAACAGCTCCGGGTCGAGACCGTGGAGGACGACCTCCGCGCCACTCGCCTCGAGCGCCGAGACGAGGGCCGGGCCGTGGACGCTCGCATCTCTCCCGAGCAGCATCTCCACGCGTGCCGGGCGCGTCCTGCGGAGCAGCTCGGCGACCGCCGCCGCGTGCTCGTCGAAGAATGGCGCCGTCAGGTGGAGTTCATCCACCGGCGCCTCGATGCCGTCGAGGATGCTGTCCATGAGCGGGCGGTCCCAGTTCGTGGCGAACGCACTGGACTCGGCGGGCCCGACGAGCCAAGGCGCACGGACCTGCGCATCGCGCCATCGGTCCCGCACGGCCTGGTCATCGATCTCGGCGACGAGGTCGTCCATCCACGCACGCCAGGCGCGGATCGCGGCCAGCCCGGCGGGCTCGCCGCTCTCGAACGCCGCGAACAGCTCCTTGCCGGTCTCGAGGCCACTCATGGCGAGGTTGCCCGAGCCGACGAGGAGCCGACCGCCGGTCTCGTCTCCGAACAGGTACGTCTTGGGGTGGAAGGCCCCGCCGGTCACTGCGACCCCACGGATGAGGTAGTCGCGGTTGGCGCGGGTCGATCGCCATGGGGCATCGGTGGACAGGTCCTGGAGGGCGTCCGCGTAGCGGTAGGCGTCCGCGAGGATCGTCGCGTTGAGCGGCGGGTCACCGAGCCGCGGGAGCAGGAAGCTTTCGAAGAACACCGGCTCGAAGGTGTACGTCGTCGCCCAGAACAGGCTCCACCGTCGATCGAACGAGGCCGTCGCCCGGATGCTCACGCGAGGACCTCGGTCGTGAACGTCCGGCCGATCTCGGTCGGCACCCCACCGTCCGGGGTCCAGTCGAGGAGCCCGATGTCTGCCGCGAGGCGCCCGAGTGGATCCCTGCGGATGTCGGTGAGGCCGAAGCGCTCGGGCCGGAGATCGTAGAACCGGAGGCGGCCCGACTCCCAGCGGAAGCGGAACGTGAGTTCAGGCAGCTTCGAGTACGCGATCGACTCGTGCGGCCACAGGACGATCGCGCGCACGAGCCAGGCCATCGTGTCGTGGACCGTGGGGTTGGTCTTGAGGTGTTCCGCAATCCAGGTGGTGAGCTGGGCGAGCCCAGGCTGACGCTCGCCACCCTGCATCGCGACCTCGTTCCAGCCGGGCGGTGGCGTCCCGAGCGCGCGAAGCCTCCCTTCGAGGACGAGGAGCAGGCCGAGTCCCGCGAGCGCGCTGCCATCGCCCACGGCCCAGGCGCGCGCTGCCTCGAGGGAGTGGGTCGACGCCGCGTCGAGCATCTCGGCGGCGAACTGTCGGGTGTCGGTGGCAGCGTCCACCGCCACGGGAGCCCCGAACGGCGTCAGCGTCACGGGAGCGATGAGCGGCGCGATGAGGCGGGCGTCCAGCTCGTCGCTCGCGATCGGGCCGCCGGCCATCGCGGTCAGGCCCGCGCGGCAGACGCCCTGCCAGATCGACGAGATCGCCTCCTGCCCGAATTCCTTGGCGATGAGCGCCGCCCATCGGGCGCCGGTTGTCCGCAGCGTCACCGAACTCGCCGTCTCGCCCCGCTCGTGCGCGTCCCAGATCGCGGCGCGGAACGGCCCGTCGTACCGGACCACGCGTTCGTCGCGCTCGGCGAGCCACAGCAGAAACGCGAACGCCTCGCGCCGGCGCGTGACGTCGGCCGGAGGCTGTCGCGTCGATGGCTCGAGCAACGCGCTTCGCAGTGCGTCTCGTTCGGCAGGATGCTCGGGAAGTCGGCACAGGCACGCCCGCGTCGAGTACTCGACGAGCACGTCCCTGGGAATCTCCTGCGCCCCGCTGAAGTAGTGCGCCCGGTAGGCCGTGTCCTTGGTGGCCTCGTCAAAGGCGGCTGCAAGGGCAGCGCCGCGCTCGTCACCGGGCCACAGCACGTCGACCTTCGTCGTGGCGCCCTCGGTGTCGGTGAACGGAGTGCCCCGCGGTGCGACCAAGCCGAGGTCCACCATCGGGCTGCGGTAGTACAGGCCGTACCCGCCGAGGTAGCTCTGGACGGACTCACCGCGGGGGAATGTCGCAAGGCCCCGGTTGACCAAGGGACCGGCTCGCTCGCGGCCGACCGAAGAAACCGGTTGATGTCCGCAACCGTTCGGACAGAGCTGGATCGCCAGCGAGAGTTCGAACTCCCGGCGCTTCATGAACTCGGACAACCCGTTGTTCGACGGCGCCATCTGCTGGTCGCGGTAGTGGGCCATCAGGAACGCGTAGAACGACAGGTACCGTGCGCGCCGCGAGAGGGCGAGGACCCCGGGGACGAGCCGCGGGATGATCCGGTCGGTCGTGATGGTCTGGAAGCCGAGCGGGTCACGGCCCGGAGTCACATTGAGCGTGCTCTCGAGCCATTCGGGCGTGCCGATGGGCGACGCCTCGTTGGCGACCAGGCCTAACTCATTGCCCTGCCTATCAGTCATCGCTGCCTTTCGATTGCGTCAGCGTCGCCGCCCAAGCGTAGCCGCCCACGTCGGGCGCCGGTGCCACTCTCGGCTGGCGACGTGCTCGGAGGCCGCCACGCGTGGACGATGTGACCTCGGGTGCGTCTATCGAGTGGGAGGCGGCGGTCAGACGGCCACAGTGGCGTATCTGCCCGACGGGGCGTGGACGCGGGCGTACGTTGTCGAAGGCGTCAGCGATAGCGGTAGGAGGGCATTGTGGTGGGCAGCGAGTGGACGATCACCGAGCTGAACGAACTCCGGCGGAAGGCCGTAGAGGAGTACCTGCGGGTGGGCGACGACAAGGAGTCATGGCGGCTCGACCTCCGCGCCGTCACCGTCGAGATGGACCGGGCCCTGACGCCGGCCGGCGACCCCGCGTCCATCGAGACCAGGGCGCAGCGGGTCGCTGCCGCTCTCGACATCCCCGAGCGCGAGCCAACGCTGCTCGAACAGAACCAGGCGCGGGCGCGGGCGATTCGGCACGAGTCGCTCAGGCGGAGGGTGCGCAGGGACAAGCCCGAGCTGTTCGAGGAGTGGACCCGTCGCGACAAGGAGCGCGAGGAGGAGACGGAGGCGCTGATCGCCGCGGCGGACGCCGAAGGCCCGCCCGAGGTGCGGCTCCAGCGGCGCCTCGTCGACGACCTCAGCTCGCCGTGGCCAGACGGCGCGACGCCGGCGGAGCGGGTGCGGGCTCTCGCAGCGCGGCCGCTTCCGCCGGACCCCCTGCGCGAGCCAGCACGCGAGGGCGTCACCTGGACGGCGAGCGACTGGCTCGGTTGGGAGGAGTTCATCGACGGCGTGCCGTGCCAGGGCTGCGGGCTCGCGTACTTCGACCGGGCGATGCAGGACGAAGCCGACCGGCGCCAGGAGGGCCGAGCCGTTGGAGCCGTACGACGCATGGCAGGCCCGGATCCGGCCGCTCGAGCTGGAGAACGAGCGGGCGTTCCAGGAGCTCCACCCCGACTGCGGCGGCAGGCATCACTCGTACAACCACGGCCCGTGGCACTGCGACCGCTGCTGCCCGCCGCCGCCACTGCTCGAGAACCCGGAGGTCCAGCGCGCATTGCGGGCCGCCGCAGCGCCGACTGTGCCGCCGGCCGCCGCGCCGCCCAAGGTCCGCCACTGCGGCACCTGCCACAAGGAGCTCGGCGAGGGCCACGTCTGTCGGCTCGAGGACCTGCCCAAGAGGCTCCAGGCGGTCGTCCTCGCCGTGGCGGAAGCCCAGCGCGGTGGTGGTTAGCCGCGAGCTCCGAGAGTCCGCGAGACGCCGATAGACGTCGCTGCTCCTTCTGCCATGGGCGACTGGCGCGTGAAGTACGACGGCGTGTGCTCGCAGTGCGGCACTGCCCTCCGAGCCGGAGAGGTGGCCGTCTACGACCGGGCGACTCGCACGATCCACTGCGTGTCGTGCCCCTCAGCTCCTGATCCCGAGCCGTCTGAGGTCGACGCCGGCGTCGCAGGCCGCTCTGCCCGCCAGGAGCACGAGCGACGGGCCGCGAAACGCGAGGCCGCCGTGCGGGAGCGCTGGGGCAACCGGATCGGCGGCGTCGTCCTCGCGCTGACCGACGAGCCCCAGTCGACGAGGGCGTGGGCGGTCGGCGCCCGCGGCGAGGAGAAACTGGCGCAGGCGCTCGACGGCTTCACCGTCCTCCACGACCGTCGCGTCCCTGGCACCAAGGGGAACATCGACCACGTCGTAATCGCGCCGGCCGGCGTGTTCGTCGTCGACGCCAAGCTCTACGAGGGCCGGATCGAGATCCGCAACCACGGCTGGTTCCTGCGGCCCGACGAGCGGCTCCATGTCGGGCGGCGAGACTGCTCCGCCCTCGCGGACAACATGGGGTGGCAGGTCGGCGCCGTCGAGGCGGCCCTGCAGGCGGCCGGGGTCGAGCCACTGCCGCCCGTCACGCCGGTCCTGTGCTTCATCGACGGCGACTGGCCGCTGATCGCGCCGCCCGATGTGTTCCGCGGCGTCCGGCTCGAGGGTCCGCGGTCACTCCGCAAGCGGCTGGTCGGCGAGGTGCTCGACGAGGCAGCCGTCGCGCGTCTGGTCGCGCATCCTGGCGACGGCGCTGCCGCCGAGGTAGTCGCTACCAGCGGAGCGCATCCGGCCCGTGGGGGCTCCAGCCGTCAAGGTAGGGCTTGAGGTCGTCCGGCTTGGGCTCCTGGATCTGCGGCAGCAGGCGGTCCGGGTTGCGGAGCGGGTCGGTCGCGTCGAGCCTGCGCTCGGCGAAGTCGAGGTGCGCCAGGAGCTCGTCGCGGCGCGGGCCATCGACCGCGGCTGCGGCCTCCCGGGCGGCAGCGAGGAATTCGCGATGGCGCGCGATCGCGTGCCAGGCCTGCGACGACTCCTCGAACGCCTCCCAGCGGGCCTGCTCGTCGTACCGCGCCCTCGCCGCGGCCATCGCGGCCTCCCAACGGTGCTGGCGCTCCGCGGCCTCCCGCTCCCGCTCCTGCGCCTGGTGCTCGGCCTCGAGCCGGTGCAGCTCAATCCGCCGGAAGACGCGGGGCAGCCGCTCGTCGAGGGTCATCGTCGCCGAGTCCCGGATGCGGTAGCCGCCGCTGTAGCCCATCCCCGGGCCTTCGACGACCAGCTCCAGGACCCCGGTGCTCACGAACTCGAACTGGCGGCGTCGAGCCACCGCGCGCGGGTCGGAGCGCTGGTTCCAGTAGCGCAGCGGGACGCGCGTCTTACTGGCGCCGGAAACCTCCTGGATGCGAACGGCGTAGGTCCCGGCGGGCGCGCGCAGGGTGAGGCGGGCGCGGCCCGTATCACGCCTGCCGTACTCGTCGACCAGCGGGGGCAGCCCCTTCGACCCTGGCGAGACGACCTCGACGCCGCGCCGGGGAGCCTCGTCGGCGATCGCCTGGAGGATCCGGCCCGCCCGCGCCACGTGCTCCCGGCTGACCGCCAGCCAGTCCCGGTCGTCGAGGTACGCCTTGACCGCGGGGTGGTAGCGCGCGACGCGCTCGGGCACCGGCACCGGGCGCTCCTCGACGAGGTCCTCGAAGTGCCGGATGAGCACGACCTCGTAGGCGGGGTGGGGCCAGGAGCCGGCGTTCTTCAACCTCGAGCCGCCAGCCCCGCGGTCGGCTGGCGGCGTGGTGGCTGAGGCGCACCAGCTCCTCGTAGGCGGCCCTGGTCTCGTCGTCGCCGCCGATGGCCAGGCGGCCGTCGGCTGCGAGCACGCGGGCGATCAGGCCGTCCGAGCCGCCGACGGCGTCGGCAACCGCCGTGGGGTGCGCCTCAAGCCACGCGCGCCCGGCCGGCGTGATCGACGCCTTCCACGTGGCGCCGGCGCCCTTGACGGTCGCGAGGCCGCGGCTCTTGAGCGACGCGGCGCTGATCTTGCGGCTGACCTCGGTCTCCTCATCGACGGCCGGACAGCCATCCCGGATCCACTCGAGCGTCGCGACCTGCTTCTCGCTGAGCGCGTCGGCGTTCCTGCCCAGCAGGCTTCGAGTAGGAGCCGGCGTTCTTCAGGTCGAGGCGCCAGCCCTGCGGCCGGCTGAATGCATGGTGGCTGCGGCGCACCAGCTCCTCGTAGGCATCCTTGACCTGCTCATCGTCGCCGATGGCTAGGTGGCCATCGGCAGCGAGCACGCTGGCGATCAGGTCGTCAGGTCCACCGACATCGACGGCGGCAGCCGTCGGGTGCGCCTCCAGCCACGTGCGCCCTGCCGGTGTGACCGATGCCTTCCACGTGGCACCGGCGCCCCTGACAGTGGCGAGGCCGCGGCTCTTGAGCGACGCGGCGCTGATCTTGCGGCTGACCTCCGTCTCCGCATCGACGGCCAAGCAGCCATCCCGGATCCACTCGAGTGTCGCGATCTGCTTCTCGCTGAGCGCGTCTGCGTTCCTGCCCATGCCTCACCCGTCATCGATCCTGGCCAATCTCGGTTGCGATCTCCATGAGTCCGGCCTGCAGTCTCGGCTTGCCTCCGTTGGCCGGATGGCGCAGGACGAGGGTGCCAGCCGGGAGGACACGCCGCGATGACTGCCCGAGTCCAACGACGACCTCTGGCTGCATCAGCACGAGGAAGCGGTCCAGCCACCGGCGCCCAAGAGCCAGCTCTTCGGCCGTTGGGCGCCGGTTGCGGAGCGGGTCGTCAGGTCGGGCGGGATGAAACGGCACGGCGTTCCAGAGAACGACCGACCCGGGATCCAGCCCGGCTGCCTCCATGGCTCCTCGCAGGACTGTGGCGGAGTGCTCGGCGAAGCCGTCCTTCTTCAGGTCGTCCGCGCTTGTTCGCTGGGCCGGCAGTAGACATCGCTCGGCGGTGAATGCGATCCCTGAGAAGCGCGCCCCATGGGCCGAGGGTGCCTCGCCAATCAGCGCGACTTGGACGCCGATTTCGGGGCTCGAGGTACGCCCGGAGGTTGTCGCAGCGGGTGGCCGCACCGCCCGGTCGATCGAGACCCGGGACCTCGATCGCATACTGGTTGAACAAGTTCCCGGGCGGCCGCTCCCCGGCAAGATCGGCGACGAACCTCGCGACGGAGTCTGGCATCCGCTATGCGACCGCCCAGAGCTCGGAGAGCACCTCGGCCTGCTCGAGTACGAGCTCTGTCGCCCGGGCCTGCTTGTCCGGCGGGTAGCCGTGCTTGCGCAAGATCCGCTTGACGAGCACCCGGAGCTGTGCACGGACGTTCTCACGGACGGTCCAGTCGATCGTGACGTTGGCCCGGACCTGCTCGGTCAGCTCGCGGGCGATGGCCAGAAGCTCCGGCTCGCCGAGCACCGCGACCGCGCTGTCGTTGGCCTCGAGCGCGTCGTAGAAGGCGAGCTCGTCGTCGGTGAGGCCGAGCGCCCCGCCGCGGGCCGATGCCTGGCGGATGTCGCGGGCGAGCGCGATCAGCTCCTCGATCACCTGGGCCGTCTCGATCGCCCGGTTCTGGTAGCGGCGAAGCGCCTGCTCGAGGAGGTCGGCGAACGACCGCGCCTGGACGACGTTCCGCCGGCCGCGGGACTTGATCTCGCCCGCGAGCAGCTTGCGCAGCAGCTCGACGGCGACGTTGCGCTGCGGCATGCCCCGAACCTCGGCCAGAAACTCATCGGACAGGATCGAGATGTCCGGCTTCTGCAGGCCCGCCGCCGTGAAGATGTCGATCACCTCGTCCGACACGATCGCCTGGCTCACGATCTGGCGGATCGCGTGGTCGAGCTGCTCGTCGGTCTTCCGCTCGCCCGCGACGCTCTTGGCGAGGACGGCGCGGACGGCCTGGAAGAAGCCGACGTCGTCCCGGATCGCGATCGCCTCGTCGGCCGGCACGGACAGGGCGAACGCGGCCGAGAGCTCGGTCACGGCCTGGAGCAGCCGCGCCTTGCCGTCCTCTTGCGCGAGGATGTGCTCCTGCGCGGCCGGGAGGAGCGCCAGCCGCTCCTCGGCATCTCCTGTCACCCAAGCGCGGTGGTCGAAGCCGTGGAACAGGCCGGCACAGATCTCGTGCTTCTCGAGCATGAGTGCGACCGCCTCGGCCTGGTCGATCGCAGCCTTGCCGGTCCCGCCGGACTCCGTGTACGCCGCGAGCGCCTTGCGCAGCTCGTCGGCGATGCCGAGGTAGTCCACGACGAGGCCGCCCGGCTTGTCGCGGAACACCCGGTTGACCCGGGCGATCGCCTGCATCAGGCCGTGCCCGCGCATCGGCTTGTCGAGGTACATCGTGTGCAGGCTCGGGGCGTCGAACCCGGTCAGCCACATGTCACGCACGATCACGATCCGGAACGGGTCCGCCGGATTCCGGAAGCGGGCGGCGAGCGCCTCGCGCCGCGGCTTGTTGCGGATGTGGTCCTGCCAGTCGAGCGGGTCCGACGCCGACCCCGTCATCACGACCTTGAGCGCGCCGTCATCGTCGCCCGTCCCGACCCACTCGGGCCGCAGCGCGGCGATCTCGCGGTACAGGTCCACGGCGATCCGCCGGCTCATCGTGACGACCATCGCCTTGCCGTTCATCGTCGCGAGGCGGTCCTCGAAGTGCCGGACCAGGTCGGCGGCGACCAGGCGGACGCGGTGCTCGGCACCGACCAGCGCCTCGAGCTGGGCCCAGCGGCTCTTGAGCTGCTCCTTGCGGTCGACCTCCTCGCCCTCGGTGACCTCCTCGAAGGCGGGGTCGATCTTGGGCCGCTCCGCCTCGGCGAGGGCGAGCTTCGCGAGCCGGCTCTCGTAGTAGATCGGGACCGTCGCGCCGTCACGGACCGAGCGCTCGATGTCGTAGACGCTGATGTAGTCGCCGAACACGGACCGGGTGTTGGCGTCGGTGAGCTCGATCGGCGTGCCGGTGAAGCCGATGAATGACGCGCCGGGCAGCGCGTCCCGAAGGTGGCGCGCGAAGCCGTCGATGAAGTCGTACTGGCTGCGGTGCGCCTCGTCCGCGATGACCACGATGTTCCGCCGGTCGGACAGGACCGGGTGGGTGTCGCCGCGCTCGTCGGGCAGGAACTTCTGGATCGTCGTGAACACGACTCCACCCGAGCCAACGGCGAGCTTCGCGCGCAGGTCGGCACGATCCTGCGCCTGGACCGGCTCCTGGCGCAGAAGGTCGTGGCAGCGGGCGAACGTCCCGAACAGCTGGTCGTCGAGGTCGTTGCGGTCTGTGAGGACGACGAGCGTCGGATTCGCCATGGCGGGCTCGAGGACGATCCGACCCGCGTAGAAGGCCATGGTCAGGCTCTTGCCCGAGCCCTGCGTGTGCCAGATGACGCCGACGCGGCGGTCGCCCGCCTCCCCGCCCGGGTTCGACGGCGTCTCGTACCGGCCGCGCTCCTCGGCGGCGCGGAGGTGCGGCTCCGAGAGCGCGCCGGTCGCCCGGATCGTCTCCTCGACCGCGGCGTTCACCGCGTGGAACTGGTGGTACCCGGCGATCTTCTTGGCGATCGCCCCGCCGCCCGCGTCCTCGAACACGACGAAGTGGCGCAGCAGGTCGAGGAATCGACGATGCTCGAACACGCCCTCGAGCAGCACGCGGAGTTCGGGCATCGCCGTCGGCGCGTCCCACGTGCCCTCGATCGTCCGCCACGGCTTGAACCACTCTTCGCCCGCGCCGAGGGCACCGATCCGGGCCGTGGTCCCGTCGGACGTGACGAGGACGGCGTTCGCCTCGAACAGGCCCGGGATCTGGGCCTGGTACGTCACCAGCTGGCGGTACGCGGTGTGGATGGTCGCCTGCTCGTCGGCTGGGTTCTTGAGCTCGATCACCGCGACCGGCAGGCCGTTGAGGAACAGCACGACGTCCGGCCGGCGCTCATGGCCGCCATCCACGACGGTGAACTGGTTGACCGCGAGCCAGTCGTTGGCCTCAGGCCGCTCGTAGTCGATGACCTGGGCCTGCGCGCCGGCGATCGAGCCGTCGGGCCGGCGGTATTCCACCGTAACGCCGTCAACGAGCATCCGGTGGAGCGCCCGGTTGCGCTCGATGAGCGTCGGCCCGGCCACCCGGGTCAGCTTGCGGAACGCGTCGTCGATGGCCGCGGCCGGCAGCCCAGGGTTGAGCCGTGCGAGCGCGGCCTGGAGCCGCCGCTCGAGGATGACGTCGCGGTACCCGGGATCCGAGCGCTCGGCCGCCGGCGTCCCAACCGCGATCTCAGGACCATGGAGGACCGCCCAGTCGAGCCTGCCAAGGGCGGCCAGCGCCGCCTCCTCCACGATCGACTCGGTGAAGGAGCCGCTCACACCCGGTCCCTCGCTCCATCGATGCCTTCCATGGCGATCCGGACCGCCTCGACGGCCTCGTTGCGCAGGCGCGCGACCGCGTCCTCGCCGAGGCCCGACCCCAGGAAGCGGGCGTACGACGACGGCCCGTCGTTCCGAGGGTCGGCGAACCGCTCGCGGACGCGCTGGAGGGCCTCCACGACGAGGGGGTCGCTAAGCACCGCGCTCGCGGCGATCGCGCGTCCGGCGCTGGCCGGACCGTCGGGGTGGTTGAGGAGGGTGTAGACGAGGTCGTACGCGTCCTTGTCGTGGTGGCGGTCCGTGAAGGCGCGGATCTTGAGAGTGACGAAGGGCGCCAGTCCGGCGACCCGAACCTGCACCCGCGACAGCCCACCCCCGTCCAGCCGCTCAGCCTCGACCTCGACCGGCCGGTGGTCCGCGGGCAGCAGCCGCACGCCCGCCACGTTGAATGCCTGGAAGCGGGAGCCGGCGCCGGACCTCGGCTTGAAGTTCCGGCCCTCGGGCACCTCGTCGGTGTCGCACAGGAACTCAAGGACGAGGTCGCGCCCCTCCACCGTCCGCCGCCAGCGGAACTCCGGATCCCCCTCGTTCGGCGCCTGCGTAAAGCCGCCGTCGCGCAGGTTCCGCTCGAGGGTCTCGTACCCAGTGGCGTCGAACCCGTCGACGGCGAAGGCCACGGCGAGGTCCACGTCGCGCGAGCCCACGTGGACCGGTGTCGGCGGCGAGATTGGGCCGACGAGGTAGCGCGGCGCGAGGCCGCCGACCAAGTACAGCGACCGGCCCCAGAAGCCTGCGCCACCGACGACGGTGACGAGCGCGCGCTCGCACAGCTCGGTGCCGAGCTCGTCGTAGTCGGCTGCGGAGAGGGCCATCAGAACCCGAACACCTGGCTGCGGTACTCCCGCGCCTGCTCGGTGCCCCGCCGCGGGTCGCGGAGGGCGTCGAGGTACACGCGCGTCTCGGCCGCCAGCCAGACGCCCTCGACCTCGCGCCTGAACCGGAGCTCCGCGTCGTCAGCCCCTTGGACGAACACAATGTTGGCCCCTTCCTCCACGAGGCGCGCGCCGGCAGCGGCAGTGACCTCGGTCGGGATCCGCGCAGCCTCCACGCGGACCTCGGTCACCAAGACCGACGTCAGGAGGGGGACGCGCCGCGCTGCAGCGGCGACGCCGGTCACCGCGTGAATCACACCACTCTTCGCCAGCCGCGAGGAGAGTTCGCGTGGCCCGTCGCCGCGGACCAGCGCGTACGCGGGCGCCCGCCGCTCCTTCGGCTCGACGGCCTCCTCTGCCCAGAGGTCCAGGAGCGCGGCAGGGGACGCCACGCGACGGGTCTTGCGCGGTCCGCGGCCCTCCGTCGCTAGCACGGTCGCGCGTTCGAGCCTCGTGAAGACGCGGTGGGCGAGCGCGGTCGACACCCCAGCGCGTCCGGCCATGGCATCGAGCGTCCAGGCTCGGTCCGCCTCGAGGATGAGCGCCTGGGCGATGAGCCCTGCCTTGCCAGAGAGGCGCGGCGACACGGGGGTGTCCGCCGACGGGGCGATCACGGCCCCAGCGGTGAACGACCCGGACCGCACGAGCGAACCAGTGCGGACGTGGAGGCCCGGCAGATCGATCGCGGCGTTGCCCGTGCCGTCCACGTAGGCGATGCCGTGTGCCTCGAGGATCTCGCGCGCAACGGAGGTGGTCGTCCTGGCGACGACCAGCAACGGCTCGGATGGACCCGAGTTGCGGTCCTCGATGGAGTGGGCGATCACCGGGTCAACGTGGGCCTTCTGCTCGACTCGCAAGACCAGGCCTGCGTCTGGAAAGCGGAGACTGCCATCGTCAGGGGAGCCGGGCAGCGCCTCACCGATCTCTGGGGCGCCGGGAAGCGCCCGCAGCAGGGTGATGGCCCACACGGCGAGTCCTTCGTTCTTTACAGAAGTGGCGTTCTTCACACTGCCTGTAAAGATAGGCCAAAGTGTAAAGATGTCAAGCCGTGCGCGTTGACCGCCTTAGATCCGCATCACCAGGTTCCCGCGCGGCCGCTCAGCGAGGTCGCGCGCGAGGAGCACGACCCGGGCGACGGGTATTCGGTCGGCACCAGCTCGCGAGCGCTTACGCCGGATACGCGCCCGAAGCGTCGGCCATAGATGGAGAGCGAGTGCCACCTTGCTCGGCTCCCGAGGCCACCCGCGCCAGACTGCCTGCAGACCGCGGGCGCGACCCGCGAGCGCGCTTTGTCGTTGCGCAGCCAACTCCGCCTCGACATCGGTAGCGGAGGTCCCCGCTGGCGGGATGCCGACCGCCAGGATGGCGTCGGCGAGCTCTCGGTCGGTGAAATGCGCTCGCTCGAAGTCCAGCCCGTCTGCCCACGCCTCGATCAGGATCAGCGACCGGAGGTCGTCCCGCGCCACCGGCGTGTCGTATTCCGGAGCCAGTTCTGCGGCAAGTCTGTCGACGAGCCGGTCTCGCTCAACGTCCCGGGCTTGCCGCGTCCTGTACCTGTGGTCGCCATCCACCGCGATGAGGTAGCGAGTGGGCGGTCGAAGGAACTCAGCCGTGTCTTGCTCGATCGGGCCCAGCTTCGGGAGCGCGGCGTAGGTTGCCAGCAGCGAGTGCTTCTCGTTCTCTGAGTGCGCATTGAGGAGCTTGATGTAGCTGTCCGTCCGTTTGATGCCGAGCTCGGCCATGACGAGCGGCAGGATGGCCATCTCCGTCTGGCCCTCCGCGATGATCAGCACGGCCGGGTGGGGGGAGAGACCGTAGGCGGCGAGCGTCGAGTCGAGCTCGTCGGGATCGAACTTCAGCCGGTCGTCGAGGTCATCGCGCACGCGCGACTGCCGCGTCCGCAAGGGCGGGGCCGCCTTCGCCCGATGCAGAGCCTCATGGAAGCGCAGCAGCATCTCTGCAGCGATCCGGAGCTCGATAGCCAGGAGGGCATCGCCGCGGAGCTTCTTCCATCGCGAGGAGCCGACAAACCGGACAAGGTCGACCCAGTCTCTCAGCGGGTCGATCGACCACGCGCGGAACAGGAGGCGGCGCGCCTCCTCCATGACCTCCTCGGGCGTCCAGCCGGACCACTTCAAGGTGGCCTTCGCGTCGAACTTGCGGTCCGTGGCGTCCCAGGCCTCGAAACCGATATGGGCCGGCATCGTGAGGTTCCGAACGACGCGAGGGTAGTAGCGGGGCTCCAGCGCAGTCAGTAGCACAGCCCTGTCCACGGCTCGTGCCGCCGCCCGCTGCGCGGCCTCGAGGCGGGACCTTGCGGCGGCGCTCCGATATCGCATGCGGAGTGTCGGCAGGAGGTCCGCCGCGTCCTTGAGGTCGAGCAACTGATACGGAGAGTAGAGAGCCTCGTGGACCTGAACGGAGACGCCCTCGATCTCGCGGTTGAACGCGCGGCTGGAGAGGGCCGGGGAGTCTGGACCGCTCCGAACGAACCCACTGTCGCGGTCTCCGCGGAGTCCGGCGGCGTCACCCGCGAAGATCCACCCGGGAAAGCGCGGCCACGTGTTCGGTTCACTTGTGCGGATAGCTGCACGGACGCCCGCCAGCGGCCGTCGCGCGCGGAACAACGGCGTCAGGATGCGGTACCGGTCGAGCAAGTCCAGGGCTGCGTCGTCGAGCCACACACCGCGGAACCGTGCTTCGTCGCGGAACTTACGCCGGTCGAGAATGTGACGCTGCGTGAAGACGAGCGGCACGTCGACCACCTCTAGCGGTCCGGGCTTCCCGCCCCGCCTGTCGTCCGACTCGGTGCGCGTTCTAGACGCTGCGGTCAACTTCGTACATCACGACGGCGCTCTGGAATACAAGTCGCCGCGCGTCTTCCCAGCTGAGCGCCTCGCCCTCTCGCTGTGCGCCGTGTTCTTGGCGCTGAGCGAGGTCGCTTACCGTGCCCCAGTACGCGAGCAGGGCGTCGAGCATCGCCGTATGCGTGTCGCCGAGCTTCGCTTTCCGGTCCGCAAGTACTGCGCGAATGCGCGCGACGTCGTGCGCCGGATTGGCGTCTATCTCGACAGTTAGTTGCGCCACCAGCTCCGCGGCGAACGCCTGCATCGCCTCGCGGATGACATGGCCGATGGTCGTGAGCTGCATCTGGGAGTCACTACCCCACAGGCTCGTGTCGGCCTGCGACCACAACTCAAAGGCGCGTGGATGGCGCCGCTGGAATCCCTCACTGTCGAGATAGCGGGTCACCTCGCTCTCGACTTGTTCGACGCGACCGGCTCGCTCTGCCTTCAGGGCCTCGTAGTAGCCGATGCCCTCCGGCGTCACCGAGTACTTGGGGGTCTTGCCCCACTCATAGGCGAGCAGGCCGTACCGCGCCAGTATGTCTAGGTCCGATTTGCTCGCCTCGGCCTGCCATCCGTTGCGCAGACCCGAGTGGATGATCCGGGAGCCGCCCATCGTTTGAAGCAGGAAGAACGGTCCACGTGCCTCGCGCGGTACCTGGCGATGGATCTCCACCATCGTCACTAGCAGAGCTACTTGTTCCGGTTCGAGTCGTGCCATGGGTTCTCAGCGAGGTGTCGTTGAAGCCGTCACGCGGGCAGTTGGCCGGAGAGGAGACGAGGCAGCAGTCCGTCCCTGAGTTCAACAAGTGTTCTTGACTGCCGTCGAGCAACAGCAACGCGATCAAGCATCGGCCCGACGACCTGCTCGAACTTCGCGGCCCGGGCTGGGCCAGGCAGCCGCATCGGTACCTGCAGGATTGCCTGCGCCTTCGCCCGCTGATGACTCCCGGTTGTACCCGTCACCAGCGACGTCAGCATGCTGCGAAAAGGGGCACTCCTGAGGAATTCGTAAACGAACCCACGCCCAACATCGCCACGAGGCTGCAGCACGAGGAACTCGGTCGAGCAGATCGCCCGGTCGTCGGGTCTGATGTCGGGCAACCATACGCGCTCGATCTCGGGGTTCAGCTTGGAGAGGAGGACCGATCCCCGGGGAACGGCGAGCTTCGAACTCCTGATCTGTGCACCGGGCTCGGAGATCGCCTCTCGGCCGGCGTCGTAGGCCGGCAGGCTGTAGTGCTGGAACACCGTATCCGGCTCACGCTGAGGATCCACGGGCTCTCGCAGTAGGTCGACCGCATCCTCGAGAGATCCGCCCTGGTCGGAGGGATCCGACTCTGAGTCAAGAAGCCAGGACATGAACAGCGTTTGTGCAGTTGCCTCTAGCGTCTCGCTCAGTCGGCGGTTCAGCTCGATCTTGTCGTCGAGCGCGCCGAGGATGTCGGCGATCCTCCGCTGGTCCTTCATGGGCGGGATCGGGAGTCGGAAGTTTGGGATGTCGGCGCACTTCAGGCTGTCGAAGACGGCGCCGACATTCAGGAACTGCTCGATCTGAGCCCACCAGTTGGGCCCATCGAACGAGCCAGCGGAGAAACGGCGGGTAGACGGTCTGGCCGTCTGATCGCAGGAGGACAAGGTTCTGGCCGAGGGCGAACTCGAGGCCCTCGGGAACGTAGGCCGTCACGCCCGGGTTCGTTCGGCGAGATAGCACGACGTCGTGCTGGAGAGGGAGCGCCTTTCGCGTCCAGGCCTCGAAGTCCTCGCGGCTGATCCGCCTTGCCGTCGAGACGTCGATGTGGCCGTCGTCCAACTGCGGGATCGTCACATATGGGTACCCGATGGGCATCGCGGCTGGCGTGCGGTGGTCGCAGTCGATCACGGTGACGCCGCGCCTCCCGTAGGAGTCACGGTCGGCCACTCACTCACCGAAGCCGAGCTCCCGTAGGTTCGCCTCGATGAGCGCGTCGAGCCGCTGACCCTCGGCGACCTGCTCGCGCAGCGTCGCCGACAGGCGGCGCATCTTGTCCTCGAACGGCTCGTCGTCCTCCTCGGCATCGGCGGCCCCGACGTAGCGGCCCGGCGTGAGGACGTGGCCGTGGCCGCGGATCTCGTCGAGCGTCGCCGATCGGCAGAAGCCGGGCTCGTCCGCGTACTCGGCGGCGCCCGGGTCGCCGCGCCACGCGTGGTAGACGCCGGCGATGCGGGCGATCTCCTCGTCGCTCAGCTCGCGATGGGTCCGGTCCACGAGCGAGCCGAGCTTGCGGGCGTCGATGAACAGCGTCTCGCCCCGCCGGTCGCGGAAGCGGCCGTTGCGCTTGTCGCGGGCGAGGAACCAGAGGCAGACCGGGATCTGGGTGGAGTAGAAGAGCTGGCCCGGCAGCGCGACCATGCAGTCGACGAGGTCGGCCTCGACGATGTTCTTGCGGATCTCGCCCTCGCCCGACTGGTTCGCGCTCATCGAGCCGTTCGCCAGGACGAACCCGGCGATCCCGGTCGGCGCGAGGTGGCTGATGAAGTGCTGGACCCAGGCGAAGTTGGCGTTGCCGGCCGGCGGCACGCCGTAGACCCAGCGCCGGTCGTCCTTCAGGAGGCCGCCCCGCCAGTCGGAGTCGTTGAACGGCGGGTTGGCGAGGACGTAGTCGGCCTTGAGGTCGGGGTGGCGGTCGTTGTGGAACGTGTCGCCGTGGGCGATCTGGGCGTCGATGCCGCGGATGGCGAGGTTCATCTTGGCCAGGCGCCAGGTCGTGTAGTTGGACTCCTGGCCGTAGATGCTGATGTCGCCGATGCGCCCGGCGTGCGCCTCGATGAACCGCTCGCTCTGGACGAACATGCCGCCGCTGCCGCAGCACGGGTCGTAGACGCGGCCCTTGTACGGGGCGAGCATCTCGACGAGCACGCGGACGACGTGGCGCGGCGTGTAGAACTGGCCGCTCTGCTTGCCCTCGGCGGACGCGAACTGGGCGAGGAAGTACTCGTAGACGCGGCCCAGGGTGTCCTTGGCCCGGTCGGCCGGCGCGCCGAGGGCGATGTCCGACACGAGGTTGATGAGCTGGCCGAGGCGCGCCTTGTCGAGCCCGGGGCGGGCGTAGTCCTTGGGCAGCACGCCCTTGAGCGACGGGTTGTCGCGCTCGATGGCGGCCATCGCGTCGTCGACGAGGGTGCCGATCGTCGGCTGCGGGGCGGCGGCCTTGAGGGCCGTCCAACGGGCCTCCTTGGGCACCCAGAAGATCGTGGCGGCCCGGTACTCGTCGGGGTCCTCGGGATCGGCGCCGTGCGCCTGATCGGCCTCGAGCTCGGCGTGCTTGGCCTCGAAGGCGTCGCTGATGTACTTGAGGAAGATCAGGCCCAGGACGACGTGCTTGTACTCGGCGGCGTCCATGTTGTTGCGCAGGGCGTCGGCTGCCTGCCAGAGCTTCGCCTCGAAGCCGAGGTTCGCGCCCGTCTCCCGAGTGCCAGCCGTCCGAGATCGTGCCAAGTCAGCTCCCCACTTCTGTCGGTCAGCCGAGTCTAGCCCGGAGCGCTCAGCCGCTTCCGCCCCGCGCTGCGAGAGCTCGCGCGCCACGCCGCGCGCGCTCGAACCCCCTGGCCCCGGGGATGTGTAGACGGGGCGCGCGACGCTAATACGATAGGTGCGGACAGTACGTCCCCGAAGAAGCCGAAGAACCAGAGAGACGGGCCGATCGGCCACCGCAGCCGGTCGATGACAACAGCCACCAGCGGATCCCATCGGCACCCCGAGGGTGCCGGGAGGGCTCGTCCCGGTGGCTGCTTCTGTTTCTACCCCCGCCCGCCCCAAGGATCCCGCCCGCGTCGCCGCTGGCCGCGCTTCCATCCGCAAGCGCTGGGGGCCTCCGCGCGTCCTGCGACTCGACCACCTGGATCCCGTCGCCGCCGACGTCATCCGGGCGGCGTGGCAGGCTGCCGACACCGCGGCCAACAGGAAGGCCGACCCGGTCGTTGAGACCCCCGGGTCGGCCCAGGCGACGGAGGGCCAGTCGGATGGCACCTCTGCCGCGTAGGCATCGTCCCGCGCCCGGTCACGTCGACCGGCTCCACGAGGCCGCGATCGACGCGGCGTCCGAGACGGACCGTCGCTGGTTCCTCGCCCATCCCGGCACCGGCTGGTACATCCGCCTGCCGATCGCCCACGAGGCCTGCCCGCCGTCCGGCCGCTGCCTGCCGGAGCGCGGCTACCTGATCCGCTGCGTCGAGCTGGCCCCGGGCGCCCGCCTCCGCGAGGTCATTCCGGCCGCGGAGGCCGTCGCATGAACGCGGAGCCCACCGAGGAGCCCACCGACGACCTCCGTTCGTTCCTGGCGGTCCTGTCGCGCCCTGGCGACGTCCGCGAGGTCCGCATCCCGACATCCCGCCGGACCGACTCCGGGTACTTCGACGACCCCGTCGCACTGGCGGCGGCCGTCCGGCCCTACGACGGCCGGGAGAACGTCTACATCACCCTCAACCCGGTCGCCCCCGCGCTCCTGGCGCGAGCCGCCAACCGGATCAAGCAGGGCTCGCGCTCGACGACATCCGACCGGGACGTCGTCGCGCGCCGCTGGCTGCCGATCGACATCGACCCGCGGCGTCCGTCCGACATCTCCGCGAGCGAAGCGGAGCGGGAGGCGGCCCTCGAGCGTCACGCGCAGGGTCTGGACGTACCTCAACGGGCCTCGGCTGGCCCGAGCCCGTGACGACGATGAGCGGCAACGGCTACTGGCTCCTGTACCCGGTCGACCTGCCGAACGACGAGCCGTCCCGCCAGCTCGTCGAGGGCGTCCTGCGGCACCTCGCCGCGCGGTTCGACACGGACGCCGTGTCGATCGACACGAGCGTGTCGAACGCGTCGCGGATCGTGGCGCTGATCGGCACCCAGAAGGTCAAGGGCGACGCCACGCCCGACCGGCCGCACCGGCGGTCCGCGATCCTGGCCGTCCCGAGCGAGCTTGTGCCCGTGCCGCGCGAGCGGCTCGCCGAGCTCGTCCCCGCGGCAGCCGAGCGCCCGCTCGTCGTCATCGGCCGCGACCCGATGCCGGCCGGCTGGGTCGGCAAGCTGCTCGACGAACGCGCCATCGCGTACCGCCTGTCCTCGCGCAACGACCGCACCTGGTACCGGCTGGCGTCGTGCCCCTTCCACCCCGACGACGACCAGGGCGGCGACTGCGGCGTCGGCGAGGATGCCGGGGGCAAGGGACTCGGCCACTGCTTCCACAACCGCGGCGCGGGCAAGGGCTGGCAGGAGTTCAAGGCCGAGCTCGGGCTCGCCGCCGCAGCCGGGCCCGCGACCCCGCACGGCCCGCGGCCCCCGCCCCAGCCTCCGCGCCGCTCGAGGACGCGCCGCTCACCGAGTTCGCATCCGAGCCCGTCCGCTGGCTGTGGGACGCCTGGCTGCCGCGGGGCGTGGTCACGCTCATGGACGGCAACCCGGGCGTCTCCAAGAGCACCCTCGTCGCCGACCTCGTCGCCCGGGTCACGACCGGGCGCGCGTGGCCGGACGGCGAGCCGGCGGTCGCGCCGGCGCAGCGCTGCATGTGGATCACCACCGAGGACGACCCTGGCCGGGTGCTGCGGCCGCGGATCGAGGCGGCCGGCGGCGACGCGTCGCTCGTGCGCTTCGTCAAGGGCGAGGTCGTGTTCCCGTCCGGCAAGGCCGCGTTCGCCGACCTCGTCGTGCGCCGGGCGTCGGAGCCCGCGGGCCTCGCGCTCGTCATCCTCGACCCCCTGTTCAGCCACATCGACGCAACGGTCCGCACGATCGCCGACGCCGAGATGCGCAAGGGCGTGATGAACCCGCTCACCGCCGCGGCCGAGGCGGCGGGCGTCGCGATCCTCGTCGTCCGTCACTTCTCCAAGGACACGACGGCGTCCGCGGTCAACCGGGGTGCAGGCTCGCTTGGCGGCATCGTCGGCGCCGCCCGGGCGCTCTGGACCGTCGTGGCCGACCCCGAGGACGAGTCGGGCGAGACCAAGGTCGTGGGCGTGTCCAAGCTCAACTACGCCCGGGCGCACAAGGCCCTCCGCTACCACGTCGTCGACCGCGTGCCGCCGGGCTGGGTCGCCGGATCCGTCTCGGGCATCGAGTGGCTTGGCGAGGCGACGACCTCGATCGAGACGATGCTCAACGCGGGCCCCAGATCCGGCGAGGCGGCCCGGGCGCTCGAGGAGATCCTCGCCGCGGGTCCGGTCGCCGCGTCCGTCGCCGAGAACCGGATGCGCGCCCGGGGCTTCGGCGTCGCGGCGACGCGCGGTGCGAAGGCGCGCCTGGGCGTCGTCGCGCGCAAGACGTCGATGACCGGTGGCTGGGTCTGGGCGCTGCCCGACGCCCACGCGGCCGACGCCTTCGAAGATGCCGAAGGCGACCCGGGCAACGCCTTGGAAGGTGCCGAAGGCGACCCCCCGTCATCTTCGACGCCTTCAGCCGCCCTCGCGCGCCCACACACGCGCGAAGAGCCCTCCCCTTCAGCACCTTCGACATCTTCGACATCTTGGAAGGCGTCGAAGGGGTCGAAGGCGTTGGCGCTTCCCGCGGGCGCGCCCGCACGCGAGGAGCCGGCCCGGCTGACCGTCGTCCGCGGCGATGACCGCCACATCGACTGCGTCGACTTCCGCGCCCACCCCAACGCCCACGTCTACTCGGGGCTCCTAGGGCGCCAGTCCTGTGCCATCTGCCACCCCGAGGACTACGCATGAGCGAGCAGGTGCGGCGGCCGGTGGAGCGTGATCCGCTCGTCGCCGCCCTCGCCCGCTACGTCGAGGCCCTCCACCGGCGCTATCCCGAGGGTCCCGAGCAGATGCGCCGGGAACGCTTGGCTGCTGCGCGAAACAGAGCGAATGTGGTCGTCATGGACGCGAAGCGCGAGGCCGGGGCGGCATGAGGGAACCCCGCACGCTCAAGCGCCTGCCCCGCTCGCTCGACGACATCCGGGGCCTGCGGGTCGCCCGCTGGATCCGCGAGTCGACCGCCGGCCAGTACGACCGCTACGGCCCGGCGAGCCAGCGCGAGCAGCAGGACCGCTTCATCGAGCGCCACGGCCTCGTCGACACCGGGCTCGTGTTCCAGGTCGCCCACAGCGGCACGACGGTCTGGCGCTCGGCGACGATGACCGAGATGCTCGCCGAGGCGCAGGCCGGGGCGTTCGACCTGCTCCTCGCCGGGTACTCCGACCGCTGGCAGCGCAACCTGCGGCGGACGCTCGAGCTCCTGGAGGACGGCCTCCACCCCGCCGGCGTCGCGCTCGTCATGTGCGACCGGCGGATCCTGTCGTCCGACCCGCACGACTGGGACGAGCTGATCAGCGAGGCGGCCGGCGCGGAGAAGTACAGCCGCCGCCTGTCCGAGCGGATCACCGACGGCTACGCCGCCAAGTTCGACCACCGCGACGACCCGGGCGGGCACGCGGGCCTCGGCTTCCGGCGCCTGCCCGAGCCGCCGCACACCCTCGAGGTCGACCCCGAGACCGATCGGCGATCGCGGTCGGCCTGTTCGAGCGCTACGCCCTGGGCAACGTGAGCGCCAAGGACCTCGCCGAGGAGACCGGGCTCGCCGACGAGCCGGATCCGGATGATCCTCATGAACCCGCTCTACAACGGCTGGATCCGGCCGGCACCGGCGGAGCGACCGAGAGTCGCGGAAGCCGGCGCCGTGGCGGGCGAACCCGCCCGTGTCGGACGAGCTCTGGGCGCGGGTCGAGGAGGTCCGGCGCGGCAAGACCCGGGGCGGGGGAGCGAAGCGCCACGACCGCGTCGACCTCCTCGGCGGCCTCCTCGAGTGCGTCTGCGGCCTCCGGATCCGCAACGACGGCACGTTCGGCGACGGCCGCCACCGCAAGCTCCACGTCAACCCCTGCGAAGCGTGGGGCCGCAAGGCCCGGCTCGGCGACGCGATCGTGGGAGGGACCGATGCTGGCGCAGGTCGCGGGCATCACGGTCGACGACGACACGATCGCGTCGGTGGTCGGCGGTCCTCGGCTCGACGCAGCGCGGCCGGTCGAGATCGACCGGGCCCGGATCGACCGGCAGATCCGCGAGCTCGCCCTCGAGCACGCCGCTGGCGACCTCGCGGACGACGCCTACCTCGCCCGGCTCAAGGCGCTCCGGGAGGCGACGCGACGAGCTCGTCGAGGGCATCGGGGGTCGGGGTCCCGGCACAGCGCGCGATCGAGTGGCTCCGGGCCCTCGCCGAGTCAGTCCAGCAGGCCGACGTACCGAAGGAGAGGGCAGACCTGATGCACGCCATCTACGAGCGGATCGTGGTCGCGGGACCCGAGATCGTCGGCGGTTCGCCTCACGCCGGCGGCCTACGCGCACGGATTGGCGCTGGCGCTGCCCGAAAAGGTTGCAATGGCGCGCCCGACAGGATTCGAACCTGCGACCTTCGGCTCCGGAGGCCGACGCTCTATCCACTGAGCTACAGGCGCGCGAGCCCCGATCATACCGTTCGAGCGTGGGTAGAGCTTCGGCTTCCTGTTCACGCTGTATCAGAGGGCTCTTTCGAGTTCAGTCAGCCCACCTGATGTCCCGTAGAGCGTAAAACCAGGCGGAATTCATCCCGGACGATTTGCTCTTGCTCATGACCGCTTGTAGCGACGATTGAGCACGTAGACTCCCAGGTGGATCGTGTCCTCGATCGCTGGCCGCCGTCGATCCCGATGCGAAGGTTCGCCGCTCGATCTCGCGTCGTGCCCGGCGGGATGCGCTGGCGTCCCACCCAACGCACCGCGAGGCTGGATCGAACCCAGCCCAACTCGACCTGCTCCGGGACGAGTGAGCACGATCGTGACCGGAGGCGAGCGCGTGGGGGTGGTCGGGACGTGGCGGATCGTCGAGATGGACCTGTGGGACATCGATGCGATCGACCTCATGGAGCCCGCATTCGTTGCGTTCGAAGGGGACGGCGGCGGGGGCCTGCAGTTCGTGGCGGTCCAGGGTCATCTCGACTGGCGCACGAGCGCGCAAGAACAAGCTGACAGGGTCGAGTTCACGTGGGAGGGCGACGACGAGGGGGATCGCGTCAGCGGCCGAGGTTGGGCGCAGGTCGACGAGGACGGCTCCCTCCGGGGCCACATCTACTTCCATCTCGGGGACGACTCGCGCTTCCGGGCCGTCCGCGAGAACTCGGCGGCGACATGATGCCGAGCCCGCCGGGGTTCCGAAGGAAGCCCTTGCGCGCCATTGATGCTGGATGCTAGCATCACGCATCATGATGAAGACTAGACGAACGACAGTCAGCGCATCCAGCGCTGCGCTCGGGACACTCGAGGCCGAGGCAGACCGGCGAGGCGTGCCGGTTTCGGCTCTGCTTCGGGAGGCTGTCGAGGAAAAGGCGCGAGCGCTGCGCGCGAGCCGGCGGCCACGGGTCGGCGTCGGGCGCTCGACCGACGGGGCCAGCGCCGCCGATCTCACGACCGAGCCCGTTGCGGAAGAGCCGCGCTGAGTGGCGCTCATCCTCGATACGGGCCCCCTGCTCGCAGCCCTCGACGCGGCGGATCCCGACCACGCCCGGTGTGCTGCGCTGCTGACGGACAGCACTGAGGACCTCGTCGTGCCGGCGCTGGTGCTGGCGGAGCTCGACTACTGGTGCGCCCGCCGGCTCTCGCCTGATGCCTGGCTCATCTTCCTCGACGACGTCCTGGCAGGCGCCTATCGCATCGAGCCGCCGACCGCCGTCGATCTGGCTCGCTGTCGAGACCTGCAGGCGAAGTACCGGGACCTTGCCCTGGGGGTGGTCGATGCGAGTGTCTTGGCCCTGGCGGAGCGGCTCGACGAACCGAAGCTGGCAACCCTCGATCAGCGTCATTTCTGGGCCGTGCGTCCCTTGCACGTCGCCGCGCTCGAGCTTCGGCCGTGAGATCTCGTGACAACGAGCGGGAGCACGAAACCGTCACCCGCGCGTAGAGCGTAAAACTCCACCCGTTTCGCTCGGGGTCCCACTCTGGTGGCCACAACGCTCAGGCGGTCAGGCTCCGGAGGCCGACGCTCCATCCACTGAGCGACAGGCGCGCGGACCAGCAGTCTTACCGCAGGGGATCCCGTTGACCCCGGCGCCCGGGTCGCTTCCCTGCCAGGGTCACGAAGGGGTCGAGGGCGTGCGGGTCAGTGAGCGCATCACGGGAGGCAGCAACGTCCGGCGACAGCCCGAGCAGGATCCGCTTGACCGGCACCTCGACCTTCTTGCCCGACAGGGTTCGCGGAATGACCGATACGGCGTGGATCGCGTCCGGCACGTGGCGCGGTGAGAGCTCCGCCCGCAGCGCGGCGCGAACCCGCGCGCGAAGCTCGTCGTTGAGCACCACCCCCTCGCGGAGGGCGACGAACAGCAGCAGCTCCCCGGCCCCGCCGGCGTCGTCCTCCAGGTGGACGACCAGGCTGTCCGCGACCTCGGGCAACGCTTCCACCACGGTGTAGAACTCCGCGGTCCCGAGCCGAACGCCGCCGCGGTTGAGGGTCGCGTCGCTGCGCCCGGTGAGGACGCACGAGCCGCGCTCGGTGATCGTGAGCCAGTCGCCGTGGCGCCACACGCCCGGCCACGGCTCGAAGTAGGCGGCGCGAAGCCGCGAGCCGTCCGGGTCTCCCCAGAACGCGATCGGCATGGAGGGCATCGGGGCGGTGATCACGAGCTCCCCCTGGCGACCGATGACCGGCCGGCCGGCCTCGTCGTACGCCTCGACCTTGGCGCCCAGCATCCGGCAGCTGATCTCGCCCGCCCATACGGGGACGATGGGCGATGGGCCGAGGAACCCGGTGCACAGGTCCGTGCCACCGCTGAACGACTGGACGGGGATGGCGGCCGAGACCGCGTCGCGGACCCACCGGAACCCGGCCGCGGCGAGTGGCGCACCCGTCGAGCCCACGGCCCGAATCGCGGACAGATCGAGCATCGTGCCCGGCTCGAGGCCGGCAGATCGGCAGGCCATCAGGAACGGCGCGCTCGCGCCCATGTAGGTCGTGCGCGTCTCCGCCGCCAGCTGCCACAGGGTCGTGAGATCCGGCCATGCCGGGTTCCCGTCGAACAGGACGATGGTCGCACCGACCGCGAGTCCCGAGACGAGGTAGTTCCACATCATCCAGCCCGTCGTCGTGAACCAGAAGAAGCGCGAATCCGGACCGAGGTCCATATGGAGCGCGAGCGCCTTGAGGTGCTCGACCAGGATCCCGCCATGCCCGTGGACGATCGGCTTCGGGAGACCGGTGGTGCCTGACGAGTACAGGATGTACAGCGGATGGTCGAACGGGACGGGCTCGAATGAGAGTGGCCCGCGCTCGGCCAGCAGCGTCGACCACGGGATGGCGCCGTCGATCATCCCGTTGATGCCGGCGTCCCGCTCCAGGTACGGGACGACGACGGTGGATCGGAGGGTCGGGAGCGCCCCGCGGACCTCGGCCACCTCCTCGCGACGATCGATGTCGCGGTTGCCGTAGCGGTAGCCGTCGATCGTGAGCAGGACCACGGGCTCGATCTGGGCAAAGCGATCGATGACGGCTCGGACCCCGAACTCCGGAGCGCACGACGACCACACGGCGCCCAGCGACGCGGTCGCGAGGAACGCCACCAGCGCCTCGGGGATGTTGGGCAGCAGCGCAGCGACCCGATCGCCCCGCCGCACGCCCGCGCGGATCAGGCCCGCGCGGCATCGGCGCACGGCGTCCCGCAGCTCGTCGGCGGTCAGCTCGACAGGCCCACGTGTCTGCGACCGCGCCACGACCACGACGTCCGAACCCTCGCGACCGGGGAGCGCAAGCTCGTGCGCCGCGTAGTTGAGGGTCGCGCCCAGGAACCAGCTCGCGCCGGGCATCGACGGATCCGCGAGCGCGGTCTCTGGCGGCGTCGCGGCGCTGACCTCGAAGTAGTCCCACACGGACTGCCAGAACGCGCCCGGCTCGTCGACCGACCAGCGCCACAGGTCGTCGTAGGTTTCGAACCGCCGGCCCGTCGATGCTGCGAGCCACGCGAGGTAGCGACCGATGCGCGAGCGCTCGCGAACATCCGGGGGTGGGGACCACAGGATCTCGGGTTGGCGGTCGGTCGTCACCCGGGGATTGTGCGGCCTGCGCGCAAACGTACGAGGCGGCTCCCGAAGGAGCCGCCTCGTTGCTGTCCCGGTGAAGGTGTCCACCCGAGGGTGGACCTTCTGCCGCGCGCCAAGATCATCTATCGCGTCGGCTGAACCGACTACCCTAACCCTACCTACCCATGATCTTGATGCTGGGGCAGCGCTGGCTGACTTGCAGCGTCGATATCCTACTGCGCAGGTGCGGATTATGAAAGGGTTTTGTCCAGCCGTTCGGTGAAAATTGCTTAACGTTCCGGTTTCGGGCCGGTGTCAAGCCGGGCTGGACAGGCCCCGGGGAGCCGGCGGGGCTCCGCTCGCTACCCCTCGTCCTCGATGGTGACCGAGGTCATCGCGACCGGCGCATCGGGCAGGTCGCGGCTGTTCTTCGGGGCATTCGCGATGGCGTCGACGACGTCGAGCCCCTTCGTCACCAGGCCGAAGATCGTGTAGCTCTTGGGCAGCCCGTAGTCCGCGTGCATGATGAAGAACTGCGAGCCGTTCGTGTTCGGCCCGGCATTGGCCATCGCGAGCGTGCCCCGCACGTAGCTGCCGGTGAACGGCTCGTCGTCGAACTTGTAGCCGGGTCCGCCGGTGCCGACGCGCCCGGTGTTGAGTGACGCCTTCTTGCCGAACTCCCCGTCGCCGCCCTGGATCATGAACCCGGGGATGACGCGGTGGAAGATCACGTCGTCGTAGAAGCCCTGCTTCGCGAGCTTGACGAAGTTGCCGGCCGCCTTCGGCGCGCCGTCGGTGAACAGGTCGGCCTCGATGGTGCCGGCTTCGGTGGCGATGATGGCTCGGGTCATGGGCGCTCTCCTTCGTGGTTGGGGACAGGTTACGGGGTGCTGACGGTGACCTTGGTCATCGGGATCGGGTTGGTCGGGATCTCGCCATCGGCGGCACCATAGATCGCGTCCGCGACGTCCATGCCGGAGGTGACGTTGCCGATGATCTGGTAGGTGTTGTAGGACGCGAGAGCGTCCCGGGCGGCGTCGTCGAGCACGATGAAGAACTGCGAGTTCGCGGAGTTCGGTTGCGAGGTGCGGGCCATGGCAACGGTCCCTCGTTGGTACGTGGCCGCCACCGGCTCGTCCTGGATCGTATAGGGCGGCCCACCACTCCCGATGAGATTCGGATAGATGTCGGGAGCCCGCCCGAATTGGCCATCGCCGCCCTGGATGACGAACGGCGTGCCGTCCTGCAGCGCGGCCGCACGGTGGAACACGACCCCGTCGTAGTAGCCGCACGAGGCGAGCGCCACGAAGTTGCCGGTGGCGATGGGGGACAGCGACCCCTTGATCTCGATGACGATCGTGCCCTTGGGCGTTTCGATCGTGACCATTCGCACGTCATCCGCGGCCAGCGCGGCCGGCTGGGAGGTCGGGCAGCCGGCCGGGTACGTAGGCCCCGGATGGGTCGGAGCCGGAGCTTCGACCGATGGGGCCGGCGTCTCCGGCGGGATCGTGGGTACCGCGGCACCACCACTGCTGCAGGCGGCCACGAGCAGCGGGATGGCCAATGGGACCAGCCCCCGGGTGAGGGATCGACGAGAGATCATGCGGCGGCCTCCAGGGCGCGTGGAAGTTCGATGGAACCGGAGAGGATCGCCTCCCCGAGGATGAGCCCGGTGACGCCGGCGTCTCGCAGCCGCCGCACGCCGTCGAGGTCGGCGGCACCGCCGGCGACGAGGATGTCGGCGTCGTGGCGGGCCACCAGTGAGGTCAGCAGCCGCGCGTCCGGCGTGGTGCCACCATGGCTGAGGACGAGCCGGTGGACGCCCTGCGCGACGAGCTCCTCGACCAGCGAGTCGAGGGTGGGGGGCACGGCGCGTGCCCAGGGGAACGCGGCGATCCGCTCGGGCCTCGGGTCGAGGCCAACGGCGAGCCAGTCCCCGGCGACGGCGAGGCATTCGCGGAGCGCCTCGGGCCGTTCGACGATCGCGACGGAGAGCACCACGCGCGTCGCGCCCGCCGCGAACGCCAGTCGCACGTGGTCCGCCGCCTCGAGTCCGCCTGCCACCTGGAGCGGTACGGCCACCCTTGCGGCGACCGCACCGACGACTTCGAGGTCCGCGGGCGCTGCGTGCCGGGCGCCGTCGAAGTCGACGAGATGCAGGATCCTCGCGCCCTGGCGCACCAGCTGCTCCGCGATCTGCTCGGGGCGGTCGGTCGGCGCGCCGACGCCGGCCGATGCGCCGGGCCAGTACACCACCCGCGAGCGCCCGTTGGCGACATCGATGGCGGGGATCACATCCACGGGCGGCTTCTCTCGTCGCGCGCGGCGGGGACCGGACCGATCTCGCTGCGCTGCACGCTCCCCGCAGTCACCCGGCCGCCGCCGCGGGGTCGGCCGACCGGGCCGGCGAGGTCTCGCGCAGCACATCGGCCACGGTCGCGACCACGCGATCGATGTCCCCGCCGCTGATGCCGTGGTGCGTCACCGCGCGGATCGAGCCGTTCGCGTAGGGGACCATGAGCACCCCCCTCGCCTCGAGCGCGGCCAGGAACGCGGACCGGTCGCGCTCGACCCGGAACAGCACGAAGTTGGTCACCGTCCGATCAGGATCAAGCGGACCGCGGCCCGGTTGAGCGATCCCACCGGGGGATCCGACTCCCGCCAGCCCGGCCAGCCCCTCCGCCAGGCGGCGCGCGTTGGCGTGATCCTCGGCCAGGCGGTCGATCATCCCAGCGTCGCCATCCCGGAGCGCCACGAGGCCCGCTGCAGCCAGCACGCCCACCTGGCGCATGCCCCCGCCGACGAGCTTTCGAGCACGCCGAGCTCGCCCGATGAACGCGCTGGACCCGACCACGATCGAACCGACCGGCGCCGCCAGGCCCTTTGACAGGCAGAACGTCACGCTGTCCGCGGGGGCGGCCAGGGCACGCGGCGTGACGCCCAGGGCCACCGTCGCGTTGAAGAAGCGCGCGCCATCGACGTGAAGCGGCACTTCCCGCTCGTGCGCGATCGCGGCCACGGTCCGGAGGTAGTCCAACGGCAGCGGGCGCCCGCCGGAGTGGGCGTGCGTGTTCTCGATGACGACCAGGCCGGTGATCGGCTCGTGCAGGTCGGTCGGATCGCGGAATGCGTCGCGGATCTCGGCCGGGTCCATCGTGCCGTCGGGCCGTTCGACGAGTGCGCGCACCGTCGCTCCGACCACGACCGCGTGGCCGCCGGCCTCGTCCATGACCGTGTGCGTCGTCGCCCCGGCGATCGCTTCGTGACCGCGCGGAAGGTGGGCCATCAGGGACACCAGGTTGCCCATCGAGCCGCTGGCGACGAACAGGCCGGCTTCCTTGCCCAGGAGGTCGGCGCCGCGCTCCTCGAGCGCGTTCACCGTGGGGTCGTCGCCGAACACGTCGTCGCCGACCTCGGCCGCGGCCATCGCGCGGCGCATCTCGTCGGTGGGATGGGTGACCGTGTCGGAGCGGAGATCGATGCGGACCATGGAGGGGCGAGCATAGCGCGGGTCTGCGCGCCGGGCGGCGCACCCGTTTCGCGGGCGGCGCCTCCTGATTTCAGGGCGCCGCACCCCGATTCGCGGGCTTTCGGCGGCCGGGCGCTCCGGTGGCGGCTTCGGAACCTCCCTGATATCATCCGCCACCGACCGCGGACCCGTGGTGTAGCGGCCCAACATGCCAGCCTGTCACGCTGGAGATCGCCGGTTCGAATCCGGTCGGGTCCGCCATACATCCCGATTCTTCCTACGCCCCGTCCGCCCGCCCGGACGGGGCGTCCCCCTGTCCCGGACGAGGCGTGGCTTTTCGCCGACGAGGCGTCCCTCCGTCCCCGACCAGGCGACCCTGATCCCGGCCCCGCCCGCTCGGGGTACGCTGCGCCTGTGACAGATCGCCGTCCCGGCTCCGACCCCCACCGATCCGTCCGCAGGCGGGTCGGATTGCGCGCCGCCATCTCCGGCCGCGAGACGGGTGGCCTGCTCACGTCCGCGGCGATCATCGCGCTGGTGCTCGTCGTTGCCCTCGGGTTCGGCGGCGGAGTGTTCGGCGCGCTCGTGGGCGGTGGCGCATCGTCCTCCCCGTCGGGAGCGCTCGCCGGCGCGACCCCGACGCAGGCCCCATCGGGAGCGCCCGATCGCCCCGCATCCGCGGTCCCGTCGGCGGTGGTCGCCACACCCACCCCGGCACCGACCCCCGTCCCGACGCCGGCCACCGCCCGGGTGGCCATCGTGCCGGTCACCAGCTTCCGTTCGGCCGCGACCGGGGTCACCAGCGCCGACGTCAAGTCGATCTCGAGTGGCTCCGGCGCGTTCACGGCGCTGGTGCTGGTCGACAGCGACTCGGATGCCATCCTGACCGCTCTCGGGCTGGATCGTGCGGCGCTGGGCAAGCACCTCGCGATCGTCGCCGACGCTGCCGCGCTCGCCAAGAGTGTGGCCAGGACCCGGACGCAGCTGGGGTTCCTGCGCGCCGACGAGGTGACGGCCTCGGTCCGCGCCCTGGCCTGGGACGGCAAGGCGATGTTCGGTGTCGGCCGGGTCGGTTCGATGGACGCGTGGCCGCTCGAGGTGCAGGTCCTGGCGCCTGGCGGGGACGAGCCCGCAGTGCCCGCCTACGACCCGGCGAGCGCCTGGACCCTGTTCGCGGGAGGCGACATCCTGCTCGACCGCGGCGTGTCGCTCGCGATCCAGGGAAGCTCGGCGGGATCGGACTACCCGTTCAACGGCGGCACAGCCGCGATCACGGGCCACTACTGCTGCTCGAGCTTCGGCTGGAAGCTGCCGCACACCAAGTCCACCGGGCACGCGGGCGTGGTGCGCGACCTCATCTCGGGCGCGGACATCGCGATCGCGAACTTCGAGAACCCCGCGCCCGACAAGTACCGGTTCCACGCACACGGGACGGTCTTCTCGGCGAACCCGGCCTACATCGCCGGCCTGGCGAAGGCGGGCATCGACTGGGTGTCGCTCGCCAACAACCACATCGGCGACGCGGGCAGGACCGGGATCCTGCAGACGATGGCCAACCTCGACAAGCGCGCGATCCTGCACTCGGGGGCCGGCAAGAACACCACCGATGCGCACAAGCCGGCCCTGCTCGAGGCGGGCGGCCAGACGATCGCGATCCTTGGCTACGACACGATCGCGGCCTATTACGCGGCGGGGGCCAGCACTCCCGGCAGCGCCCGCATGACCTCCGCGACGCTCAAGGCCGACGTCGCGGCCGCGCGCAAGGCCGGTGCGGACATCGTGATCGTGTTCCCGCACTGGGGGGTCGAGTATCAGGCCACCCCGACGGCGTCACAGAAGCGGCTCGCGCACGCGGCGATCGATGCGGGCGCGGACCTCGTGATCGGTAACCACCCGCACTGGGCCGAGGCGATGGAGGTCTACAAGGGCAAGCCGATCTGGTACGCGCTGGGCAACTTCGTGTTCGACCAGACGTGGTCCGAGCCGACGATGGAGGGGATCACCCTCGAGCTGACGTTCAACGGGACCGAGCTCGTCCAGGTGCGGATGCGGCCGCACCTGATCCTGGGCCGCGCACAGCCCAACTTCATGGACCCGGCCACAGACGGCAAGGTGGTCATGACCCAGCTGTTCAACGCGTCGAAGGGGCTGCTCGACTGGTAGCGGAGAGGGCCTGGTTGGGGGGGGTGTCGCCGGGCGGAGTGTTGCCGGGTGCAACGGCGTTGCCGCTGGGAGTGTCGCCGGGCTCAACGGGACCGCCGCTCGGAGCTCAGCCCAGACGGGGCCGCCGCGCCATCGCCGCCGCGCCGACCCGCGCCATCGCCGCCGCGCCGACCAGCGGCGTGATGCGCAATCCCAGACGCCCAAATGCGAGGTTGTGTCAGGCACCGCGCCACGTGGTGGTAGTCACGGTCCTGCCACCATTCGGGTCGTTCGGTGGCTCGCGCCACGCACACCGCGGACGCTCGGCCAGGCAACAGTTGGTGCCGAACCGGTCTTGCACCGGTCCTCGCGGTGGGTGACAGGACTTCTGCCGCGGCGGCCCGTTTGCACCGCGATGCGCGGGGCCTGACAGGGCTCCGGACCCGGCGGGCCGATCTATGCTGCGGCGACTCGTTTGCACCGCGATGGGCGGTGCCTGACAGGACTCAGGCGGCGAGCGGACCCTCAGGCGGCGAGCGGACCCTCAGGCGGCGAGCGGACCCTCAGGCGGCGAGCGGACACTCAGGCGGCGAGCGGACCCACAGGCGGCCGACGACCCCTCAGGCCCCGGGCGCGGGTGTCCCCCAGCCGTACGGGCCGGGTGTGCGATCGAGCAGGCCGGCGAACAGGTCGTCCTCGGCGTCGGGGGCGGGCACTCGCGTCTCGCGCAGGACGAATGCCTCGCGGTTCCAGTACTCGCGCCAGGCGTCCTTGCCGAACCGGACGAACGGGTTGTCGTCCGAGATCTGGGTGACGTGCGCCTTGATCGCGTTCCAGCGGGCATCGGTCACGTCCGACACGTCCACCCAGGCGGTGATCACCTCGTCGGGCACGAGCATCCGTGCCATCTGCGCCTCGAATTCGGCGAGCTGCTCCGGCGTTGCATCCTCCGGCGGCGTCCAGAATGACGTCTCGCCCAGCGCCTCCAGCCGCTCCTTCATCGCCATCCGGACTGACGACGGGATCGCCTGCTCGTACAGCTTGGCGGGGGTCCAGGGGGCGAGCCCGCCCTCGCCGACCGGCGCGCCCGTGCCGCCATGCTCGGGGGCGAGCTGCCCCGGATACCACGCCGGATCGCCCGCCCGGGCGAACGCGCCGACGGCGACCAGATGCGACCGAATGTGGTCGGGATGCCCATACCCGCCGAAGTCGTTGTAGGTCGTCATGACGTCGGGCTGGAAGCGACGGACCATCCACGTCATACGACCGATGGCCTCGTCGAGATCGGCCTGCCAGAAGCAGCGGGGATCGAGGTTGCCGGCCCGGCCCATCATGTCCGAGTCGTGGTAGCCGAGGTTGTCCCACTCGGTCACCCCGAGCGCGATCATCGCGTTCTCGAGCTCGACGGCGCGCAGCTCGCCGAGGCGACGGTGGTTGTCGGGGGTGTCGAGCTCGGGGACGACGATCTCGCCCATCTCGCCCCTCGTGCACGTCACGAGCACGAGGCGGCGGCCCTGCCTCACCGTCGTGGCCATCGTGCCGCCGGTGCCGATCGTCTCGTCGTCGGGATGGGCATGAACGGTCATCAGAGTCGGGACGTGGATGGCGGGGGACGGCTGCTCAGTCATGTCCCCATGCTAGCGCCATGGTCCGTAACGGCCGCGGACGCGAGGTGGTCCTCGTCACCGTACCGTCACCTCGGCCGGGCAGATTGACGCCCGGATCGGGTCAGCCCGATCAGGACCGGGAGGACACGACGCATGACCATGCGCGCACGACGCGCCTCGATCACCGCGCTGCTGGCGCTCGCACTGGGACTGGCGCTGGCGGGCTGCGGTGGCTCGGCCGCCTCCGCTCCGGCGACGCCGGCCCCGACTTCGGCCGTGACCGACGCGAGTGACGCGCCGCCGGCGTCCGATGACGGGAGCGCGGCACCGTCGGTGGACCCCGGCGCGACCGCCAGCGCCGACCCGGGCGGCAACCCGGTCGCCGATGCACTCGCCACGCACCCCTGGGCCGCCGCGACGCTCATGGACGTAAATACCGGTGACACGTTCACCATCGCGAGCCTCGCCGGCCGCACGATCTTCGTCGAGGCGATGGCCATCTGGTGCACCAACTGCCGCGCCCAGCAGGGTCGCTTCACCGAGGCGCTGGCGAGCCTCGATCCGGGCACGGTCGCCTACGTGGTCCTCACCATCGAACCGAGCGAGACCGCCGAGGACCTGGCCCGTTACAAGGATGAGCGTGGGTTCACCGGCCGGTATGCCGTGGCCGGGCGCGACGTCTCGGCGGCGCTCGAGGCGGAGTTCGGGGCCAACATCCTGAACCCGCCAACGGTGCCGCTGATCCTGATCAGCCCGACCGGCGACATCTCGTTCCATACCGGCGGCGAGAGCGTGGACGACATCGTCAAGACGGCCGGCGCCTGACCGTGGGGGAGCTGGCGGCCGTGTTCGCGGCGGGCCTCGCGAGCGCGGCCAGCCCGTGCCTGCTGCCGCTCTACCCGGGGTTCCTCGCCTACCTGTCCGCGAATGCGGGCACCCTTTCCGGTCGCCGCGCCAGCGGCCTGCTCGGTTTGCTGGTCCTGCTCGGCCTGCTGACCACGATGGTCACCGTCGGGCTCGTCCTGTTCCTGGTCGCGGTCCCGATCGGTCGCGTCGCGAGCTATCTCGTGCCGGTGGTCGACACGTTTCTGGTCGTCCTCGGGATCCTCTTGCTGTCGGGCCGCAACCCGTTCAACCGGCTGCCCGGGATGCAGGTGCCGCTGGTATCCAACCCGTATGCCCAGGCCTGGGTCTACGGCGTGATGCTGGGACCCATCGCGCTGCCCTGCGCCGGCCCGTTCCTGGCCGCCCTGCTGGCGGTGTCGGTCGGTTTCGGCGACGCCGTCGCGAGGATCGGCACGTTCGTCGTGTTCGGGCTCGGCTTCGGGCTGCCCCTGGTCCTGCTGTCGCTGCTGGCGGGAACCCAGCAACGCGCGATCGTGCGGTTCGTGCTCGATCGCCATCGAGCGATCGAGATCGTCTCCGGCGTGATCCTGATCGCCGTCGCGCTGTACGACCTGCGCGAGAACTGGGACGGGATCCTGTTCACGCTGGGGCTGTAAGGTCCGGACATGACCGACCCGCCCGCACCGTCCACCCCGGCAACCGCCGCCCTCGAGGCCGCCGGCATCCCCTTCCGCCTCGTCCGCACCGAGATCGCGCGCAACGCGGCCGAGAGCGCGGCGCTCCAGGCGATCCCGCTCGGATCGCTGCTGCGGTCGATTCTCGTCAGGCGGGCGGCCGATGACTACGTGTTCGTGCTGGTTCCGGGCGGGCGACGCTTCGACTGGCCCAAGCTGCGCGCACTGCTGGGCACCAACCGCCTCGCGCTGCCCGACGTGGAGGAGGCGAGGTCCATCACGGGATACGAGCGGGGCGCCATCACCCCGTTCGGCGCGCTCCGGCCGTGGCCGGTGATCGCAGATGCGTCGATCACCGAGCACGAGATCGTGGCGATCGGCGGCGGTGCGCGCGGGGTCAACGTCCACCTGTCGCCTGCCGACCTGCTGGCCGCCACGGGCGCCGATCTCGCGGACATCAGCGTGCCCGACCCGCCGAAGGAGGCCTGACCCGCGACTCGCCCGCGGGCGGCTTTGGTCGCGCGTCGTCGCCGCCCGACGCCGCCCGACCGTCGCGGGCGGCTACCATCCGGGCGATGCCCGATCCCGCTGTCACCGGCCCCCTGGCCGGCATCCGCGTCGCCGACTGCTCCACGGTCCTCGCCGGGCCCTACTGCACGATGCTCCTCGCCGACCTGGGTGCGGACGTCGTCAAGGTCGAACCTCCCGAGGGCGACGCGACGCGGGGCTGGGGACCTCCGTGGGTCGGGGACGCGGCGGCGGGAACCAGGACCGCGGCCTACTACCTCTCGGTCAATCGCAACAAGCGATCGATCCGCCTCGACCTCCGGACGGACGGCGGGCGGGAGGTCCTGCGACGGCTGGTGCGCTCGTCGGACGTGCTGGTCGAGAACTTCCGCGTCGGGGGTCTCGAGCGCCTGGGCTTCGGCGAGGACGCGCTGCAGGCGCTCAATCCCGCGCTCGTCCACCTCGCGGTGTCGGGGTTCGGACCGGACGGTCCCGACGCCCACAAACCGGGCTACGACTTCGTGATCCAGGCGGTCGGCGGGCTGATGTCGATCACCGGCAGCCGCGACGAGGACGGCGGGCGACCGACGAAGGTGGGGGTCGCGATCAGCGATGTCGTCACCGGGCTGTTCGGAGCCGTGTCCGTGCTCGCGGGCCTGATCGGGCGCGGCAGGATCGGCGGGCGCGGCCAGCGGGTCGACGTGTCGCTGCTCGAATCGACGCTCGCCGTCCTGGTCAACCAGGCGCAGAACGCGTTCGTGACCGGGACCGCTCCGGGCCGCCTGGGCAACCGGCACCCGACGATCGTCCCGTACGAGACGTTCGAGACGGCCGACGGCGAGCTGGCGGTGGCCGTCGGCAGCGAGCGCCAGTGGCCGCGGCTGTGCGAGGCGGTCGGCTTGCCGGACCTCGCCGCTGACGCGAGGTTCGCGACCAACGGTGACCGGGTCCTCAACCGCGCCGAGCTGCGGCCGATCCTGGCCGAGCGGTTCAGCACCCGCCCCACGGCCGACTGGCTGGACATCCTCGACGCGGCGGAGGTCCCGTGCGGGCCCATCAACGACGTGGCGGCTGCGTTCGGTTCCGCGCAGGCGCGGGCGCGCGGGATGACGGTCGATGTCGAGCATCCGGTCCTGGGCGCGGTGCGCCAGGTCGGGTTCCCGTTCCAGCTGTCCGAGACCCCGGCCTCCATCCGGCTCGCGCCGCCGATGCTGGGCGAGCACACGGTCGAGATCCTGGCCGAGATGGGGTATGGCGGCGACGAGATCGCGGCGCTTGCCGCCGCCGGTGTCACTTGACGATGGCCCGACGGTCGATCATCACGTACCCGACCGGGCGCCTGCTCGCCGTCATCGATCGGCCCGATCAGGCACGGGAGGCGGCGCAGGCGTTGATCGCGGATGGCATCGCCGAGGGCGACATCACGATGCTCGCCGGGCCGGCCGATCGCGAGCGGCTCGGGCGAGTAGGCCCGCGGTCGTCACACGGCTCGCGCGTCGTGCGGGTGTTCCAGTTCCTGCTGATGGACCAGCTGCCGGATTTTCTGGTCTACGAGCGCGCCCTCGACAGCGGGCGCGCCGTGGTCGCCGTCCGGGTGACCGATCGGGCCATGATGCTCCGGGTCCAGGCGCGTCTCGAGGGGTTCGGCGCGCATTTCATGAACCACTTCGGCCGGTTGCTCACCGAAGAGCTGTCCCGCTGGCGCGGCGAGGAGCCCGACATCCCGAACGTGCTGCGGCGGTAGGTCCGGGACGGAAGCGGCGGCGATCCGGCACGGAGAAGCCGGCGGCCGCCCGGGGATGGCGGTCGCCGGCTGGGATGGAACGTTCAGTTCAGAGGGTCGCCGTCGCCGGCCTGAAACAGGCCCACCGCGCCGTGACCGACCAGGTTGAACGCGTGGGTGACGAAGGCGTAGACGCCGTCCTCCTGGGGGCTGAACTCGATGATCGCCGCCTGCGCCGGGCTGAGGTCGACGGCCTGTGATCCCCAGCCGGCGGCATTGCCGCGCTTGAGCTCGATGCCTTCCTTCTCCACGGTGTCGAAGATCGTGCCCACGACGTGGAACGAGCTTTCGAGGTTGGGCCCGACGTTGAGCACGAACAGCCGGACACGGCCCTTGGTCGTGACCGGGATCGGGTTGTCCTTGTATTGGTTGGCAACCCCGTTGAAGACGACGAAGTCGGGCGAGGCGGCGACCTCGTTCGCCTTCGCATAGTCCGCCGGCTGCCCCTGCGCGCCGAGGTACCACTCGCTCTGGACGATCGTGAACTCGTTGTCCACCTTGGGCAGGCCGCCCTTGGGCTCGACGATCACCATCCCGAACATCCCGTTGGCGATGTGCCACAGGGTCGGCGCGGTGCCGCAGTGGTACATCCAGACGCCCGCGAAGTCGGCCGTGAACGTGTACGTGAACGTCTCGCCCGGCTTGATCTCGACCATCTGGTGGTTCATGGCGGTCTGGCTGGCGTGGAAGTCGATGGAGTGGCTCATCGGCGTCTTGTTGGTGAGATGGACGTTGACCGTGTCACCGAGGTGCACCCGGATCGTCGGGCCCGGCACCGTTCCGCCGAACGTCCACGCGTGGACGACATATCCCTTGGCGACGGTGATGTCCTTCTCGATCATCGGGAAGTCGACGTCGTGCACCGACCCTGGGAGCACCGCCGGCGCGACAGGGTTGAACAATTCGTACGCCGGCGCGTTCGGGTCGGGAGAGGGCATGGCGCTGGTCGGTGCCGAGGACATGCCGGGCATCTCGGATGCGGCGGGAGTCGCCGCGCTCGCCGGTGTCGCCGCGGGTGCTGCGGATGACACGGCCGAGACCGGCGCGGCGACCGGACCCGTCTCGGGTCCCCATGTCCAGGCGGGCTTGGCGGCGGAGCTGCAGGCCGCCGTGGTGAGGGAGAGCAGCGCGATCGCTGCGAGCAGGCGCCGGGTGCGGTCCATGTCCGATCCTTTCCGTGATCCCGGGTCGTTCCCCGTCCCGGTTCGACCTCACCGCGGCCGCGCGTCCCGTGGCGGCGAGCCTCTCGCGGTGTGCGTGCTAACTATCAGTAACTTACTATGTGTTTGTGAAGATGACAATGCGCCCGAATGACGAGGGCCGAGCGGCCCCCGCCGGCCCGCCGCCCGGGAAAACCCCGCTGGGTCCCCGGCGCGCCGACGACCGCCGGGTCGCCGTGGGTGCCGTGCTGGTCGCGGCCGCATTCCTCGCCGCGGCGGGCCTTGCGGTGATCCGGGAGGCCGCGGCCGGCGCCTCGGTCGCACCGTGGTTGCCCCTGCACCTTGCCCTTGCCGGCGGCGCCTCCACCGCGATCGCGGGTGTCATGCCGTTCTTCGTGGCGGCGCTATCCGCGGGACACCCGGCGAACGCCCGCGTGCGCGCCGGGGCGGTCGTCCTCGTCGCGTCGGGTGCCGTGCTGGTCGCCATCCGCGGCCTCGTGCCCGCCTGGACGGCACTGCCGCCGCTGGGCGGCGTGGTCTATCTCGCCGGGATCGGTCTCACGGCGGTCGCGCTCCACGGCGCGGGTCGTGCGGGTTTGATGGTCCGCCGGCCGGTCGTGACGATTGCGTACGAGCTCGCCCTGGTGAACGTGGCCATCGGCGCAACGCTGGGCACGCTGTTCGTGGCCGGCTGGTTGCCGGTGCTCGAGCGGTGGGCGCTGCTCAAGCCCGCGCACGCCTGGACCAACCTCGTTGGCTTCGTGTCGCTGGTGATCGTGGGCACGCTGCTGCACTTCCTGCCGACCGTGCTCGGAACGCGGATCGTGCCCCGGGCGAGTGCGGTCGTGGCCGTGCTCGGGATCGCGATGGGTTCTCCCGCGGTCGTGCTCGGGCTCGGCCTCGACGCCGGTCCGCTCGTTCGCGGTGGTGCAGTCCTGACCGCCATCGGCGTCGGAGCGGTCGGGCTCGAGGCCGTGCGGGTTGCGCGGGCGCGCGGCCGGTGGACGACCGATCCGGGCTGGCATCGCCTGACCGCGATCGGGCTGCTGGCCGGCATCGCGTGGTTCACCGTGGGCATGGCGGTTGCCACCGGCCGGCTGCTCATGCTCGGGTCAACGCCCGACGCCTGGTCGACGACGCTGGTGGCTGCCCCGCTCGCGGTGGGCTGGGTCACGCAGGTGCTGGTCGCGTCCTGGACGCATCTCCTGCCCGCGATCGGACCCGGCGGTCCCGCGGGTCACGCCGTGCGTCGGGTGATCCTCGGTCGGGCGGCAACACCACGGCTGGCCGCGCTCAACGCCGGCACCGCGCTGCTCGCGATCGGCTTGCCGATGGGTATCGGGCCGGTGGCTGGGGCCGGTGCGGTGCTCGCGGCGGGCTCGGCGCTCGCGAGCGTCGCACTCGCGGCCCGCGCGCTGCACAACCCCGCCGAACCCGGGTGACGCGCCGGTCCAGCGAGCCCGACCGGCCTGGTGCGAACATGACTGGACCTTGCGACGCCGACCAGGAGCTGCCATGGACCGCCCGACCACCGTTCGCGCCGCCGTCGTCCAGGCAGCGCCCGTCGCCTTCGACCTCGAGCGCACGCTCGATCGCGTCGAGGCGCTCGCGGGCCGCGCGGCCGCGGACGACGCCCGCGTCGTCGTGTTCCCGGAGGCGTTCGTCGGCGGGTACCCGAAGGGCGCGGATTTTGGCGCGCGCGTCGGCTCCCGGAGCCCGGAGGGCCGGGAGTGGTTCCGGCGCTACATGGCGGGGTCGATCGAGATCCCCGGCGCCGCAACGAAGCGCCTCGGCGCCATCGCCCGGGCCAACGATCTGCTGCTCGTCATCGGCGTCATCGAGCGGTCGGGCGGGACGCTCTACTGCACGGCGGTGTTCGTTGGCCGCAACGGCGCGCTGCTGGGCAAGCACCGCAAGACGATGCCCACCGCGATGGAGCGCCTGATCTGGGGCTTCGGCGACGGCTCGACGCTGCCCGTCATCGACTCCTCCGTCGGTCGCGTGGGTGCGGTCATCTGCTGGGAGAACTACATGCCCCAGCTGCGGCTCGCGATGTACGCCCAGGGGATCCAGCTCTACTGCGCGCCCACCGTCGACGACCGCGAGACGTGGCTGCCGACCATGCGCCACATCGCGCTCGAGGGCCGGTGCTTCGTGCTCTCCGCCTGCCAGCACGCCACCCGGGCCGACTACCCCGCCGACTACCCGATCGCGACCGATGACCCGGAGGCGGTCCTGATCGGTGGCGGCAGCTGCATCGTCAGCCCGATGGGCCAGGTGCTCGCGGGTCCCGCGCGACACGGGGAGACGATCCTGGTCGCGGATCTCGACCTCGCCGACATCGACCGGGCCGTGTTCGACCTCGACGTCGTCGGCCACTACGCTCGGCCGGACCTGTTCCAGCTCGTGGTGGACGCCCGGCCACAGTCGGCGGTCACCCTGACGGCGACGCCGCCGGGGGCGTCGCGCTGATCCGCGAGGCCGTGCCTCGGACGCCTCGGACGCTCGTGGATTTCCGTGATCGGGTCGGCTCGTCGGAGGCATGACCGGCGCCGGCGGAGGGCCTTGCGCAGTTCGCGACGACGACGCTCCGACCGGCAGCCGGCCACGCCTTCCCCGTCACGGATCGCCGAGTTGTGCTGCAAGTCAGCCGCGCTCCGGAGCCGCCGCTCAGCGTTGCGTCCTGCAGCGGTGCTGTCATGACGGCTCGTCATCTCGCGCGCTACGCGGCCAACCTGCGAGCCACGACCGAACGGGTCCAGCGCCCGGCGGGCAGGTCGGACGATCCAGAGAGGTTCGTTCAGCGGGCGCGCCGCGCCGCGCGGATGCTCAGTTCTGATGCTCGATGTCGGCCGGCTCGCCTCCCCAGCCAAGGTTCGTGAACGTCGGGATGAACCGATAGCCCTGACCCGGGACCGTCGCGATGAAGCGTGGGTGGCGGTAGTCGTTCTGGAGCTTGATGCGCAGGCTCCGGATGTGCCGGTCCACCATGTTGCTCTCGGTCACGAAGTCGGTGCCCCAGATGGCGTCGAGGATCTCGTCCCGGGTGACCACGCGGCCGGCGCGACTGGCGAGCAGGTACAGGAGGCTCTGCTCGATGCCGGTCAGGTGCACGATCGAGTTGCCGGCGCGGACCTGGCGACTGAGGATGTCGATCTCGATCTCCCCGAGCCGGATGGTCGGCACGATCGGCCGGTCCGTGCCCGACGCCCGGCGGGTGATGACGATGGACCGCGCGAGCAGCTCCTCGGGCGAGAAGGGCATCGTGAGGATGTCGTCCACGCCGAGGTCGAATGCCCGGAGCTTCGTCTTGAGGTCGCCGCGGCGGGTGAGCCCGAGAGCCGGCGTCACCCGTCGCGTCAGCTGGTTCGCGGCGCCCAGCCGTCCGAGCAGGTCAGCGGCGTCATCGTGGTCCATGTCGATCACGGTGAGATCGGGTTGCCATTCCTCCAGGATCGCGTCGGCCTCGGCCAGGTCACCCGCAGCCCGCACAACGAACAGGCCGTGGTTGAGCGTCAGCTCGATGAGGTCGACGACCAGCTGACGATCGTGAAGGACGAGTGCGCGGCGTGCCTCGACCCCAGAGGCAGTCGCGTCGCTATCTGGCACCGTGTTCTCCCCCTCATTCGGTTGAGACCAATTATCTCACGAGGGGTATCGCCACACTCCTGCGCCGGTCGCGTCAGCCGAGGATGGCCCGCCGCCGGCGATCAGGCTCGCCGAGGATGGCCGCCACGGCGATGAGCAGGATGACGATGGCCGGGACGATCGGCGAGGTCCCCGAATTGCGCTCGGCGATCGGCGCGGCCGCCTGGGCCGCCCGGATCGGCGTTACGGGCCGAGTGCCGGAGGACAGGGTGCCCTGGCTGGGCGCCGAGCACTTGGACAGCGTGATCGTGTCGCTGTTCATCGTCACCTCGCCGTTCCGGGCGAGCGCCCGGCCGGTCACCGTCACGCCGGCATCCATCGTGATCGACGTGAGGGCCAGGATTGTTCCCGCGAAGGTGGACCCGGAGCCGAGCGTCGCCGAGCCCGCGACCTGCCAGAAGACGTTGCAGGCATTGGCGCCATTGACGAGCTGCACCGAGCTCGACGGTGCCGTGACCAAGTCGGATGTCGCCTGGAAGATCCACACGGCGCTGGGGTCGTTCTGGCCGTCGAGCGTGAGTCCGCCCGTCAGGTCGAGCGTGACCCCGCCGGCGGTGTAGACGCCCGCGGGGAGGGTCAGCCCGCCGAGCGTCCCCTGGGTCGTTGTCGCGGGCTGGTCAGCGGCGTCGGCGTAGGCGGTGGCGAGGTCGTCCTGGGCCTGGCGGGCAATCGCGTCGGCCCGGTGGATCGTCCCGCTCACCGTGCCGGCCGGGAACCCGGCCACGGTTGGAAACGGGTCGACCCCGAGGTCACCGGTGACGATCGTCGGTCCGGTGTTGGTCACCGCCGGGGTCCCCGCCAGCACCGCGAACGACGCCGCGCTGCCGAGCCCGACCGCCGTTGGTCCCGCGGTCCGCGTTATGGGCCCCAGCTCGACCGCCGTCGGGCCTGCTGCCAGCGCAGTCTGGCCTGCCAGGAGCGTGCAGGCCGCGAGCATGGTGGCCAGGCGTGCCGTGCGCACGAGCCTGGTTGGGCCGATCCGCGTGTTCATCGTCGCTGAGCCTCGGTTTCACGTCGCCGCGCCCCAGCCACGAGGCGGGCCATGTCTCCATGACCGAGGGCGATGGTTCGGCCGGCGGCGTTCGGCAACGGCTCCCTCAGCGGGGCGTACCGCGCGAAAGCCTCTCGCGGAGCCCATCAGGAACATGGGGAGTCTCCGGCTCGCGGGGCGCCATGTCATGACGACCCGTCATCCGGCGGGCGCGGGCCGCGGCCAATGGCCGGGCGAGCTCAGCGGCGCAGTCGCGCGTCAGTCCGTTCTGCCCGACTCCAGGGCCCCGGCCGTGGCGGGCGCGGCGAGCTCGCCAAGGGTCGACGCTGCGAACGTCCCCCGCAGCGCCTCCTGGCCGGCGAAGAACACGTCGTGGACGTCGCAGGTTCCGTCCACGCCGCACGGGCCGCCGCGCAGCACGCAGTCGCGACGCCGGGTGTCACCCTCGACGGCCTCGATCACGTCCAGCAGGCTGATGAGGTTCGCGTCGCGGGTGAGGCGATACCCGCCCGACCGGCCCGGGGCGGCCTCGACGAGGCCCGCGCGCTGCAGGTCGGCGAGGACCTGGGGCAGGAAGCGGACCGGGATCGACATCGCGTCCGCGATCCGACGTGCGGAGAGCAGGCCGTTGCCCGATCCCCTGGCCAGCGCGAGCATGGCCCGAACGGCGTAGTCGCCACGCTTCGTCAGCTCGAGACGCATCGACCGAGTATGCGTCGGAACGGCAACCGTTGCGCGCGCGGGGCCGAGCCGCGGGAGTCCGGGCTTCGGGGTCGGCGCATGGCCCGCCCCCGCCCGGGCCTCGGGGTGGGCCAATGCTCAACCGGTAGACTCACCCCATGCCCCGATTCAACTACGGCGGTCAGGCGCTTATCGAAGGCGTCATGATGCGCGGTCGCGACGCCATCGCGGTCGCCCTGCGCCATCCCGACGGCCGGATCGTGTTCTCGACCGAGCGCCTCGATTCCGGGTTCCACGGCAACCGCGTCTCGCGCTGGCCGTTCGTTCGCGGCCTCGTGGTCCTGTACGAGACCCTGGTCGTGGGCACGCGCTGGCTCATCCGTTCCGCCGGCCTGCAGGCGGAGGAGGAGGGGGTCGAGATCGGCCGGGGGGCGGTTGCCCTGATGCTGGGGTTCACGGCGATCGTCGGCGTTGGCCTGTTCTTCATCCTGCCGCTGGTCATCGCAACGTTCACCGCCGGCAGCATCGACAACGGCCTCGTCCAGCACCTCGTCGAGGGGCTGGTCAGGGTCCTGATCTTCCTCGGCTACCTGGTCCTGATCTCGCGCACGCCCGACATCGCGCGTGTGTTCCAGTACCACGGCGCCGAGCACATGACGATCCACGCCCTGGAGCACGACGTCCCGCTGGTCCCGTCGGAGATCCGCAAGTACCCCACGGCGCACCCGCGGTGCGGCACGGAGTTCCTGGTCGTCGTGATCATGCTGTCGATCCTCGCGTTCAGCCTGGTCGGCCGGCAGTCGCCGCTGGTCATGGTGGGCAGCCGGATCCTGCTGATCCCGGTGATCGCCGCCGTCGGCTACGAGCTGCTGCGCCTGGGTGCCCGCCACCGGGCCAACCCGGTGGTCCGCGTGATCATGTGGCCCGGCATCCTCGTCCAGATGATCACGACCAAGCAGCCGACCGACGACATGATCGAGGTCGCGGTCGTGTCGATGGAGGAAGCGCTCCGCGCCGACGGCGAGACGCTGCCGTCCGGCGGGCTTGACCTCGAGCGGTTCCCGATGCCGCTGCCCGGTGAGACCGCCGCCGGGGTGCGCGCGGCAGCCGCCGCCGCGGCCGAGAGCGAGACCATCGCGCCGGTCTCAGCCGACCCGCCGCTTCCCGGCTGAGCCGGATCGGAACGACCCGGAATGTCTGACATCGACAGCCTCGACACCAAGCTCGCAGGTGTTGCGCGTCAGTACGACGACGTCACCGCGCGGCTCGGCACCCCGGAGGTGCATTCGGATCCGGCACAGCTTCGGACGCTCGGTCGTGAGCTGGCGCGCCTGGAGCCGGTCGTCGCCGCGTACCGCGAGCTGCTCGACGTTCGCGAGCAGCTGGCCGGCGCGCGCGAGATGCGCGACGGCGAGACCGACGATGACCTCAGGACGATGGCGCGCGAGGAGATCGCCGAGCTCGAGACGCGCGAGACGGGCCTGGTCGAGGACCTCAAGGTGTCGCTGCTGCCGCGCGACCCGAACGACGACCGCAACGTGATCGTGGAGATCCGGGCCGGCGCCGGCGGCGAGGAAGCTGCGCTGTTCGCCGCAGAGCTGCTGCGCATGTACACGCGCTACGCACTGGAGCATCGCTTCCATGCCGACCTGATGAGCCTCAACGAGACCGGCATCGGCGGGATCAAGGAGGCGTTCCTGGAGGTGACCGGGGACGGCGCCTACAGCCGGCTCAAGTTCGAAGGCGGCGTGCATCGCGTCCAGCGCGTCCCGTCGACCGAATCGAGCGGCCGGATCCACACCAGCACGGCGACGGTCATCGTGATGCCCGAGGCCGACGAGGTCGAGGTCGACATCGACGAGGAGCGGGACCTCCGGATCGACGTCAAGCGGTCCAGCGGACCGGGCGGCCAGTCGGTGAACACGACCGACTCCGCGGTCCGGATCACGCACCTCCCGACCGGCCTCGTGGTCGAGATCCAGGACGAGAAGAGCCAGCACAAGAACAAGGCCAAGGCGCTCGCCGTGCTCCGCTCGCGCCTCTACGACCTCGAGCTGGCAAAGCAGCGCGAGCGCGAGAGCGCCGAGCGGCGGACGATGGTCGGGGCCGGGGATCGGTCCGAGAAGATCCGGACCTACAACTTTCCCGACAACCGGGTCACCGACCACCGGATCGGGGTGACGATCCACAACGTGCCCGGCGTGCTCGAGGGCCAGCTCGATCCGCTGATCGATGCGCTGGTGATGGCGGACCAGGCCGATCGCCTCCGGCATCTCACGGGCACCGGCGACGGCGTGGGCGCCGCCGGCCCTGCCCGAACCTGAGGCAGCGCCCGTGACGTCCTCCGAGCTCCTGCGCATCGGTGCGGAACGCCTCGCCGCGTCCGGTTCCGGGTCGCCTCGCCTGGACGCGGAGCTCCTGCTCGGCCACGTCCTGCGGACCGATCGCGCCGGCCTGCTCGCGCACTCGCAGGCATTGGTCGGCGACGCCTCTCGTGACGCCTTCGAAGCGGCGATCCGGCGGCGGGAGCTGGGAGAGCCCGTCGCCTACATCCGCGGCTTTCGCGAGTTTCACGGGCTCGCCCTCGCCACCGACGCGCGCGCGCTCATCCCACGCCCGGAGACGGAGCTGCTGGTCGATGCGGCCGTGGGCGAGGTGGTCGCCCGATTGACCGCGAGCCCCCGGCCGCCCGGAGCGCCAGCGCTGCGTGTCGCCGACGTCGGCACGGGCAGCGGGGCGGTCGCCATCGCCATCCTGGCCGCGCTCCGGCGGCGCCGGATGGCCGACCAGGTCCTCGTCATCGCGATCGATGCCTCGGACGAGGCGCTCGATCTCGCCCGCGAGAACGCCGTCGGGCACGCCGTCGCCGACCGGCTGGTGTTCGTCTCGGCAGACCTGCTGCCGCCATACGTGGACCCGCCGTACGCGCTCGTGTGCGCGAACCTCCCCTATGTGCCTTCGGGGGACCTCGCAGGCCTGGCCGCCGAGCTCGCGTTCGAGCCACAGCAGGCGCTCGACGGTGGTCCGGACGGCCTGGACGTGATCCGGCGCCTGCTGGACCAGCTGCCGGCCGCGCTCGCGGCCGACGGCGTGGCGCTGCTCGAGATCGGGGCGGACCAGGGCGACGCGATCGTCGGCGAGGCGTCCACGCGGCTGCCGGGCTGGCCTGTGACCGTGACAACCGACCTGGGCGGCCACCCGAGGCTTGCCCGGATCGCACGGCCCTCGTGAACGAGCTCCGGCCAACCGTCCGACCGGCTCCCGAGCTGCCCATCCGGCTGATCGCGCTGGACATCGACGGCACGCTCGTCGGCCCCGACTTCCGGATCTCCGAGCGCACCCGAGCCGCGATCGCCGAGGCGGTTCGGCGGGGCGTCCGGGTGTCGCTGGCGACGGGTCGCATGGCCAGCTCCGCGGCGGTGTACGCGAACCAGCTCGGGATCGTCGAGCCGATCGTTGCCCACCAGGGCGCGGTCATCCGGGCGATGCCCACGCGGCGCGCACGGCCCACCGCGGAGGCACATCCGTGGCGCGCGCCGGTTGGCCGGCTGCTTCACCACGAGCCCCTGCCGGCGGCCGTCGTCCGGGACGCGATCGTCTGGTGTCGGGAGCACGGCCTGGAGCCGCACGTCAACAACCTCGAGCGGATCGTGGCCTGGTCCGGCGACCCCAGCTTCGACGACTACTCGGGCTACCTTGGCCCGGGCGCGCGAGTCGTCGAGGATCTGGCGGCTGCGATCACCACGCCGATGTCGAAGGTGATCTCGGTGGGCCAGCCGCCGCGTCCGATGGAGCTGATCGACGAGGCGCGCCGCGCCTTCGCCGGACGCGCTGACGCCACGGTGTCCCATCCGCGGTTCCTGGAGTTCGTCGCGCCCGGCGTGTCCAAGGGCGGCGCGGTTGCCTGGCTTGCCCACCGGGCTGGTGTCCCGCATTCGAAGGTGATGGCGATCGGCGACGCGCTCAACGATCTGGAGATGATCGCGGACGCGGGCCACGGTGCGGCGATGGCATCCGCGCCGGAGGATGTCCGGCGCGTCGCGCGCTACGTGACGGGGCCGGTCGAGGAGGACGGCGCCGCGATCCTGATCGAGGACCTGGTGCTGGCACCACCCGAGCAGGCGCGGCGCAACGCGACTCGCCTGGACGAGGCCGCCCGGGACGCGCGGCGGCGGGCCGGCGAGCCGACGGAGCGCGCATGACCGTCGCCGGCCAGCGTCCCAGGATCCTGCCCGATGGGCCACCGGCCCGCGCCGAGGCCGTGGAGCTGCTGCGTGCCGGGGAGATCGTGGCCATCCCGACCGACACGGTCTACGGGATCGCCGCCGACCTCGCCCTCCCGGACGCGATCGAGCGGCTGTTCGCCGCCAAGCGACGGCCGCCGGAGAAGGCCGTGGCGCTGCTGCTCGCCGACGCGGACCAGGCCGGCGTGCTGGGCGTGCTGGATCCGGCGGCCCGCCTGCTCGCGGAGCGGTTCTGGCCGGGCGGGCTCACGCTCGTCCTGCCGCGACGTGCCGATGCCCGCCTCCCGTTTGCCCTCGGCTCAGGGGTCTCCACGGTGGGCGTCCGGGTGCCCGATCATCCGGCTCCGCGCGCGCTCGCCGCTGCCCTCGGGCCGCTGCCGACGACGTCCGCGAACGTGTCGGGTGAGCCGGAGGCGCGGGACGCCCTCGAGATCGTCGCTCGTCTCGGCGGCGCGATCGCGCTGGTCCTCGACGGCGGAGCGGCACGGGGTGGCCCCGCCTCGACGGTCGTCGACTGCACGGGGCCGTCCCCGGTCGTGCGCCGGGTTGGCGCGATCGCGCCCGCGCTCATCGCCGAGGCGCTGGACGCGGCGGGGATCGATCACCAGGTCGAATCGTCGCCGGCGGGCGACGTGGGAAGATAGGCAGCGTCCCGCCCGTGCTCGTCCGCCGCCCGCCTGGAGGTTCGCTCGTGTCCGATGCCGCCGTCCCGCCGTCCGCGTGGGCCACCATCGCCGAGGTGGATCCCGAGGTGTGGGCGGCGATGGAGGCGGAGCGACACCGCCAGGCGGACAAGATCGAGCTGATCGCAAGCGAGAACTACGTCTATGCCGCGGTGCTCGAGGCGCAGGGCTCGTGGCTCACCAACAAGTACGCGGAGGGGCTGCCCGGCCGGCGGTACTACGGCGGCTGCGAGTACGTGGACGTGGTGGAAGAGCTGGCGCGGGCGCGGGCGCTGGCCCTGTTCCCGGGCGCCGATCACGTCAACGTCCAGCCGCACGCCGGGGCGCAGGCGAACATGGCGGCCTACTTCGCCGTCCTCCGACCGGGCGACCGGATCCTGGGCATGAACCTGGCCCACGGCGGCCACCTGACCCACGGCTCGCCCGTGAACTTCTCGGGCCGGCTGTACGAGGTGCACGCCTATGGCGTGACCCGCGAGGACGAGCGGATCGACTACGACGCCCTCGAGCGACAGGCCGCCGAGGTGCGCCCCAAGGTGCTGGTCGCCGGTGCGTCCGCATATCCCCGGACCTGGGACTTCGAGCGGCTGGCCCGGATCGCGCACGGGGTCGGCGCCCTGCTGTTCGTGGACATGGCGCACTTCGCTGGGCTGGTCGCGGCCGGGCTCCACCCCAGCCCGTTCCCCCACGCCGATCTCGTGACCACGACCACCCACAAGACGCTCCGCGGCCCACGTGGCGGGCTGCTGTTCAGCCGGGCCGACCTCCCGGACGGCATCGACCGCGCAGACTTCCCGGCGCTGGGCCGCAACACCCTCGCGCAGGCGATCGACAAGTCCGTGTTCCCGGGCGTGCAGGGTGGTCCGCTGATGCACGTCATCGCCGCCAAGGCCGTTGCCCTCCGGTTGGCCGAGAGCGAGGACTTCCGGCGCGACCAGGCGCGGACGATCGAGAACGCCAAGGTCCTCGCGGCGACCATCGCCGACGCCGGCGGCCGGCTGGTCAGCGGCGGCACCGACAACCACCTCGCGCTCGTGGACGTGACGCCGCTGGGGGTCACGGGGCGGGAGGCCGAGGCGCTGCTCGACGACGTCGGGATCACCGTCAACAAGAACGCGATCCCGTTCGATGCAAACCCGCCCAACATCGCCTCCGGGATCCGCATCGGCACGCCCGCCACCACGACCCGGGGCATGGGTCCGGACGAGATGCGGGCGATCGGCCGATGGATCGTCGACGCCATCCGCGACCGCCAGGACGCCGCGGTGCAGGAACGGATCGTCGCGGACGTCCGCGCGCTGGTTGCGCGCTTCCCCGTCCCGGGCCTCCCTCGCGATCGGGACTGACGGCGAGCGATGGGCCTGATCTCGACGTTCGACGAGGTCCTGCCGATCCTCGCCTCCGCCTTCGTCGTGGCGGCGATCCTGTCGCTGCTCCTGACGCCGCTGGTGCGGCGCGCGTCGCTGCGACTGGGCACGCTCGATGAGCCGAACCACCGCCGCGTCAACGCGACGCCCGTACCGCGTGGCGGCGGGATCGCGGTCGCCGTCGCCTTCCTGGCCGTGGCGGTGGGCGTCATCGCGATCAACGCGCGCCTCGACGTCGTCCCGGTGCCCCGGTCGCTCGACGCGGGGGAGCTCACGGCGCTGCTGCTCGGCGGGGCCGTCGCCGTCATGCTGGGTGCGCTGGACGACGCGCTCCAGCTGCGCGCCCGCTGGCAGCTCGGCGGCCAGGTCCTGCTCGGCCTGATCGCCGTCGCGGCGGGCATCTCGGTCACGTTCCTCAACAACCCGTTCGGGCCGGGCTTCATCCGCCTCGACGGACCGTTCGCCGTCGGGTTCACGATGCTGTGGGTGATCGGGATGATCAACAGCATCAACTTCATCGACGGGCTCGACGGTCTGTCCTCCGGGATCGCGCTGATCGCCGCCGCCACGCTGGGCCTGATCTCGGTCACGACCGCGGTCGCACAGCCGTTCGTCGGGATCCTGTGCTTCGCTCTCGCCGGCGCGCTGCTCGGCTTCCTGCGCTGGAACTTCCACCCGGCGTCGATCTTCATCGGCACCAGCGGCGTGATGTTCGTGGGCTACAGCCTCGCCTTGCTCTCGATCATGGGCACGGCGAAGGTGGCCGTGGCGCTGCTGGTGCTGGGCGTCCCGATCATCGACACGTTCTGGATCATCGTCCGGCGGCTTGCGACGGGCCACTCGCCGTTCACCCCCGATCGCGGCCATATCCATCACCGCCTGCTTGACCTTGGGCTGACCCACGGCCGGACCGTGCTCGTGATCTACGCGCTGTGTGTCGCGCTGGCCGCGCTGTCGCTGGTGCTGTCGGGCACCGGCCAGGTGTATGCGTTCCTCGGGCTCGGCGTCGCGTTCGGGCTGGGCCTGTTCCTGCTCACCCGCGCGGAGGCTGGCGCCGCGCTCGAGGCCGACGCCTATGAGGAGCCCGCAACGCCGCCCGCGGAGCCGGGCCGGACCCGCCGCTGGCGAATTGCGCGGGCATCGGTGTCCCGTCGGCGCTGGAGGGGGCGCTCGAGCCGATGACGGGCACATCGCGGGGCGGGAACGGGTGGCCCGCGCGCCCCCCGTATCCGGAACGAACGGTTTCTGACCCCCGGAGGCCTCTGGTATAGTCCCCTGCACGGTGGTCGGTCGCCCATGAACAGCGATTTCGGAGCCTACGCGGTTCTCTTCTCCGAGATCGGCATCACCTTCTTCGTGGGGACCCTCGGAGGCGTCCTGGCGGGTTGGTGGATCGACCAGCAGCTGGGTACGTTGCCTGTCTTCGCCGTAGGCGGGGCTCTGGCCGGTTTCGGCCTCGGCGGCCTCGCGGTGGCCAAGTTGATCAGCCGGTTTCTTGCGAGGTTCGACTGACGATGAACACCAACCGCCCGGGACGCGCGGGCGCCGATACGAGGCTGACGAGCCGCCCGTGACGCTCGAGAACGATCCCGCCGAAGGCCCCGCTCCTGGGGGCGCCGGTCTGTCGCGCCGCCGCAAGCTGCTGCTCGCCATCGTCGCCATCGTGGTGCTCGATATCGTTGCCGCCATCCTGATGGCGCCGTCGGGCTTTCCCGGCCCCAAGGAGAGCATCAAGGGCAACCTCGAGCTGATCCCGCCGACCGTCGTGCTCGACCTGGCACCCAGGGCGACCGAGCCGACGGGCGCCCTCGTCGTCGACTTCCACCCCAGCATCACCTCGAGCATCGTGGTGTCCTGGATCGTGATGATCCTGATGATCGTCGTGTTCGTGGGCGTTGCCCAGAGCCTCGAACACCTGCCCAGGCGGGTCCAGAACGCGGTCGAGTTCGTCTACGAGGCCCTCGAGGACTTTGCGATGGCGCTCGGCGGCCCGCCCGCGCGCCCGTACGTGGGCATCTTCATCACCCTGTTCATGTTCATCGCGCTGGCCAACTGGACCGACCTGTTGATCTTCGGCGACAAGGTCAACTTCCTGCGGACACCGACCAGCGACATCAACATCACGGTCGGCCTGGCGCTGTTCAGCTTCCTGCTGTTCCACGTGGAAGGCGTTCGCCGCCTGGGAGTCCGTCGGTACCTGGGCAAGTTCTTCAACTTCAGGGGGTTCCGCCGGAGCGTCGTCGACGGGCTGATCGATCTGTTCGTCGGGTTGACCGAGTTCCTGCTCGAGTTCTTCAAGCCGGTGACGCTGGCCTTCCGGTTGTTCGGCAACCTGTACGGCGGCGGCGTCATGCTCGGCGTGTTCACGGCGCTCCTGCTGGGCGTGCTGCCGCTGCCGTTCGTGGCACTTGAAGGGTTCATCGGCTTCGTCCAGGCGCTAATCTTCAGCGTCCTGACCTTGATGTTCACGCTGCTCGCGGTCGAGAGTCATGACGAGGAGGCACACGCCGCCCCGTCGATGGCGACCGATCCGCAGGCCGGCGGCGGTCCACCCCTGTCATCCGTCGCTTCCTCGTGAGGCGGTCCGGGCATACATTCGTCGGAGGTTGCGTCCGCGCACAGCGGTCGCCAATGGAGGTAGAGACTCGATGGAACTGATTGGCGCCGGCCTCGCCGCGATGGGCGTGATCGGACCCGGCATCGGTATCGGGATCCTGACAGGCATGTCCACCAGCGCGATGGGCCGCAACCCGGACGCCGCGGGGATCATCCGCGCGACGTTCATCATCGGCGCGGCGTTCGCCGAGGGGCTCGGCGTCCTGGCGTTCGTGGTGGGCGTCCTGATCATCTTCCTCAACCCGGCTGCTGCGTAACAGCAGCCCCGAGCTGACGTCATGCATCTCTTCGCGGTCGCTGCGGGCATCGTGTCGGCGGCAGCCGTCGCCCCCAACGCGGAAAGTGGCGGGTCCGGCCTCGTCATCAACGGGTTCTGGATCATCGTCGCGCTGCTCAACTTCGTGCTGTTGTACGTGATCCTCCAGCTGTTCGCGTTCGGCCCGATCTCGCGCATGCTCGCGGATCGGCGATCGCGCATCGAGCATGGGCTTGCGGACGCGGAGCAGGCGCGGCGCGACCGGGAATCGGGTGAGCAGGAGCGGCTGACGGCCCTCCAGGAAGCCCGCCGCGAAGCCAACGAGATCCTCAGTCGTGCCCAGAAGGTGGCATCCGAGACTCGCGAGCAGGACCTGGCGGCCACCCGCGAGGAGCTCGGGCGGATGCGCGAACGCGCCGCCGCAGACTTCGAGGCCGAGAAGGATCGCGCGATCGCCGAGCTCCGTTCGGAGGTCGCCGACCTTGCCCTGTCGGCCGCAGGCCGCGTCGTCGGCGAGTCGATGACCGGCGAGCGCCAGCGCAAGCTGGTGACGGACTTCCTGGCCGAATCGGCCAATGCCGGCGGGTCCAACGCCTGATGGCTCGCCCGCTTGCTGCAGCACGCCGCTACGCGGAGGCCGCCTTCGAGGTCGGCCTGCGGGACGACCAGCTCGACCGCTGGCGGGATGATCTCGCCACGGCCGCGGACATCCTCGGCCGGCCCGAGGTCGCACCGATCGTCCACAGCCCGGCCGTTCCGCTGCAGCAGCGCCAGAACCTGGTGGCCGCCCTGCTCGGTTCCCGGATCCAGCCGGGGGCGCTCCGGCTGGTCGACCTCCTCATGGCCCGGGGGCGCGTGAGCACGCTCGAGCGCGTCTCGGACGAGTTTGTCCGCCTGCTCAATACCCATCGCGGCATCGTCGCGGCGACCGTCAGCAGCGCCGTGGCGCTGACCGACGCCGAGACGGCCGCGATCCGGGGCCGGGTCGAGGAGATGGCCGGCTCCGCCGTGGATCTCCGCAGCGAGGTCGATGCCTCGCTGATCGGCGGGATCACGATCCAGATCAGGGACCAGCTCCTCGATGCATCCATTCGCGGTCGCCTCGAGCGGCTGCACGACCAACTTCACGCGGGGGGACGCCTCCGCTAGCCCCCGCCCGCGCTGCCGGCGCCGTGCCGGCCAGAACGGGAGCCTGCGAACGCCCGAACGGAGACGCGATGGCCATCCGGTCAGACGAGATCATCAGCATCATCAAGAGCCAGATCGAGTCGTTCGATACGACGGCGGAATCCCGCAGCGTCGGGACCGTCGTCGAGGTCGGCGACGGCATCGCCCAGGTCTATGGCCTGGACGCAGCCCTCATGTCCGAGCTGCTCGAGTTCCCCAACGGGGTGATGGGCATGGCCCTCAACCTCGAGGAGGAGACGGTCGGCGCGGTCATCCTGGGCGACGCCGCCGAGATCAAGGAGGGCGACCGCGTCCGAACGACCGGCCGGGTCGTGGAGGTCCCGGTCGGCAAGGCGCTCCTGGGCCGGGTCGTTGATCCCCTCGGCAACGCGATCGATGGCAAGGGCGATATCCCGCGCACGCAGACCCGGCCGGTCGAGCGCATCGCCCCCGGCGTGATCACCCGCCAGGGCGTCGATACTCCGGTCCAGACGGGCATCAAGGCCGTGGACGCGCTGGTCCCGATCGGCCGCGGCCAGCGCGAGCTGATCATCGGTGACCGCCAGACGGGCAAGACCGCGATCGCCATCGACACGATCATCAACCAGCGCGGTGGCGACCTCGTGTGCATCTACGTCGCGATCGGCCAGAAGCTGTCGACCGTCGCGCAGACCGTGGCGACGCTCGAGAAGTTCGGCGCCATGGAGCACACGATCGTCGTCGTGGCCGGTGCCGAGGACCCTGCCCCGCTCCAGTACCTCGCCCCGTACTCGGGCGTGGCGATGGGCGAGGAGGTCATGGAGAACGGCGTCGAGGTGGGCGGACGCCTGGTCAAGGACGCGCTGTGCGTCTATGACGACCTGTCCAAGCACGCCTGGGCGTACCGCGAGATGTCGCTGCTGCTGCGCCGGCCGCCGGGCCGGGAGGCGTACCCGGGCGATGTGTTCTACCTCCACAGCCGGCTGCTCGAGCGTGCGGCTCGCATGAGCGACGACAACGGCGGTGGCTCGCTGACGGCGCTGCCGATCATCGAGACGCAGGCGAATGACGTGTCCGCCTACATCCCCACCAACGTGATCTCGATCACGGACGGCCAGATCTTCCTCGAGACCGACCTGTTCAATGCCGGTCAGCGGCCCGCGATGAACATCGGCATCTCCGTCAGCCGGGTCGGTTCCGCGGCCCAGACCAAGGCGATGAAGAAGGTCGCCGGTCCGCTCAAGCTGGACCTGGCGCAGTACCGCGCGCTCGCCGCGTTCGCCCAGTTCGCGGGCGACCTGGACAAGGCGACACGGGACCAGCTCAACCGCGGCGAAAAGCTGTCCGAGATCATCAAGCAGCCGCAGTACCAGCCCCTGCCGGTCGAGAGGCAGGTCATGATCCTGTACGCGGCCACCACGGGCAAGCTCGACGACGTCCCGACGGCGCGGGTCAAGGAGTTCGAGACGAAGCTGTACCAGTTCCTCGACACCGAGCGGCCGGAGATCCTTCCGGACCTGGCCAAGGGCGGGGCGCTGACGGACGAGATCGCGGCCGTCCTCGACGAGGCCGTCGACACCTTCCGGACATCGTTCCTGGCATGAGCGTCGACCGATCGACGACCGGCCGCTCCGGCGCGCCGCCGTGGCCGCACGTGATCGAGGCATCGCCCGATGCCTAGCCAGCGCGAGATCCGGCGCCGCATCGGCAGCGCACGGAACATCAAGCAGATCACCCGCGCCATGCAGTTCGTCGCGGCCTCAAAGCTGCGCAGGGCGCAGGACTCGACGCTTGCGTCTCGACCGTACCGCGAGAAGCTGGACGAGGTGATCGCCGATCTCGCGGCGGTTCTCGGGGGCACCGACCACCCGTTGCTCGCGGAGCCCAGCATCGAGGGCGCGCACAACCGGCTGATCGTGATCATCACCAGCGATCGAGGTCTCGCGGGGGCGCTCAACACCAATACGATCCGGTTCGTCGCCCGCGAGATCACGGGTCACCCGGGCGACCTCAAGGTCGTCACCGTCGGTCGCAAGGGACGGGACGCGATGCGACGCGCGCGGGTCCCGATCGCCGCCCATTTCGAGGGCTTCGGCGATCGTCCCGCGTTCGCCGATGTGTTGCCGCTCGCGAGGCTCGTGGCGGACGATTTCGTCGCGGGCACCTTCGAGCGGATCGACGTCGCCTACTCGCGGTTCGTGTCGACGCTCGTCCAGAGCCCGGTCATCGACCAGCTGCTGCCCGTCGTGCCCACCGAGGACACCGAGGGCATTCCCGGCCACCAGTTCATCTTCGAGCCCAACCCCGCGGACTTCCTCCAGTCGCTCCTCCCGCGCTACGTCGCGACCCGCCTGTTCCAGGCGGTGCTCGAGGCCAAGGCCAGCGAGGAATTGTCCAGGATGGTCGCGATGAAGAACGCCACCGAGAACGCCCAGGAGCTCATCGAGGACCTGACGCTCTCATACAACAAGGTCCGTCAGTCCAACATCACTCGCGAGATGATCGAGATCGCGAGCGGCGCCGAGGCCCGCTAGGCCGGCGCGAACGAGGAGGCACTCCCAACCATGGCGACCGCCGCCCCTTCCGCGACCGGCCGGGTCATCCAGATCACCGGCCCGGTCGTCGACATCGAGTTTCCCCCCGGGCAGCTGCCGGCGATCTTCAACGCCGTCGAGATCATCCGCGACGACAAGGAGCCGCTGACCTGCGAGGTCCAGCAGCACCTGGGCAACAACTGGGTCCGCGCGGTCGCCATGACCACGACCGACGGCCTTGCCCGGGGAACGACGGTGCGCGACACCGGCGCCGCGATCACGGTTCCGGTCGGGACGGTGACGCTCGGCCGCGTGTTCGACGTTCTGGGCCATGCCATCGACGGCAAGGGCGAGGTCGACGCGACCACTTTCCTGCCGATCCACCGCTCCCCGCCATCGTTCGCCGACCAGACCACCGAGGTCGAGGTGTTCGAGACCGGCCTCAAGGTCATCGACCTCGTGTGCCCGTTCCGCAAGGGCGGCAAGATCGGGATCTTCGGCGGCGCCGGCGTCGGCAAGACGGTCATCATCCAGGAGCTGATCAACAACGTCGCCAAGGAGCACGAGGGCGTGTCCGTGTTCGCCGGCGTCGGCGAGCGTTCCCGCGAGGGCAACGACCTGATCAAGGAGATGACCGACTCGGGCGTCATCGAGAGCACCGCGTTCGTGTTCGGTCAGATGAACGAGCCGCCGGGCGCCCGCCAGCGCGTCGGCCTCACCGCCCTGACCATGGCGGAGTATTTCCGGGACGAGGAGGGCCGCGACGTCCTCCTGTTCATCGACAACATCTTCCGGTTCACGCAGGCCGGCTCCGAGGTGTCGGCGCTGCTCGGCCGGATGCCCTCCGCGGTGGGCTACCAGCCCAACCTCGCCACCGAGATGGCCGGTCTCCAGGAGCGGATCACGTCGACCCATAAGGGCTCGATCACGTCCCTCCAGGCCGTGTTCGTCCCGGCCGACGACTACACGGACCCGGCGCCGGCCACGACGTTCGCCCACCTCGACTCGACGATCCGCCTCGAGCGGTCCATCGCCGAGCTGGGCATCTACCCGGCCGTCGATCCGCTGACCTCGACGTCGCGCGTGCTCGACCCGCTGGTCGTGGGCGTGGAGCACTACGACGTGGCGCAGGAGACCAAGCGCGTGCTCCAGCGCTATCGGGACCTCCAGGACATCATCGCCATCCTCGGCATCGACGAGCTGTCCGAGGAGGACAAGGCCACGGTCGCCCGTGCCCGCCGCCTGCAGCGGTTCATGAGCCAGCCGTTCACCGTGGCCGAGGTGTTCACCGGCCGGCCCGGCAAGTACGTCGCGATCCGCGACACGGTCGCGTCGTTCAAGGAGATCCTCGAGGGCAAGACCGATACGCTTCCCGAGCAGGCGTTCTTCCTCGCCGGCACCCTCGACGACGTCCGCGAGAACGCGGCCAAGCTCGAGGGTTGATGACCGTGATCCTCGCCCGCGCTCTCGCCAGCCCGCGCTCGGGCCAATTCCAGTCCTGCGGGACAGAGATCGGCCTCGCGCGCGCCGGCTACGCGCGGGCGAGCTCCTTCGCCTCCTCCCTTGGAAACGAGGCCGCGGTGCTCCGGCCGCTCGGTCTCGGGTCGCGAGGTGGCGGGGGAGCGATGACGCCACCGCTCATCGGTCGCGTTGCAGGGTGGGTGACCGGCGATCTCAGTCCGAAGGACTGGAATTGGCCGGGCAGCCGCACGGCGAAAGCGGTCGTGACTTGGGGGAGGATCTGATGCCGGTCCTGCTCGAGATCGTGACCCCCGAGCGGCTGGCGTACTCGGACGAGGTCGACATGGTGCTCGTCCCGGGCATCGACGGCGAGCTGGGGATCCTGCCCCACCACACGCCGCTGGTGTCGCTGCTGGGCGTCGGCGAGCTCAAGATCCGCAAGGGCGGTTCCGAGGAGAGCTTCGCGATCGCCGGCGGGTTCCTCCAGGTGCGGCCGGACAAGGTCGTGGTCATGGCGGAGACCGCTGACCTCGCCGCCGACATCGACCTCGAAAAGGCCCAGGAGGCTCGCCGCGAGGCGGAGCGCGCGCTCGAGAGCGGGTATCACGAGGGCGCCGATCTCGCCTCCGCGAGGGCGGCCCTTCAGCAGGCGCTGCTGCGGGTTCGCGTCGCCGAGCGACGGCACCGGGAAGGCCCCCGGTCGCGGGGCTGACGGTGGCAGACGCTCGCCCGTTCCACTGGGAATACCGACCCGAGACGCCTCCGCCGGAAACCTTCAGGATCGAGGGCGGGCGACCCCTGCAGGGCACGGTCCACGTCAGCGGCGCCAAGAATGCGGCGCTCAAGCTGCTCGCCGCCTCGACGCTGACCGGCGAGCGGTGCCGGTTCACCAACGTCCCCGAGATCGAGGACGTGCGCGTGATGGCGGAGACGCTGGCCGATCTGGGCGTCGTGGTCGAACATCCGGCGGCCGGCGTGTACGAGGTCGCGTCGGGCGACGTCGACTGGCTGTTCGTCCCGCTCGAGGCCGCGGCCAAGATGCGGGCCTCGTTCATCCTGCTGGGCCCGCTGCTGTCCCGGTTCGGCCGCGTGATCATGAGCAACCCGGGTGGCGATCGCATCGGACGCCGCCCCGTGAACCTGCACGTGGACGCGATGCGTGCGCTGGGCGCCGAGATCGAGTACCGCAACGGCTACTACTTCGCCCAGGCCCCGGGACGCCTCCGCGGTGGCGAGGTCCGCTTCCCGCAGGTGACGGTCATGGGTACCGAGAACGCGATGCTCGCCGCGACGCTCGCAGAGGGCGACACCGTGATCCGGCCGGCGGCCCAGGAGCCCGAGGTGGACGACCTCATCGCGTTCCTGGTCAAGATGGGCGCCGACGTCGTCCGCACCGAACCGGACGTGATCGAGGTTCACGGTCGCAAGCGCCTCCGCGGCGCCGACCATTCGGTGATCCCGGACCGGATCGAGACTGGGACCTTCCTGATCGCCGGCGCCGTCACGGGCGGTCGGGTCACGCTCGAGAACGCGGCCTGCGACGAGGTCGGCGCGCTGGTCGAGCTGCTCGGCAGGGTCGGTGTACCCGTCGCGTGCGGCAGGCATTCGATCGAGCTCGATGCCACGGGTCTCCAACCCGGCGACCTGCGCGCGCAGGACATCGAGACCGCGCCCTACCCGGGCCTCGCGACGGACCTCCAGCCACCGACCTGCGTGCTGCTCACCCAGGCTGCCGGCGTGTCACACGTCCACGAGGCGATCTTCGAGGACCGGATCGAGTGGCTGACCGAGCTGCGGAAGCTGGGCGCCCGGGTCGATATCGAGGACGCGCACCACGCGGCCATCCATGGTCCCTCCCGGCTCCACGGCGCCGAGGCCACGATCGGCGATCTGCGGGCGGGCGCGTCGCTGATCCTGGCGGCCCTGGCCGCCGACGGGCCCTCGCTGATCCATGGCGCGCATCACGTTCACCGGGGGTATGAGAACATCGATCGCAAGTTCCAGCAGCTGGGAGCGAGCATCACCCGTTCGGCCGATCAGGCCTGACGATCCGCCCCCCATCCGGTAATCCCCATCTCGCGGACGACCGTCGCGCACGGTCGACTGCGGCTCCAGGAGTAGCATTCCCGCCGTCATGAAGATTGGTATCGACCTCGGCACCGCGAACGTCATCGTCTACGTCAAGGGCAAGGGCATCGTGATCACGGAGCCCTCCGTCGTCGCGGTCGGCGAGGACAACAGGATCGTCGCCGTGGGCGAGGAAGCCCGCGAGATGATCGGTCGCACGCCCGGCAACATCCAGGCCATCCGCCCCATGAAGGATGGCGTCATCGCCGACTACGTGATCACGGAGGCGATGCTCCGGTTCTTCATCGGCAAGGCGCGCAAGGGCCAGCTCGGCTTCTCGCGGCCGGAGGTCATGATCTCGGTTCCGGCCGGCGTGACATCGGTCGAGAAGCGGGCCGTCCGCGACGCGGCGCTCAAGGCCGGCGCCAAGGACGCGTTCCTGATCGAGGAGCCCCTGGCTGCCGCGATCGGCGCCAACGTGCCCATCAGCGGGCCTTCGGGGAACATGATCATCGACATCGGCGGCGGAACGTCCGAGATCGCGGTGATCGCGCTCGGCGGCATCGTCGTGTTCAACAGCCTGCGCGTGGGCGGCAACAAGTTCGACGAGTCGATCGCCTCGTACATCCGCAAGAAGTACAACCTGATGATCGGCGAGCGGACCGCGGAGGAGGTCAAGATCCAGATCGGGACCGCGCTGCCGCTGGAGCGCGAGCTGACCATGGAGGTCCGCGGTCGCGACCTGATTGCGGGGCTGCCGCGCACGATTCCGATCACCTCGTCGGAGGTGATGGAGGCGATCGAGGTCCCGCTCCAGCAGCTGGTCACCGCGGTGCGCACGGTCCTCGAGCAGACGCCACCGGAGCTCAGCTCGGACATCATCGACAAGGGCATGGTGATGTCCGGCGGCGGATCGCTGCTGCGCAACGTCGACAAGCTGCTGACCCAGGTCACCGGCGTCCCGTGCCACGTCGCGGAGAACTCGCTGAACTGCGTCGCGCTGGGCACCGGGCTCGCGCTGGAGCACTTCGACTTCTTCAAGAAGTCCCTCGTCCAGCAGATCTGAGTCCGTGGTTCGGGGCGGGCTGGCGGCGTGGGCATCCTCGGCGATTCGAGGCCTTCGGCCAAAGATCGCCTGCGGCAGCCCACTCCGCCTGCCCTTCCAATCCCCCGAACCGGATCGACGAGGGGCTTCTCTCATCCGCGGGATTGAAGGCCGGCCGGGTCGCCCTACCGCAGGCGATCTGTGTCCCGCAGGACTTGAATCGCCGAGGATGGGCGGCCCGGCCGGCCGACCGGAACCCGAGCGGCGGATGGACGGATGAAGGCGTTCGTCGATCTCCACTGTCATACCAATGCCAGCTTTGACTCGCTCGCGTCGCCCGAGGCGGTCGCGCGGGCGGCGATCAAGCGTGGGCTGACGCATCTCGCGATCACGGACCACGACCGGATCGAGGGCGCGGTCCGGGCAAGGGACGCTGCAGGGGGAGAGCTGACCGTGATCATCGGCGAGGAGATCCGGACCGCGGACGGCGACCTCATCGCGCTGTTCCTCGAGCGCGCAGTCGCACCAGGCCGGCCCGCAGCCGAGACGATCGACGACGTTCGTGCCCAGGGCGGCGTGGTCGGGATCCCGCACCCGTTCGACCGCTACCGTGGCTCGATGCTCAAGAACCCCCGGCTCGAGAGCCTGGCGACACAGGTGGACTGGGTCGAGGCGTACAACGCGCGCGTGATGGCCGGCAGCGGCAACGAGCAGGCGGCGGCGTTCGCGCGGGAGCACGGGCTGCCCGGCGTCGCGGTCTCGGACGCACACAGCGTCGTCGAGGTCGGCGTCGCGTACACCGTCGTCGATGGCGACCCCTCGACGCCGGAGGGCCTCCTCGCCGCGCTCGCCGCGCTCGAGATCGTGCCGGGTCGCGCGTCGTATATCGTGCGCACGTTCACCCCGCTGGCCAAGGTCGTGAACCGCCTCCGCGGAAACCGGCGCGTATCGCCGACACCCGCCGACCCGGCTGGCTCCGTCCGATGAGCGAGCCGCCCGTGCCCGATCGCGAGACGACCACCGACCAGGTGTCGCTGGGCGCCCGGCTTCGCCAGCCGCGGACCATCCTCTCGATCGTGGTCCCGCTCATCCTCGTGGTGCTCGTGTTCCGGGTCGCGCTCAACATCGACATCAACGACCTGATCGACGGCGTCGCGCGCTCGAACAAGCTGCTCCTGCTCGCCGGCTTCGCGATCTTCTACGCGGGGTTCCCGCTGCGGGGCCTCCGCTGGGCGATGCTGCTGCGTGGAACCGGGTTCCGGATCGGGACCCGGGATGCGACGGAGATCCTGTTCCTGTCGTGGCTGGTGAACTGTCTCGTGCCGGCCAAGCTGGGCGACGTCTATCGTGCCTATCTGCTCAAGATCAACAGCCCGGTGTCGCTGTCGAGAACCTTCGGCACGGTGTTCATCGAGCGCTTCCTCGACCTGTTCGGGATCGCGATCCTCGGGCTGGCGGCAGGCTTCTGGAGCTTCCGTGACGGGTTCCCGCCAGAGATCCAGTTCGTGGTGGGCCTCGGCATCGGCGTGATCGTGCTCCTCGCGGTGCTGCTCATCACGTTGCGCAACTTCGGCCGGGAGATCCTGGTCCGGTTGCCGCTGCCGCGCCGGTTCCTCGACCTGTACGACCGGTTCGAGGAGGGCGTGTTCGGCGCCGTAAAACTCCGGTCGCTGCCGCCGCTCGTGGCACTGACCGGGCTGATCTGGGCGACCGAGGGGATGCGCCTGTGGTTCGTCGTCCAGGCGCTCGGGTTCCAGGACGTCTCCCTCGGCCTGTCCGGTGCCTTCTTCGTGGCCCTGATCGGGTCGCTCCTGACGGCTGTCCCGCTCAGCCCGGCGGGGCTCGGGACCGTCGAGCTGGGGGTGGTCGGGGTCCTCACCCTGGCCTACGGGATCGCCAACCAGGAGGCCGGCACGATCGTCATCGTCGACCGCCTGATCAGCGTGTTCTCGATCATCGTGATCGGCGGCATCGCCTACGCGCTTTCGTCGAAGCGCCGCGGGACGGGGCTGTCGCAGCCAGTAGAGGCAACGGCCCCGATCTCGTAGGGGCGGGCCGCCGCAGGACCCCCTACCCCAATCGGGTCATGCACAGACCGTGCGCCACCGCACCACACCGCATGCCGGTGGAGGCGGCAAGGCACCACTGATCGGTACCAAAGGGGGATTGGGAACGGGTGCTCACACGAACGACACTTTGATCGATCCCGCGCAAGGGTCGCGGGAGCCAAGCCCAAGGCGAGGCATGACGACCCAGAACGCCCGCGCATTCAACGAGTGGCTCCGGGCTCAGCTCAAAGCCAAGAAGATGTCGCAGCGCCAGCTGGCGCAGCAGTCGGGCGTCGACCATTCGACGATCTCCCGGCTGATCCGCGGTGACCGGATGCCGTCACTGGGCACGGCAACGAAGCTCGCCCGCGGGCTGCGGGAGATCCGCGACGACGCGGATACGTCCGTCGCACTCGGCGTCGTGTCCGTGGGACCGCAGAACCCGACCGCACGGGTCGAGTACGCCCTGCGCGCCGACGAGGCCCTGTCGGAGCCGCAGGTCCGCCAGATCATGGAGTACTACCTGGCCGTCCGCGTGCGGCGGTTCGGCCGATCCTATTCGCCGGTGGGGGCGCCAGACAACGGCTCCAACGGCTCCAACGGCTCCAACGGATCCGGTGGCGGCACCGTGTACGGGCGAGCGGCGGTCGGCCAGACCGGCGCAGCCGTCGGCGTACCCACGCTTCGAGCCGTCCCGTCCCGATACGGCGCACAGCGCCCGGCGGCCCGCCCGCCATACCGTCCGAACGGGCGACCATAGAACGCTTCCAGGGCACGACCTGAACGTCCCTCCACGTTCGGGTCTCGGGGACAGCGAACGCCGGCCTACAAGGGCCGGCGTTCGCCATTTCAGGGCGTCGCCTGCAGCTGGTCAGGATCCCGCCGGCGTATAGCCGGCGTATAGATCGAGATCACCCGTCGCGGGCCTGCCTCGAACCGCCCGGTCAGGCGCAGGGCACCCGTCTGACCTGCCGCATGGTCCGCCGCCCACGCATCCTCCGCCGGCCCGCCGCACGGCATGCCCACCACGGCGTCGAACAGGGGGTCGCAGACGACGACGGTAACGGTTCCCGAGCCGCCGTTCGCCTCCTCGGCCAGTGGAACGAGCCCGCGGCGCTCGAGCGGGAACCGCAGCGCATCGGCCGACTTGAACGGCGGGATGCCGGCGAGCGCAACGCCATCGGCCCCTGCCGTCTCGCTCACCACCCGCGCGGCGGCCTCGTCAACCAGCCGCCAGCCGCCGTCGTCGGCGACCCGAGGCGGCCAGCCGAGGATCGCGGCTGCCACGAGGACGGCGGCCAGCGCTCCTGCCAGGGCAGGTGACACCGTGCCTCGGCGGCCCAGCGCTCCTGCCAGGGCAGGTGACACCGTGCTGCTGCCGCCCAGCGCTCCTGCAGGGGCCCGTGACGCGGTGCGGCCGCCGCGCGCAACCACCGCCAGCCCGGCGCCGACCAGGGCCAGCACCAGGGGATCCAGGAAGGCGTGGTAATGGTCGTTGGGCAGGCCCGGTGTCACGACCGCCAACCCGGGTGAGAACATCGCGAGCGCGACGACGGACCAGGCCAACGTTGCCAGCAGCCACCACGCGGTGAGCGGGCGGCCGGATCCGGCGCCGGTGGTGGTTCGCCGGGTGATCGCCACCGTGCCCATGAGTGAGACCGCGATCGTGACCACCACAATCGTCGCCGCGGGTCGATCCGTGATCAGGCCGACCAGCGGCCACGCAACGCTGCGCAGGCCCACCATGGCGAGCCGCCCGGCGAGGCCGAGCTCGCTCGAGCCGCCCCCGCCGGCCAGGTAGGCGAGGATCGCCCGCGTCTCGGAGAAGTCGTGCCCCAGCTCGTGGATCGCGAGCGGCAGGTACCCCGCGATGATGATGAGCGACGCTCCGAGGCCGGCCCGGAGCACCGGCCCCAGCGCCTCGGCATCCCGCCGGCGCCGCCACACGTCGGCGACGAACAGCAACAGCAGCGGCGGCAGCACCACCACGCCCAGGATGTGGCACTGCATCGTGACCATCGCTCCGGCGCCCGAGAGCAGCCACCATCGCGGGGCCCGCGCCTGCCAGGCACGGATCGCGCCGCCGAACGCGAGCGCGGCGGCGAGCGGGATCAGGTTCGGGTTCCAGATGAACGTCGACTCGTCGATCCCGGCCGGCGAAAGCGCGGCCAGGAGGGCCGCGGCGAGGCCGGCGAGCGAGCCGGCGAGCAGCCGACCGAGCCACCACGTCGCGGCCACGGCGGCGATCCCGATCAGCGCGATCTCGCCCGTCACGGCGATGGGATCGGCGCCGGACAGCAGCGCTGCAGGCGCCAGGATGTAGTAGTAGACCGCGCCGTGGTGGAAGGTGCCGATCGACGTCCTCGGACCCAGCAGCGGCACCTCGCCGTCCGTCGCCAGGGCGCGGAGCACCAGCATGTCGTGGCCCTGGTCCGCATCCCAGCGACCGCGCTCGTCGAGGCCGGGCAGCCGGAGCACGGCCGCCAGGGCGAGGATCGCAAGGAGGGCGAGCAGCTCGCGGCGTCCGGGCCTAGCCGGCATCGTCGTCCTCCGCGGGGGCGCTGCGGCCCTTCGCGCTGCGCGTCGCGAAGGCCGCCGGCGGCAGGTCCGGCAGGGCCCGGCCGGCCGCGACGTCCAGGATCCGCCGGATGTTGATCGCGTCGTACCCGTCGTCCATGCCCGGGGTCTCCAGGTAGTAGGTGACGTGGCCGATCGCCGGGTGCTCGAGGAACCGGCGCAAGCCGGCGGTGCCGATCTGTCCGGCGCCGATGTGCTCGTGCCGGTCCGACCGCGATCCTCGCTCGCTGCGCGAGTCGTTGAGGTGGACCATCCGCAACCGCTCGGCCCCCAGCGCGACATCGAACTCGGTGACGACCTGGTCGACGCCGGACGGATCGTCGATCGGATAGCCGGCACCCCACAGGTGCGCGGTATCGAAACAGAACCCGATCCGCCCGCGATCCACGCCGGCCCGGGTCAGCGCCGCGTCGACGGCCGCCAGCTCCTCGATCGTGGAGCCCAGGCCGAACCCGCCGCCGGCGCCGTTCTCGAGCACGATCGTGACACCCGGGGCCGGTTCGCCCAGCCGGTCGAGCGCGCGCCGTATCCCGTCCGCCAGGCGCGCGATGCCGGCGTCGACACCGGCACCCCGGTGCGATCCGACGTGCATGTTGAGGAAGCTCGCGCCGTACGCGTCGGCGACGCGGAGCTCGTTGACGAGCAGGTCGACGGATCGGTCGAACATCTCAGGTTCGGGCGTCGCGAGGTTCACGAGGTACGGGGCATGGACCGAGAGCGGCGCGAGATCGAGCGCGGCGAGGCGATCCCGAAACGCGCCCAGCTCCTTCGGAAGGGACGGGCGCCGGCGCCACGACGTGGGGTTGTCGGTGAACACCTGGATCGCCGAGGCGCCGATCGCGGCAGCCCGATCCGCCGCCCGGACCATGCCGTGGCCCAGCGGAAGGTGCGCGCCGAGGCGACGGCCGTTCGGGAGCATGCCCGAAGACTAGCCGAGCGACGGGTGGCCGCGACCTCCGTCGCGGCAGGGATCGTGGTGGACCTCGCGCCAGCGTCGCGGCGGGGGTCGCGGTGGACCGCCCCGATCGGTCAGCGGCGGTTGTTCCTTCCGCCTGATCCCCGGCGGTCCTGCGTGTACTCGCCACCGACCACGGGCTCGATCAGGCCGTAGTTGCCGTCCTTGCGCCGGTAGATGACGGCGACGCGCTCGGTCTCCGCGTTCACGAACACGTAGAAGTCGTGGCCAAGCTCATCCATGGCGGCAAGGGCGTCCTCTTCGAACATCGGCTCGATCGCGAACCGCTTGGTCTTGACGATGCGCCGCTCCTGCGTCGCATCCGAGGTGCCATCGGCGATCCGGCGGAGAATCGCCTTCTCCTCCTCCGGCCTGGCCCGGACGCGCGGCTTCTCCTTGTAGTCGATCGCCTGCCGCTCGACCTTGTCGACCACGACGTCGAGGGCCGCCTGGTAGGAGCCGCCGGTCGCGCGACTGCGCAGCGTCCGGCCGTCGATCACCAGGGTGACATCCGCGATATGCGCGTCAGCCGCACTCCGGTGTGCCTCGTTGGACAGCTCCACGACGGCGTCCGACCGGTCATCGAGGAACCGCTCGAGCTTCGCAAACTTGCGTTCCGCGTACTGGCGGACCCGGTCCGGAACCTCGACGTTCTTGCCCCTGACGATCGTCCTCACGGTTGACCTCCCGGCGCGTTGGGGCGCCTGGCTGCGGGCTCGGACGGGACGACGGTTGAGGCCCTGTCCGGAGCTCGAGTATAGCCGCGCAACCCCACCCGGCCGTCAGGGCCGCTCGTCCCTGTCGGCATGACCGATCCCTCCTACCGCTCGCGCGCAACGGTGATCGCGGACACCGCGAAGGCACCGGCGCGGAGCAGCGCCTGGGCCGACGCGCACAACGTCGCGCCCGTCGTGACAACGTCATCCACGAGCACGATCCACCGGCCGCGGATCGATTCGACGCTCGCCGGCCGGACGGCGAAGGCATCGCCCACGTTGGCGGCCCGGTGGCGCCGATCGAGCCGGTACTGGGGTTCTGTGACACGCGACCGTTCGAGCGCCGGCCTCCACGCCCAGCCGAGAGCGGCCGCCGCCGACGCCGCGATCAGCTCCGCCTGGTCATAGCCACGTTCGGCTCGCCGGCGCGCGTGGACGGGCACCGGCACCAGGAGCTCGCCCCCGGCTCCGGCTCTTCGCCACCGATCCGCGACGGCGCTGCCGATCGGCTGCGCGAGCCGGCGTTCGCCGGAGTACTTGAGTGCGTGCAGCGCCCGGCGCACGGTCCCGCTGAACGGCGCGCACCACTCGAGCTGGAGCAGCGGATCAGGGGGGCCGTCGGCGAGCCCGAGCGGCGTGCCCGGCGGGAGCTCGCGTCGCACGTACAGCGCGGGCTGGCAGCCGTCGCAGATGGGCGGACCCTCGGCGCCGCAACCCGGACACACGGCCGGCAGCGCAAGGTCGAGGAGACGGTTGATCGGTCGGTGGAGGAGCGTCATCGGCGGCATCATCCGCGACGTCGCTTATCAGCGGCCCACGTGAGCGCCGCGGCCTGGTGGCCCTCTGCGCTACGAGCGCTCGCGGATCTCCACGCGATCACCCACGGCGGTCCCCGTCGCGTCGATCGTGCCGGCCGGGAGCTCGAGCACGCCGTCGGCACCCAGGACCAGCGGCACCATGCCGATCCAGGTGCGCAGCCGGCGGTGGACGGATCGCACCCTCCGCACGCCGTCGGCGTCAGCCCTGGAAACGAACACCGCATCGATCGGGAAGCGCATGAACATCATGTGAATTCCGTTGCTGGCGGGCAGCCACAGGCCGTCGCCCGCCGCCAGTGATGGCCGGCCCATGAGGCCCATGAACTTGGCCCACAGCGAGCCGGCGGTCTCGAGGCGCTCCGCGAGCGCCGCGTCGCGATCCAGGTTGCGCGCGACGCCGGCAGCCCCGGAGTCAGGTGCCGCCACAACGCCGGCGCCACCCGGTGTCCCGCCGGCGACGCCCGGTGTCCCGCCGGTGCCGCCAGGTGCCGCTTCGGCGTCCAGCGTCAGACCTTGAGGTTGATCATGATCAGGATGATCGCCGGCCCCAGGATGACGATGAACAGCGACGGGAAGATGCAGCCCACGAGCGGGAACAGCATCTTGATCGGCGCCTTTGCGGCCATCGCCTCGGCGCGCTGACGGCGCTCGATCCGGAGCTGTTCGGACTGGACCTGGAGCACCTTGCTGATCGATACGCCCAGCTGCTCGGCCTGGATGATCGCCCCGATGAAGTTGGTCAGGGCCGTGACCTCGGTCCGCGGGACGATGTCCCGCAGCGCGTCACGTCGCGCCTTGCCCACCCGGATCTCCGCCAGCGCCCGCCGGAACTCCTCGGTCAGAGGTCCCTGGAGCTTCTCCACGACCTTGCCCAGCGCCCCGTCGAAGCCGAGACCTGCACGCACAGAAATGGTGAGCAGGTCGAGCGCGTCCGGGATCATCAGGAGGACCGCGTGCTGGCGCTTGCGCACCCGGCCGCCGAGCCAGAACTCGGGGACGGTGTACCCGAACATCAGGCCGATCGGGACCATCACGAATCGCAGGGCGACTGGCAGCCCCATGAGCCCGACGATCACGAACAGCAGGAAGAACAGGAT
>CAVYXU010000020.1:0-36808 GCA_963772565.1 uncultured Chloroflexia bacterium
CGTCGGCGCCGTCTTCACCGATTCGGTCACGGCCACCCAGAACATCGACGTCGGCACGTTCGCGTGCAAGATCGTCGATGCGACACCGTTGGCGGCGTCGGACGGCATCGCAATCGACGGCAAGTCGCTGACCTTCACGTCTCCCACGATCTTGAGCTCCGCCGCGGGGAGCGCCCCGTTCTCCTTCACAGTGCAGAACACAGGCTCCATCACCCAGTCGCTCACGGTCTCTAAGAGCTGGACGGGGACTCTGTCGAGCAACTTCACGAGCATCTTGACCACGCCGACCACCGCGGCGATCGTTGCTGGCGGTCTGACCAAGACGTACAACGCCGGCATCCAGTGGGCCGCCCTTGACACGAACGACCTCGGCACGGCCGGATCCATCACCTACACGGTGAGCTGCGACGAGGCTCCGCCCATTGAGCCGAACACCTACGTGTTCAACAGCACGAACGCCGACAACTTCGCGGGCACGGTGCCCGGTCACAACGGTACGGGAGTCTACACACAGAACGCCTACGTCACTGCTGTCTCGGCGGCCGGACAGGTCACGTTGACCTTCCACCAGCCGAACAGCTGGTACTCGTGCTTCGAATACCGAACCGACGGGAACGTCCCCGATCAGCGCACGTCCGCCACCAGCATCGCGGATAGCTTCGGTGTGCCTGGGATCAACGACGGGACGTACCCGCATGTTTGCCTGAACGGGGGCACTCTGGCTTTGCCTGTCACCCAGTCGGTGACCCTCGGGCCGACAATTGGCTACGTCGATGTCCGCCTCGCCGGCGGCGCCGAGCAGGACACGTGGTTCGACTGGACCACCTTCAACGCCGCGCCGTAACGGCATCAATCCGAGCGGCGTTAGGGGGAAGCCGCTGGTGGACAGCTTGTCCACGGAGAGCCCCAGCCCGGGTGCGTTCACACCGGGCTGGGGCAACCATTCGGTTCTGGGTCGTCGACCTGACGCCGTCAGGAGCGACCCGCTAGCGTGATCCATCTCAGGAGAGGCCTGACTCGATGAGTGGAACCCGCGCCTGGACGCGCTTCCGCGTTCCGAGCGTGGCCGTCCGCGTTCGCCCGGCCACGCCGCTCGCACGAGATCCTCGTGTCGGGCGGCTACTCGGTTCCCTCGTCAGAGTGACGCTGATCGCCGCCTTGGCGCTCGCCGTCTTCATCGGAGCCGGGATCGTCGGCAACCCCTGGTACCGGATGATCACGATCGAGGGCGGCTCGATGGCGCCCGCGATCTCGCGCGGCGACCTGATCATGGTCACGCCCGCCCCATCGAAGATCGAGCCGGGCATGATCCTCGTGATGACCATCGGCGGCGAGGTCGTCACCCACCGCGTGGTGGCCGTGAATGCCGACGGGACGTTCGTCACGCGCGGGGATGCGAACCGCGTGAACGACAACTGGGGTGGCCAGCAGGCGATAGTGACGGGCCAGTACTTGGCGACTGTCCCCGTGCTCGGGCGCTTCCTGCCGGTCGGCACGGCCTCCGAGGCCTCGTTCGCCGACGGGGCAAGCGCCGGCATGCAGATCACCGTCGGCCCGTTCCCCGCGCCCGTCGCGCCGCCCACACCACCAGAATGCACCGGCATGACCTTCGCCGAGGTCATCGTCGGGACCGACGGCAACGACACGATCCAGGCCGGCAACGGGGGTGCGCTCATCTTCGGCCTCGGCGGTGACGACACGATCTACGGCGGCAACGGCAAGGACTGCCTCGTCGGCGGTCCGGGTGACGACACGCTCGCGGGCGGCAACGGCAAGGATGTGCTGCTCGGCGGCGACGGCAACGATGCCATCTCGGGCGGCGGTGAGGGCGACGTTCTCGATGGCGGCAACGGCAAGGACCTGGTCGACGGCGGCGACGGGATCGATGCCTGCTACGGCACGGACAAGGACACCCTCATCAACTGCGAGACGGGGTCGACGGACGGCTCGGGTGCCGCAGCAGTGGCGCCCGCTGCGGCGCCGTCGAGGTCGCGACCCCGACGGCTCAGGCCTCGTTGACCCGGATGCGTCGTCGGCTCCTGAGGCATCGGCCAATCCGGACCCGACACAGGCTCCGGACCCGACACGGCTCCGAATGCGAGCGCCGCCCCCGATGCAACACCTGGAGAGGATGGGACGCCCGCCCCAGAGGCATCCGCCACGCCGGACGCGACTCCCACCCCGGATCCCACGCCGGCCCCGGACGCGACGCCCACCCCGAGCCCGACGCGCAGGCCCGGACCCGACCCCACCGCAAGCCCGACCAGCGATCGCTATGCAGTGCTCACGCCCTGCTCCGATCAGGCTGACTGCTACATCTACACGGTCAGGGTGGGGGACAACCTGTACAGCATCGCGAACTGGTTCGGGATCCCGTTGAGCACGATCTACGCCTGGAACCCGCAGTACGAGAACGGCACGGTCCTCAAGGCCGGTCAGCAGATTCGGATGCCACCGCCCACGCGATAGCCCAGCTCCGCGACGGGTGCCGGGTCTCGGCGATCCAGACGCGATCCGTCTACGACGGCGGATCCGGCTCCTCGATCGGTGGGACCAGCGGCGAGCCCGTGATCAGACGGGTGGACCGGCCGCGCGTCAAGAACGACCAGCCCCAGCGGATGGTGACCACGATCCGGTTCGCGAACCCGATCAGGTACAGGATGTGGATACCGAGCCACAGCAGCCAGGCGATGAGTCCGCCCTGACGCCCAAACGGTCCCAGCCAGGGGATGTTGGTCACGCCGGACAGGCGGCCGATGACCGCGACCTCACCGAGGTCCCGGTAGCCAAATGGAGGTGTCGGCTGGCCGTCCAGGCGCCGGAGGATCGTGCGACCCACGTAGCGGCCGGGCTGGATCGCGCCCTGCGCGACGCCCGGCACCGGTCGATCTCGCTTCCACGGCTGCACCGCCGCATCCCCGACCAGGAAGATCTCGGGATGGCCGGGCACGGTGAGGTCCGGTCCAACGCGCACGCGGCCGCTGCGGTCGGTCTCGGCGCCCGTCGCCTCGGCGACCCACCGCCCGAATGAGGAGGCCAGCACGCCCGCCGCCCACAGCACGGTCCGGCAGGGGATCTGATCGGTCCCGGAGGCCGTCTCGACGCGGACACCCTCCGCATCGATGCCCACGACCTTCGTGCCGGTCCGCACCGTGACGCCCAGCCGTTCCAGCTGACGGGCCGCCGACGCGGATCGGTCCGGCGGGTATGGCGGCAGGATCCGGTCCAGTGCCTCGATCAGGTAGATGCACGCGTCCTGGGGACGGATCGACCGGAAGTCCTGGCGAAGGGTGTCGTTGGCGATCTCACCGAGCGCCCCGGCGAGCTCCGCCCCGGTCGGACCGCCGCCAACGATGACGAACGTCATCCACGCCCGGCGGAGCTCCGGCACGGCTTCGCGTTCGGCCGCCTCGAACGCGATGAGGATCCGCCGCCGGATCTCCGTCGCGTCATCGATCGTCTTGAGACCCGGCGCGAACGGCGCCCACTCGTCGTGGCCGAAGTAGGAGTGGTGGGCGCCGGTGGCGACGATGAGGGTGTCGTACGGGACGCGCCCACCGTCCGAGAGCTCGACCTCGCGCGCCTCCGGATCCAGGCCGACCGCCTCACCGAGGAGCACGCGGGTGTTCCGTTGCCTGCGAAAGATCGAGCGCAGGGGCTGGGCGATGTCACCGGGCGAGAGCGCACCGGTGGCCACCTGGTACAGGAGCGGCTGGAACAGGTGATGGTTCCGGCGGTCGATGAGGGTGACGGCGACCCGCTTGCCGGCCCTGCCCAGCGTCCGCGTCGCATAGAGGCCGGCGAACCCGCCGCCGACCACGACGACGCGGTGCGGGGTGGCGGATGTCACCCGCGAAGGGGCTGCCGCGCGCGGAGAAGGGGCTGCCGCGGGACGCTCGACCATGCGTCAGATGCTATCGGGACCGGTCAACGGCTCGTCGTCCGCGGCGGCTCCGCCATCCGGGCGACGCGCCGTCTCAGCGTCTCCGCCATCCCGGCGTCTCGCCGGCTCAGCGGCCCAGCGGCACCCCGGCCATCCGCTCCGCGACGACCGCCCGCTGCACCTTTCGGGTGTGGGTCCGCGGGAAGTCCTCGTCCGGGAACGGGGCCCGGCCGGCGACCCGCTGGTGATCGGCCAGCTGGCGGTTCGCCGCGCGGACCGCAGTCGTCAGCGCCGCCGCCTCGTCCGACCGCGGAACGCTGAACGCGGCGCCCTCACGGTAGGTGAATGCGATCTTCCCCGGCGGCGCTTCGTAGACCACCGGCTCGGCCAGGCCTTCGGCCACGAGTGCGGCCTCGACATCCTCGGGGTGCACGTTCATCCCGCTCGGCAGCGCGATCAGCGACCGTGTGCGGCCGATCAGGCGCAGGGCACCGGAGGCGTCGAGCTCGCCGATGTCGCCCGTCCGGTACCAGCCGTCCGGGGTGAACGCGGCGGCGGTCGCGACGGGGTCCCGGAAGTACTCCGAGAACACCGATGGTCCACGGACCACGATCTCGCCGTCGGGTTCGATGCGCAGCTCCATCGGCGGACGCGTCCAGCCCACGCGGCCAATGGGTGTGTTGCCGGGGAAGTCCGTGGCGACCAGCCCGGCCTCAGTTGAGCCGTACCCCTGGACGACCTCGACGCCGAGAGCCTCCCAGCTGCGCTGGAGTGATGGCGGCAGGTCTGCGGCTGATGACAACACGAGACGGAGCTCCCCGCCGAGCGCCGCGTGGACCTTGCGGAACAGGCGCCTGCGCAGGACGACCGGGAGGTGCGGTGCGATCCGCAGGGCTCGCCGAAATGCCGGCCCGCTGCCGCTGCGGTCCGCCTCGCGGCGGATTGCGGCCAACAGGAACTCGAGCACCTGTGGCACGACGACGAGCGCGGTTGCCCGATGGCCGCGGATTGCCGCGGCGATCACGTCCGGGCGGAGGGTGGTGATGTACTCGGTCTCGGCGCCGGCGGCGACCGCGTAGATCAGCCCCGCGACCTGCTCCATGATGTGCGACAGCGGCAGGATGGAGACGAAGCGGTTGTTCCCGGGCGGGATCGTCGTGAGGCACCGCTCCGTCGAGGCAAGGAGCATGGTCTGGGTGACGGTGACCCCCTTGGGGTTCCCGGTCGAGCCTGACGTGAACAGGATCTCCAGCGGGTCGCCGGGATCGGCTGCGGCACGTGACGCGAGGGCCGCCACCGCCGCCGGCCGGGCCGGATCGACCAGCTCGTCGAGGTCCATCACTGGCAGGTTCGCGAGCCGCCGGCTCGTCACCGGCTCCAGCGTCGCGCCGGTGCCCAGCAGGATCGCCGCCGGATCTGCCAGCGCGGCGATCCTCTCGACGGTGTCGGCCGTCATCCGGGCGTCGAGCGGCACCAGGATCACGTTCGCTCGCGCCGCCGCGAACAACGCCGCGGCGAACCCGGGGCCCGGTGCCCCCTGGACCAGCACCAGGGCCCGGGGCGGGAGGGCGGCCGCGAGCCGGGCTGCGGCATGGTCCACGGCGGCGCCGAACGCCGCGTAGGTCAGCGACTGCTGGCGCGTGGTCGCGGTGCGAACGCCGAGGAACGGGGACGAGCCGCGGGCCGCGATGGCGCGTACCAGGAGGTCGGGCAGGGAGGTGGCGACGGTCGCAGGCGGCGAGGAGGTCGGGCCGGAGGCTGGCACGGCGGCCTTTCGTGGTGCGACCGGTAGAGGAGCCGGGCGGGGCGGCGGATCCGGGCGAGACCGGGTGATCCCGCCGTCGCTTCGGCGTGAGGATATCCCGGGACGTTTGACCGCGTGTGGCGTCCGTTCGGCGAATGGCAGGGTTCGTTCGGCCGTGGGCCGGGCTCGTTCCTTCGTCATCGTTTGACGGTCGCCTCCGCCCACTGAGACGCCGGCGCCGGTCGCCCGAGCAGGTAGCCCTGGCCGAGGGGGACCTTCAGCCGGCGCAGCGTCGCGAGCTCTTCCTCGGTCTCCACGCCCTCGGCGATTGTCTGGCTGGCCGACTCGCGTGCGAACTGGAGGAGCCCGAGCACAAGCGCCCGCCGCCCCTGATCCGTGTCGACCCCCCGGGTGAGGGAGATATCGATCTTCACGAAGGCGGGTCGGAGCTCCACGATGTGCCCGAAGTTCGCGACGCCGGACCCGGCGTCGTCCACGGCAACGCGCACCCTGGGCTTGAGTGCTTCGACGCATTTCCGGAAGCTCGCATAGTCGGCGACCGGAACGTGCTCGGTTACCTCGAGCACCAGTGGGCGGTCGGCCTGCTTCAGGACCGCGGCCAGTCGCGGGTTCGACCCGGTGACGAGGCCCGGTGACACGTTGAGGCTCAGCCACGCCCCATCCGGGAGCTGTTTCGCGTCCGCGATCGCCGCGGACAGGGTGGCCAGCTCCAGCTCCGTCTCCAGGCCGGCGTGCCGTGCGTCGGCGAAGACAACGTCGGGCGCCGGACCGCCTGCAAAGCGCGTGAGGGCCTCGTAGCCCGTGTGCCCACCGGTCTCGAGGTCGACGATCGGCTGGAAGACCGGCCGGAAAGCGGTGTCCCGGATGAGTCCATAGATGAGGTCGCGGGAGTGTCCAATCCCGGCGAGGTCGGTGATGCTCGGGCCGACGATGGCGCCGGCGATCCCCGCAAACTCGAGCAGCGCCGGGAGCGACTCCGTGAGCTTCGCGACGGAATCCTCACGCGACGAGGTGACCGTCATCAGGCCGACGACGTCGCCGCCGTGGCGGATCGGTGCGTAGGCGAGCGCCTTCGTGCCCAGCTCGTCGTGGAGGCGGGCGTACGGGTGCGAAGGCCGGGGAGTCCACGCCTCCACCCAGGGGCCAGCCTTCGCACGCTCGCGAAGCGTTCGGCTGCGCCTGGCCCGCAGGCTCCGCAGTTGCACAGGCACCCCGTCCGCCCGCACGAAGCCCAGGGAGACCGCCGGCGCATCCGCCGCCAACGTGGCGATGGAGGCGCTCGCTGCCCCAGTCAGGCTCGCGACCTGGCGGCAGATCGCCTCGGCCGTCAGTGCCGCGGTCGGCAGAGCGACGAGATCCCCCAGGGAGCCAGCGATCAGGGCACGCTCCCGCGCCATCGTCTCCTGTTCGGCCTCGCGCTTACGCTCTCGCGTGACGTCGCGCTTGACCGCGACGTAGCTGGTCACGGCTCCGGTCTCGTCACTGACCGGCGAGATGACGACCTCCTCGCGGTACAGGCTTCCGTCCTTGCGCCGGTTGATCATGTCGCCGGTGAAGGAGCGGCCGGCCGTGAGGGTCGCCCACATCGCCGCGTAGAACGCCGGCGTCTGGACACCGCTGTTGAGGATGCGCGGGTTCTGGCCCACGATCTCGTCGACCGCGTATCCGGAGACCTGCTCGAAAGCGGGGTTCACGTACTCGATCGCGCCGGCAGCGTTGGTGATCATCACCGAGTCGGCCGACTGCGCGACGGCGGCGTGCAGGCGCCGCATCTCCTCGTCGGCGCGATGGTGGGTGCTGACGTCCCTCACCGATCGCACGTACCCATCGCCGAGCTTCGCGGCGCGCAGGTCAAGGTACTGGTCCAGGGGTCCGCCGGCCGCATCCGGATCCACGAAGTGGAAGTCCTCGACCTCGGACGGCACGCCGGTCTCGACCACCTGGACGTACTCATCGAACAGCCCGCTGGCCCCGTGGGCGGGAAACAGCTCGAGCAGCGTGTGGCCGACCTGGTCGGCGGCGGCCACGCGACCGAGCCGGGCGAGCGCCGGGTTGACGTAGTCGATCCGGAAGTCGACGATGCGGCCCTCTTCGTTCCGGACGGCGGACGCGAGCGTGACGCCTTCCAGCATCTGGTCGAGCGCGGTCTGCAGGCGGGTCTCCGAGGCCTCCAGAGCGGCGTTTGCCTCGATCCGCTCCGTGACGTCGGCGGCGAGGCCGGCGAGGCCCACGACCGAGCCATCCTCGTCGCGGAGGAAGGCGCTCGACCACTCCATCTCGCGGATCGGCCCCGCCCGGGTGAGCAGGCGGCTGCGGAACCCATGATCCAGCGTGCCCGTCGAGATCACCCTGGAGTACCCGGCCCGGGCCGCCAGCCGGTCCTCTGGAGGGACGAACACGTCGTGCCAGTCCCGACCCTCGATCTCGGTCCACGACCAGCCGGTGAGCGCCAGCAGGTACTGGTTGGCGAACAGGATCGTGCCGTGCGTGTCGAGCATCATGGCCACCAGGCTGACCTCGGCCAGCGTCTCGCGGAAGCGCCGTTCCGATGCGGCGAGCGCGTCCTGGAGCCTGCGGCGCTGCTCCGTTTCCTCGAGTCTCGCGATGGCCGCAGCCACGTCGGCCGCCAGCTGCTGGATGGCCTCGATGACGTCAGGATCGAATGCGTCCGCCTGTGCGCTGTAGGTGATGAACACGCCGCGCGTCGTGTCGCGGTAGTGCAGCGGGAATGCCGCGACCGAGCGGTATCCGTGGTGCTCGGCGGCTGCCTGCCAGGGCGCCATCGCCGGAGCGGTGGCGATGCCGCTCACGACGACCGTCTCGTGCGTGCGAACGGCCTGCCCGGCTGGGCCGTCGCTGAGCGGGGAGGCGTCGGCCCTGACCTCGATCGCGTCAAGATAGCCGGTGTCGCCGTGGCTGCCGATCGGCACGATCCGGTTTGTTTCCGGATCGACCAGGCCCACCCAGGCCATCGCCGCCGAGCCCGCCGCCACGACCGCCTCACAGGCCACACGCGCGACGTCCACGGCATTGTCCATGCGCAGCAGCCGGTGCGCCACTTCGGCCACCGCGCTCCCGAGCACCCGCCGTTGCTCGAGCGTGGCCTCGGCTCTGGCCAGATCGGTCACATCGCGGGTCGTGAAGACCGAGTTGGTCATGCTCCCGGTCTCATCACGCACGAACCTGGCGGTGACCTCGAAATGGTGGATCGATCCGTCCGGGTGGCGCGCCGCGACGCGACGATTCCAGGGCACGCCCGCGCGGCTCGCGTCCGACAGGCTCGCCAGCTCATCTGGCCCGAGCAGCGACGACCCGACCACGGCGGCATTCGTGCCGACGACCTCGTCGAGCGAACAGCCCTCTGTCCGCGAGGAACGCCGGGTTGGCGTAGGTGATGATGCCGTCCGCGTTCACCTCGAGCACGCCGTCGCTCGTCTGCTCCAAGCGCCGCGCCGAGGCGCTCGCGCTCACGGCGCTCGCGATCGAGGCTCGGTCACGTCCCGCCACGTCGCGAGCAGGCCGTCGCCGGTTCTCGCCACCCGGATGTTGACCAGCCCTCGCCGGAGCGAGCCGTCGGAGTCCGGGATCGCGAACCCCACGCCATCCGCCGTCCACCCCTCGCCGCCGTCCACGACGGTGCGGAAAACCTCGGCGAACGGGGTCCCTCCCGGGAACGGCATCCCGCCGGGCACCGGTCGGCCGGCCAGGCTGCCTGGCTGCCCGGCCCATGAACGCCGCCGCCGCGCGATTGGCGAACCGGACCCGGAAGCCCGTGATCGCGTCGTCAGCGCCCCGGATTGACGACGCGATCAGGAACGGGTCGATCATCGCGTCGAGTGAGCCGCGCAGCAGCGACTCGGAGTCGCTCATCGCCGCGTTCGCCGCGACGAGGTCAGTCTCGAGCCGGATCTGCTCGCGCAGGGCGCCGCGCTCCGCGAGCGCCCGCTCGACGGCCGGCGCGAGAGCCTCCAGGCGCCCCTTCAGGACGTAGTCGGTGGCGCCGCTGCGCATGGCCCTGACCACCAGGTCCTCGCCCTGCGTCCCCGAGACGAGGATGCACGGCACGCTCCGGTCCCAGGCGTGGACCGTTGCCACGGCGGCTTCACCCGAGAAGCCTGGCAGCGCCCAGTCGGACGAGGACCACGTCGGGTACGAACGCCGGCAGGGCGGCCTCAAGGTCAGGTTCGGTCGCCACTACCCGGGCGTCGGTCTCGAGCCCGGCCGCGCGCAGCGCACGCACGATGAGCTCCGCGTCGTCCGGGGAGTCCTCGACGAGCAGGACGCGAAGGGGCGGCGGGACGCGCGGTCATCCGGGCACCGCGTTGAGGAGCATCCAGTAGAGGCCGAGCTGGCGGACCGCCTCCATGAACTGCTCGAAGTCCATCGGCTTCACGATGTAGCTGTTCGCGCCGTACTCGTAGCTCGCGACGAGGTCGCTTTCCTCGCGCGAGGATGTCAGGACCACGACCGGGATGGTCCGCGTCCGCGGGGACGCCTTGAGTCGCCGGAGGACCTCGATGCCGCCCACGCGCGGGAGCTTGAGATCCAGCAGGATGAGCCGGGGCAGGCCGTCCGGCGGCACATGATCCGGGTCGTCGGGGCGCAGATAGTCAAGGGCCTCGGCGCCGTCGGACACCACCTTGACGCGGTTGGTCAGGTTGTGGGCTCGCAACGCCCGCAGGATCAGCTCGACATCGTCCGGGCTGTCCTCGACGAGCAGGATCTGGGTCGGTTCCGCGGTCATGTCGCCTCCGCTTGTGCGGGAAGGGAGAAGCCGAACGTGGCGCCGGCTCCGGGGGCGCTTTCAGCCCACACGGTTCCGCCGTGGCGCTGCACGATGCGGGCCACGATGGCGAGGCCGATCCCGGTCCCTCCGAACTCCGTGGTCGCGTGCAAGCGCTGGAAGGGGGTGAACAGCTTGCCCACGTACGTCGCATCGAAGCCGACCCCGTTGTCGCGGACGGTGTAGTGGCACATGCCGTCCCGACGCTCGGATCGGACCTCGATGGCTGGATGCCTCACCTTGCCCGAGAACTTGACGGCGTTCCCGAGCAGATTGGCCCAGACCTGGCGCAGGAGCGCCGAGTCGCCCGGCGCGTCGGCGAGCGGTCCGATGTCGAATGCGATCTCACGATCAGGGCTGGCCACCTGCAGCTCCTCGGCCATGCCCAGTGCGAGCCGGCCCATGTCCACCGGGCGATGCTCGAGCGTGATGCGCGTCACGCGGGAGAACGCGAGCAGATCGTCGATCAGGGTCCCCATCTGCTTGACGTTGCGGAGCACGACCCCGAGCACGCGTCGGCCCTCGGCATCGAGCGTGGCGGCGTGCTCAGCGAGGAGGATCTGGCTGAAGGAGGCGATCGAGCGCAGCGGCGCGCGCAGGTCGTGGCTGACCGAGTAGCTGAACGCTTCCAGCTCCGCATTGGCGGCCTCGAGCGCGATCGTGCGCCGCTGCACCTGCGCCTCGAGCTCGGCATTGGCACCCTGGAGATCCAGCTCCGCCTGCTTGCGCCCGGTGATGTCGCTGAACATCGCGATGAACTGTGTCGGGCGCGGGCTGTAGAGGTAGATCGAATACCAGCGGTCCGCCTCCTCCTGGTATCGACTCGAACTCGACCGGTTCACCCGTGGCTGCCACCTTGCCGCCGACGGCGAGCCAGTCGAGCGTGGCGTCCGGGAAGCCGGGGACGGCCGTCCGCACCGTGGGGCGCAGGAGCTCCTCGTTCGTTCGCTCCGGTCATGGCCTCCAGCGCCTCGTTGACCGCCAGGTAGCGGTAGCCGATGGGCTCGCCCTTCGGCGTTGCCCACGATCTCGCACTGCGCGATGGCGACGAGCGGGGTGGCCAGCAGCGCGGCGTAGTTGACCTCGCTTTCGCGTGCCGCATCCTCGGCCGCCATCCGGGCGGAGATGTCGCGGGCGGCGGCATAGACCCGCCCGGTCACCGGGTCCCAGCGACTGTTCCAATCGAAATAGCCGTACGACCCATCGCGGGTCCGGACACGGTTGACCCGGCCGCTGACGCGCTCGAGGTCCCCGGCTCCGGCGAGGAACGGTTCTGCCTCGGAGCGGAGATCGTCGGGATGGACGAACGTTCCGATCGCGCGTCCCAGGAGCTCGCCCGGCTGGTAGCCGAGGCTTCGCGTCCAGCTCGGGGACACCAGCGTGAGGCGTCCTTCGGCGTCCGCAACGCAGATCAGGTCCTCTGCGTTCTCGAGCACCTGATCGCGATCCCGGCGGGCGCGGGCGCGCGATTGCTCGGCGCGGCGAGCCCGGTCGATGACCCAGGTGCCGACCGTCGCGAGGATCGCCAGCTGGAGGATGACCATGAGGGCGATCCCGAACGCCGTGTCGAAGGAGCTGGTCCGCAGGAACCCGAGCACGAGCCAGCCGCCCAGCGGCACCACCAGCACCGGCGGTCAGCGCGAGGCGCCGGGCGATCTGGCCGGCCGACCCTGGGTCCCGGAAGAGCTGCATGATGCCGTGCGCGGGGTCGGCGGCGGCGAGCGCGCCGGCGAGCATCACGAACCCGAGCGCCGCCGGGAAGGCGATCCGGGTCGGCGACCCGATCGATGTGAGATCGGTCACGCCGTACAGATAGCCCAGGACCCCCAGGCCACCGATGACCAGGTCGACCATCGCCAGGGCAGGGCTCGGTCGCCAGCCCCGCCACGTCCGGCCGAGCGCCACGAGCGCGAGGGCGCCGGCGCCGAACCCGACCACGGCCCAGACCGCCATGCGGCCCGCGTATGGCGCCCCCTGCTCGGCCACATCGTCCGCCAGCAACCGGTCGATGCCGAGATCGATCCCCGTCGCGTACTCGATCGCCGTGGCCGATGCGATCGCGAGCACGATCGCCGCGAGGATCCCGGCCAGATGGTGGCGGTTGCCGAGTGACGCGGATCGCGATCGCGGCGCCGAGCAACAGGAGGAGCAGCGCCGCGTTCGCCTTCATGGGCAGCGAGCCAGGCAGGAAGGCGCTCAGCGGCTTAAGGCCCGTCGCCCACCCCAGCAGCACGAGCACGGCCAGCGCGATCGCTGCAAGGGCGCCAACGAGCGAGGGCATACCGGTAGGCGGCATGTCATGCCATCGCCACGCGGGCGCCCGCGGGCCACCTCCGTCAGCCGGAGTGGCGCGCAGTCGCCGTATCGTCGGCTCCATCCCCATGGAACGGTCGCCCCCCGGAAGCGGTTTGCGGCACGGGCCCGGACGATTTCGACCGGGATCTCCTGACGCATGCCCATCCACGCTTCACCGTGCGCGCGCGCCCGCCGGCCGTCATGACGGCGCGTCATGACGCATCGCCGGCCGTGGACAACCGGAGCTCCCGGCCGCCCCTCACGCGGCCCGCCGTCACCGATCAGGCGCCTGACCCATAGCCGGACGGAGGAGAGGCGGTCCGGCGGCCCGTCGACGGTCGAACGTCTGCCCCGATGCCGCGGCAAGGAGGGAGGTTCGGCGGCATCGGGGCAGGGGGAGTGTTGCGGATCGCCCCCCGGGGCCCATGTGAGAGGTCCACGCGATCCACGCGCGAGGCTGAGTTCCCGCGACAGGTCTGTCATTACGGCCCGTAATCTGGTCGCTCGTCTCGCGATCGCTGCGTGCTTCGCCGAAGTCCCGGGTCAGGCGGAGGTCACCGTCTCGCGGTAGGCGAGCCAGGACGCGGACACGTGCTGCCAGTACCAGCCGTCGCAGTCGGGACACAGCTGGTCGTCCTCCGTCGCCCGTCGCGTGCCCGCCACAGGCACATCGGCCCAGCACCTGGACTGGCGATCCTCGTCGTGCGCCCAGCCGAAGAAATGCGCGATGCCGGGCGAGGCGTCGCTGACGCGCCAGGCGTCGTCAGCAGAGCGGGCGGGAGGTCGTGTACTGCATCACCCGTCCAGTGAGCGCGGCCGCTGTACGTGTGCGCAATGGCACAGAGGTACCTGTCCGGAGCACCCGCTCTCGCCGTCGGGACCACGCTTACCGCTGGGTCGACCCGTCCGGGTCTGATCCCACCGCTCGACTGACGGGTCCCCGCGGGCCGTGGTGGGCAAGGTAGCCCGAGACCTGCGCCCGCCGGTCGAGGTCCATCTTGCCGAGGATCGCGCTGACGTAGTTCTTGACCGTCTTCTCGGACAGGAATACGGCCGCAGCGATCTGCCTGTTCGTCTGACCCTCGGCGAGGAGGGGGAGGATCTCCCGCTCGCGGGGGGTCAGGGTGCTCGCCCCGTCCGGATCGGTCCCGCTCGCCATCCGCCGGATCCGCTCCAGGATTGCCCCGGTCACCGCGGGGTCGAGCATGGATTCGCCGCGTCCGACGGCCTCGAGCGTGCGGACGAGCTCCGCGCTCCGGGCCTGCTTGAGCACGTAGCCTCGAGCCCCGGCGAGGATCGCGTCCAGCACGTCAATCTCGTCCGGCGAGCTGGTGAGGAATACGACGGCCATCTCCGGGAATTCCTCGCGCACAAGCCGGCAGGCCTCGATCCCCGAAGCGTCGGGCAGGCTGACATCCATCAGGATGAGATCCGGGACAAACCGCCGTGCCTGCGCCACGGCTTCCGCACACGTGCCTGCCTCGGCGATCACCTCGAACTGCCCGCGTCGGTCGAGGTACGCGATCAGCCCCTGGCGAACGACCTCGTGATCGTCGACGACGAGGAGTCGGATCGGTCTTGCGGTGTCCTGCATGAGGGCGAGCATGCATGCCCCGGGCCGCGAACGCAATGGGGGTTTGGTGGCGCGTCACCCAGGCGATGCCAGCGACCGGCCGATGACATGTGTCGCCGAGTCGCGACTCAAGACATTGGCTGGCGAGGAAGGACTTGAACCTCCAAATTCCTGGTCCCCAGTGGCACCCGGGCGGATTCCGAGTCGCGGCGACCTCCCTGAGCATGGCGCATTAGGTGTTTCGGGGCCACCAGCGACCGAATCAGGTGATCAGCGCGTCGCGGGCGCTCGCGCGCGAGAAAGCGCCGAAGCGCCGCGTCGAGCGAGCGGCCGCAGGGCACCGATCGCTCAGGGCCACCCTTGCCGAGGACCCGGAGCTGTTGAGAACGTAGCAGGGCGCCCGGCCGAGGGGAGGGGAGTGGTTCCTGCTGTTCCCACTACTCCCCACCCTGGCCGTCGGTGTGCAGGCAAGCGCCTGCCAACCGGAGTCGGGCCCACAGATGTCGGCGGACGTGGCCCACTAGGAGAGCGGCAACCGTCCAGGGTCCCCGGCCGGATTGCCCGTCGAGGCGCTCGACCGTGCCCGTGACCTCGGGGTCTCGGGTTGTCCGACCCGGACCGGGGCGAGGCGTCTACTCCTCGATGATCGAGTCCCACGCCGCCCGGAACTCCGCCGCAGCGCCGGCGCGACCTGCCGCGAGCACGGCGTAGGCGGCGGCCGTGGCCGCGCCCGATGCGACCGTGCCGTCGGCTGCAATGCCGCGTGCGACGCCACTGGTGCGTTCGGTAGACCCCTCGCGAAGCGAGCGTTCAGCCGGGGGGCTCTTATCGCCTGCCTGTGGCCGCAGCATGGGCGCAGCGAGCCGGCGTCGGCGTCCACGCGCAGAGCGGCTTCAACGGCTTGGACTTGCCAGCCGAGACCATCCGCCAGGCCAATGCTTGGTTGTCGAGGCTGCCGCCTGCCTCTATCCGATGCACTGGAGTTGTGAGCAATCGAGCGGCCCTGGTTGCCCCCAGATCCTCGTGAAACGGTGGATGGCCTCGTAGCCGTTGAGTGGCAGCCCGAAGTAGTGGACACACGCCGGCCGTCCGAGCATCTCCTCGCAGTGCTCGTGCACGGCGACCCCGAACTCACGCAGGAAGTCTTCCTCGTCGTGCCGGTGGTAGGCGCGCCTCCGGTTCAGTGGGTGCTCGACGAAGTCATAGTCGTACTCGACGCGGGTGTACTGGTCGCCACGCGAGTGTTCCCAGACCTCGACGAGTTTGATGAGTGCAGGCTTCGGCGTCGGATCGCCGGGCATCACGGCCTCGATCGCGAACCCGTGGGCCCCGCCTTCATAGGGGTCGAGCGTCGGATCCGGGAACGTGGCTCCGAAGTTCCAAAGGATCGCCGCGAGGTCCCCGACGTATCCCTGTATCTCCCGGATCGTCGCCATCTATGTGCGCTGCAGCGCTGCGACGCCTCCTGCGACGGGCCTGGGCTCACCTTCGCCGATGCGGGGGCGAGGACGCGGGCGACCCAAGGGCGCAGGCTGTGCACTTCGCAACCGACCGGCCTTGTACAACTCGAAGCCCGCAGCTGGGATTCGATAGATTCGGTCCGAGACGGCGATCGCGGGGATCTCCCGAGCGTGGATCTTCCTCAGCACCGTGCTGGTGCTGATGTTCAGCTCGGTCGCGATATCTGCCGGTGTTAGGAACTGCTTCTTCTGCATCTCGTGCGCTCCATGACGTATGTGTCACGATAGCGCAAGTGGCGCGAATGTCAAGTTCCGGGAGCTCCGCGGCCAATCCATCTCGCCCTCTCGCGATTCGGCGAATCAGGTGAACTTCCAGACGTCGGATCAGGTGAACTTTGCGGCATCTCGCGGCTCCTGGTGGGAGTCCACGCCATGCTCTTCCCGCACGAAGCCACCACATGTGGTGGTCGGAAGACCGAGGATCCCTACCCGTGGGGGAGGTTGGCTGGCGAGGAAGGACTCGAACCTTCAATTTCCTGATCCAGAGTCAGGTGCCTTACCAATTTGGCCACTCGCCAGTGGTCGAGTACCGGCCATCCGGTGCTCGTGACCCGTCCGCGGGCCGACGGAGAGTCTAACGCGGCGGCCCGAGCCGCCCAGGTCAGTTCACGGGCTGGCGGCCACTCTCCGGCCGGCCTTCCGTCGTGCGCACACGTCCGGCCCGGCGCCCGTTGCTACCGTGGTGGCATGCGAACCGGGCCACCCGCAGCGGAGACCCCAGGCGAGCGCGCCGCACGTGGGCTCGCCACATACCGGGAAGGGTCGCTCCACGCTGCCCTGAAGGAGCGCTACGCGCGGGCGGCCGGTGCGCGCGTCGAGACGCCGGTCGACGGGTACGTGATCGATGTCGTCGCGACGGACGAGCTGATCGAGATCCAGACCCGCGGCTTTGCCGGGGCACGGCGCAAGCTCGAGCAGCTGGTCCTGCGCCACCACGTCGTGCTGGTCCACCCGATGCCGGTCGAGAAGTGGCTCATCGTCGTGGACGCCGATGGCGCGATCGTTCGACGCCGTCGGTCGCCCCGGCGGGCGCTGCCGCTCGACCTGTTCGACGAGCTCGTGTCCATCCCGGCACTGCTCACCGAGCCCAACTTCCGGATCGAGCTGCTGCTCACGTCCGAGGAGGAGATCCGAGGCCCGGTCCCGGCTGGCGCGAGGTACCGCTACCCACGCGAGTGGTGGCGGCTGGACCGTCGGCTCATCGACGTCGTCGAGACGCGGAGGATCGATCGCCCCGCGGACCTGCTGGCGCTGTTGCCGGCGGGCCTCCCGGACACATTCACAACTGCGGACATCGTGGCGGCCTCGGGGCGCTCGAAGCGGCTCGCGATGCGCGCGGTCTACTGCCTCGAGCGCTGCGGTGTGATCGAGCGCGTCGGGCGCCGCGGCCGGTTCGTCGCCTACCGAAGGTGACGCGCCCGTCCCATCACGACGCGCTGCGGAAAGCCGGCGACCTCGTGATCCTCGACCCGTCCGCCGCCGGCTGACCGAGCGCCGGCTCGTCGCACCACCCTCTGGCATCGGTCAACCCACGCCTCGCGGGCGACAGATCATATCTGTTGACGAGAATACGACCTGAGTCCAGCATTCATACCATGAGCAGCCGAGTAGGGGAGCGTGGTCAGATCACGATCGCCAAGGCCATCCGCGAGGAGCTCGGGATCTACGCCGGAGACGAGACGGTCCAGCGGATCGAGGACGGGCGGATCGTCATCGAGGTCGTCCCCGGCCGGCATCACCGATCGCTGGCGGGATCGCTTATCGACAAGATCGGCCGGCGACCGGAGGACGAGACGTGGTCCGCTCTTCGCGACGCAGCCTGGAACACCGTGGATCCGGACCGGACGGCGTGATCGGCGTTGACACGTCGGTCATCGTCCGGTACCTCGTCGGCACGCCATCGGCCCAGGCGAAACGCGCGGCCGCGCTGATCGACGACGACACGGCGCAGGTCGGCGTGTCCGCGATCGCCCTCGCCGAATGTGCGCATGTGCTCCGGACGCAGTACGGCGTCGACCAGCGGGACATCATCGACAGCCTCATCGACCTCGTCCAGCGGGCCAACATCAGGATCGTGGATGCCCACGCCGACCAGCTGGTCGAGATGCTCGTGCGCGCGAGATCGATGCCCGGCCGGCCGATCCCCGACGCGATGATCGTGGCCGCACTCACCGCCGCGGGCGCGGTTCCGATCGCAACGTTCGACCAGGACCAGGGACGGTACGGAGTCGCCACGCGCGAGCCCTAAGGTCCGACGACCTCGTCCGGGCCGGTGAGGTCCTTGTCCTCCATCTCCCACGCATGGTCGAGTGTGTGGAAGCCCGAGTGCCGGATGAGGAACGGGAGCGTCCACGACTTCATCCGCCGCGCGACCTCGCCGGCGTTGTAGGCGCGCATCGCCGCGACGTAGGTCTCCCGATGCGCGCGCAGGCCGTCTGGCGTAAGCGCCGCGCCCTCTGGTATCCGCAATCCCACCCGCTTCGCGAAGTCCTCGCTCTCAACGCGGATCGTGTGGCGGATGATGTGGTCACGGTCGCGTCCGCCCCCGCGCGGGCCCCGGCGCATCTCCGGCGAGACGCGCGCCGCGACGCCGTCGAAGAACGCCCAGCAGGCCCGCAACAGCGTGATACCGCGCTCGAGCTCCGCAGCGCCCATTGGCCCCTCATCGGCCTCCGCCGCCGCCGGCGAGAAGGAGATGCCCCAGAAATCGGTCGAGCCCGTCCCGACCCGGTCCTCGACGATCTCGAGGGGCCCGGCGGCGTCGAACTCGTCCAGCATTCCGGCGAGATCTGCGACGGGCCGGTAGCGTGCTCGATAGGCCTCGAGCGTCTCCAGGGCAAGCTCGGGGGTCTTCGCGCCTCGACTCCACCCTGGCCATTCCAGGCTGAAGGCAACCGCGCGCTTCCCCTTGGTTCCACGTTCGATGACGGTTCGGACAGGCATGCCCAAATATTGCATGTCGGATCCCGAGAGCGACAAGCTGGGACTCGACGACTCGGCGAGCTGTCGTTGTCGTTGCTGGGGGATCCGGACTGGCTGGGTGTCGTTCCCGGAGCCACTCCCTAACGGCGCGAAGTACGTCTCCGCGCGAAGTACGCCTCGCTCGACGGATCGCGGCCGAGGAAGCGGCGCACGCCGTCCAGGGGGTTGATGACCGCCGGCTGCTCCAGCACTTCACGGCGGTAACGCGCGCCGACCTCCCGCGACAGGAGACCCGCCTCGACGAACGGCGTCATCAGGTCATCGCTGAGGACCTCGGCCCACGGATACCCGTAATACAGTCCGTCGTAACCCTCCATCTCGTGGGAGTGAGACCCAGGCTCGAAGGTGCCGTCGGGAAACGGTGTCCGGCGGACCGCCCACCCGGTCCAATTCGCGGTGTCGACGTCGACATCGTCCACGCCGTGGATTGCCTGATCCCGTGTCGCGATCGACACTTGCCTGAGCGCTCGGATCGCGCCGTTCAGCCGGTCGGCACGGTCCAACCCGGCGAGGAGCTCGGCAGGGATGGGTGCGCCCGTGCGTCGATGGTGGGCGAAGCGGGCGAGCACTGCTGGCTCGGTGCCCCAACGACCCAGGAACTGTGAGGGCGCCTCGACCCAATCCCGGCGAACCCAGCTCTCGCTCGCAATCCAATACCGGCTGTGCGCGAGCGAAAGCGCGAGGTGCACAACGTGACCGTACTCGTGGAACAGCGTGCCGACGTCCGACATCGTCAGGAGCGCCTCGCCGTCAGCCGGCGGCGTGAAGTTCGCGCACAGCACGAACACCGGGAAACGTGGTCGCCCCGGGTTCGGCGTGGACGGATCCAGCGTGTCCATCCAGGCGCCATTCGCCTTGCCATCGCGCTGGTAGGGGTCGACCAGCAACGCGGCGAGCACTGAACCATCTGCGGTGTCGAGCAGGTCGAACGTCCGCACGTCGGGGTGCCACGCGACCCGGTCCGTGCGCGGCTCAAGGCGGACCCCGAACATGTCGTCGATGACCGAGATCATCCCTGAAAACACGTCTTCGTAGGCGAAGTAGTCGCGTACCGCGTCCGGATCGGCGCCGACCGCTGCCCGCTGGCGGCCGTCTGCATATCGCCAGTCCCAATCCTCGATCTCGACAGCGTCCGGCGTGACGCCGAGCTCGGCCGCGAGGACTCGGCGCATCGCCTCCAGCTCCTCGTCGACGATCGGCGCGAGTTCGCCCGAGACGTCGGCAAGGAAGTCCGTGACGGCCGACGCGCCACCCGCAAGCTGCGTCTCGGTGCGCAGGTCGGCCCATGACCGGTAGCCGAGCCGGCTGGCCAGTGCGCGCCGAATCTGCGCGGCCTCGGCGAGCATCTCCCGGTTGGCGTCGCCGCCACGATTGAGCCCCCCGCACCCGACGCGTTCGCGGATCCCGCGGTCCTGAACCTGCACGAGCACGGCCTGGCAGACGGGATCGCTCATCGGGAGACGCAGGGTCCCGGGCTCCTGCCCTGGAACCAGCCCGGCGCGGACCTGGTCCGAGAGGCCGGTGAGCCGGTCCGCAGGCACCTCGAGGTCCGGGGGCATACCGAGGCGTCTCGTGAAGTCGGTGGACAACTCGATCAGCCGTTCCTGCATGGCCCGCACGTCCGAGCCGACCTCCGGGGACAGCCCGGCGCCCGCGTCGCGCAAGTCGGATTTCCAGAACGTGACGGCGGCGCGCTGCTCACCATCCAGGGAATCCCGGGCGGCGTCGGCGCGCACGATGCGCGCCGCCACATCTTCGCGGCGGACGAGCGCCCGGCGCCAGTGCTCGAGTCGTGCGAAGGCGACTTCCGCCGCCCTCCGCCGCTCGGGATCCGGATCCAGCATGCGCGGATGAGCCGTGCGTCCATTGGCGGCCGCCCAGACCCGCATGGCAGCGTCGAGGCCGTCGAGGAACCCGGGGATGTCGTCGGCCGGCATGGTGAGCGCGACCTCGACGAGCCGGTCAGCCTCGGTGAGCGCTTCAGCGACGAGCGTTTCGGTCGCGGCCGGATCGAGGCTCGGGTAGTTGAGGGCGGCCCTGGCTGGCACGTGCGCCTCCTGTGACGACGATCGGCGATCACGCGACCGCCGAAGGACGACCTGAGCCGGCAGCATAGCCTTGGCGCAACGAGACGGCGTGAATGCGGGCCATCACGCTCCAGGAAATGGCCCGTTCGCAGGGCTTCGAGCCCGGCTACGTGCCTCGCCGCGCTACCCCCGTGCCTGCACCTTTGCCCAGGTGTCCTTCAGCGTCAGCGTCCGGTTGAACACCAGCGCGCCGGGCCGCGAGTCCGCGTCAGGCGCGAAGTAGCCCAGCCGCTCGAACTGGACCGTCTCGCCGACGACCGCCTCCGCCAGCGACGGCTCCAGCATCGCGCCGGACACGATCGTCTCGGACGCCGGGTTGAGGTCCGCGAACAGGTCGCCGTCGGCACCCGGATCCGGCCGGGCGAACAGCTGGTCGTACAGCCGCACCTCTGCCGGGATGGCGTGGGCCGCGGAAACCCAGTGGAGGGTCGCCTTCACCTTGCGGCCGTCCGGCGAGGAGCCGCCGCGCGTCGCCGGGTCGTAGGTGCACCGCAGCTCGACCACGTGACCCGAGGCGTCCTTGACCACCTCGTTGCAGGTGACGAAGAACGCGTTCCGCAGCCGCACCTCGCGCCCGGGCGACAGCCGGAAGAACTTGGGCGCCGGCTCCTCCATGAAGTCGTCGCGCTCGATCCACAGCTCGCGGCCGAACTCGACCTGCCGCGTGCCGGCCGACGGGTCCTCGGGGTTGTTGACGACCTCCATCGGCTCGAAGCTGCCCTCGGGCCAGTTGGTGATCACCACCTTGAGCGGGTCCAGCACGCCGAACCGTCGCGGCGCCGCCCGGTTGAGTACCTGGCGCACGGCGTACTCGAGCTGGCCGTACTCGATCACCGAGTCCGCCTTCGACACCCCGACCATCGTCGTGAACTCGCGGATGCCCGCAGCCGGGAAGCCGCGCCGCCGGAGACCGCGGATGGTCGGCATCCGGGGATCGTCCCAGCCGCGCACATGGCCCTCGTTGACCAGCCGCAGCAGGACCCGCTTGGACAGCACGGTGTGGCTGAGGCTGAGGCGCGCGAACTCGTACTGGTGGGGGACCGCGGGTACCGGCAGGCGCTCGATCAGCCAGTCATACAGCGGCCGATGGACCTCGAACTCGAGGGTGCAGATGGAGTGGGTCACGCCCTCGATGGCATCGGACTGGCCATGGGCGAAGTCGTAGGTGGGGTAGACGCACCAGGCATCGCCGGTCCGGGGATGGGTGGCGTGCACGATCCGGTACAGCACGGGATCCCGGAGGTTGATGTTGGCCGAGGCCATGTCGATCTTCGCCCGCAGCACCCGGGCGCCGTTGGGGAACTCGCCGGCGCGCATCCGGGCGAACAGGTCGAGGTTCTCCTCAACCGGGCGGTCGCGGTGGGGCGAGTTGGAACCCGGCTCGGTCAGGGTGCCCCGCGTCTCCCGGATCTCGTCGGCGGACTGGTCATCGACGAACGCATGCCCGTGCTCGATCAGGTGGACGGCCCAGGCATAGAGCTGCTCGAAGTAGTCCGACGCGTGGTAGAGGTGGTCGCCCCAATCGAAGCCCAGCCAACGGATGTCCGCCTCGATGGCGTCGATGTACTGCTGCTCCTCCTTGACGGGGTTGGTGTCGTCGAACCGGAGGTTGCAGTGGCCGCCGAACTCCTGCGCGATGCCGAAATTGAGCGCGATCGACTTGGCATGGCCGATATGGAGGTAGCCGTTGGGCTCGGGCGGGAACCGGGTGACGACGGTCCCGACGCGTCCGCCGCGCACGTCGGCAGCGACGATGTCGCGGATGAAATCGGACCGCTCCGGGGCGGGAGAGGGGGGGCTCGAAGCGGTCGAGTCGGTGGTCATGGCGCGCTCCTGCTACCGATGTGGGAGGAGCCGCGACTCACGCGAAGGGCGCACCACACTCCCCGGGGAGTTGGCTGACGCGCCGGGAATCGAACCCCGGTCCTCCCGGCTCAGCGCCGGACGCTCACCGTGAGCCACGCATCAGCGACCGGTGCCGATGATATCGCAGGGGAGCCGCAGTCCTATCGGCCGAACCGGCGGGCTCGCTGCTGGTAGGTGCGAATCGCGCGGAGGAAGTCGATCTCGCGGAACGCCGGCCAGTACGCCTCGCAGAAGTGGTACTCGCTGTACACGCTCTGCCAGGGCAGAAAGCCGGAGAGGCGGATCTCGCCCGAGGTCCGGATGATCAGGTCGGGATCCGATGAGCCGCTGGTGTACAGATGAGCTGCGACCGCCTCGGACGTGATTCCTTCAGCGAGCTGATCCGCCGGCGTCCCTGCGGTCAGGGCGTCGGTGATGGTGGCCCGAAACGCCTCGAGCAGCTCGTCCCGGCCGCTGTAGGCGATGGCGACCGTCACCGTGATCGCACCGTCGGGCCGCGACAGCTCCGCCGATCGATCGAGGGCGTCAACGAGGCCGCCAGGCAGGACGTCCCGACGACCGATGACGCGGAGGTCAACGGGAGCGCTCGTCCTGCGGCGACCCGACGAGAGCGCATTGATGGCCTCCGTCGCAACATCGGTGATGGTTGCCACTTCCTCGGCCGGCCGACCCAGGTTCTCGATCGACAGCGCCCACAGGGTGACCTCACGGATTCCGAGCTCGACGCACCAGTCGATGAGCTCGAGGGCCTTCTCGGCACCACGTCGATGGCCCTCGCCCGGATCCACGTAGCCTTCCAGCGTCGCCCACCTTCGATTGCCGTCCATGATGACGGCCACATGGCCGGGTCGCGGTCGAGCGAACACGGCTGCCCGCAGGCGCGCGACGTAGACCGCGTACGCCGGGCGGAGGACGAACGCAACCAGCCGCCGATAGGCGCGGCCGAACCGGCCGTTGGCGAGCCTTGTGAGCGGATCTGCCACCTGACGTCCTCGTTGCTGCACGCGAACAAGACGCTGGCCCGGTGCGGCGCGTTGCGCGGCGCCGTGACGGGCAACATGCGAAGCGAGGAGAGATGACCGGACCGTCGCGTCCGTTCGTGGGCGTAAGGTGTGTCACCGGACACCGGAGGGCTGTGGCTGCATCCGTGCGCGACGACGGGAGCGCGGCATCCGCCGCAGTGTGCGTGTCGGGCGCGGCATAGAGACCCGTTGACGGTCAGTGCGCGGCTGGGTCCGGTACCACGTCAGGGAAATTGGCTGGCGCGCCAGGATTCGAACCTGGAACCCCCTGATCCAGAGTCAACTGTCATACCGTTGGGTCAGGTGCCAGCGCTTGGCCCCCATCTTACGTTCAGGGGCCGGTGTTTCGACCTCTCCTCGGGCGCGTCGCGCCGTCAGATTCCGGGGGTGTCAGGCGAACATCCCCGCAAGAGTCAGGCGCACCAGCCGGCCCGCCCGAAACATCAAGCGAACGTCGGGTGCGTGTCCTGATGGTACGCCCGGGGCGCGAGGCCGGCATGGGCGGCGAGGCGCGGGATGGGACAGGCGAGCCAGGCGCAGCCGCCGTGGGGGAGACGTCGTCCGCGCCCGTGATCGAACGGACCCGGCCCGCGCCCCGCACCCGCGCCTCGTCGCCGCTATCAAGCACGTGCGCGACAAGTTCATTGGTGACAGGCGAGCGGTCATGGCCTCGCGCTACGCTTTCGGACGTGGACGACCGCACTCTCTTGGATCGCGTGACCGAGCGCGCGAGCGACCCCGCGGCGCGGGCACTCCTGCATGGCGACGTGCACGATGAGGTGGGCCGCGTGCTCGCGGCGATGGAGTCCGGGGACCTCAAGGCGCCAGCGCGGCCGCTTCCAGACGATGAACTCCTCGAGCGGATCGACCGCTACGAGGCACTCGTGGCCGAACTGGCATCGGCGGCCGCGAGCATTGCGGGCCTCGGTACCCTCGACGGCCCTGGCCTCCTGGCCGAGGTGGTCGAGCGGCTGGCCGAGGTCACCGACACGCGGGCTGACGGCGGCTGGTCGTGCCTTCCCCGCTACCCGGCGCTCGCCGTTCTCTACGCCGCCGGCGCGAGCGCCGTCGCCCACGGCCGATTCGACGCGGTGCGCGCCCTGGTCGATGGCCCGGTCCTCGAGGAGCGCGGCACCCGGCAGCGGACGACAGCCGTTCTCGCCCCTGCGGCCGTGATGGGGAGCCAGATCGCGAGCCGGTTGCCGGGGCTCGAGCGCCACAAGACGCCGACGAGCGACCGCTTGTTCGAGGTGGTCCGGCCTTGGCTCGCCAAGGCGGTCCCGTCCGACCGTCGCTTCGAGCGCGCCTTCGACGAGTGGGAGTACCTGCTCGGTCTCGTCCACGTCGATGCCGAGTCACGCTGGGCACCGATTGGGCGCTGGGCGTGGAAGGGGGGCGGCGACCTCGATCCCGGCAGCCGGCTCGGCGCGTCCGTGGAGTCCCTCGGGGCCGATGCCCCCGTCCTGGCAGCGGGGCTCTTCGGCGGCTCGACGCAGCGGTTCGCGGACGCACGGCAGGCGCTGGCCGCGTTCGCCGCCACAACGGGGCTTCGCTGGTGATGCACCGCAACCTCCCGATCTCGGACGTCCAGATCGATGCAGCGCGGCTCCTGCGGCCGACCGGCGACGAGCTGCGCCGATGGGCGTCCGCCCGGCGGATCTTCGTGAGCAGCGTGATGGATCTCCGGGACGAACGCCGGGCCGCCATCGACGGCATCGGGGACAACGGGGCCGAGGCGGTCGCTTGGGAGCTCATTACCCCTCGGCCAGTTGCCCCAGAGGATGCGTGGCTTGATGGCGTCGCGACGTCCGACTCCATCGTCCTCCTGCTCGGCACAGGCTACGGTCGCCGGCGGGCGACCGGGTTCTCCGCGACCCATGCCGAGTTCAATCGGGCCGAGGAGCTTGGCCTTGACCGCTGGGTCTTCGTCGACGCACGCGTCGACCCGAGCACGCGCGACGGGTACCTGCAAACCTGGATGGCCGAGCTCGGCGAGCGCTACAGCTACGCGACGTTCCGGGATGGGGCCGAGCTGCGGGCAGCGGTCGCGCGGGCCATCGCAGATCTCGCCCGCTATCGCCTGTACACGTGGCACAAGGTCGGCAACCTCGTGATCCGCGCCGACGAGGCGAACCTGGTCGCGCCAAGCGCCGGCTGGACCGCGGACCAGGGTTCCCTCGAGACAACCGGCCGGATCAGCGACCCAACGATCCGGGTGGCGCTCGCCGAGATCCACGCCCAAGGCCGGCCGGTGCCGCTCGTGGTCCATGGGCAGCTCTTCGAAGCAACGCTCGGCGAGCTCGAGGAGCGCGCCGCGCGCGGCGACCATGGCTACCGCGCGGCCTACCGATTGAACCCCGCGAGAACCTCGGACTCGCTCCTCGGGATGACGATGTCAGAGGAGGGTCGGGAGTGGCGACCGGAGGACCTGGTCGGTCTGACCGTCCGCGAACTCGCGGGACTCGAAGCGCCCGAGCGCCCACGGATGATGACGCCCCATACCGCGATCGACTGGCCCGGGCTGGTCACCAGGGCCGGCCGGATTCCAGAGCTGGTCGAGGTTCTGGCCGAGCTTGTCCTCGGGGAGGCCCTCCTCGCGAGCGGAGCGCTGAGCCGAGTCACGCGAATTGAGGCGCGCCTTGTGGGGCCGCCGCCGGGCCTCATCGTGCGGGTCGAGGGATCGGTCGCTCTGGGGCACGGATTGGCATCCCGCCCCGTTGCCGTCTCAGGGCAGGTTGCGCTGTAGGCCGCAGATCACGCGAAGGACCTTGGCGCCCTCCGAGCCACGCTGCCACGACCGACATCGGTCATGGGGCCTGCGTATCCTCAAGAGATCGCTGTTCGGGGACCTCCAACGCCAATGCTGATCAAGTCGGCGGACGACAAACAGCCGCAGCTCGAAACGCGGGCTGCGCTCCTCGCCCGTTCGGATCTCGGGGCCGAGACTCGCCGGCGGATCGACCAGGAGGTCCGGTCCGTTCGTTCAGGCATCGCCGGCGAGCGCGACGCCGCCTACCAGATCGACTTCTACTTCGGACCCAGACCAAACTGGATGGTCATCCACGACCTGCGGCTCGAGGTCGACGGACGCGTTGCGCAGATCGACCACCTGCTCCTGGGTCGGACGTTCGACGTGTGGGTGTGCGAGAGCAAGCACTTCGCGCAGGGCGCGGGCGTCAACGAGCACGGCGAGTGGACCGCGTACTACCGGCGGGAGGCACGCGGCATTCCATCGCCGGTCGAGCAGAACCGTCTCGACGGGCGAGTTCATGGACGCCGTCGAGTCGATGGGGTTCACGTGGGGAGTCAGCGACGGAACGTGAGCCTCGTTGTCGGGCAAGCGGAACAGGACGACGAGGCACCAAGGCGTCGCATCGGAGGGCCCGGGAGCCGTGCGCCGGTCGCCCGCCGCTCCTCTGGCCCGGGGTGGAATCAGCCGCCGAACCCGGTGTATGAGCGACGCACGCGATCGCCGAGGCAGTCTTCGAGCGGATCGACGTCCAGGGGGTGACCGACTGCACATTCACGCTGACCGCCCACGCGAAGGCCCGCGGATGGGATGCGGCCTTCGGGGCCGGAGACGTTGCCGTCTCGAAGGGTCAGTCTGGTCGGGGCGAGAGGGATAGCCCCGACACAACGTCGCCAGGTCTGTTGATCCCCGTGGCGAACGCTCCGACCAACGTCCGCCGGGCGGCGGAGGCCGCGTAGGGCTCGACTGGGTCGAGCTCGTCCAACTTGCGCTCCGCGAAGTCGAGGTGCGCCGCCAGGGCGCCATCGGCCTCTCCGGTCGCTCGCGCAGTCTCCCTCGCCGCCGCGAGGAACTCACGCAGCCCACGGTTGACGCGCCAGGCTCGCGAACTCTCGACGAACGCGTCCCAGCTTGCGTGCTCCTCGGAGCCTGCCCTTGCCTTGACCATCGCGGCCTCCCACCGGCGCCGTCGGTCGGCAGCCGCGCGCTCGCGCTCCTGCGCGCGGATGGCGGCCAAGAATGCCGGGATGAGCGACGACAAGATCGTCCGAGCCCTGGAGCGACTGGTGATCCGCAGTGGGACGATCACACGATCATCATCCGCGTTCGAGCCTTCATCGCCGCACTTCGGGTCACTGAGGCCCTGTGGATGAAAGTTCGTGTTCGATTGGGGTAGCGTTGGGTCGTTGGAGGGAGCCGCCATCATGAAGCGTGGACTGCTCGTCGCGACCGTGGTCGTCCTGCTCGCAGCGTGTGGGGCAACGCCAACGCCCAGTCCGGCACTCCCGACGCTCGCCTCAGACGTCAGCATCTGCGCGGGCGTCGGCACGGGCGCGACGCTCGCAGGAAGCCCAACCGATCCCCGGGTGGCATGGCTGGTTGACCCCACGGGTGGACGACGCGAGATCGTCTGGCCGCCGGGCTTCACCGCACGTTTCGACCCCGATCTCGCCGTGCTCGATGCGTCCGGCAAGGTGGTCTGGGCATGATCACCTGAACTGGCCCCACTTTCGGCCAGTTTGATCACTTTCTCATGGCCACGGGCAATCCGAGGCGGAAGGTGACTCGGAACTGCGCCTCGCCTAGCGAGCGCCATAACAGCGGCCGGCCCCAGGGAGTCGGTTGCGCGAACAGATTTCGAGGCGCACAGTGCATGCGATGCGGGATCTCGTCCAGACCTCCGCGCTCCCGCCCAAGCGGCGTGGCTGCTCTACCGACGCGAGCACCGTACGACCCGCCGCCGCGCTGCCAGCGCGCTGAACGCGGATCGCCCCGGCAGCCCATCAAGCACGCCGACCGGACGCGGCGGGCCGTAGTTGAGCAGACTGGCACTGAACAAGCATGCTAGGCGAACGGGCTCCGCAAGTTCCCAGAGGTGACCGGAGGTTGAACCATCAGGCTCTTTCGACGGCGAAAGGACGAGCGCACGGGTGACCCCGAGGTCACGCAGCTCAACCTCGAGCGTGTCGGCGGACCGAGCGACTCCGGATCGCGACAGATTGCATCGCTCCCGGGTCAGGAGCTGCCGGACCCGATCGATGCTGGATGGGCTGCCTTTGATGCCGGCGATGACGCGGCCGCGCTGCGACTGTGGTACTTCGACGCCGGGCTTACGGGCGATTTGTCACCCGATGACCTGCGGGATCTTGGACTCCGTGCCGACGAGCGAGCAGTCGAGGCAGCTGAGTCTGCTTGGGCGCTAATCTCGGTCCTTGCCCATGCACAACCACGTCCACAAGTAGTCGACGATGTGGCAGACGACCTCGTACGAGAAATCGCGAATCTCTATGCGTACCGCGATCGCATCCTGTACCTCAGGGATCCTGACTACACGATTGCGCTGGCGCGGAACGAACAGGAGTTCTGGGCGTGGGATCAGGCGCTATGGCGAGCCTGCGGTGAGGCCGGCTCGACATACGGAGCGGCTGTCCGCCGGACGCTGTCGTGTTGGGACGCATCGGAGCACCGATATCCCGGCAGCTACACAACGCCGGATCAGCTTCGCTCCGGCCTGCTTGACCTCCTATTGCTGGACGTCGACGAGTCGCCTCCGCATCCCCCAGAGATATCGCCCGCAGAAGCCGCCTCGACCGTGCTGGCGCGATGGCTCCGCCCGGGCGATGCCCTGAGCGCGCGCTACGTGATGCGTCGGCAGGACGAGCATCTCCCGAGAAGCGACCCGCATGCCTCGTGGGAGTACCTCGCCACTGTCACCCACGCTGACGGGACCGTCCACGAGGCGAGGGGACGGACGATTGCAGGTGCCCGATTCCTCTTGGCCACGGTACTTGCAGGGACCTGGCTCGCCGATGAGCTTTCCGGTCATGGGTGGCGCGTCGACCGCGGAGGCGACTGCCCCTACGACGGCGAAGCCTGTTGGGCGATGGTTGCTGAGCCGCCCCCCGGCATCGGGGCAAATGTCACTTGGCTCTTCTACCCAGACGTTGTCTCTGGCAGCTCCGAAACACAGGGTGAGTGGCTCCGGGCGCACGCCGGGTGGCATGTGGGCGGACGCGTCCGACTGGTTTCGTTGCCACTGTCGGGTCCCGGTGACTGGCGGCGGGTGGTTGCTGCGTTGGACGATGACGCCAATCCGATCGCCGAGATCGAGGCTATCGACGACGACAGTGCCTACGAGCAGTCACGCTAGGAGTCTCAGGTGACGAGATTGATGCCTTCGCAGGCGAGGTGGCATAGGGTGTCAGTCGGTCTCGAACCCCTGGCTCGTGAACCGGAGCGTGCGGCCGTTCTCGGTCACCGTCCGGACCACCTGGTCCGACGCCCCGTCGGGGAGGTAGGCCTCGATCTCGAGCGTCACGGTGACCACCGCTCCCACTGGTGCGGCGAGGTGGGCGATGACCTCGTCCGCGATGCGGCTCGCGTCGCGGCCGACCCGCGTGGGATCGAGCGTGACCGTGCCGTGGAAGCGGCGCGGCCGCGGCGCCGGGCCTGTCCCGCCGGCATCCGTGCCGCCGTCCGCCCCGCCATCGGAGCCGCCGCCACCCTCCTCGCCACCGGAACTGCCGCCTGATCCGGACCCGCCGTCCGCGCCACCGCCCGCCGTGTCGCCTCCGCCGCCCGGCGGTGCGACGACCGTCTCCGCGTCGATCTGCCGCTTTGCGACGTCGGACTTCACCAGCAGCCCGGCGCTGTCGGCGAATAGCGACACCGCCTGCCCGCCGCGCAGACCGCGGTAACGCTTGGCCTCCTCGTCGTAGCTCTCGGCGTATGCGAACGTGTCCGACGGCCAGAACAGGAGGGCCACGCCGTCGCGGGCCGCTGCGACGAGCACCTCGGGCCCGGCGAGCCGCGGCAGGTAGAGATACCGCGCGAAGTCCTCCACGAGCTGCCGAACGGCGACGTGGTCGCCCCGCCAGAGCGGGACCTCGTCGAGGTGCTTCCGCAGGATCGTCGAGCCGAGCGAGGTCAGGAGCGTCTCGTCGGAGCGCAGCTTCCGGCTGGCCCGCACGGCGAGCGCCTCGCCGCCCGAGAGCCGGGCTGCCTGCCACGTGATCGGCGAGTCCGGCTTGACCTGCTCTGGCACCAGCAGCCACTGGTAGGTCTCGGGCAGGCGCGCCGTGACCGCCCCGTTGGCGGCCTGCAGCTGCGTCTCTGCCTGGCGCACCTGGTGGGGGTCGAGGTTGAGCGCGACCTTCTCGGCGAGGATCGACTGTCCAGGCGAGGTACCGGCGGACCGCCTCGTCGAGGTCCTGGAGGCGGACCTTGTCGGCCGCGAGGAAGACGAGCGTGTTGCGGTAGAGGCGCGGCGTGTTGCCGCGCGCCTCGAGGATGCGCTGCGCCGCCGATCTCGGCCGGCGCTGTCGGGCTCCTTGCTGTACGCCTGCTCCGGGGGCAGCACGACCAGGCGCGCGTCGAGGTCGTCGGGCACGTCGGCGCCCGGAGCGCGGGAGGGGATGGATCCGCGCGAAGTCCCCGGTCTTGCGGAGGTCGGCCCGCAGCCGCTCGTCGAGTTCGCCGGCCACCTTGTCGGGATCGCGCTTGAGCTGCTCGGCGCGGTCCTCCGCGAGCTTGGTGACCGTCGGCTGGGTGGCGTACCAGAAGCGCGGGCCGTCCTGGTAGAGGTAGGTCGCGGTGGCCGCGAGCCGCCGGAGGGCGTCGCCGAAGACCGCGGGCGCCTCGCCCGGCATCACGCAGCCGAGCTTGACCCGCCGGTCCTCGAGGCCGCGGTGCGCCGCCGCCGCCGTGGGCGCGGAGCCGAGGTAGATCGTGCGCGCCACCCGCCGGGTCGCGTGCAGCTTGCCGAGGTTCGGCTGGTCGGCGTCGATCCGCAGCGGCAGCGAGTTCGGCCCGTCCACGTCCTTCTCGATGATCGGCGCCCAGTTGTCCGACAGGTAGCGCGTCAGCTCGGACTGGACCCGCGCGTCGTCGATCGGGATGGTCGAGGGCAGGATCAGCGGGTTGCGGTCGCCCTTCTCCCACAGGGCATGGATCACCGCCGCCATCAGGCGCAGCACGCCGCGGGTGCGCTGGAACTTCACCAGCGTGGACCAGTCCGCGTAGAGCCGGTCGAAGATCTCGGGGTGGATCGGGTAGGCGGCCACGATCCGCTTCTCGTAGTCGGCGTCGCGGCACTCGGGCGGGAACTCGGCGCCCTGCGCGCGGTAGAGGTCGGCGAAGGCGCGGGCGGTCACGTCGCGCTGCCTTGAAGGCGCCCGGGCCGTCGAGCGGCTCGAACAGCCGGCGCCGGACGATCTCGAAGCCCTTCCTCGGCGGTCGCCGGCCGCCACGACGACTCCAGCCGCCCGACGACGTTGCGGAGCCGGTCGAGCGCCTCGCGCCCGCGGATGCCGCCGACCTCGACGTCGTCGGCCTGGGTGTGGGGCGACCCCGTGGTGTCCGACGCGGGCAGCGAGATCACGAGCAGGCAGTTGCCCGCGAGCTTGGCCGACTCGGTCAGCGCCTGGGCGAACGTGAACTGGGTCTCGAAGCCGCCGGCGGGCAGGTCGCCCTGGTCGTGGAGCTGGCGGGCGTAGGCCACCCACTCGTCGATCAGGATCAGGCACGGCCCGTACTCGTTGAACAGCTCGCGCAGGACGTCGCCCGGGTTCGTGGCCCGCTCGTCGTCGGCCGCGACGCGCGCGAACGCCTTCGGGCCGCCGAGCTGCCAGGCAAGCTCGCCCCACAGGGTGCGGACCACCGTGCCGTCGGGCTTGGTGACGGGGTTCCCGGGCGAGATCTTGTTCCCGACCAGGACCACCCGGCGGGCGACCGGGACCGTCTTGACGACCCGCCTCGGCCAGCACCGCGTCCACGCCCGCGAGGTCGCTCGCGTTCGCCCCGGAGAACAGGTGGTAGAGCGCCAGCATCGAGTGCGTCTTGCCGCCGCCGAAGTTGGTCTGGAGCTGGACCACCGGGTCGCCGCCGGTGCCCGAGATCCGCTGGACGCCGCCCACGAGCAGGCCCTTGAGGCTCTCGGTCAGGTACGTGCGGCGGAAGAACTCCGCGGGGTCGCGGTACTCGTCGGTGCCCTCGCCCAGGTGCACCTGCCAGAGGTCGGCGGCGAACTCCGCCTGCTGGTAGCGACCGCTGGCGACGTCGGCGTGCGGCGTGACGATCTCGCGCCAGGGCTTGAGCGTGCCGGTCCCTGCCGCCTCGATCAGCGAGCCGCCGGCCTTGCGCTTCTCGCTGCGGACCTGCTCCTCGAAGGTGAGCCGGCGCAGCTCCATCTTCATCTTGCCGACCTCGTCGGCCTCCGGGCGCCGAGACGGCGGTCAGGAGGCGGGCGATCGAGTCGAGCGCCCGGTCGGCGTCGTCGCTCGAGAACGGCTCCTGGTGCGCCCACTTGTTGCGGGCGTCGCGCAGCTCCTGGACGAGCGAGCGCTCGGCGCGGCCGAGGGTCCGCGCGAACACGTCGTTCCACGAGTCCCACATGAGGCGCAGGAGCGCCGCCACGTCCCAGGCCTCGATCGGCTTGTGGCCCACCAGCCGGTCGTCGCCGAGATGGTGGCGCGCCATGTCGTCCGCCTGCCCCGGGTGCAGGTTCTCGAACTCGCGCTCGACGAAGGGGGCAAGCCCGACGCGGAGCAGGTCCATGGCCTTGCCGACGCGTTCCTGGTTCGTGATGGCCATGGCCTATGCCCCCATGTCGTCGAACAGGCCGCCCTGGACGGCCGCGGGCTTGCCGCCCTCCTGGGCGAGGCGGGTGATCTCGGGCCAGCTCTGGATCAGGCCGTTGTAGGCGAGCGCATCGGCCGGCGCGCTTCTTGCGCTCGCACAGGGTGTAGAGGCGGTATGCCAGCTCGCGGGCCACCTCGGCCCGGGCGCCGAGCTTGGCGACGAGCTCGGCCGCCGCGCCCTCGCCGCCGCTTCCGATCACGCGGATCAGGTGGTGGACGATCTCCCAGGCGGTCAGGCGCGGGTCGGTCGCCGGGTCCCAGTCGGCGGGCAGCTCCTCGGGCCGGAGCAGGCGCACCTTGCCGCGGCCCGACTCGAGGATGCCGGCCTCCGACCATGCCGGCGACGCTCGTGTTCTTGGCCTTGCGAGAGCGTCTCGGCGACGCCGAACTCGCCCTCGGCGAAGCCCGACTGCTCGAACCAGGCGAGCGCCCAGCGGGTGTCGGCGTCGAAGTCGCCCTCCTGCTCGGCGAGCGCCTCGTCGAGGGTCGGCGTTGATGAGCGCCAGCGCCTCGCGGACGGTGAGCGGCTTGCCCTGGGCGTCGAGCACCTTCGCGTAGCGGGTGTAGACGGCCATGCCCGGGCCGATGGCCGCCTGCGCGAGGTCCACCGGGGCGATGTTGCCGCGCTGGAGGTTGGCGAGCGCCACCGGCAGCTCCGCCTTGAGCGCGGCGACGAACTCGCGGCGCGTGGCGGTGGGCGCGTCCGGCGGCGCGCTTGCGGCAGACGAGGACGATGCTGGAGGCAAGGGCGTTGCGTCCATCGCTCGATGCGTTGCCGACGCCTTCCGTTCGCATCGGCCAAGTGCCGCTGATGGCGAAGCCGGCCCGGATCACGGCGTCGAGGAACGTCTCCCAGCCGGTGCTGGCGGTGCCTTCGGCGCCGTCGCTCTCGGCCTGCTTGAAGGCGTAGTAGATGGTGACCGGAAAGGCCGGGTGCGCCTGCTCGGCGAGGCGGTGCATCGCCTGGGTCATGCCGTCGAGGAAGAACGTCTCGCGCCTCTCCTTGCCGCCGTGGCGGTAGGCGTGGCGACCAGCTCCTCGGCCTTGGGCACGGCGAGCGTGGCGAAGAGGTCGGGGAAGACGGGCCGCAGCGAGCGGCGCAGCCAGACGTAGAAGAAGTCCGACAGGTCGGCGTAGCCGATGTTGTCGTAGTAGGGCGGGTCGGTAGAGACGACCCTGTCGCCGCTGAGTCGGCTGCGTCGCGGCATCCGCCTGCGTGGCCGAGCCGCTCGGCCTGCGCGCGGCATAGTTCGAGCAGCCATCGCCACCGTAGTCGACCGCCGATCGAAAGCTGCCGGTCGCAGCACCGAGAACGGATTCGCCTCGGCGAAGTCCCAAGTCATCGGGATCGCCTGACGACCGAACGGTGCTCGCGACATTCTCGCCGCACGTCGTTCCAGCGCACGAGCGTGCGTGCCGATAGTCAGCGCCTTGATCGACAGCGAAGGCCAGGTACGACGCCGACCGCGTCCGCATAGGCGGTGGCGCCGGTGCCGCCGTCGCGGAGGGGCTTGCCGTCGTCGGGCAGGCCGGCGGCGAGCGCGTCGCGCTGCACCCGCTCGCGCGCTTCCTGCACCAGGTCGGAGAAGGTCGTCAGCGCCACGAGCTGGCGGGCGGTGAAGAGGTCTGGCCGAACGTGATCCATGCCGTAGGCTTGACGCCGAGGTACTGCGTGCTGCCGGAGCATCGCCAGTTCCGGCTTCCACGCTCGGCTCGCCTGTCAGCGCCGACGGCCTCCGTGCTCCGGCGTCGGCGCGAGATAGACCCGCCCGCGGTCGCCCTCGGCAACGATCGCCATCAGCCGCGCGCCCATGCGCCCGGCCTTGCCTTCGGCCTTGATGTAGTCGCCGCGAGATCGGCGTGCCCGACATCAGGCACACGAAGTTGGCGCCGCGCGAGCTTCGTGCCGTTCTTCGCCGCCTCCGCGTCCTTCGGCTTGCCCACCTTCACCGTGAAGCGGTAGCCGCCGTTCTCGATCACCGGCTCGACGTAGGCCTCCTTGCCCGCCTTGGTGGAGAGCATGAAGGTCGAGGCGAGCGGCACGTCCACCTGCGCGAAGGCCGGGTTCGGGCTCTTCACCGTGCGCGCCCAGAGCCAGGCGATCACAGTGAGCGTCTGGCCCACGTACGGCTTGAGGTCCGGCCGCTCCTCGCGCCATCTCGGCCGTGACCTCGACCTTCGGGTAGAGGTGGCCGATGCGCTTCTCGGCCTCGTCGCGCATCCACTGGCCGTAGTAGCGGACGTCCTCGGCGAGGCCCTGGGCGCCGCGCCACTCCTTCGCCAGGAGCGTCCGGTCGCCGCGCGACTCAGGGTTCACCGGCGGCCTGCCCGGCGAACTTGCGGCGGGATCTCGATCATCGCCTTGTTGATCAGGACGGCCACCGGGTTGAGGTCGCTGGCGTAGCTCTCGAGACCCAGCCGCTGCGCTTCGAGCGGCAGCGCGCCGCCGCCGGCGAACGGGTCGTGGAAGGCAGGCAGCTTGTGCCGGTCGAACAGCTCCTTCGCCCGCGGATGGTCGACGTTGTCGAGACAGGTCCGGCGCCAGCTGTTCCAGATCTCGTCGCGCGCTGCCTGGAGCACGGTCTCGTTGGTCGTGTTCTCCCAGAGCACCAGGTCCTCGATGATCCGGAAGAGCCGCTGGCGCTCCTGGTCGGCCAGGATGTCGTCGAGGGTCGGCGCCGGACCCGGTTCCGGGACCTGGAGGCCCGTGCCCTTGGCCTTCTCCGCGAGGGACCGGGCCTCCTCCCAGAGCTTCAGTCTTGGCCTTGAGCGCGGTCTCGGCCCTGCGGTGCAGCTTCGGGTCCGCCCGGAGCACGTCCACGTAGGCGGAGGGGTCGTCCACCATCTGCGAGAAGATCACCGCCCGCGCCGCCGCCAGCGGCCGCCGCGCCCACCACAGGTGCAGCGTGCTCGGGTGCCCGTGGCGGATCGACTTCTCCCGCGCCGAGGCGATGTTGATCGCCTCCAGCGGGAGCGCGACCTCGATGAGCTTCTTCCCGGTCATGAGGGTTCTCCCGCTCGCGTCAGCAGATCGGCGAACGGGAAGTTCACGCTCGCGCCGTTGAAGTCCGTGGTCACGCCGCTGCGCTCGAAGGGGCGGCGCAGGTAGTGGAGCCGGTGGTGCTCGTCGTCGAGGTACTCGACCATCGCGAGGATGAAGTCCTCGGGCTTGTTGAGGCTGGTGAGGATCTCGTTCTTCGTCACGGTGATGACGTCCGCGCCGGCCACACGCCCCTTGACCTCGATGAAGCGCAGCCGGCCCGTGCCGGGCACGCGGCTCTCGATGTCGTAGCCGAGCTGCTCGAACTCGCGGTCGGTCGGCTCGAAGCCCAGGGCGCGCTCCGCCGCCATGACGACGGCGCGGGCACGGGCCGCTGACGCCTGGGTCTCGACCGGGTGCGTTGGCGCCGCGCGTCCGGTCATGGC